>CAYVYL010000001.1:0-158797 GCA_964455665.1 uncultured Verrucomicrobiota bacterium
CGGTCTTAGTGACTTCGTCGTAATCGACCCGCGTGTCGAACAAATCTGCCGGAACACAGCCGCCGGACGGCCCGCCCATCTGGGCGGCTTTTACGGTGCGGGAAGTGCCGGTGCCGCCGCCAATTTCCTCAATCACCTCGCGCAACGTAATGCCCATCGGCACTTCGACCAGTCCACCATTTTTAATTTTACCGGCTAGCGCAAATACCTTGGTGCCTTTTGATTTTTCGGTGCCGATGGCGGCATACGCCTCCGCACCGTTGCGGATGATCCATGAAACATTGGCGAGCGTCTCCACATTGTTAATGGTGGTCGGCTTGCCGAACAGCCCGGACTGGGCGGGAAACGGCGGACGCAAACGCGGCATGCCGCGTTGACCTTCAATGGAAGCCATTAGCGCAGTTTCTTCACCACAGACAAAGGCCCCCGCCCCTTCCTTAATATGGAGATGCAGACAAAAATCGGTTCCGAAAAGGTTGTCGCCAAGGACTCCCTTTTCCTCTGCTTGCGCAATGGCGATCTTCAGACGCGTAATGGCCAGCGGATATTCCGCGCGGCAGTAAATATAGCCCTCGTTCGCGCCGGTGGCGAACGCCTGAATCGCCATCCCTTCGAGCACGGCGTGCGGATCACTCTCCAGAACTGTACGGTCCATAAACGCGCCGGGGTCGCCCTCGTCCGCATTACAAACAACATATTTTTTATCGTTTTTCTCCGCCAGTGCAAATTTCCATTTGAGACCGGTCGGAAAGCCTGCGCCGCCGCGGCCGCGTAGGCCGGAGGCGAGCATCGCTTCAATCACCGCTGCAGGGTTGTTTTCTTTCAGCACCGCTTCGAGCGCCTGGTAGCCGTCTTTAGCGAGATAATCGTCGAGACTCTCCGGATTGATGAGCCCGCTGTTGCGTAGCACAATGCGCTTCTGGCGATCGAACCGCTTGTCCAGATCCACCGCCCAGTTGGCGATCGGGGTTCCGCCCTGCAAATGATCGACCACAATTTTATTGAGCCGAGCCGGATTCACCTTTTCATAGAATGTTTCGGTTCCGTCCGCATCCGTGATACGTACCTGCGGCTCGGCGTAGCACATGCCGAGACAGCCCATAATCGTCAAATCCGCATCAATCGCTCCCTCCGCGATCTGTTTTTCCAATGTTTGGAAAAGTTTGCGCGAGCCAGCGGCGATATTGCAGGTGCTCATTCCGACAGAAATTTTAATCTTGTTACTCATTGCCCGCCTCCAGATCGTCAATCAATTTTGCCGCGGCTTTGCGATCGAGACCCCCGTGGATGTCGCCATTAACCGCGACAACCGGTGCGAGGGAACAGCAGCCGAGACAGGCGACCGATTCGAGAGTGTATTTGCCGTCGGCAGTGGTTTCTCCGGTCTTGATCCCGAGCCGCGTTTCAAGCGATTCAGTGACGCCTTTCGCGCCAGCGACATGGCAAGCGGTTCCATGACAGACCTTAATGATGGTTTCGCCGACCGGCTTGAGGCGAAACTGGGAATAAAAGGTAGCCACCCCGTAGAGCTTGGTTTCGGTCATTTCCGTATTGGCGGCGATATACTCAATCGCCTCAATCGAAACATAGCGGAATTCGGTCTGCACCGCCTGCAGCAACGGAATAGCCATTTCGGGAGCCGTTCCGATGCGGGCGATCATCCCATCCACTTTTTCTTTCAACTCACACTCACAATTCATAATTAAAATTTACTGGTTAAAATTTACTATTTGGGGGCAATCGACCGAGCAGGATACCCATTGTATGAAAGATAAACAGCAATTTTTCCAAGCATTGGAAAAATATTCTTCACCTCCATGCTGTGAATTCCAGAGTCTAGAGCTTTTTGAGTCGATCAGCAGGTGAGGTTGTGTCTGGTTTTCGAGTAGAAAATATATTCGACCTCAATCGAACGTCCCCCTAGTATATCGTTTTAATAAAACAAATCGATTTTATGCAAAAGACAGATATTCCCCTTTTTCTAGACATCTACCGCAACATGCTCACGTCGCGTAAAGCCGACGCGGTACAGGAAGACGCCGCCCAGCGCGGCGAAGCGTTTTTCTACATTCCGGCATCCGGACACGAGGCAATCGCCGCACTGGCCCCGCATCTAACGGAAAATGACTGGCTGCACTGCCACTACCGCGACCGCGCGCTGATGCTCGCCCGTGGCGTGTCCCTGCCCGACATGTTGCTCGAATTGCTCGGCCGGACCGGTTCGCCCACCGAAGGCCGCCGCATGCCCGGCTTCGCCTGCGGCCGCGAACTGAACCTTCTCAGCGCCCCAACTGGCGTCGCTACCAATACCCTGCAGGCAGTCGGCGTTGCTCAAGCCGTAAAAGAAAAAGGCGAAATTGTCTATTGCGGTATCGGCGACGGCGGAACACAGGAAGGCGAATTTTTCGAAGCAGTCGCCGAAGCCGTCCGCTCTAACCTCCCTGTCCTCTTTGTGGTTCAGAACAATAAATTCGCCCTATCGACCCCGACCCAAGGCCGCACCTTCTTCTCGCTACCCGACGGCGACGTCGCCGAGTTCTACGGAATTCCAATTCTGCGCACCGACGGCACCGACGCAGTCGATACGCACAAAGTACTCGGCGAAGCGGTTTCCAATGTTCGGAAAACCGGCGGCCCGCAGATTGTGGTGATGAATCTTGAACGGCTAACCAGCCACACCAATGCCGACGACCACACCCTCTACCGCTCCGAAGAGGACATCCGCGACATGCGGGCCAACGCCGACCCCGTTCTGAATCTGGCCGCAAAGCTGATCAAGGCTGGAGTTCCGGAAGCCGATCTCAAACAGATCGAACACGAGATCAACCACGAGATTGATCTGGCCTTCAACGTCGCCCGCAAGGCGCAAAATGCCGTCACCGAATTTTCCGCAAAAAAACCGCTGTCCGCAGAATTTACCGCGAAAAGCGAGCAGCGCGACGACGGCGATGCGCTCACGATGATCGAAGCCATGCGCGCGGTTATCCGCGCCCGCCTCAGCGCGGAACCGGACGCCTATTTGTACGGCGAAGATATTGAAGACCCCAAAGGCGATGTGTTCGGGCTCACCCGCGGAGTCGGCAACGACTTCCCCGGCCAGGTCGTCAACGCGCCGCTCAGCGAAGCGACGATTGTCGGCGCAGCGATCGGTCAGGCACTGACCGGCAAAAAGCCGGTCGCCTGCATTCAGTTCTCCGACTTCATGCTGCCCGCCTTCAACCAGATTGCCTCCGAGCTCGGCGCCATGTGGTGGCGCACCAATGGCCAGTGGGAATGCCCCGTCGTGATGATGGCGATTTGCGGTGCCTACCGCCCCGGCCTCGGCCCGTATCACGCGCAGACCTTCGATGCCACCTTCGCGCATATCCCCGGCCTCGATGTCTTTATGCCCTCGACCGCTGCCGATGCCGCCGGCCTGCTCAACGCCTCGTTCGAGTCCGGCCGCCCGACCGTCTTCCTTTTCCCGAAAAATCTGATCAACGACCGCTCCGTCACCTGCGCGGAAAATGCGGCAGAGCAGTTTGTTCCGATCGGCAAAGCGCGGCTGTCGCGCCCCGGAAAAGACATCACGATTGTCAGCTGGGGCTCAACCATGCCGCTGTGCGAAAAAGTCGCCGACGCCCTACAGGAAGCCGATGCCTCCTCCGAAGTGATCGACCTGCGCTCGCTTTCGCCGTGGGACGAACAAGCGGTTATCGCTTCCGCGCAGAAAACCGGCCGCCTGCTGGTCGTCCACGAAGACAACCACACCTGCGGACTCGGCGGCGAAATTCTGGCCACCGTCGCAGAGAAAGCGACCGGAGAAATCAAAATGGCGCGTGTCGCCCGGCACGACACCTACATCCCCTTCCTCTACGAAACCCAGATGGAAGTGTTGCCCTCTTTCAAAAGCATTCTTAGCAAAGCCGCCGAGATGCTCGACTACTCTCTCGCTTGGCAGAAGCCAGTTGAGGAAGCCGAAGGCTTCGTGATCGTCAACGCCATCGGCTCCAGCCCGTCCGACAAAACCGTCACCATCACCGAGCTGCAAGTGGAGGTTGGCCAGACCGTTAAAGCCGGCGAACTTCTCGCCTCTGTCGAAGCCGATAAAGCGACCATGGAAATTTCCACGCCGATTGACGGCATTGTCGAAGAACTTCTGCTGGCCGAAGGCGATGCGGTCGATGTTGGCACCCCGTTGGCGCGCATTAAAACCGAAGAGACCCATCTGATCAAAAAACCGGTCACCGCCGAGAACCCCGGCACGCCGATTCTCGATAAAATCCGCGCAGCGGCTCCCGTTGCCAAAGCGGCGGTCGCCGCCGAACAGAAACCGGTCATTCTTTCGTCAATCGCCACCGTGCTGGGCTCGCGCAAAGTGCTTAACGAAGAACTGGTGAAACCCGGCGACGAGTGGGATTCCGCCGGAATTCAAAAACGGACCGGCATTACCACCCGCTACTGGATTGACGGCGACCAGGACGTCACATCCATGGCCGTTCAAGCGATGCGTGACCTGCTCGAAAAAGAAAATCTGCAGCCTGCTGATATTGACGCGCTAATCTGCTCGACCGGCACGCCAACCGCAATGACCCCATCGCTGGCCTGCCGTGTCCTGCGCGAATTCAGCCCCGAAAAAGGCGAACTGCTGATGCAAGCGCACGACATAAACGCCGCCTGCTCGGGCTATATGTACGCCCTACAGAACGCATCCGATATTCTGCGCGACGACCCGTCCAAAAAAGTGGTCGTCATCACCGCCGAAACCCTTTCCCCGATGATCAACCCCGACGACCCAAAAACAAGCGTCCTGTTCGGCGATGCGGCAACCGCCTCACTTCTTTCCTGCGAACCGCGCGGCGGCGACATCAACTCGCGGATCAACCGCCCAGTTCTTTCCGCCAAAGGCGTCGCAGACAAAGTGCTCTATGTCCCCAATATGGGCAGCGCGGAAGTCATCAAAATGGAAGGGCTGACCGTTTTCAAAATCGCAGTCAAAAAGATGATCAACATGCTCGAAAAAGCCTGCGTGAACCGCGGTATTAGCGTGGACGACCTCGACATGATTGTGCCGCATCAGGCCAACGAGCGAATCATCGAAGCCATCCGTAAAACGATCCATTGCCCGCCGGAAAAAATGTTCAACCACATCCGTAAATACGCCAACACCTCGTCGAACACCATTCCGTTCGCACTGGCGGAACTGATGCCGAAAACCGACGCCGGGGCCAAGGTCGGCCTAACCGCTTTCGGCGGCGGCTTCACCTTCGGCGCGGCTGTCATCGAAAAGCAGGAAGGCTGAGCCTTCTTTTTCCAAGGATTGACACTCCACTTCGTTGAACCATTCGTTGCGCTCATTATTTACCTTTGGTAAATTATGTTTCCGCCTTGTTCCAACGCGTTGCTGTCGCAGTAGCGCCAGCCTCGCTCGACTTCGTCTTGGGTGGAACTTTTCCGGTCGGTTTTTGCCGCTGCGCTTCTTTGAATCCCTCGTGAACTCGTTATTTTCCTGCGGAAAATTATCTGTCGCTACGCTTGCGGCGGATTATCGGGCAAGAAGACGGCGGGCGTCTTCTTCGGAGAGAAATTTATCTTCCCCAGCGGCTTCGAGGAGCGCTTTGACAACGTCGCCACCGGGGTTGTGCTGCATGTAGAGCCCGGCAATATGCGAAATATAGGCGGTGGAAACGGAGGTTCCCTGCGAGCCGCCAGCGGAACCGGAGGCGATGAGATCGACAAAGTCGCCGCGATTTGAGTAGTCGGTGTACTGTCCATCTTCAGTTCCAGCACCGACGCCGATGACGCCGGGATAGGCGGCGGGATACATGGGGCGGCCGGTGTTTTCGTTGCCGACGGCGGCGACGACGGGGGAGCCGCTACCGATGGCGTAGTTGACGGCGTTCGCGATAAATTGACTGGGCGTTTCGGAGCCCCAGCTGAGGCTGACGGGGCCGTCGCTATTTTCGACGGCGTAAGTCATGGCGTTGATAAGAGTGTAAGAGTCGGCGGAGCCGTCGTCAGCAAAAGCTTTGATGGCGACGACAGGGACGCCCTCCCCGACGGCGGTGTTGTAGGGATCGACTAGGCCGGCGGCGAGTTTGGCCATGAGGGTGCCGTGACCGACGGCATCGGCGGTGAGCGGCGAGCCGGGATTAGTGGCGTCGAAGGCGCTGAGGACGGCGAGCCCGAGGTTTTCGTCGGAGAGCAACCCGGAGTCGAGCACCGAAACCGCAAGGGTTCCGCTCTCGGCGGGAGGAGTCCACTGCTTCGGTGCGCTGCCAGAGCCGTCGCCGGGCAGCAGAGCGGGCAGGTCGTAAACATAATTGGGTTCGGCAAGCGCAATGCTCCCTTCGTTGGCAAGCTGCGCCGCGAGGTCGGGAATGTTGGTTCCCTCCGGCAAAAGGATGCGGTAAACGCCAAGCGCCTCGTTGGCTTCGATGACGGTGCCGCCGGTGCGGGCGAGAAAGGCGCGCAGGTCGTCCATGGAGGAACCGGGCCCGAAGCCGATGAGGATTTCGCGGGCGAGGAAGCGGGCGCGGCCGTCGATGGTGGTGTCGATGCGGCGCGCGGCACGCAACGGACGGGCTTCGGCAGCGAAGCCTTTGCGGAAGACGCGGATTCCAGTGAGGTGGATGCGGGGGCCAAGTGATCCGGTTTCGCGCCGCCAGTCGAGACGGTAGTCAAACGGGGAGATCAACTGGTCGATGACTTTTTCCACGTCCGCATTCTGCCATTCGCCACGAACGGTTTTCTGCACGGCGGGGTCGATCTGCACGTCAACCCCAGCGGCTGCGAAATGTTCCAGCAGACGGGCCAGCGGCTCGTCGTCGGCACGCAGCCAGATGCGATCCTGATCGATCCGGAAGCAGCAGGTTTCGGCCGGCGCGGCGAGCGCGGCGGCTGTCAGCAATAGAAGGGTTAGGTTGCGGAACATGACCGAAACGGTAGCAGGCGGATGAACAAATGGCAACCAGCGCGGTCTAACGGTGCAATTGACGGATTTTCAGGAGAGGCGTATGTTCCGATGGCTATGAAACGGTTGAACTTTCTATTTGCAGCATTGAGCGTGGCGGCGGTTGCAACCGCCGGCGATGAGCTGGATGCCAAGCTGGCAGCGCTGAAGACGCGGACGCAGCGCAATGTATATTCAACCGCGGCCACGCTGGACAATCAGGATCTGGTTGTTCCAAAAGGGCCGACCGATGAAGAGCAGGAGCTCGATGCAAAAATACGGGCGATGGAAAAGGAACTGGACTCGGACTCCGCGGTGCTCCGCCAGACCGCCGGACCGCGTCGAGTCACACTACTGCCTCAACCAAGTGAGGAAAACAAAAACTGGCTGACCCCTTCCTTGCTTGATGATGCCGGGTCTAGGACTTCACCTTTTGATGAAGAAGAGTCGTCGTGGATTACAGAGGAGCTGACTCGGCTGGAAAATGCGCGGCTGGGAAAAGAGACGCAGGCCGACGAACAGAAACGGATCGATCAGGGCTTACAAGAGTCAATAGGACCGGCTGATGCAATGCAGTATGATCCGCTCCAGAGCTACACTGAAAGTCTCCAGAGTTTTATTTCCGGATACACACCAACGAAAGAGGAGCCGATATCCCCGCTGCAAAATTTCCAGCGTCAACCCCGCCTGTTCCAGACGTCCGAGAGCGATCTGTATCGAACCGACCTGCAACAAACATCCACATTCGGCACGCAATCCTCTTTCTCGACAACAACAGAGTCCCCGCTTCAGCAAAGCCGCTTCTCGTTCCCGAGAAGGCAGTCGGAAGAATTCTCGTTCGGGAATACGCCATCGAAAACGCCGAAATTCAAATCGAGCTGGGATGTGCTGAATACAGATTCGTTTCCGCCGATCAGAAAGAAGTTTCAAACCTCGCCGTTGCTCAGCTCCGATCCGTTCGAAGATGACTTCATGGGCAAGCCGAAGAAAAGCATCTGGGACGATTAATCGTCGTCCCCACCCTCGAGCATTTTCAGCGCTTCCTGAGCGAGGATAATTTTTATTCGTTGCGCCTGAAAAGATTCCACCGTTTCTTTCGACGGCGGCGGCCTCCTCAGAGAAAGCAATAACAGCGCATGATCGGTCGACCGCCGCGCTTTGTCATAATCACCGGCCACATAATAGGTCTCCGCCAACGTATTCCACATAGATGCGTTCTTCGGCGCGGACATGATGGCTTCGCGAGCGTGCCGCAACGCTTTTTTCACGTTTCTAACATCAGGCACCGTGGCATAGCACCAAGCAAGGTTGTTGTGCATCATCGGATTTTCCGGGTAAAGCTCGAACATCTTCTCAAAGATTTTGATGGCGTCCGCATAGCGCTCCATGCCGACGTACAGCGTGCCCTGACGAAACAGAATATCCTCATTGTCCGGATCAACTTCCAGCGCGCGCAGGTAGGCCCGCTCGGCGTCTTCGAATTCTCCTTCGTCGGTGTATTTCAGGCCGGCCGACACAAAAAATCTCAACTTCGAATCAACGACCTGATTCGTAGTGACCGTCTCCTCGTCAGACTCTGGCACCCCGATCTGCCCTTCTTTAAACCCGTCGGTGATGATGGACGTGGTCGGCAGGCTGTTTTTCGATCTCACTTTCTCAGAGTCGACGCTGACGTCTAGGTCCATCGTCGTATTTGTTGAGTCGCCCAACAACGACATCTCCTGCGCCGCCGCCGACAGAATCAGCCCAAATCCGAATAAAATAAGGTAGCTTTTTTTCATCATAAACATCACATCGTTTTAACCGTCACCTTCACCACGGCTGGTTCGATTTTTTCCACCTGAATTCCCGGCGGCATATCCACCCGCACCGGCACTTCATAATCGGTCGATTCCGTCAACTCGGTGCAGTCGACATACAAGTATATCTCTCGCGCATTCAAATTCTCAAGTCGCTGAGGACTTCCCCGCAAAATCACAGCCACTCTCTCCGGCCGGATCTTCACAGTCCGAGTATCATCCGACGCGAGCAACGGACGCACTTCATTTTTTTCGATCCGTCTTGTTGCCACATGCTCCACCAACGTCACCTCAACAGAAACCCGATCAGGGATGGCCGTCCACGGCTGCCCATTAACAGCAACCCCCACATGGGTTTGAAACGTGTTGTAGCGACCGTCCAGACGGATCGGCACCGTACGAACCTGTTCCATATCCAGTAGCCGCTGCTCCGCACCGCGAATCCGAATAGAGGCTGGATTGCAAACCGCGTTCTCCAACTGGATGCCATCAGGAAGCTGCCCTTCGTAGGCGGCTTTCACCGGCAAAACCCGCTCAACCTCCCGGTCAACAATCACATCCACATCCGCCGGATAGAAATGAACCGCATGCGCACGCGACGGGGCTTTCACATAGCGGGGCGCAAACTTGATCGTCTGGCGCATCCGATCCGTGCGATCCGACATATCCAGCTCCACCGAAACCTGTTCACGACTGATAAATCGGATGTCATCGCGCGATCCGCGAAAACGGATACTCACCACATCGGTTGATTGGTCGAGCACCGCACGACCGTCCCCAGTTGTAATCGTCACCGGAACATCCGAAATCACCACTTCAAAACTTGTGCTCTCGCGAATTCCCTGCCAGACCGCGAATGACAGCACAAGGCAGAAGAGCTTCAACATCCAGTTGCGAGTCACAGTTCCCCACAGCGGGGACAAATTAGACCCGACCAACCGCTGAAAATTATTTTTCAGCTTATCGTTCATCGGATCCCTCCCCGAAAATAAAACTCATCTGCCCGCGACTGGAATACTCACGCTGTGCCATCCGCCGGAGCCCGCCGGTTTCGCGCCCAAGGAACCTCGAAAGAATCCGACGCAGATGCGGACCGTCAAATCCACGCTTCAACCGGCCATTGTAGGCAATCGAAATCACCCCGGTTTCCTCGGAGACCACAATCACGATCGTATCGGATTCCTCCGTCATCCCGATCGCCGCCCGATGGCGGGTCCCCAAATTACGGGCAATCTCATCATTTTGCGTCAGCGGAAAAACACACCCCGCCGCCGCGATGCGGTCTTCGCTGATAATCACCCCGCCGTCATGCAGCGAAGTGCCAGGGTAAAACAGCGTCATCAGCAGCTCGGCCGTCACATCGCTGTTGAGCGAAGTTCCGGTGTCCTGAATCACCTTGGTTCCCACTTCGCGTTCAATCGCGATCAGCGCACCGATTTTACGCGAAGCCATCATCTGCACCGCATCGCTAATCGGATCGGCCAGTGCTTTACGCGCCTTGGACACCACAAAATTTCCCTGCCGCCCGAGCCGCGCGAGCGCACGACGGATTTCCGGATGAAAAATCACGATCAGCGCCAGCGCCAAAAACGCCATCAGCTTCTGCAACAGAAAGTTAAGCACCGGCAAATTGGAAAACTTTGTCGCAGTGATCAGGATGATAAAAAGAATGATCACCCCGGTCATAATGGCGGAGCCGCGCGTGCCGCGGAAAAACTTTAAAAGATAATAGAAAACCGTCGCGAGAATCAGAATCTCGAGCAGGCCGGTCCAGCCGGGATTTTCTATGCTACTTAGCCAGTTCATCTATGCGCTCCTTAGAAGGCGCAGTGTATCCACAAGCCGGATTGCATCGCAAGATTCCTTTACATCATGCACCCGTAAAATCCGGGCCCCGTGCATCACCGAAACAACCGCCACCGCCAAACTTCCCGCCAGCCGCTCGTCGACCTCGCGGCCGAGAAGCCGCCCGAAAATACTCTTGCGGCTGATGCCGATCAGCACCGGACGCCCCGCCGCCGCCAGCTCGCCAATGCCATTGAGCAGCGCCAGATTGTGTGCGTCCGTTTTGCCAAACCCGATGCCCGGGTCGAGCGCGATCTGCGCGGCGAACACCCCTTTGGACTCCGCGAGCGCCGCCCGCTCCTCCAGAAAGTTCCGAACATTGGAAACCACATCGTCGTAGCGCGGATTGTCCTGCATCGTCTCCGGAGAACCCTGCATATGCATCAGCACCAACCCCGCGCCGCTCTCCGCGGCCACCGTCGCCATGGCGGAGTCGCCCAGCGCCGATACATCGTTGATGATATCCGCACCGGCGGCCAGCGCCGCGCGGGCGACCTCCGCCTTCTGCGTATCGATCGAAATCAAAACGTCTGATTGCTCGCGCAATTTTCCAATGATTGGAACCGTGCGCTCAATTTCTTCCAATGGTTGGACAGGCGTCGCGGCGGGACGGGTCGATTCTCCGCCGATATCGATGATATCGGCCCCCTCTTCCACCATCTGCAAAGCGCGCTCCACCGCTTTTTCCAAACCTTGAAACTTTCCGCCGTCCGAAAACGAATCGGGCGTCGCATTGAGAATACCCATCACCTGCGTGCGAGCCTCGCAATCGATTTCCCGCCCGCGGCAGTTCCAGAGTTGTGGAGTTTTTCCAATCATTGAAAAAATCGTACGCAATTTTTCCACCCATTGGAAGCAACTGCACTTGTATTTCGAACGGGAGGCTTTGGTTTTGGGGCTTGAATTCTGAACCCGTCAAATTGAGCCGGTATATCGCGCAACACAAAGGCAACATTGCGCTGACCATGCTGTGCGCTCTAGTGACGGTAGGCCGACCTGCTCATGGAACCGTTACCTTTTCGGATGGATATTGTCTTTGCCTTCCCTTGACAAGCGAAGCAATAGCAGGGACGTTGGTGCAGCAAACCGATCAGACAATTATAGCGATTAGATATGAAGATAAACTTTTGGAACGGAAACAAATCGAATGCACGGCAAGTGTATGAATACAAGGTCCTAGAGACCACTTTGGCGGCTACCGAACAGGCGTATGGCGATTGGACGCTAGGGAATGATTGTACAGATTTCCCAACGATCGAAGGGGAAGCGAGCGTATTCCGATCAAAAGGGTTTGATGTATTCGCAACGGTTGCGGGTAATCCGAAGCTGGCCAACGAACGCAAGATTGTCATCAATGCCCCGCTGATGAAGGGATTGCTTGGGTATCGGCTGCTGATCGTTCGCGAAGGCAATCTGCCCCAATTCGCAGAGGTGAGCACGGCCAGTCAAATGCAAAAGCTTGCTTTGGGAATTCCGTTTAGCTGGGCCGATGCCGCCTTGTTCCGCTTCAATGGGTATCGCGTGGTAGAAGGAGGGACCTATGACGAACTGTTCGAGCGCTTGAAGTCAGATGAGTTCGACTATGTGTCTCTTGGCGCCAACGAGGTTGAGGAAGCGTTCGAGGCGCGGGCGTTTCCGGTGGGAGGCATGAGTCTTGAGGCCTCGATATTGATCTATTATCCGTTCCCGTTGCTGTTTTACGTCAATCCGGATCGGCCTGAATTGGCGAAACGAATCGAAGAGGGACTCGATCGCATCATTAAAAACGGCGCCTTGGATCGTCTTTTCGAAGAGCAGTATGGCGATCTGGTCGCGCGCCTGCGCTTGAAGGATCGCAATATGTTCCGTCTGGAAAACCCGAATCTATCCGAAGAATTGGCCGCGGTCATGAGTACATACTAGCAGAACCGGACGACCCAAGAGCTTCCTTCTGGACAGACGGAACAAAAGTTTCTAAAGTTCGGGCGTTGCGTCCGAATGGTCGGGCGGAATAACCAAACAAAGGAGAGCACGATGCAGATCCTGAAAATCATCCTCGCAATCATCCTTCCGCCCGTTGCAGCTTATATGCAGGTCGGAGCCACCAAACACCTCTGGATTAATATTATCCTGACGCTCCTCTGGGGCATTCCGGGCATGATCCATGCCCTCTGGCTGGTGCTGACCAATCAGTCGGGCGCTGCGCCAGCCGCCGCGCCGCCACCCGAACACGCACCGCCACCGCCGTCTTTCGCCGGCGATAATGACTGACCCAAAAGCCCGGAGCTCCCGCTCCGGGCTTTCTTTTTGCCGTTCCCTTCGGGGCTCAGGCCCAACCCTTGGAAAAAATTTCTGTCGTTTTTACAAGGGTTGGAAGGATTTAGGCAAAAAGTTCCAATGGTTGGAAACTCCGGCCTTTTCCCCTTCAGCCGAATCGGTAAGATGGACAGTCTGACGCCATGAAAACTGTTCCATTCTGCCATCTTCATTTTCACACGCAATACAGCCTGCTCGACAGTGCCTGTAAAGTGGGCGAAGTAATGGAAACCGCACAGGCGCTGGGCCAAGAGTATGTGGCGATTACCGACCACGGCAACCTGTACGGCGCAGTGGATTTCTATAAGAAGGCCTTCGCTGCGGGCATCAAGCCAATTATTGGCTGTGAGGTGTACATTGCCCGCAACGGGATGGATGAGAAGAGCTCGCAGTCCGACAATATGCATCTGGTATTGCTGGCGGAGAATAACGCCGGCTACTCGAATCTGATGCGTCTGGTTTCGCTCAGCCACCTAGAGGGATTCTACTATAAACCGCGCATGGATAAAAAACTGTTGCGGCAATACAGCGGCGGACTGATCGGGCTCTCCGCCTGCCTGAAGGGCGAAGTGACGGAAGCCTGCGCCGAGGGCGCGGTCGATAAGGCGGTCGAGCTGGCTAAGGAGTATTCCGATATTCTGGGGCCGAACAATTTTTATCTGGAAATTCAGGATCACGGTATGCCGGAGCAGAAGGAGGCCAATAAGCATATTCTAGAGGTGGCGAAGATCACCGGCCTGCCGTTGGTGGCGACCAACGATGTGCACTACATCAAACAGGCCGACCACGAGGCGCATGATGTATTGATCTGCTTGCAACAGGGCCACCTGCTCTCCGACGAAAACCGGATGCGCTACCCCGGCGACCAGTTCTATATGAAAAGCGGCGCGGAAATGCAGCGGCTCTTTCCCGATCAGCCGGAGGCTCTGAGCAACACCGTCGAGATTGCCAAACGCTGCAATGTGGAGTTCGAGTTCGATCTGCCCGCCGAACGCCTGCACTTCCCGGCCTTTTTCCCGCTGCCGGAGGGCATGACCAAAGAGGAACATCTGGTCGAAATCGGCAAACGCGGCCTCGAAAAACTCTATGAACTGGAAGACTTCGATAATCCGGTCGATGAGCACGGTCAGAAGGTCAAAGATCAATTCGAGTATGAAGTGGCGATTATCAAAAAGACCAACTATGTGAACTACTTCCTTGTAGTGGCCGACTTCATTCAGTGGGCAAAAGACAACGGCATCCCAGTCGGCCCGGGCCGCGGATCGGGCGCCGGCTCCATTCTGGCCTACGCGATGGGCATCACCGCGATCGATCCGCTGAAGTACAACCTAATTTTCGAACGGTTCCTCAACCCGGACCGCGTCTCGCCGCCCGACTTCGATATCGACTTCTGCCCCACCCGCCGCCAGGACGTCATCAAATATGTCCGCAATAAATACGGCGAGGATTGCGTTGCGCAGATCATCACCTTCGGAACGCTCGGTGCCAAAACCCTGATGCGCGACATCGGCCGCGTGCTCAACATCCCGCTGTCGGACTGCGACCGCATCGCCAAACTCATTCCGGACATGACCAAAAACCTGCAGTCCGCGCAAAAGGAGAGTCCCGATTTCAAACGCGCCTGCCAAAGCGATCCAATCGCCCGGCAGATCATGAAATATGCCCCGCGTCTCGAAGGCCTGCCGCGCCATACGGGAATGCATGCCGCCGGCGTGGTCATCGGCGAAAAACCGCTCATCGAAATTATCCCGCTCACCAAAGAGCGCAAAGAGGGCATGACGGTTGTCCAGTTCGAAAAAGGACCTACTGAGGAGATCGGCCTGCTCAAGATGGACTTTCTGGGGCTGAAAAACCTGACAATTATTCAGGAGACCCTCGAGCATATAGATAAAAATCACGGCATTCTGCTCGATCCGATGGGCCTACCGCTCGACGACCCGAAAACCTTCGAGCTGTTCTGCAAGGGCGACACCGCAGGCGTGTTCCAGTTGGAAAGTCCCGGCATGCGCGACACCCTGCGCCAGATGAATCCGGACTGTTTTGAAGACATCATCGCGGTGCTCGCGCTCTACCGACCGGGGCCGATGCAATTCATCCCAACTTATAACAAACGCAAGCACGGGCAGGAAAAAGTCAAATACGACCACCCGATTCTTGAGCCCATCCTGAAAGAAACCAACGGGATTATTGTCTACCAAGAGCAGATTCAGCAGGCGGCCCGCGATCTCGCCGGCTTCTCGCTGGGCGAAGGAGACATCCTGCGCCGCGCGATGGGTAAAAAGAAGCCTGAGGTGATGGACAAGCAACGCGGTAAGTTTGTGGAAGGCTGTAAAAAAACCAACGACATCCCGGCCAAACTCGCCAATAAAATTTTCGATAACATCGCCAAATTCGCGGAGTACGGGTTCAATAAATCGCACTCCACCGCCTACGGATTCATCTCCTTCCAGACCGCCTACCTCAAGGCACACTATCCCGAAGAATTCATGGCCGCCCTGCTCTCTGCTGAAATGGGCACCCCCGACAAACTTGCATCGGTACTGGCCGAGACCCGCGAAATGGGCATCGATATCCGGCCGCCGAGCGTCAACGAATCGATCGCCCGCTTCCGCCCGGTCAAAGGCGCGGTTCACTTCGGGATGACCGGCATTAAAGGCGTCGGCGGCGGGGCCGTCGAGGCGCTCGTCGCCGAGCGCGACGCCGGTGGCCCCTATACAGGTCTGATCGATTTCTGTAGCCGGGTCGACTCGCATGCGTTTAACCGCAAGGCCCTCGAAAGCCTCGTCAAATGCGGCACATTCGACTTCACCGGCATGCACCGCGCACGGCTTTTCGAAGGAATCGAAACGGCCTTGGCCCGCGCGGCAGAGGCTGCGAAAGACCGCGCCAGCGGACAAGGCAACATGTTCGACATGATGGACGGCGCGAAAGAAAAAACCGCCGGCGACGATGAACTGTCCGATGTCGCCCCGTGGCCCGAAAGCGAAATGCTCGCGGCCGAAAAAGATCTGATCGGCTTCTACATTTCCGGCCACCCACTCGCCGTGCACGAATGGACGCTCAACACCTTTGCCCTGCAGCGAATCGGCAAGTTCGACGAACAGACCGAACGGCTCGAAAAAGGCGAAAAAGAGATTTACGTGCGAATCGGCGGACTGGTCGACCAGTACCGCAAGGTCTTCACCAAAAAAGACCCGCCCCGCCCCTACGCCCGGTTTATCATCGAAGGGCTCGAAGGCGCCATCAACGTCGTGGTCTGGCCGGATGATTTCCAAACCCTGGAAAAATATTTAGACGACGGCAATGCAGTGATGGTTGGCGGAAAGCTAGCGCTCGACTTCCGCGAATCGATCGAAATTCAGGTGGCGGAACTCATCCCGCTCTCTGCCGCTGGCAGAACCTTTGCCCAGAAGGTCAGCATCCACCTGACCGAAACAGCCGTCAGCAAAGAACATCTCCAGGCGATTCAGGAAATCATCGCGCGCAACCCGGGCATCACACCGGTCTCCATTTGCATCCTTCTCGACAGCGGCGAAAAGGTGTTCATCAAAACGCACCGCGACCTATACGTCGAGGCGACTCAGCAACTGGGGCACGAGCTCGAACAGCTGCTGGGCGAAGACTCCGTCTACATCGAATCCCGTCAGCAGCCGTTGCTACGCCCGCCCGCCCGCCGCAAATGGCAAAAACGATAAAGCTTCCAATCATTGGAAAAAATACCGCCCGGTTTTCCAATGATTGGAAACTTGTAACCCAGAACACGAAACCTGAGACTGCCTCCTCATGAAACACCGTCCTAAACATGTTGTTGAGTACGTGCTACTACGCGGGCTGCTCGGCCTCGTTAATGTACTGCCCCTACGCGCGGCGCTGGCCGTCGGCTGGCTGGTCGGCGTGTTTTTCTTTTATGTCATGCGCTTCCGCGCCGTTGAGGCGCAGCGGCGAATTCATCAGGTGTTCGGCGACCGCTTCTCCGCTAAAGAGCGCAAACGCATCGCGTGGCTCTCGTTCCGCAATCTCTGCTTCAATGCGGTTGAGGCCGCCCGCTTCCATAAACTGACGCTAGAGAAAATCAGGAGCATGCCGCTCTATGAACAGATGGAGCAGGTGCAGAAGTTTCACCGCGAAACCGGCCCACTGGTTTTCACCACCGCCCACATGGGCAACTGGGATCTCGCCGGCGTCGCCGCAAAACTCGACGGCCTGCCGATCTTTTCCATCGCCCGCCGTCAGAAAAACCCGCTGACCGACGAGCTGCTCAACAAAATGCGCAGCGCCACCGGCATGGAGGTGGTTCTCAACGACTCGCGCATTCTGCAAAACATAGTGAAAAAACTCAAAGCCGGGGAAGTGCTCGCCATTCTGCCGGATGTTCGTTCACGCGAATCCGACCTGAAGGTCCACTTCCTCAACGGCACCGCCAGCCTCGGCGCCGGAACCGCTATCTTCGCGCAAATGGCCAAATGTCCCATCCTGCCCGTCGTCGTGACTCGTAATGGCTGGACCCGCCACGAAGCCAAGGTGTTCGACCCCATCCGCCCGAACCCCGAGGTGAACAAAACGGAAGATCGTCAGCGGATCATGCAGGAACTGATTTCGGTTCTCGACGCGGAAATTCAGGCGCACCCAGAGCAGTATTTCTGGTTCAACAAGCGCTGGGTATTAGATCCGGTTCGCATCGACACTGCGAACGGATCTAAATGACAAAACATCCGAATAGCCAAAATTCGAGATTGAATTCGCGACCTTGGAAACCCAACAATCCATCACTCCGCTAATCCATTATTCCATTCTTACTTTATCCACCCGCCGCCAAGGCATTCGGTGTCGGAGAAGACGACGGCGGCCTGGCCGGGAGTAAGGGCGAACTGGGGTTCGTCAAAGGTAACGCGGAATTCGGTGTCGCTGATTTTTTCGATGGTGGCGGGCGCGCCGGAGTGGCCGTAGCGCGGTTGGACTGTAAAGGCAGAATGACCCACAGGATCTTGTAGGATAGGCTTCTCTGTATTCAGAGAGCCTGTGTCCACCACACGCTCCCGAATACGGGAAGCGTGTCCTACAATACAATCCGGAAAACTTCCCGAGATCCAGTGGGCGTCGATGACGAGGCATTCGGACTGCATGACTTTTTCGCGCGGCGAGAGGGTGATGATGTTGGCGTCGGCGTCGATATCGCTGACATAGACGCGCTCGCCGGTGGCGACGCCGGTACCGCCGCGCTGCCCGACGGTGAAGCGGTGAATGCCGTCGTGTTCACCAAGCTCGTTGCCCTCGTCATCGAGAACTTTGCCCGGCTTTTTTACATCCGGTGCGCGGCCTTCAACAAATTCGGCGTATTTGCCGGCTTCAACAAAGCAGAGATCCTGACTTTCGCCGCGCGGGATGATCGGCAGGTTGTGGTCGTCGGACCATTTTTTGACTTCGGGCTTGGTCCAACCACCGAGCGGAAAAGCGATGTGCGCGAGCTGCTTTTGCGAGAGGCGGTGCAGGAAGTAGGACTGATCCTTTTTGGGATCGATCGCGCGCAAGAGATGGAACTGTCCGTCGCGCTCTTCGATTTGCGCATAGTGGCCGGTGGCGAGAATGTCGCAGTCGAGCTGCGCGGCGCGGTCGAGCAGGAAGCCGAATTTGATGAACTGGTTGCAGGAAATGCAGGGTGACGGAGTGACGCCTGCGGCGTAGCCATCGACAAACGGTGAAACAACGTGCTGCTCGAAACGGTCCTGCGCGTTGACGACGTAGTGGCGAATGCCGAGTGCGGCGCAAACCTTCTGCGCGCGGGCGACGTCTTCGAGCGAGCAACAGCGCGAGCCCTCTTTCCACATGTGGGCGGTGAGGCCAATGACTTCCCACCCCTGCTCTACCAGCAGAGCCGCCGCCACAGAACTGTCCGTGCCACCGCTCATTCCGACTGCCACACGCTTCTTCATTTGGTTTCATCCGGTTCAATGTGAACAGTGACATCGGCGACCGACGGGCCCTCTTCGAGCAGTTTGTGCTGTATCATGGTGGCAATGTCGTGGCTCTTGCGAACCGTCATTTCGGGATCGACTTCCGCATGCAGATCAACGAACCAGCCGGAGCCGACGCGGCGGGTGCGCAGGCGATGAATGGAGCTAACGCCGGGTATGGACTGCACCAGTTCCGTGATCTCCCGAAGGTCCTCTTTGCTGGCCCCGTGATCCATCAATTCGGAAAGAGCCGGGGAGGCAATATCCCAGGCGACTTTCAAAATGAGGATGGAAACAATCAGCGCGCCAACCGAGTCGAGGAACGCCCACTTCGGGTTGGCGGACGCAGCGGCCACGGCGACTAGCGCGGGAATGGAGCTGAGCGCGTCGCTGCGGTGATGCCACGCGTTGGCGATCAGCGCCGACGAGTGAATCCGCTGGCCGACGACACGCGTCCGGCGAAAGAGCAGTTCTTTGGCAAAAATCGAAAGCAGCGGACCGAACAGCGCAATGAAAAGCGGAGGACACTGCGGCTCGCCGCCAAGATGCTGGATTTCCCGCCAACCCAGACCGAGCGCCACCGCGGCCAAAACCGCACTGATCAGCAGCGTCACCACGGTTTCGATCCGCTGATGCCCGTAGGGGTGCATTTCATCGGCCGGAGCCGACCAAAATTTAATACCGATCAGAACGAGCAGGTCGGTGCCCATATCCGACAGACTGTGCACCGCATCGGCAACGACCGCCTGTGAATGGCCGACAATCCCCAGAAAAAACTTAACACCAGACAGCAGCAGGTTCACCACCAACCCAATGGCGGTGATGCTGCGAGCCTGTTCAGATGACGGTTTTGAATTCACAGCCCAAAACCCTACCTCGCATGTGGAATGAATTAAACTGAAATGAATGATGAAAAACAATAAACACGGGGATTAAACGGGGGTTTGGCGTGGAAGTTTTTCCAATCATTGCAAAAAGATTGGAGCCAGTGGAGGGAGTCGAACCCCCGACCAATTGATTACAAATCAATTGCTCTGCCACTGAGCTACACTGGCTTAAAATTCTCTTTTCTTCATGCCGCCGGTCATATTCTCAGCCCCGACCACCCCGAAGGTTCGGGGTGCTCTGCCACTGAGCTACACTAGCCCAAAAATGCTTTGTCCACCTGAAACGGTTTCAAAAAAGAGGCGGGATTATGCGAAATTTAGAAGGAAAGTCAAACGCGGAAAATCACTAACCGCGTTTATAGCCCGGCCGATGATGCCGCAGGTGGCTGAATCCGAAGCGGGAAAAAGCCACGATGAACAAAAGCAGCACCGCCACCGAAGTTAAAATAAGGATAAACAATCCGCGGCTCGTCGGGAGATGGGCGTCCTCAATAAAGAAATAGGCAGAGAGCAATCCGCCGATAACCGCAACGAATATCGCTGTGACAATCAAACTTCGATAAGGCCGAAGTTTGAACATCGGCACTCTGTCTCCCATGATAGCCATATTGGTTCGTCCGTTTCCTCTGATTGCAAAGCCTGTTATAAAGCACAATTCGTGCCCAGAGAAATTCTTTCTTTAAAAATTTAATATGTGTTCGGATTTGTAGGTATATTCGCCCATCTCTTAAACAAAACTGGCCCGCTGTTTTCTCAGAAAAAAGAATCCGACCTATGACTTCACTGCCACGGCGGCACGGGCGAAAGCGCCGCGTTAAACCGCTTAATCAATTCGTCCTGATAGGCTCCGGCAAACGTTCCGTTTTGCAAACGCCCGAGCGCGACGTCACGCAGCTCGATCCAACTGGCGATTTCATCACCGGGAATGATCGGAAAGAAAACACAACCAACCGCCTGCGCCGCTTCGAGGTCGCCTAGCGCATCCCCGACCATCACAATTTGTTCCAACGCATAGCGTCCCACCGCCGCACGGGTCAGCGACTCCGCCTTCGACCCCAGTTCCGCCCCCGCGATCACATCAACAAATTTTTCCAGCCCTGCATTGCGCCATTCGCGCACCAGCGCCTCCTCCGTCGTCTGCGAAACCACAATCGCATCCGCCGCGCCACGGATTTTTTCCAAACATTGGAAAACCTCGTCAAACACCGGAATCGGCGGCAACTCTGAAATTCGGCGGCTCATCTCCGCGCTCCACTCCAACACCTTTTTAAGCTCTGCGTCATCGCGCTTCGCCAACTCCGCCATACTCAACGGAACGCCCGAATTCACAAACACCTCCAAAGAGGCCGTCTCGATTTGCGCAGTACCGCTCTCATTCAATGCCTGGAAAATCCGAAGAATCAACTGAAAGCGATTGAGCCCGCGCCACGGAGAATAGAGCCCCACCCATTCACAAATACGCCGCGCATCATCCGCCACATCCTCTAGACCCCAAAACTCAAGTATGCCGTCATGAAAAACTCGCTGCTTCATCGTCATGCTGTCGAACACGCAGCCGTCCGAATCGATACCGAAAAAGAGGTCGTGTTGAGGCTGAAAATCGACTAAATCCTGCTGAGAATAGGTTTCTTTCATGCGCGACAAGCTACCCGTTTGCCTCCGCTCTGTCCAGAGGCAGGCTGAGCCGACACCCAACTTTTCCAACCCTTGGAAAAAGTTTACCCCTCCGCGCGGTCGTTTCCCCATTCGCGCAAAGTAGCGTTCATTTGTGGTTCGTAAAAACGCCCAGCTCGGCGCTGCTCCTTTTTTTCGTGGTTTTTTGTGTTTTTTGTGGCTATTTTCTCTCCCTCTTTAACGAAAGGTTTTTGGAATGAAGGTACTGGTTGTAGGCAATGGCGGACGCGAACACGCGCTCTGCTGGAAACTCAAAAACGATTCGCGCCCGCCCGAGCTCTTCTGCGCACCCGGCAATGCCGGCACCGCCGAGCTCGGCACTAACCTCGACTTAAGCGCCACCGATGTGGCTGGAATCACCGCCTGGGCCAAAGAAAATAAACCCGACCTGACCGTGATCGGCCCGGAAGCGCCGCTATGCGCCGGACTAACCGATGTTCTTGAGGAAGAAGGCTTCCGCGTGTTCGGACCCAACCGGACCGCCGCCGAGCTTGAAGGCAGCAAGCAGTTTGCTAAAGAAATCATGAAAGCCGGCGGCGTTCCGACCTCTGAGTACGCCGTTTTTACCGATGCCGAAGAGGCTTGCGAATATGTCCGCGAGCAAGGCGCGCCGATCGTCATCAAGGCCGACGGACTAGCCGCCGGCAAAGGCGTCACCGTTGCCGAAACGGTAATGGAGGCAGAAATTGCCATCCGGGATGCGCTCGCCGGAGCCTTTGGCAGCGCCGGTAGCCGCGTGGTAATCGAAGATTTCCTCGTCGGCGAAGAAGCCTCCATCCTCGCTCTGATCGACGGCGAACACGTCGAATTGCTCGCCTCCTCACAGGATCACAAGCGTGCGTATGACGGCGACACCGGCCCCAACACCGGCGGCATGGGTGCCTACTCCCCCGCCCCGATCGTCACCGACGCCGTGCTCGAAAAAGTCCGCACCGAAATTTATGATCGCACACTAGCCGAGCTCAAGAAGCGCGGCATCACCTATAAAGGCGTTCTATACGCTGGACTGATGATCAACAACGGTCAGCCAAGCGTCGTTGAATTCAACTGCCGCTTCGGCGATCCGGAAACGCAGGTCGTGCTCTCCCGCTGGGACGGCGACATCCTGCCCGCGCTCGAAGCGTGCGTCGACGGAACCCTCTCCGACGATTTGATCGGTTGGAAACCGGAACCTTCCGTCTGCGTCGTCATGTCCGCCGGCGGATACCCCGGCAGCTATGCCAAGGGCGAAATGATCTCCGGCTTGGATGCCGCCAACGAAGGCGCAGCCGTCTTCCACGCCGGCACCGCACTCAAAGACGGCAAGGTCGTCACCGCCGGCGGCCGCGTCCTTGGCGTCACCGCGCTCGGAACCGACTTGCGCAACGCCGTCGACAACGCCTATGCCGCCGTCGAAAAAATCTCGTGGAAGGACGCCTTTTACCGTAAAGATATTGCCCACCGCGCACTTTAAAAAATAAGGAGAAGCACCAATGGCTAAAACACAGGTAGCAATCATCATGGGAAGCGCCAACGACTGGGAAGTCGTCGAGCACTGTTTCCAAACATTGGAAGAATTCGAAATCACACCTGAAGTGAAAGTGATGAGCGCGCACCGCACGCCGCACGAAGCGTGCGAGTTCGCGGAAAACGCTGCGAAGAACGGATTTAAGGTAATCATCGGCGCAGCCGGCGGCGCGGCGCATCTGGCCGGCGTACTGGCCGGGCACACCACCCTGCCAGTGATTGGCATCCCGATGCCGGGCTGGTCACTCGATGGACTGGACTCGCTGCTCTCGACCGTACAGATGCCAAAGGGCGTTCCGGTCGCCACCGTTGCCATCGGCAAAGCCGGTGCGATTAATGCCGCGATCCTCGCGGTACAAATGCTGGCGCTCTCCGATGCGAACCTCAAACGCAAGCTGGTCGCCTTCAAAAAGAAAATGCACAAAGAGGTTCTGAAATCGAACGCCGACCTGCAAAAGAAGATTCATGGCTGAAATCATCCAGATTGATGCCGACAGGCCCGATGCGAAAATTATCCGCCGGGCCTGTGCGCTTTTAGAAGCGGGCGAGCTGGTCGGCGTGCCGACCGAAACCGTCTACGGCATTGCCTGCGATCCCGAACATCTGGGGAAACTCTACGCCGCCAAAGAGCGCGACCGCGACAAGCCGATTGCCCGACTCGCCGCCAGCCTAAAACAGGTGGAGGCGCTCGGCGCGGATTTCGGCCGCGACGGCAAAGCGCTGGCTCAAAAATACTGGCCCGGCCCGCTGACCCTCGTGCTCAATACTCCCGACGGTCCGACCGGCTTCCGCGTTCCGGCGCACGAAGTGCCGCTCGCACTCGCCCGCGCCTTCGGACGGCCCATCGCGCTAACCAGCGCCAACAAAAGCGGCGGCACCGATGCCTTAAACGCCCAAGAGGCTTTCCAATGCTTGGAACTGGCTAGGCCATCTTTTAGGGCTTCGCCGGGTTCCGAAGAAACTTTTTTCCAAACATTGGAAAATCCTGTGTCGCTCTATCTCGACTCCGGCGAGTGCATCGGAAAAACACCGAGCACGGTTATCCAAATTCTGCCTGTCCTGAGCGAAGTCGAAGAGGGACACGAAACGAAGATTTTGCGCGAAGGGGCGGTTTCCGCCGAAGAGTTAAAAAAGGTGATCCTATGAAAAAGCTGATTTTTGTCTGCACGGGAAATACCTGCCGCAGCCCGATGGCGGAGGGGCTGCTGAAAGCCTTGCTGCCCGACGATTGCGGGTGGGAGATTTCGTCCGCCGGAGTCTGCGCTGCGAACGGCTGGCCGGCCAGCGACCACTCGGTGGAAGCCCTGCGCGAAAAGGGCATCGATATTTCGGATATCACTTCGCGAACACTAACGCCGGCGCTGATTGCTGAAGCGGATCTGCTCGTCACGATGACAGAGGGCCACCGGCAGGCGATCCTGGCGGTTGCCCCGGAAAGCGAAGGCAAAGTTTTCTTGCTAAAATCGTTCGGAGTCGCAAAATGCGCGGCTGATATTGACGACCCGGTCGGGGGGCCACTGGAACTCTACTGTCGCGTACGCGATGAAATTGAGGCGGCTCTACCCGACCTGATTCTTTATATAATGGAAAAAAGGACTTAAAAATGAAAATTGCAATTGGCGCCGACCACGGCGGATTTGAACTGAAAGCTAAATTTGTTGACGCGCTGAAGGCCAAAGGCATTGAGGTTGAAGACTGCGGCACCAACAGCTCCGACTCCTGTGATTACCCAGATTACGGTGCCGAAGTGGCCCGCCGCGTTTCGCAGGCCGAAGCGGATCAGGGAATTCTGATCTGCAACACTGGCATCGGCATGAGCATCACCGCCAATAAGTTTCCGCGCGTACGCGCCGCCGTCTGCTGCAATGTGGAAATGGCCACCCTGACCCGCATCCACAATGCCTCCAACGTCTTGTGTCTCGGTGCCAATAACACCGACGAAGCCATCGCACTTGATATCCTCGAAGCCTGGCTGACCAACGAGCCGGACACCGCGGGTCGCCACGGCCGCCGTGTCAAAAAAATCAAAGCCTTCGGCAAGAGCACCAGCGATGCCATCGCCCTCTACGAATCCGATCCGGAAATCTATAAAATTGTCCGTGACGAAAACATCCGCCAGAAAAACAACATCGAGCTGATCGCCTCCGAAAATATCGTCAGCCAATCCGTGCGCGAAGCACAGGGATCGCGCCTGACCAATAAATACGCCGAAGGCTACCCGTCCAAACGCTGGTACAACGGCTGCGAATGCGTCGACGAAGCCGAGCAGCTCGCCATCGACCGCGCCAAAGAACTGTTCGGAGCCGAACACGCCAATGTGCAGCCGCACAGCGGATCCGGCGCCAACATGGCGGTCTACTACTCTGTGATGGAGCCGGGCGACACAATCCTCGCGATGAGTCTCGCCGAAGGCGGGCACCTCACCCACGGCCACCCGATGAACTTTTCCGGCCGCTTCTTCAACATCGTCCCCTACGGCGTCTGCAAAGACTCCGAGCAGATCGACTACGACGAAGTGGCTCGTCTGGCCGAAGAGCACAAACCGCGTATGCTCGTGGCCGGTGCCAGCGCCTACTCGCGCATCATCGATTTCAAGCGTCTGCGCAAAATTGCCGATTCGGTCGGGGCCTACTTTATGGTCGACATGGCTCACATCGCCGGCCTCGTCGCCGCGGGCTGCCACCCGAGCCCCGTGCCGCACGCCGACTTCGTGACCACCACCACCCATAAAACTCTGCGCGGACCGCGCGGCGGAATGATCCTCTGCAAAGAAAAGTTCGCGGCCGACATCGACCGTCAGGTTTTCCCCGGCATTCAGGGCGGACCGCTCATGCATGTGATTGCCGCCAAGGCGGTCGCCTTCGGCGAAGCACTCACGCCGGAGTTCAAGACCTACCAGCAGCAGGTCGTCAAAAACGCCGCCGCGCTGGCGGAGGCCCTGCAGAAGAACGGCTTCCGCCTCGTCGCCAACGGCACCGACAACCACCTGATGCTCGTCGATGTCGGCGCCAGCGGTTTTACCGGCAAAGATGTCGCAAACGCGCTCGATAAAGCGTCGATCACCACCAACAAAAACGGTATTCCGTTTGATAAGAAAAGCCCGTTCGTCACCTCCGGTGTACGCCTCGGCACCCCGGCGGTCACCACGCGCGGCATGACAGAAGAGGACATGGTTACCATCGCCAACTTCATTAAAGCAGTGACGGAAAGCATGGAAGACGAAGTCAAACTGGCAGACATCCGCGAGCAGGTCATCGCCTTCTCCAACCGCTTCGAACTGCCCTGAGCAACCGCATTGCGGCTTTTCATTCTTCCAAAGCTCGAAGGCTCGCGAGGCTTTGGAATTGACTATAACGGAGTTTTGCGGTTTGCTTTGGGGTAATTCGTTCCAAGGAGAATTCTATGAAGCTGTTCGTTAAATTTGCACTGCTAGCCGCTCTGCTTTCCACCGTTTTCGGTTGCACCACACCCGGAGAAACCTTTGAAGTCCTTCTGGCTCCGCCGGACTCTTTCAACGCTGTTTTCATGCGCTACAAAGAAACGCCGGGTCAAAAAGTGATCGTAGTGGCGGTCGATCCGGGCGGACGCTGGGCCTATGGCTATGACCACACTCGCAGCACCCTTGAGGAAGCCGCAAGAAGGGCCGCCATCAAATGCGACAAGGCCCGTGAAAAACACAATGTGTTCACCAAGGCCAAGATCTTTGCGATCAACGACACGGTTATTTATGACAGCCAGTTCTAGATCTCAACGAAGAGATCTCCCCGAAAACCGCTGCTTGAACCGCAGCGGTTTTTTTGTGCCGCACGATTTTCAGATTAAGCGAAAATGAGGCTTGAGCCGATTGAAGAAGATCGCCAGAATCACCTTGAAAAGAAAAAGGAGGGGCTTCATGAAGAAGGTTCTGTCGATTATAGGTATTGTGATTCTTGTCCTGATTGTGGTTTTGGTTCTATTTCTAGGACAAATCATCAAAACAGGCATTGAAACCGTCGGCCCGAAAGTGGCGGGCGTTCCCATGAGCGTGGAAAAGGTACGCGTCAACCCGCTGACCGGGATGGTGCATGTCAAAGCACTGATCATCGGCAATCCGGAAGGCTTCAACACAGAAAGTCTCATGGAGCTTGGAGAGTTTAAGCTCGATATTTCCCTCGGATCGCTGTTTACCGACACCATCGTCATTAAACAAATCCTGATCGACGCGCCGGAAATCACATACGAAAAGGCGCTGAGATCTAGTAACTTCAGCACACTGCTGGATCATCTGGCTCCCAAGGAGCCCAAAGAAAAAGTTGCCAAAGAGCCCAAGGAAAAAAAGGCTCCCGGTAAAAAAGTCGTGATTGAGGACTTTCAGCTGAACAATGCCAAGGTGCATGTCACCATCACCGCGCTCGGCGGCAAAAAACTAACCCTGACCCTGTCTTCGATTCAAATGCAGGACATCGGCAAAGACAGCGGCGGCGCAGATATAAAAGAGGTTATCTCGGAAGTATTCGGGTCGATTTCAGATGCCGTGGTTAAAGCGGTCGCCTCCAGCGGGGATTTTGCCGGCGACGCACTGAAAGACGCGAGTGGTATGGCCGGTGATGCAGCGAAGGATGTCGGCGGTGCAGTGAAAGACGTGGGCGGAGCCGCCACCGATGCCGCGAAAGATTCGACCGACGCCCTTAAAAAAGGAATCGGCGGATTGTTCGGAAAATAATAATTTCTGATGACGTGAACGGACGAACCGCTCCGGGGCTCCGGGGCGGTTTTTTAAATTCTCCCGGACTGAATGAGGGACACGAAAAAGCCATTGAGTGCCGATGAAAACTAAACAGATTATCTGGGACTGGAACGGAACACTGTGGGACGACGCGTGGCTGTGTGTGGAGGTCAACAACCACATGTTGGAGAGGCGCGGACTGCCGGCGATCGACATCGATACCTACCGTGCCAAGCTCTGTTTTCCCGTCACCGGCTACTATTGCCAGATCGGGTTCGACTACGAAACCGACCCCTACCCCCGCCTGGCCGAAGAGTTTATTGCCGAATACGGGCGGCGGTGCTTTGAGTGCGCCCTGCATCCGGAAGCCAAAGAACTGGTTGAGTTTTTCCAAGGTTTGGAGCTTCCGCAGTCCGTGCTCTCCGCCTACGAGCAAAAAGCGCTGCTGGAAGCGATAGACCATTTTGAGCTGACCGGTCTTTTCGCCGACATCATCGGCCTCAACGACATCTACGCCAGCGGCAAGGTGGAAAACGGCAAACAGTACATTGCACAGCTCGACGTCCCGCCGGACGAGGTGCTTTTTATCGGCGACACCATCCATGACTTTGACGTGGCTGAAGCCATGGGAGTCAACTGCGTACTGGTCGCCAACGGCCACAACAGCCGGGAACGACTCGAGGCCTGCGGCGTGCCGGTGCTCGATTCACTCGCCGAACTGCAAGCCCTGATAAAAGAGATTCGTTAACAGCATATTTTGACAGGATAACCGGATTAACAAGATCGGCATATTTCAGGCGAAATCCTGTCCATCCTGTCAAAAAACATTCCAAACATTGGAAAAGTTGGTAGCTTGAGCGTTATGGATGACTCATTTTCAACTGACGAGCTTTACATGCGGATGGCGCTGCGCGAGGCGGAGCGCGGCGCGGCCGAGGGCGAAGTGCCCTGCGGCGCGGTGATTGTGAAAGACGACTTGGTGATCGGCAAGGCGCACAACCAGACCGAAACGCTCAAAGACCCGACGGCGCATGCCGAAATCCTGGCGATTACTCAGGCGGCGGCCGCGGTGGAAAACTGGCGGATCACTGGCGCAGTAATGTATGTGACCAAAGAGCCCTGCCCCATGTGCGCGGGCGCCATCGTGCTCGCACGGTTGAAAAAAGTGGTGTGGGCGGTCGATGACCCCAAACGCGGAGGCGCGCGCTCCAAGTTTGAAATTCTCGATCATGCGGATCTCAACCACCGCACCGAAATTGAAACCGGTGTCCTGCACGACGAATGCAAGGCTCTGCTTCAGAGCTTTTTCCGCGAACGCCGTGCTGAGAAAAAGTCTACCTCAGCAGAGTAACCGCCTCGTCGCAGTTGGCGGCAAGTGGCAGGCAGTCGAAAAGTTTGGAAAACTCCCAGAGTTTCCGAACCTTGGAACCGGCGTGCAGCAGGACAACCTTTTCCACACGTTTGTTGAGCTCAAGCAATACGCCGATTTCGTCGGAGGCTAGCATCTCGACATCGCGCAGATCGATCACAACCTTACCGGACAGATCATCCGGAAGGCTCGGGAATTCACAGTAGCGGATCCCGTGTTCGGCCCAGTGCGGCGATGCGGAAGCATCAACCTGCGCCGGTTTGTTTTTTGACCGGCGCAAGGTGATCGTCAGCCAGACGGTGCGCGCCAAGAAGGCGATATTGGTGACGTAGCGTCTAGTGAATCGTTTAGGGTTACTTCCCCAGCGCCAGAGCCATTCGCAATGGATTTTCTGCGTCCAAGCCGGGGCGCGGGTCTGCGCGCCGGCAATAAAGTCGAGTGTGCCGCCGATGCCGATCGAAACCGGCACATCCCATTCGTTGACGTGCATATGGTTGAACTTATCCTGTTTCGGCGCGCCGAACGCGGTGAAAAGAATGCCCGGCTTCGCCTCGGCGAGGCGGCGCAGGATGTCGGCGTGATCCATGCTCTCGAGCGGAGCGTACGGCGGCGACCACGCTCCGGCGATCCGCAGGTCCGGATGCCGTTTTTTAAGCACCTCCATCGCTTTGGCGGCGATGCCCTCGGCGGCGCCGAGGCCGTAAATGCTGATGCCCTCTTTTTCGGCGCGCGCGGCGAGCATCGGGGTGATGTCGCTGCCGGTGACACGGCCCTTAAGCGCCGGTCCGTAAAACGGGGCGAGCTTGACGGGCGGGAACCCGTCGGCGATGACGAGGTCCGCTTCGCGCAGTACATCCCGCAGGCCGGGATCCTTCTGCGCCAGCACAAGGAAATCCAGATTGGCGGTGGCGATAAAACCGGGCTTGCCGGAGCGGACACGATCGACCGTCCATTGAATGGCTTCCTCGAAGGTGACGTTATGGAACGGAATCCCGAACAGAACAATCGGTGTGTTTTGCATGAGCTGAGCATAAGCGGATTTTCCAGCCATTGGAAACTCTATTGCATAAAGGCGCACATTTTTGCCGCTGCGCTTCTTTTGGAATACATCAGGTCCAATGGTTGGAAAATAGATATGCCGCCATGCTATGACTTTCCAATGTTTGGAAAAAAGGAGAGGATGCCTGCGTTATGCCGATGCTTTCCATACTGCTGATTGCGCTGGGGCTGGCGATGGACGCCTTTGCGGTGTCCATTACCAGCGGGATCCGCATTAAACAACTGAAGATGCGCCACGCGCTGCTCGTCGCCGCGGCGTTCGGAATTTTTCAAGCGGCGATGCCAGTGCTCGGCTGGGCACTGGGGCAGTGGGCCTATCAGTGGATTTCCGCTGTCGATTACTGGGTTGCGTTCGGCCTGCTGCTGTTTGTCGGCGGGCACATGATTATCCAGGCCATGCAACCGGAGAAGGAAGCCGACCAAAAAAACCCGTTGCATCTGCCGACGCTGCTGACGCTGGCGGTGGCGACCAGCATTGATGCGTTTGCCATCGGGATCAGTTTGTCGATGCTACGCGTGTCTATCTTCACCCCCGTACTGATGATCGGGCTGATCACCTTCGCGCTCTCGTTTGCGGGGGTCTACTTCGGGCGGCTGTTCGGCCATCTGAATGAAAAAAAGATGGAGGTGGCGGGCGGTCTGGTGCTGATCGGTCTCGGCATGAAAATACTGATTGAGCACTTAATCGAAAATCACGAGCTGTTTACCAGTTCGCAGCCAGTGTGGTTCGCGTTCGGCCTGACGCTCGTCGCTGGACTGGCGACCGGAATCGGCAGTCTGATGGCGTTTTTTCTACGGCAGAGCCATACGACCCGCGCCTCTGTGCTGCTCGGCATTTCTGCCGGGTTGCTGCTGTGGATCGCGTTCCGCCAGATGATGCCGCTGGCCGAGGCCGACCTCTCAGAAACCACCGTTCCGATGTTTTCCTTTTTCGGAGGGTTCCTGATTACCGCGCTGATTGACCGGCTGGTTCCAGACTTTGGGAACCCGCACGAACCGCTGCGCATCGAACAGCTCGAAGAGCATCCGGGCTTCCGCCGCACCGGTATGCCCGCCGCGCTGGCGATTGCCGCGCACAGCTTCCCCGAGGGACTGGCTATTTTCATCTGCGCGCTGCACGCACCGGCTCCCGTCGCCATCGGCGCCGCGCTTGCACTGGCACTGCATAACGTACCGGAGGGCGTTGCGGCGGCGCTACCGATGTATCACGCCACCGGAAGCCGCGCGAAGGCCTGCGGCTTTTCCGCGCTGACCGGACTAGCCGAACCGCTCAGTGCGCTGATCGCCTATACACTGTTCCACCGCTTCATGAGCGGCGCGGAGTTGGGCATCTTAACGGCGGCCAGCGCGGGCATCATGGTGTTCATCGCGCTCGACGGGCTGCTCCCCGCCGCACGGGTCTACGGAAAATATCACCACGCCCTGTCGGGCGTGGCCGTCGGCATGCTGGCCGCAGCCGCACTGTCGATGCTTTAGTTTGAATTTGTCGGTTCGTATCGGTAAGTTCTACCAATATGAAACGCGATATTGAATGGAAAGAACGGCTCGAGGACGGCGTAAAGCGCATTGTGCGCGTCAAATTTCCCGGCGGCGGAAAGGTTAAATGGCAGTTTAAACGCTCCGACGAAGAGATGTGGGACTATGACTCTGCCGCTACGCCCGAGGATTGGAAAACGCTCGAAGAAAAAGTCGATGCACTTTATCACCGCCGCCGCGCGGCACTGCGCGACTGGGAAATGGTCAAGAAAATGAGGAAAGAGCATGGCTGATTTCAACCTGACCGGCGAAACCATCGACCTATTTCAGCTGCTCAAAGCCGCGCACCTGTGCGGCACCGGCGGCGAAGCAAAAATCATGATCGATGAAGGCCGCGTATACGTCGACGGCGAAGTCGAAACCCGCAAGCGCTGCAAAATCCGCCGCGGGCAGATCGTCCGCTACAACGGCGAAGAAGTTGCCGTCATCTAAGGAGTCTCCTTATGTTATCGTTTGTGTGCCTTTCTGTGCTGCTCGGGCTCGGCTACTGGATTCGTCGTAAACTGGTTTTTCTACAGCGGCTCTATCTGCCCGCATCCGTCATTGCCGGCCTGCTCGGCCTGCTTCTGATCAGCACCCTGCCGATTCCGGAAACGTGGACCGCGGGATGGAGCAAGCTGCCGGGCATCCTGATCAACATCGTTTTCGCCTGCCTGTTTCTCGGCGTGGAAATTCCCAGTTTTTCCAAGGTTTGGAAAAGCGCGGGTCGCCAGCTCGCCTACGGCCAGATTGTGGCATGGGGGCAATATGTGGTCGGCATCGGGCTCGTCCTTTTTCTGCTCGGCCCGATCTTCCATTTAAATGAGCTCTTCGGCGCGGTGCTACCGGTCGGCTTTGAGGGCGGCCACGGTACCGCCGGCGGCCTCGGGCCGGTCTTTGACGAGCTCGGTTGGAGCGCGGGTAAAGATTTCGCGCTAGCTAGCGCGACCGCCGGAATTCTCGGCGCAATCATCGTCGGCATGGTTCTGATCAACTGGGCGGTTCGCAAAGGCTATGTGACGGAGAAAAAGCCGCCGCACGGAAATCTCGAAGAGATCGACTGGACGGGAAGCCTCCCGCACGACCAACGCCCGGAGGCGGGCAAGCTGACCGTTTCGAGCGATGTGATCGAATCGCTCAGCCTGCACCTCGTGATTGTGGCCGCGGCTATTCTGATTGGCTACGGCTTCAAAGAACTGCTGGTTCTCTTTGAAGGCGTTGTGCCTGTCCTTGCAAAACACCATCTGCTCAAAAGCTTCCCGCTCTTCCCGCTCTGTATGCTCGGCGGCCTGCTCGCGCAGCTCTTCGCCGACCGCTATGACCCGAACGATCACATCGATTCCGGACTGACGCGACGCATCCAAAACACGGCGCTCGACTTTCTCGTCGTCGCGGCGATTGCCACCATCCGGCTCGACGTGGTGGCACAGGGCTGGCTGCCGCTGCTGATCCTCGTGATTGCTGGGATTCTGTGGAACGTCTTTTGCGTACTGTTTCTGGCGCGGCGGGTTTTTAAAAACGCCTGGTTCGAGCGGTCGATTGCCGAAATGGGCCAGTCGATGGGGGTGACGGCCACCGGACTGCTTTTGTTGCGCGTGGTGGACCCGGACTATAAAACACCGGCGGCTGAAGCGTTCGCCTGCAAGCAACTGCTGCACGAACCGTTTATGGGCGGCGGGCTCTGGACGGGAATGGCGATTCCACTGATCGCCGCAGTCGGCGCCGCGCCGGTGCTCGGCATCGCCTGCACCGCCGTTTTCATCTGGGCAACGCTCCTGTTTGCAACCCGCAACCGAGGATAAATACACGACCCATCACGAGCGGGTTTTGGTGCAGATTTAAGGCGCGGCAGGTGACGATGTATTAAAATACTGCGAACCGCCGCAACGCAGAAAATGCCGTAAAAGCCGCCCGTGGTTATTTGACCATTTTGCGGGTGCCTTTGATAAGGGCCTCCCACAGATCGGCCTGCGATTTGGCTTTGAGTAGCGGCTCGCGCTCGGCGGCAGTTGCAAAGCTTTGGGTGAGGCCGGCGAGCAGCTTGAGGTAGAAGGCGCTAGCGGCGGTCGGGATGACCATGTAGAAAAAGATCTTGGTTTTGGTGGACCCGCCGAAGTCGATTCCTTTTTTGCTGATGCCGACCGAAAGAGTCAGTCCGCCGCCTTCAACACCGCGGATATGCGGGAAGGCCATTGCCCCGCCGACGGCGGTGGAGATGATCGACTCGCGACGCATGGCGGCTTCGTGCAAGTCCGTGCAATCTTCCACATAGCCTTCGTTGCGCATATTTTCGCACAGCTCCATCAGGATCTCTTCGTCGGTGGAGCCTTTCAGCTTGTGCAGCATTAGTTCCGGCGCGGTGAAACGCTCAATGCCGCGTGTGATGGGATCGCCCCATCGACGGCGGGGGGAGTTGCGGGTGAGCAGCACATCGGGGGCGTAAAGAATGCGGGTGCAATTGGGACAGCGGCTCATTTCGACCGCGCCGCCTTTAATGTTGTTGACCATGGTTTTGGTGAGGGCGAATCCGCAGCCGGAACAATTGTCGCCAGTGATCGGGGCGAGCACTTCGATGCTTTTCTGAGCCAGCCGCTGGAAGTTTGTACGCAGCTCAGGGGTCAGCTCGTCGCTCATGGTTTTTATGTTTTTATCGAGCTCAACCAATTTCTGTTTCGGGTGGGAGGCCTGCTGTTGGGCACGGGCGGCGATGAGGTCCTGCAGCTGGATGAGGTGTTTAATAATATGATGCTCTTTGCGTACCATGGATTCTCCTTTTAAATTTCAGCGGAAGCTTTTTTGAATGCAGCAGCCAGTTCATCGTAGGTGGTGGTGACGGGGAACTGCGGAAATTCGTCGATGACATTCTGGGGGGGGCGGAAGAGGATGCCGGCATCGGCTTCGGCGAGCATGGAGATGTCGTTGTAGGAATCGCCAACGGCGATGACGTTGAAGCGCAGGTGATGCAGCGACATAACGGCCTCGCGCTTCTGGTCGGGCATACGCAGGTGATAGTCTTTTACACGGCCTTCGTCGTCGACGTTCAGGCGGTGACAGAGCAGTGTCGGGTGGCCGAGCTGTTTCATGAGCGGCGCGGCGAAGTCGTAGAAGGTGTCGGAAAGAATGATCACCTGGAAGTTTTGTCGCAGCTCGTCGAGAAATTCGCGCGCACCCTCCATGGGTCCCATGCCGGCGATGGCTTCCTGAATGTCAGTCAGCTTGAGGTTGTGCTCGGCGAGAATCCTCAGACGCTGGCGCATCAAGATATCGTAGTTGGGAATATCGCGGGTGGTGGCGCGTAGCTCCTCAATACCGGTACGTTCCGCCACGTTGATCCAGATTTCCGGAACCAATACTCCCTCAAGATCTAAACAGGCTATTTGCATGAAGTTCTTTTCCCTTCGTAAAGTGCTTCATTCTAAATTGCTGAGGGGCGAAGGCAAACAAAACAGGTCATATTTTTACATTTATGCAACATGCCGGGCCCCGTTTAATTCCAATTTAATGTTGGCTATCTGAGAACGAAACCCCTTTAATGCGCCGTTCAAAACTCATCCGGCTTAAGAAAAAACCGCCGGATACCCTGCCCGCCGCTGGCGGGCCCGCCCTGAGCGGAAACATTAAACCGGAAGAACCATCATGCCATCATTCATAGAAAAAGTCGGAAAACTGTTTAAAAAGCAGGAAACCTACAGGCCGTCACAGGCCAAAAAGGCCGCGCCAAAAAAGGCCGGCACCCAACAGCCGCAGGAGCCGAAACAGCAGGGCGATGCCTCGCGTCGCCGCAAGCCGCAAGGCCGTAAACCGCGCCCGCAGGGTGAACCGCGTCCGGCAAAAACACCGCAGGCTCCCAACCCTTCGGCAAAGCTCAGGGCAGGAAAACCGACCGAGCCGTGGGATCCCGCCAGCTTTAAGGTGGAACCGGAAGAGGGGAAAACCCGCTTCCAAGACATGGAACTGCCTGAAGACATCATGCACGCCATCGCCGACCTCAACTTCAAATTCTGCACCCCGATTCAGGCGGAAATCCTTCCTCTGACACTCGAGGGAAAAGACATGGCCGGCAATGCGCAGACCGGAACCGGCAAAACCGCCGCCTTCCTGCTCGGCATCTTCACCCAGTTCTTCCGCGCCGGAAAAGGCCGCCCCGCAGTCGGACGACCGCGCGCGCTGATCCTCGCCCCGACCCGCGAGCTGGCCATGCAAATCCGCGACGACGCCGAAAAGCTCGGAAAATACACTCCCTGCCGCACCGTCGCCGTCTATGGCGGAATCGACTACGACAAACAGCGCCGCCTGTTCGACGACCCGGTCGACATCGTCGTCGCCACCCCCGGTCGCCTGATCGACTTTATGCAGCAAAACGTCATCAGCCTGCAGGATGTTCAAGTCCTCGTCATCGACGAAGCCGACCGCATGCTCGACATGGGCTTCATCCCCGATGTGCGCCGCATCGTCTACAAAACTCCGCCCAAAGAACAACGGCAGACCCTGCTCTTCAGCGCCACGCTCGACGACGAAGTGATGCGCCTCGCTGCCGCCTGGATGGTTGACCCCGGCAAAATTGAAATCGAGCCCGACCACGCCGCCACCGAACTGGTTGACCAGCAAGTATTTCTCGTTACGGACAAAGAAAAGTTCCCGCTCCTCTACAACCTCCTCAAAGCAGAGACCGGGGTCGGATCGGTGCTCATCTTCACCAACCGCCGCGATCAGACGGAACGTCTTGCCGACGCCCTCTACCGCTACGGAATCGATTGCGAAATTCTCTCCGGTGCCGTTGCACAGAATAAACGCCAACGTATTCTGGCCGACTTCAAAGAAGGACGTTGCAAGATCGTCGTCGCCACCGATGTCGCCGGACGCGGGATCCATGTCGACGACATCACTCACGTCGTCAACTTCAACATTCCCGAGCGGCCCGACGACTACGTCCATCGCATTGGCCGCACCGGCCGTGCCGGTAAAAAAGGAATCTCCGTCACCTTCGCCTGCGAACGTGAATCGTTCGAGCTGCCCGCGATTGAGGAGCTACTCGGCGAACGCCTCACCTGCTATCACCCCGAAGAAGGCATGCTCCAGCTTCCCGATCCGGTGCGCAAACCGCGCCCGCGCAAGCCCTCCGGCCCGGCGGGTCGTGGGGGTGGGGGCGGAAGCCGTGGTGGCCCGCGCAGCGGCCCTCCCCGCGGACGCTCCGGCCCGCGTAGATAGTTTTTCAGCCTCCACCGGCACCGGGGCGGAAAAGGTATTCGAGACCGTTCGCCTTGATGGTGTAAACGGTTTCGAGCAACATCCCGAGCTCGCCGCTCGGGAAGCCCTTCTGCTTGAACCAGACCACATACGGCTCCGGCAGATCAACCAGCCGCCTGCCCGCGTATTTGCCGAACGGCATGGTGGCCGTCATCAGCTTTTTGAACACCTCAATATCCGGTTTTAGTTCTTCGCTCATATTGGGGAAAATCCGTGCGCGCCTATGCAATAGGCTACCAAAAATGGTAGGCGCCGGTGTGGACGGCGTACCAGCCGAGCAGCCCGTTGGTCAGCGCGTGCGCCCAGATGCCCGCCCAGATGTCCTTCGTCTTCACAATCACCCAGGTAAACATCAGTCCGCACAGGAAGCCCATCAGCCATTCCCGGTGCTCCACCGCGAACACAACGGAAACCAGAATGCACATGTTCGGGTTCATCACCCCGAGGTCCTTTTTGAAGAAGGGGCTACCCTGCATCCAGCGGTAGAGAAAGCCACGAAAGGCAAATTCCTCAATCGCGCCGATCACAATGGTTGTGCCGAACATATGCACCCAGAAAAGCGGCCAGCCCGTGGCGCGCGGGTCATAGAGATGGAATCCGTTTGCCTCCAGCTCAATCGGTTCACGTAATTTACCGATGCGCTGAAAATCGACAAGCCAGCGTTCATAAAACTGACTTATTTTAGGGAAGGAGCTTTTGAAAAATTCGGATTCCAGCCCGACCCAGAAAACAAAGACGAGCACGCCGACGGCAATGGCCAGTGGTAAACTCTTCAGTTTGGGCCGCGCGTACCAACGCCAGGGGCGAAACGCCAAAAGCAAAGTTAGTCCACCGACGGTCTGGATCGCATAATGCATTCCGGACGGATCGCCGAACAGGGTGCTCATCAATAAAAGCCAGCCAAGGAACGGGATCATGTGCGCCCAGACGGCCGCGGAGTTTTCCTTGTCCAGCTCGGGCGTCCACTCGGGTTTAGTTTTTTCAGACATGGTCGGGAACCTACCGAATGACAGGAGCCGGGAAAAGTAAAAATCGTTACCCAGCCAGTGCACGCATAATAAACGGAGCCGCAAACGCAATCAACAAAGCCGTCAGCACCGGTCGCATCAGATTCTGCAAACCATGATTTCCTTCCTTAAAGGCCTACCCGACATGATTGACCGCAGAGAGTCCGTATGTTTTCACCGTGATCGCGCTCAGCGACGGTAAAAATGCAACCACCACAAACAACAGAATCAATCCCAGCTTCTTCATGGTTGTACAATGGTTCCAAACATTGGAAACTCTCAATCTATTTTTTCCAAGGCTTGGAACTTTATTTATGAACGCTCAATCAGAAATCGAGCTGATGGCCCCGGCGGGATCGCAGGCGGCCCTAACGGCGGCCATTGATGCTGGCGCGGACTCCGTCTACTTCGGCGTCGGCAAACTCAATATGCGCGCGCGCTCCGCCGACTTCACGGCCGACGATCTACCGGGCATCGCCGCGCGCTGCCGCGAAACGGGCGTAAAAAGCTACCTCGCGCTCAACACCATCATCTACGACGACGAAATGGACGAATTGCACGCGCTGTGCGATGCCGCAAAAGCCGCCGGCGTCTCCGCCGTCATCGCCACCGACATCGCAACGATTGAAACTGCCCGCTCGATCGGACTCGAAGTGCATATCTCTGTACAGGCCAACGTCGCCAATTTCCAAGCCTTGGAGTTTTTCTCCCGCTGGGCCGACACCGTTGTGCTCGCACGCGAGCTGACCCTCGACCAGATTTCTAACCTTTGGGGAAAAGTGCAGGAGCACGATCTACGCGGGCCGTCGGGCGAGCCCGTCCGGCTCGAACTGTTCGGCCACGGCGCGCTGTGCGTTGCCGTCAGCGGTAAATGCTACATGAGCCTCGCGCAAAACAACCACTCCGCCAACCGTGGCGCCTGTCTACAGACCTGCCGACGCAGCTACCGCGTCACCGACGAAGAGACCGGCGAGGAGCTGGTGATCGACAACAAGCACGTGATGTCGCCTAAAGACCTCTGTACCATTCAATATCTCGACAAAATTGCGGCGGCCGGAATTTCGGTACTGAAAATTGAAGGCCGTGCGCGCACTGCCGATTACGTCGGCGTCACCACCCGCGTCTACCGCGAGGCGCTCGACGCCCTCGCCGCCGGAACTTACGACCCGGACCATTGCGACGAATGGATCGATGAGCTGAGCAAGGTCTTCAACCGCGGCTTCTGGCACGGCGGCTACTACTGCGGCAACCCGCTCGGCGAGTGGTCTGGCAATTCCCACTCGCAAGCCACCGAAACCCGCGACCAGATCGGAACCATTTCCAACTTCTTCGGCAAGCTCAATGTGGCCGAGTTTAAATTGATCAAACATACCATCCAGCCGGGCGACGCCCTGCTCATTGAAGGGCCAACCACCGGCGCGGTGCGCTTTGCGGCGGAAAACCTGCGCGTCAACGGCGAACCGGCAGAGTCGGCCGCGCCCGGCGACATGGTCACCCTTGCGTTGACTGCCAAAGCCCGTCGACAAGATAAAGTGTTCCTGCTAGTCTCTCGAAAGTAACCACAAGGAAATCCGATGAATCTACGAAGAGAGCTCAGTCAAGACGTTCAGAAACGGCTCAATGACGGCGAGGACAAAGCCGCCATCTACAGCGCTCTGAAAGAAAAATACAACCCCACATCGGTCAGACGCTCCCTCGCCCAGTGGCCCTATCCGGCAGACAAAGCAAAAAACCGCTTTCTCAACTATCCGTTGATGATTATTGCGATTGTCTTTGCGATCGCGAACGCGCTCCGACTGGCTCCTGTATTTCAGAATCCAGGCCCCGGAACCGCCCGTGCGGTACTGATTATGATCATCCATATCTACACAATCTACGGCATCAAAAACAACAACTTGATCGGCTACCTGCTGATGGTGCTGCTGGGACTTGCCACCCTGTTGAGTGTCCGCTCCATCGGCGGCGACAACATCATGCCCGTCGCGCTGGCCATCGCAGCCATTGGACTGGCCTTCATCCAAAAATCGCGACTGTTCCCTTGTACCTCCTGGCTCCTGCATCCCGGGAAGGATGATGAAGGCAATCCCATTTTCTAAGCCGATGCAATTCAACGGCAACACCGATCAAAGCAGTGCGCGCTACTGGGACGACCTCGCGGAGCTCTACCAAAAGGAAACGCGGATCTCCACCGGCGACTTCCATTACGGCCCGCTCCTCCCCGGAGACTCCACACTGAAACTTCTTCCACTGTTTGGAAAAAATTCCGATGGAATTTTCCAAACATTGGAAATCGGATGCGGCGCGGGACAAAACTCCATCTTTCTGACCAAACAGGGCGCGCAATGCATTGCCATCGACATCTCCGAAGAGCAGCTGGCCCACGGTCGCAAGCTGGCGGCGAAAGAAAAGGTCGATGTCGATTTCCGCTGCGTTTCCATGGACTCACTGCGCGAGGGCACCCTAAAAAACTGCGCCTTCGATCTCATCCACTCTTCGTACGCCCTGCCTTTTTCGGCCAATCCAGCCAAGGTGATTGCCGACTCCGCCGCGATGCTCAAGCCGGGCGGAACGTTCCTGTTGACCACCGGCCACCCGCTCTACGCCGGCGAGTGGCTCGAACTCGGCGACGGTGAAGACGGCGTCTTTCTGCCGGACTATTTTAAGCTCGAAGCCGACGTGCGAATGTCGCTCGACGACAAAACGGTTAATGCGGCGCAGTACTGGCCTATTTCGCAGATCGCGGAGTGGATTCATGAGGCCGGGTTGGTCATCGAACGAATGTTAGAGCCTGCCCCAATGCCGATCCCCGACATGAGCGAAACCGAAATCCTTGAGCGGGTTCCTTACGAAAGCAAGGCCTGGCGAGCACTCTACGACCAGCTCGCCCGCATTCCTGTGGTCGTTATTTTCAAATGCAGAAAAGCTTAATTTGCTTCAAAAGCCTGCTTCTATCCCTATAATCGCCGGAATGGCAAAAAAACCGAAACCCTCCGAACCCGTCCGCTCACCACGCCGCGAAGCAATCGGTGTGATCCTCCTTGCGCTCTGTCTACTGAGCTTCCTTTGCGTTTTTTCGTTCAACGCAAACGATCTGGGATTGTTTAATGATCCACCGGCCAACCCGCCGCACAATCTGGTCGGGCCGTTCGGCGCCTGGTTCGCCGGCCTCGGCTTTCTGCTGTTCGGCATCGGCGGCTATCTGATGCCGTTTGTGCTGCTGACCGGCGGTCTGTTGATGACGCTACACTCCTCCGAGCGTACCTGGCCAACCTGGAGCTGGCTGATCGGCGCAATGATTTCGCTTTCGAGCCTCTATGAATATCAAGCGGGTCTTTGGAGCAGTCTGGTTGATAAGTTGAACATCGGCAGTTCCGGCGGACTGATCGGTCAACTGCTGGCGATCCGCACGCTCGGCCGCTGGATCGGTCACGCCGGCGCGGGCATTGTGTTTGTCACCGTCTTCATTCTCGCTCTTCTGCAACTGACCGGTATGCATCCGTTTACCCCCTTCATTTTTCTCTGGAGCAAAATCAAAACGATGATGGAGCGCCGTCAGGAAAAGACCGAAGAGGCTCCGGCTCCGAAAGCCACGCGCGCCGTCACAAAGAAAAAGCGCACCAAAAAGAAAGAAGACCAAGGGCTCTTCACGCCGCCGGCACCCGCCGCTGAGTCCAAATCCGCTCCGGCACCTGCCGCAAAAAAACCGGCGCCCAAAGCCGCGCCGAAGCTGTCGCCGGAAAAAGATGCTCTCGCCCATGTCTCCATCAATATCGCACCCGGCGTCGACGAGTCCGGCTATCAGTTGCCGCCGATTACGCTGCTTAACGAACTGCCCCCAGCCAGTACCCTGCAGTCGCGCGAAAACACGGCTGAAAAATCCAGGGTCCTGCAAGCCACCCTAGAGCAGTTCGGCGTCGACGGACAGGTGACCCATGTTGAGACCGGCCCGACCGTTACCTCCTACGAGGTCACTCCGGCCCCCGGCGTGCGAGTGAATAAGATCCTCGCGCTGGAGCGCGACATCGCGCTGGCCATGCGGGCACAGAGCATCCGCATTCAGGCACCAATCCCCGGTAAAGACGCCGTCGGCATCGAAATCCCCAACACCAAAAGCTCGCCGGTCTTCCTGCGCCAGCTCGCCGAAAGTAAAGCTTTCCACGACCCGGATGTCGCCCTGCCGCTCGCGCTCGGCACAGACGTCAGCGGCCGCTTGATTGTCGGCGATCTGTCGAAGATGCCACACATGCTGATCGCTGGGGCCACCGGCGCCGGGAAAACCGTCTGCATGAACTCCCTGCTGACCGGTCTGCTGCTGACCCGCACACCGGAGCAGATGCGCATGATTCTCGTCGACCCGAAAACCTTTGAGTTCCAGGCCTACGAAAACCTCAAACACCTCGTCGTGCCGATCATCACCGATGCGAAAAAAGTGACGCTCGGGCTGCGCTGGGCCATCAAGGAGATGGAAAAACGCTACTCGCTGTTCAAAAAAGTGAAGGTGCGCGACATTAAGAGCTTTAACGACCGGCCGATTGAACAGCAGGAAGATATGTTCGGCGAAATCAAACCCGCCAAGAGCGACATCCCGGCCAAACTGCCCTACATCGTCATCGTCGTCGACGAGCTGGCCGAGCTGATGGGCGTCGCCCAACAAGAAATCGAGCCGTGCATCGTGCGTCTGGCTCAGCTCTCGCGGGCTGCGGGGATTCATATGATCCTCGCCACACAACGCCCGTCGGTCAACGTCATCACGGGAACCATCAAGGCCAACATTCCGGGACGCATTGCGTTCCAGGTGGCGCAGGGGAACGACAGCCGCACCATTCTCGACACCATCGGCGCCGAAAAACTGCTCGGCAACGGCGACATGCTCTACCTGCCGCCCGGCAAAAATAAACCCGTCCGCCTTCAGGGAACCTGGACCAAAGACGAAGAGATAGCCCGCGTCACCGAGTTTGTCCGCCAGCAAGGCACGCCGGACTTCATCACCGAGATCACACAGAAGATCGAGAGCAACAAACCGGCCATGCCGCAGCTCGACGAAGACGACGAGCTGCTCGAACAGGCGATGGAAGTTTTGCGCTCCACCAAGCGCGCGTCGACCTCTTCGCTGCAACGCCGCCTGCGGATCGGCTATAACCGCGCCGCCAACCTCATGGATCTGCTCGAAGAAAAAGGCATCATCGGCCCGCCGACCGAAACCGGTCCGCGCGATATTCTCGTCGACCTCGACGGGGAAATCCCCGATGCACCCTCGATGGTCGACACGCCGGCGGCGGTGCCCGCCGAACCGGTAGACAACGAACCGCTGACCGAAGCGGAAGCCCCGCAGAACTTTCCCGACGAAAACGAGGAATATAGACCGGACGCATAGGAGAACACCATGGGCACAATCGGAGAGCAATTTAAAGACGCACGCCAAACCAAAGGAGTCAGCGAAACCGAAGCCGGTTCCGCGACAAAAATCCTGACCAAAATAATCATCGCCATGGAGGCGGATGATTTTTCCGTTATGGCCGCGCCGACCTATGCCAAAGGCTTCATTCGCCTCTATGCGGAATATCTCGGGCTCGACTCCGGCCCGCTGGTGGCCGAATACACCGAGAAACACGATGGCGGCCGGCGGCGGCTGATCGACGAGAGCAGTCAGCTCGAACAAAACACGCAGGATTCGCGCATCTTCCCGGCCCGATCTGGGCGGCCCGGCTCTAAAACCAATCCGCTCGCATGGCTGGCCCCGATCGGGGGTCTCTTCGCCGGAAGCATGAAAAAAATTCCGCTCGGCCCGCTCAAAGACATTCGCGTGCTGGCGGGCGTCATTGCCGGGCTACTGGTGCTCGGTGCACTCATCAGTTCCGTCTCAACCTGCGTGCGCCGCCACCACGCGGACAAACCGGCTCCACAGCCCGCCGCCGCGGCGCGCATGCTACTCGAAGAACCCCTGCCCGATCTATACATCGTTGAGCCCGGGAAAATAGAAAGCACCCCATGAATCCCCCCAATATTCTCACGCTTAGCCGGTTCGGCATGGCCGGTCTCTTAATGATCTGCCTCAGCGTCACTTTTCCCGGCTCCATGATTCTCGCGCTGATTATTTTCTTGCTGGCCGCGATCACCGACGCGCTCGACGGGCACCTGGCCCGCACCGTCTACGGTTGCACCGACTTCGGCAAGCTAATGGACCCGCTGGCCGACAAGGTCCTCACCGCCGCCGCGTTCATCGGCTTTGTGGAGCTCGGCATTATGCCCGCTTGGATGGTCACGCTAATTCTGGCACGCGAATTCATGGTGACCGGCCTGCGACTGCTCGCCGCCGACAAAGGCATCGTGCTGGCCGCCGGAATCTGGGGAAAACACAAAACCGTTTGGCAGATGGTTTTCATCAGCGTCGCGCTGATTCTGGGATGTTTCGATTGTCTGGAAAAATGCTCCATCATCCTCTGGTGGGGCGGCCTATTCGTCACCACGCTCTCGGTCTGGAGCGGTTGGCACTACTTCAGCCAAAACAAAAATCTGCTCACCGTCAAATAAAACTCCAAACCTTGGATCTTTTACCGCCCGTTTTTTCAAGGATTGGAAAAAGAACAGAGGCCGCCATGCTATGACTTCCAAGGATTGGAAAATCCATGCGCCGAACTTGTCCTCCGCAGCGTTAGCGAAGGAGGATGCAATAGAGTTGAAAAAGCGGCGAGTCTCTGTACGCTGTACGGTCTATGGCTACGGGTAAAGAAGAAAACTGGCAGATCAAAAAGCGTGCGGATGTCTGCGCGGGAACCGGCATTGCATTCGCCGACGGCGAGGAGATTATGACCCGCCTGCTGCTTGCCGACGGCGAGTACGTCCGCGAGGACTACTCCCTCGCCTGCTGGGAAAAGCAAAGTCCCGACCACGGCCTCAGTGCATGGAAAAGCATCTACCACATGCCACATCCGCCCGAAGAAATGATGAAAAAAGAGAGCGCGGAAACCCTGTTGCGCAAACTAATCGCCAAAGAAGATGCCGACGACACCAACGCCATCTACATCCTCGCGATCATGTTGGAGCGCAAAAAAATTCTGGTTGAAAAGGATGTGCAGATCCGCGACGACCAAGCCAAAATCCGCGTGTACGAAGATAAGAAAACCGGCGACACCTTTCTGGTGGTCGACCCCGAACTGAAACTGGCCGAAATCGAATCGGTTCAGGAAGAGGTGGTCGGGCTGCTCGGCGGCAGACCGCCGAAAACCGAAACGGTGCATCAGTTTGAGGCGACTCTCCGCCTGCTACTCGAAAAGCACAAAAAGACCCTCTTTCCCAAACGACCGGCCGGCGGAGACGCCGGAATCGCCCAACGGCTGAGTGCCGCGTTCCTGGTTCTGCTCTCCGGCAAAAAGAATCCACGTTTTAAGGAGGCGGAAGAAACCATGGCCCGCTTTGAGGCCTCCGCTCTATGGCGGCCGGTCATTTCGTTTTACCGGCACGCCATCGACTGCATCGTGCAGGAAGTCCGCTCCCGCGGACTGGAGAACGCCGGCTTCGCCGAGGCGCTCGCCGAACTGGCCGGATCTATTGAGCTGAAGGACGGGGGCCTCTGGCCCGCCCTTTTCCCCGAAGGAACCGGCATCGTTGGCCACGAAGCTGAACGGGTTAAGGCCCTGCGCGCCCGCCGCACGGTTGAAGTTGAAGCCCCCTGTGCCGACCCGATCACCGACCCCGCGCGCGAACTGCTCTTTACCTCCAATGCGCTGCTGACCCTTCCGTCCAAGATCACACGGATCGACGATCTGCCCTATAGCGACAAGCTCAAGATCGCCCTAAAAAAAGCCGCAGGAGAAACCCAGCAGTACTGGTTCGACCACCCGATCCAGATCGGTGCTCGTAAGGAAAATAACGAAATTCTGTACGGCCTGCACGGACTGGCCGAAACCCTGGCTTTCGAAAAAGAGCGCGGCACCGCTGCCGCGGATGCCAAGCTTACCTGCGTCCTGTCGGTTACCGTCACCCACGACGGACTGCGCGCTGTCACGCACGACTACATTCGCGAGGAGCTCGGCACCGCCCCGGAAGGGCTCGATATCTACGCCTTCACCGAGGCCGAAACACACGCCCTGATCGACGAGGTTCTCGCCCCCGCCGCCGGAAAGTACTGCGAAGCCAAAGATGCCGCCGAACAACTGCAGGTCTTCGGTGTTGACGGGGAATACGCCCGCCACTACAACTTTCTCAAAGCCGTTTCCGCACTCTGGAAGATCCTCTGCGACAACTCTTTCAAGGGAACCTTTAAAATCGACCTCGACCAGATCTTCCCGCAGGAGATCCTCACGGCCGAAACCGGCAAGAGCGCTTTTGAACATTTCAAAACCCCGCTGTGGGGCGCGCGGGCCAAGGACGGCCAAGGTCGTCCGCTCGACATGAGCATGATCGCCGGCGCGCTGGTCAACGAATCGGATATCGGCAAGGGCCTGTTCACCCCGGATGTAAAATTTCCCGCCGGCAAGCTCTTGCCCGAAGAAGAGATTTTTTTCAGCCGCCTGCCACAGGCTCTCTCGACCGAAGCCGAAATGATGACGCACGAAGGTCCTGCGCTGCAGCGCATCCATGTAACCGGCGGCACCACCGGCATCCGCATCGACGCACTGCGCCGCCACCGCCCCTTCACGCCGTCGTTCATTGGCCGCGCCGAGGATCAGTGCTACCTGCTCTCCGCGCTGGGGTTGGAAGGTACCCGCCTCGCCTACGCCCATGAGAGCGGACTGATTATGCGGCACGACAAAGAGGCCTTTGCCTCTGAAGCGATCAAGTCGGCCAAAACCGGCACCACCGTCGGCGACTACATTCGCATGCTCTACTTCTCGGCCTATGCCCGTGCACTGAATGATAATCTTGATGAAACCAAAGATCTGATCGACCCGTTCACGGGTGCCTTTGTCTCGCACATCCCTCAAACCGTTGCGGTTCTGCGGCTGGCGTTTAAAACGATCCAGCTGGTTGAAGACCAGCAGTTCGACGCCGCGGTCGAACTGGCCTGCGGCGGCGCGGAACGTTTGGCCCGCGCCGTGCGATTTGTCACTGGAAAAGAAAGTGCACTCAAACAGCAGCTGGCACAGGAACGCGACAGCTGGCATCTGTTCTACGACACGCTCGACAAGCTGGAGTCCGCCTTGGCCGACGGCGACACCTTCGCCTCCGACCTCCGGGCAAAAGCACTCGACATCATCGAATCCGCCCGTATATGATCCGTTTTTTGTGGATTTTGGGATCCAATGCGGCTAGTTTCCCCGACTTTTAACGGAGTTTATTATGAGTTTAAGTATCGGCATCCTAGGTCTTCCCAACGTTGGAAAATCGACGATTTTCAACGCGCTAACGCGCGCACAGAACGCGGAGGCCGCCAACTATCCTTTCTGCACCATCGAACCGAACAAAGCGGTTGTGCCAGTGCCCGACCCGCGCGTCGACAAGCTGGTCACCATGGTCCACCCGAAAAAAACCGTCTACGCCACCGTCGATTTCATGGACATCGCCGGGCTGGTGAAAGGCGCAAGCAAAGGCGAAGGGCTCGGAAATAAATTCCTCTCCAATGTGCGCGAGGCCGACGCTCTGCTTCACGTCATCCGCTGCTTCGAAGACGAAAACGTGGTGCACGTCGACGGTTCCGTTGACCCGATCCGCGACGTTGAGGTGATCGAAACCGAGCTCATCCTCGCCGATTTGCAAACCTTGGAAACCCGCATCGAAAAAATCAAAAAGCAGGGCCGCGCCGACAAAGCGGTCGCCGCAACGATCCCAGCGGTCGAAAAACTGCTCGTCCACCTCGGCGAAGGCAAGCCGGTGATCTCCTTCCCCGACCACGACTCGGAGCTGTTCAAAAAGCTGCTCAAAGAAAGCCCGATGCTGACCGATAAAAAATTGATCTACTGCGCCAATGTCGACGAAGACGCCATGATTAAAGACAACGACATGGTCAAAGCCGTGCGCGCTTACGCCGACGCCAAAGGTGCTGACACCGTAAAAATATCCGCCAAAATGGAAGAAGACCTCATCGGCATGAGCGACGAAGAGGCCGATGAATTTCTGAAGGAATACGGCGTTGAAGAGAGCGGTCTCAACCAAGTGATCCATAAGGGCTACCACACCCTCGGCCTCGCCAGCTATCTAACCGCCGGCCCCAAAGAGGTTCGCGCGTGGACCATCCATCAGGGCTGGAAAGCCCCGCAAGCCGCGGGCGTGATCCATACCGACTTCGAACGCGGCTTCATCCGCGCGCAGGTGATCTCCTACGCCGACTACGTCGAGCATGGCGGCGAAACCGCCTGCAAAGAGAAGGGCCTCATGCGCACCGAAGGCAAAGAATACGTCGTCCAAGACGGCGATGTGATTGAGTTCCTTTTTAACGTCTAGCGGTCACCCTGCCACCGCGTTGCGTAATGCATAGTTCCATCTTCCCTATCAGCGGCTTATCTGATATCTAGAAACTGTTGTTTATAAGTCACCCCGTCCGGACAAGAGCCATCTGCTCCGAGTTTCAGATTTAGTCATGAAATTGCGCGCTATCCATCTCGTCTTGATTTGTTCCGCTCTCGGTGGCGGAGCTGCCTATCGGTTGTTTAAAACCGCTCCTGAGCCTCTGGAAGCACCCGCCCCTGTTCCGGTCATGCAGGAAGAGCCGGAAGAAGTCGTCGAAAAACCGGTGCTGGATGTGCGATCGGCCATTCCTCCTTTGCCGGAACCCTCTCCCCAACCGAAACCCATGGTTTTGGCGAGTACGCCCCCGGTCATGGAGCCCGCCCCGAAAACAAGGAAGTTAACTCCAGACAAACCCACGCCGCAAGAACAGCAAGAAGACGCCCTGACTCGATACTGGCTGAATGTAAAAAGCAGATTCAACCGGCAGCTGCAAACCCTCGACCGGGAACAGAATCCTACAAAGAGAACCCAGTTGATTCAATCCATGGCGCGACATGTGCGTTTCGACACCCTCGCCGCGATTGACTGGGCCATGAATCTGTCCGATCCGGAGGAGCAGCGGATCGCCTTGGAAGCCATCAACAAACACGCGCTGGTAGGCATCGGCGCCGAAATAGAAATGGATGCAACAGGATACCCCAAAATCCGGAAAACCACGCCCATGAGCGCGGTCGGCTCAACCGGAATGGTTGAACCGGGAGATTATATCGTTGGCATGGATGGCGGAAATGGTGATCCGATCTATTTTGACGGCCTTTCCACGGCACAGATCATCCAGCTCCTGCGCGGCAAAGCCGGCAGCGAGATTCGCCTGCTGATGGAAAGGGCATCGCAATACGGCGGAACGCCCCAGGTATTCGAGGTCCCCGTACAACGTTCACTGATCATCATTCAACCGCCTTTTTAGGCATTAGGGATCAACGCGTCAGTAACAAAGCGCAACACATGTAGGGGTTACTTCAGACCGGCACCTTTTCCGGCTGCTCAAAAAAAACAGGCGGTCGGCACAAAGTGCCCGACCGCCCGTTTCATGATTCTCTTACGTGGTTCGAATTAGTAGCTGACGGAGGTCACGACGTTTGCTGCCGAGTCGTACGTCAACGTGGAAATCACGTCATCGACACAAAAATCAAAGGCTACCGTTTTGTTGGCAACGGTGGTTATGAGTGTCGTCAACCCGGTGGAGTCCGTGGTGCCGGCAATCGTTTCGTTGTGGCTACCGGAGAAGGTTCCGGTCACGTCCGCACCTGCAACCGCTGCGCCGTTTTCATCGACGATTACCACGGTAGCAGTTGCTACCGTTCTGGGACCACCACCTGACGTGCCGAGAACAATGGAATCGACATGCGCCAGGGTGCCGCCGGATGTGCCGCCACTTGAGAGCACGGTGATCTCCAGCACGGCTGCTATGGCAGAGTTGATGCCGTCGCTAACGTTAACGTCAAACGTGTTGACGCCCACATCGATTGAAGCCGGAATGCCGGAGAGTGTGCCGTCAGAGGCAATGCTCAACCAGGACGGACCCGACACTTTCGAGAAGGTCAGCGGATCGTTGTCTGCATCAGAAGCATCGTCGGCCAGTGTCGCGGTGTAAGATGTCGCTTCAGTCGCATCCACTTCAACGACCGGGTCAGCATTCCAGGTTGGAGCCTGGTTTTCCCCTCCACCAATGGAGGTTCCGCCGAGGACGGTGTCTCCGTTGTCGTAGATCCGGATGTAATCGACAACGTATTCAGCAGGGAAGGAAGCGGTGATCAATCTGGAGCTGTAGATGTCCGTCAATATACCTCCGACTGCAAGGTTGAGGTTGAAGGCGTGTGGCTGGTGGAATTCCTCTCCATCAAAGCTGGCCGGATCGGAAATATCGAACGCCCAGATCAACTGATTGTCGATGTAGGTGGAAATCATGGTTGGGGTCCAGTCCATAATATAGGTGTGGAACGCGCCGTTCAAATCGGAGGGTGCGTCGTAGGTGAGTCCGTAACCGGCATAGTTGCCATCGACTTCCCAGTGGGCGGTGGAGCCTACCCGTCTGTTGACCACTCCCTCGAGTATGGCGTCGGCAAATCCCATCTCAAGAATGTCGAGCTCGCCACAATCGGGCCAGCCGACCACGTCAATGTTGTTGCCAAGTGTCCAGAAAGCAGGCCACAAGCCATCGGCCAGATCAGGAGTCATGATCCGTGCTTCAATGGTACCATACGTAAACGTGAACTTGTCCAGGGTATTGATCCGGGCAGAGGTGTAGGTTGATTTGTTCCTAACAATCGTCTCCACAGCGGTAATGATGAGGTTGCCGCCCTCTATCCTTACATTGGCCGGATCGCTGGTATATTCCTGAATTTCGCTGTTGCCCCAGCCGCCTGCCCCGAGGTCGTAGGACCACACTGCAGGATCAGGGGCCGTACCGGAGTCGAATTCCTCGCTCCAGATGATGGTCTGGGCCGTCGCCACCCCATACGAAAACAGGAACCCGAATGCGAGTAGCAGTAAGAGTTTCAGCTTGCGTGAAGGTTGAATTGATAATTTCATGCTTTTTTCTCCTTTTCTTAGTGGTCTAGTTAGACTAACATAAAACACACTTGTGCGCAGAATTGACAGACAACTACGGATTGTGTCCGATGTCAACTTCTGTTCAGGATTTTAAAAAAAACGTCCCCACTTTGAAAGAAGGCGCCAGTCCTGAATGGCGTTAAGTTAGGCATTTTTTAACCGCCCCGAAGGGTCGAGGATCTACGACGGATGACGCAGATAAACGTTATTACCCCGAGACTTCGGGGCTGATCTGGCAGGAGCATCTTTTTAGAGCTCAACAGCCATAAAATCGATTAGAACCCTTTATTTTATAAAGGTCCGCTTACGAGGTAGCCCAATAATTGCTTTTTTGACGCCTTTTCCTCAGAAGCAAAAAAACAAAGTCGAATTTCTTTTCAATGTGTAGTTGAAATCCAAATACCCAAGCGGTATGATCAGGTTTTAGGTAAATAAAAAATGGAGAAAACCATGTCCGACAAAGTCAAAGAACTGACTGTAGATAATTTCGCAGAAACCATCGCATCCGGAACCGTCCTAGTGGATTTCTGGGCTCCGTGGTGCGGACCGTGCAAAATGCAGGGCCCGATCCTCGATAAAGTGGCCGAGCAGATCGGTGACAAAGCTGTGATCGCTAAAGTGAACGTGGACGAAGCCGCCCCGCTCGCCGCCGAGTATGGCGTGCGCTCGATCCCGACGCTGATCCTCTTCAAGGACGGAAAAAAGGTTCAGGACTTCATCGGCGTGCAGCAGGAACCCGCGCTCATCGAAGCGCTCAGCTAAAAGCGTTTCTAGCAACTGCGTTGCAGCGCATGTTTCCAAACATTGGAAGAAATTCTTCCAGACCTTGGAAAAAGAAAACCGGAGTTTTCCACTGGTTGGAAACTTCGGTTTTTTGCGTCAGGCTTCAGCAAGCATGGCGTGGGTGACTTCGAAGCAGCGCAGAAGGCGGTCGGTTTTTGCCGGCAAAACATCGATGAACTTGTCGAGAATTCCACGGCTATGGACGAGGCGTTTGGATGCGGGATAGCTGAGGTCATGCATCCAGCTGAGCTGCAAAACAAAGCGATCCGACATGGTTTTGAGGTTTTTGTAGTGGATGGCTTCACCGCGCTCGAACTGATCGAGCACGGCCTCGGTCGGCAGCCCGGCGAAATCGATATTCATCATCAGTTCGGGGTGATCGTGAACCTGCCCGCTGCGGATGGAGTCCCAGCAGACGAAAAAAATGTCGATGCGGTCGGCATCGCGAATAAGGCGCAGATGTTTTTCTTCGTGCGCGGTCAGAGTGCGCGGTAGCTCTTTTTTATTGTGATGCTGCACCGAATGGAGAATCAGCGCACGTGGCTCACTCGCCAGTCCGTCGAGCAACCCCTCTTTTTCCAATGTTTGGAAACCGAGGTCGCCGTGGTCAATGGTATCGGCATCGGAAAAGCTTTTGTATTTTTTGTACTGCGGGAAGCGGGCGATATCGTGGCAAAGCCCAACTGCCTCGGCCAAATTCACTTCGGCTTCCGACCAGTCCATGCCCTGCGCGATAGCGCGGGCGTCTGCGGCGACGCGGACGGTATGCTCGAGCTTGAGCTGATGCATCGGGTGAAGCTTCTCGTCAATGCGGAACCGGTCGACGTAGGTACGCCAGCGAGTTTCGAGTTCGAGAAGTTCATCGCGAGTCATCGTCAGTACACCAGCAGAGCGAGGGCGATGAGGCCGATGCCAATCAGCGTTTTGATTGCCCCGCCAACACGCAATGCCATATTCGAACGGACCGTTCCGGTCATCCGGCGGAACCACCACGGCTCCAGCAGGAAGAAAAGCCCAGCAACGATCCAGAGATAGGCCAGCACAATGATGACATAACGCCAGGCCGAGGGGTGGAAGCGGGCGGAAATGAGCATGGGGCCCGCCGCCAGTAGCAGCAGACCGCCGAGCGCGCGAACAGAGAGCAGCTCGTCGAGGTAGAGACTGCCAAGAAGGATGCAGACGGGTGCAAGCCAATAGAGGTGCGCCTTCCATGCGTCGAACATGCCGAGGTGAATCTGAGTTACGGCGTAGGCCGCCCAGACCATATCCACCGCCAGCAAAACACGGCCGGGCCAAACGCTGCGCGGAAAATTGTCCATTCCCTTGCGCACCAAATCCGGGACGCCGACCGCCAACAGACCGGCTCCGATGGCGAATGTTCCTAAAATCCAGGCGATAACTGCTACAGGCGACATGGGCTTTCCTTCCGAAAGAGCTTGATAAAACAGGCACATCAAATAGATTTTCTGGCACAATTTCCACTCGAAACGGGAAATAAAATAAAAAAAGGAGTTCATTCATGGGAAGCAAAGTTTTTGATGCCGTAAAGCCCGGTGTAGTGACCGGTGACGATGTACAGGCGATTTTCAAAATCGCAAAGGAAAACCAGTTCGCACTGCCGGCCGTAAACGTTGTCGGTTCGGACTCGGTCAACGGCGTGCTCGAAGCCGCTGCGGCGGTTAACTCGCCGGTTATCATTCAGTTCTCCAACGGCGGCGCAGGATTTACCGCTGGCAAAGGGCTGAAGCTCGAAGGCCAGCAAGCCGCTGTCCTCGGCGCAATCGCCGGAGCCAAACACGTGCACACGCTGGCCAAAGCCTACGGCGTTCCGGTCATCCTACACACCGACCACGCCGCAAAGAAACTTCTGCCGTGGATCGACGGACTGCTCGACGCATCCGAAGCCAGCTTTAAAGAAACCGGCAAGCCGCTGTTCAGCTCGCATATGCTCGACCTCTCCGAGGAGCCCCTCCAAGAAAACGTGCAGACCTGCGCGAAATACCTCGAGCGCATGAGCAAAATCGACATGACCCTCGAAATCGAGCTCGGTTGCACCGGCGGTGAAGAAGACGGTGTAGACAACACCGACATGGATGAGTCCAAACTCTACACCCAGCCCGAAGACGTGGCGTACGCCTACGAAACGCTCAGCGCCATCAGCCCGCGCTTCACCATCGCCGCTTCCTTCGGAAACGTGCACGGTGTCTACAAGCCGGGTAACGTCAAACTCACCCCGACCATCCTGCGCGACTCCCAGAAATACGTCGCCGAGAAATTCGGAACCGACACCGACAATCCGATTGACTTCGTATTCCACGGCGGCTCCGGTTCCTCGCCGGCGGAAATCACTGAAGCCATCAGCTACGGCGTCATCAAAATGAACGTCGACACCGACACGCAGTGGGCTTGTTGGAAAGGCATCCTGAACTTCTATAAAGAAAACGAAGCCTACCTGCAGAGCCAGCTCGGCAACCCAGACGGTGCCGACCAGCCGAACAAAAAGCACTACGACCCGCGCGTCTGGTTGCGTAAAGCTCAGGAAAGCCAGGTTGCCCGCGTCAAGCAGGCGTTTACCGACCTCAACGCCCTCGACCGCAACTAGGGAAATGGAATGATGGGATAAGGGATTAGTGGAGTATTGGAGACTCCATTCATCCACCAATCCAATACCCCACCATTCCAAATAGAGTGCCCTTCGCTTCGGCGAAGGGCTTTTTCTTTGTGTCGATAGAGCCGGCGTGGTAAAAGGCTCCCATGAGCACTGACCCCTTCCATCTGAACCGGCCCGTTCATCTCGCTCGGCGAGATGTTTTCTATGAACAGGCGGAGCAACTGATCGCACAGCTTCCCTCGCAAAAAAGCATCGCCGGTCAGAAAGAGATCGCCGAAAAGGCGCTGCATCTCTTCCGCGAAGCGCACCGGCACGCCGCCGCCGCCAACCAGTCACTGAAAACCTCGGATCGCAATCAGCTCTTTTTGGATTTTCTGGACACCGCGGTCGACAACACGCAGTCGATCACTCGAATGCTCCGGCGCCAACAGGCCGCTGAATCGGACCCGTGCCCGCTCAACCTCTTTCTGGGCTCCAGCGACACCGGCGCGAAGATGAGCACTCACTACCGCCGGTGCGCCGCACACATTCTCAAAGGGCTACTGCAAATTCTACAACAGGCGGCACAGCCCTATCAGGAACTGCAACAGACGAGCCTCACCAAAATGACCGCCACCGACAAAGCCCGCTACGACAAAGCCCGCGCCTGTTTTGCGACGGAGATCGTTCCGGAGGACTAACCTGAATTATTCACGCTACAGATTTGGCGTAGATGCGAGGCGTCGAAAGGTGACGCTGTAGTGACCTACTGCGAGCCTTTTGAAACGAAGCAGATGCGACGAAGTCGTCGCGCCTTTGGTAAAAATGGATGGGAATAAATTTTTGATTCGAAATCCACATCCATCCCAACCCCAAGAAGGTTAAGACATTCCCATCCATTTTTATGAATCGATCAGGTTAACCTCGGCCGAACTTGCGGTTGAGTTCGGTAAAGCTCTGGAAGATCAATGTTGGACGTCCGTGCGGACAGGTGTAGGGCATTTCTGTTTTCGCGAGATCGCCCACCAGCTTTTCAAGCTCCTCGGTTGAAAGGTTGTCGCCCGCTTTGACCGCGGCGCGGCAGGCGGCCTGCGCCACCGTCTCGCGCAGCGCGTCGCGCGTCACGCGCGCCGAGGCTCCGCCCTGATCAAGCGCCTTGGCAATCCCGCTTAAAATTACCAACGGCGATCCCTCCTGCAGATGCACCGGCAGCGCATCGACCATAAAGGTGTCCTGCCCGAAGTCGGAAAGTCCGAACCCCATCTCCTCAAGCGCGGGTAGCTGACGGCGAAGCGCCTCCGCGTCAGCCGGCATCAATTCGATCGTCTCCGGCGTAAGCAGTCGTTGCTGCGCCGGCGCACCGGAGGTGATGTCCCGCACAAATTTTTCGAACAGCACCCGCTCGTGCGCCGCCTGCGGGTCCATCAGCACCACCCCGTCTTCGGTTTCAAGCACGGCATAGGTTCCACCCGCCTGCCCCAGCACTCGGCACCACGCCCACGGGCTGGAAGAAGAGGTCGGAGGTCGGAGGTCGGAAATCAGGGGAACAGAAGATAATCGACCCACGTTCTCTCTAAGATCTGCTGACCTCTGATTTCTGACGCCTGATCTCTGATCTCCGATCCCCAACTCGTGTTGTTTTCCGAAGCGTGGCGGCGGAACAACCTGCAACGTATCGAACTTAAACGAGGGCGCGCGCTTTTCCTCCATCGGAGCATTCAGCACCAGTGCTTTCTCGATGGCGGCGATGACGCAGTCGCGCACCGCCGCCGGACGGCGAAAGCGCACCTCTTTTTTTGCCGGATGCACATTCACATCCACTGCGTCGGGCGCAGTTTCGATAAAGATAAACGCCGACGGATGCCGCCCGCGCGCAAGAACCGAATGATACGCCTCGTTGATCGCATAATAAATCACCGGCGCGGACGCGGGTCGTCCGTTGATAAAAATATACTGATCCGAGCGGTCCTTGCGCCCCGTCTGCGGCAGCCCGGCAAAGCCGGTCACCTTCACCGCATCGGCTTCAAACTTTAGTTCGCGCAGATGGCTGAAAAAGGACGGATTGTACAACTCGGCAATGCGGTTGGCCAGCGAGCCGCCCGCCGGCAGATTGTAGAGCTCGCGGCCGTCGGAAATCAGCGACAGCCCTATTTCCGGATGCGCCAGCGCGTAGACCGCGAACAACTGGCGAATCTGCGCCAGCTCGGTCGACTCCGTCCGTAAAAACTTGCGGCGGGCCGGCACATTGAAAAACAGATTGCGGATTTCAAAGCGGGTTCCGGGCGGACAGCCCGCATCGGCCACATCCTGCAACTTGCCGCCCGCAACGCGAATTTCCGTGCCGCTCACCTGATCCGCCGGGCGGGTAATCAGCGTGAAGCGCGACACAGCGCAAATCGAAGAAAGCGCTTCGCCGCGAAAGCCGAGCGTGGACACCGCCTCGACCTCTTCGGCCGTGCGAATCTTGCTCGTCGCGTGGCGCTCAATCGCCAGCAATGCGTTATCTCGATCCATGCCGAAGCCGTTATCGGAAATGGCGATTAACTGCATGCCGCCGCGCACGACTTCCACGTCGACCTGCGTTGCACCGGCATCGAGCGCGTTTTCCATCAGCTCCTTCATCACCGATGCCGGCCGTTCGATCACCTCTCCCGCCGCGATCTTATTGATCACATGATCCGGAAGCATCTGGATGGGTTTATTCACAGCCGCCAGAGTAGCGACTTTTTGCCTCTCCTTCCAGTCGTTGCTTTTGGAAAGAACCAAAAGCCTCTCTTCACTCCGAATCCAACCCTTGGAAGCCATAGTATGGCGGCTTCTTACTACATGGGCCCAACGACCTGTCTTGTGCGGATGCGTATAGATAGGGCGAAGGAGGAACGATGGATAGTTGGGTGCAGGCGCCTCTCCTTCGCCAAGGCTTCGGCGGACAGGCAGAGCCTGCTTCCAAAGGTTGGAAGACGCCGGCGCGCTTGCTCTGCCGAGGCGGCTCTGCTAAAAGTCTCAACATGAAATCGTTGGTTTTAAAAGAGCTTCGGCATCACGGTCCGTTCACCCTCCTCGGCGCGCTGGGTAGCGTGGTGCTAATTATGCTCCTACGGCGCTTTGCTCCAGACTTCCTCTCCACCGACCGCGCGGCCGACCTGTTTGAATTCACCCACCCGCTGCACGTAGTGTTGAGCGCCATGGTGACCGCGGCGCTCTACCGCAACTACCGCGCTAAGATCGAACATTCCAAGCGCGGCATTCTGGCCGTGGTTCTGATCGGCTACTTCGGCTCCATCGGCATCGCCACACTGAGCGACTGCCTGATTCCGCACTGGGGCGAACTGCTGCTCGGCATGGGCCAAGGATCGCACGCCCACATCGGCATCATTGAAATGCCGTACATTATTAACTTTGCTGCGCTGTTCGGTATCGGTTTTGCCTACTGGTATCCGAAAACCCACTTCCCGCACACAGGCCACGTCCTGCTGAGCATGGCGGCGTCGCTGTTCCACATTCTGCGCACACAACCCGGAAGCTTCAGTGTCCTTGAGGGCTTAGGCATCACCCTGTTCCTGTTTGTCGCCGTCTGGATCCCCTGCTGCCTGAGCGACATCGTCTTCCCGCTGCTCTTCATTAAAAAAGAAGATTTGCCGGACGACCTCCACCATCACTGAGGTTGAAGATTTCCCAACCGCACGCGGTTATAACGCTGCGTGATGATGCACGGACCGTTGGCGAGCGTGGCATACAGCACCATCACCCAACCGGCCCATGCCGGATTCCACAGGAAAAAGAGCCAGCCGCCGAGGTGCGCGAGCCAGAGGATTAGTTCGGGTCCCATGCCACTACCTTTTTGGCGACGTTCTGTCCGCACAGCACCACCATGGGCATGCCGCCGCCGGGGTTGACGGAGCCGCCGGTGAAGAAAAGGTTTTCATAGCGACGGCTCTGCTTGGCCGCCTTGAAGGCAAAGTTTTTCCACCGGTTAGAAACCACACCGTAGATCGAACCGCCGTTGGAATAATAATTTTTCTGAATGTCGAATGGCGTCCAGACATGCTCAAAAACGATGTGTTTGCGCAGGTCGGTCAGCCCCATGCGTTCGAGTTTATCGAGCAGACGGTCCTTGAGTGCGAGATAGTCCTCCTGCGTATAGGAGTGCTTTTCATTGAGGTAAGGAATGTGCGGAAGAATTTTGAGGCAGTCACAGCCCTCCGGCGCGACGGTCGGGTCAGTGCGCGAAGCGGCGACGAGATAGATGGTGGGGTCGTGCGGAATTTCCTTTTTTCGGAAGACGCTTTTGAAATGCTCCTTCTGATTTCCGGAGAAGAAAAAGTTGTGATGGGCGAGCTGCTCATATTTGCAGTCGAGACCGAGATCGAGCACCAGTCCCGAGCAGGCCGGCTCTAAAACACGCTCCATGCGCCGCACGGTTCGTTCGCTTTCGCGCAGCAGTTCGCGATGGGCGGGAATCACTTCCATGTTGGATACAATGATGTCTGCCTGAACGGTCGATCCGTCGGCTAGCTCCAGCCCGCTTACTCGGCCGGGCGATTTTTCGATGCGCACCACTTCGCTAGTAAGGTGCACCCGTACGCCGATTTCGCTCATCAGCTTTTCGAGGCCGCGGGCAATGCCGTACATACCGCCGTCAACATACCACAGGTCGTGCCGGAACTGGATGGTCGGCATGCAGTTCATAAAGCCGGGCGCGTCGTAGGCCGATGATCCGACATATTTGATGAAAAAGTCGAATACATTGCGCAGACGCGGATCGCTAATACGTTTGGCAACCCCGCCGTGCATAGAGTGCCAAAAGTCAAAATGCATGAACTGCCAGAAACCGTAAAAACGCTGAAAGTCGCCGACGGTGTCGAGCCCGGCCTCGAAATAGCCATTTTCAATCAGATCATACTGCTGCGCCGCATACGCCAGGAAATCCTCCACTTCTTTTGCGGAGCCGAGCGCAAACCGCTCGGCCTCTTCCGCCATTTTTTCCGGCTCAGGAAAAAGACTGATCACCGAGCCGTCCTCAAAGAAGTTGCGCCAGTGAGGGCGGACCGGGCGGATCAGAATGTAGTCGGACATTTTTTTACCGGAGCGCTCGAAGAGCCGCTCGAAAATATGCGGCAGGGTCAGGATGGAAGGCCCCATATCAAAGGTGTAGCCCTGCGCTTCGAGCAGGTTGAGCTTGCCGCCGATCTGTGGGTTTTTTTCGTAAAGATCGACCTCGTATCCTTGCTGCCTCAACGAAATCGCGGCGGAGAGTCCACCGAGCCCTGAACCAATCACCGCAACGTTTTTATTTTTTTGGGTCATCATTCAATTCCATCAGGCGTTTGCGCGCCGGTTTGTATAACGGATTTATCTTCAATGCGGACTGATAATAAAATCTGGCTTGCTCCAGTTCGCCGCGCTCAACCATCAACTCGCCCAGTCGTCTATAGCAGTCCGTCGCGCCCCAGCGAGGCTGGCGGACGTCAGGATCTTCCGACTGTTCTGCTTCATACAATTCTGCCGCCTTTGTTAAATGCGCCAAAGCCAGCTCCCGGTCCCCGAACGGCGAGGGAGCCTCGAACCAACAGGCTCCGGCGAGACTTTGAACGCGAGGACTGTCTGGGCCACTGACCAACGCCGCCGCTCGCAATTTTTTTATTTTACGGCCCAGCCAAAGCCCGCGGAACGGTTTTTCAGTAATCTGCCGGCCGTACAGAACCGCTAGCATCATGGCGATTTCAGCGTCCTGCGGGTTTCGGCGAACCGTCTCTTCGATGGACCGGATCGTTTCTTTCGCACCGGATTCGTCGCGGCAGAGAACTAGATGAAACCGGGCAACAGCCTGCCAGTAAAGCGAGCCCGGTTCCGATGGAGCCTGTTCCATCAGTTGAAGCCCTAATTCCATCTGCTCCGCGTTCCACTGCAGGTAGCCTTCGCGGAACAGCCCGATTCCTCGATCAAACAGTTCATCGGACTGACCGCAAGCTGCTGCCGCCATAATCCAAAGCGTGGAAAAAATTATAAAAGCCTTATGCATAGTCGCTTGACGGGAGTTTAGACATCGTTAAGCATGCAACCAAGCCTGATGAACGAACAATTCCAGATCGGACGCATGCGAAGTTTCTTCGAAACCGGCACGACACGGGACATCGCATTCCGCACCGAACAACTTCTCAAGCTGAGCCGTGCGCTCGAGCAACACGAAACAAAGCTACACGAAGCGCTCTACAACGATCTGCGCAAATCCCCGCTCGATGCCTACGCCTCGGAAACCGGATTTGTGCAAAGCGACATCCGCTATACGATCAACCATCTGAAGCGCTGGAGCCGCGCGCAACCGGCCCGCGTCCCGCTAATGCTCCGTCCGGCACGCGCGCGAATTATCCCAGAACCAAAGGGGGTCGTGCTGATCATCGGCCCGTGGAACTATCCCCTGCAGCTGTTGCTCTCTCCGCTGGTCGCCGCGCTGTCCGCCGGCAACTGCGTGGTATTGAAACCCTCCGAACTGACACCGTACACCTCCGCTGCTTTGAAAAAACTGATCGACGAAACATTCGATCCGGCCATCGTGCAAGTGATTGAAGGCGGACGCGAAACGGCCGAGGCGCTGCTGAACGAACCGTTCGATCACATCTTTTTCACCGGCGGCACCGAGGCCGGCCGCGCGGTCGCGCAAGCCGCCGCCAAACAGCTCATCCCGATCACACTGGAACTCGGCGGAAAAAGCCCGGTCATTATTTGCGAAGACACGAGCCTACCTGTCGCCGCGCGGCGCATCGTGCGCGGAAAATTCATGAACGCCGGGCAGACCTGCGTCGCCCCGGACCACGTCTGGATTCCGCGCAAACAGCTGAATGAATTTTTCCAAACCTTAAAAAAAACGATTGCGGACTTTTACGGCAACAATCCACAGCAAAGCCCCGACTTTGGCCGTATCGCAAACCGCCGCCACGTCGACCGGTTAGTCGAGCTCTATCCGGAGTGCGAGCGCGACGCGGAAGATCTGTACATCGCACCAACACTCATTATCGATCCACCGCGTGACTCGGCGCTCATGCGGGAGGAAATTTTCGGCCCGCTGCTGCCGGTCATTCCGTACGATACAGAAGAAGAGGTCATTGAATTCTTCAAAACCCAATCCGCTCCACTAGCGCTTTATCTTTTTACAGAAAATCGCGCGCGACAGGAGCGACTAATGGCGGCGCTCCCGGCAGGCGGCGTCTGCATCAACGACACGGTGATGCAGTTGATCCCAAAAGAACTTCCGTTCGGCGGGCGGGGCAAAAGCGGTATGGGCGCCTATCACGGAAAAGCGGGGTTCGATACGTTCAGCCATTTCCGAAGCGTACTAACGCGCTCCACGAAATTTGATCTGCGCGTCGCCTACCCCCCCATCGATATCCCCCTGCGCACCTTCAAAAAAATCTACCGCTTCTTCGCCGGCGGCTAGTCTTTCAAAAGAGAGCGGATGGCTTCGCGAACGAGATCAGGATCGAGGCGAGTATTGCGGCAGGGAACGCCCGTTTGAATATTGGACACGCCGAGGACCGAAGTCGGCATCACTGCCAGAATCCCCATCGCGAGCTCTTTCTCACAGGCCACCGCAACCACCGCTTTAGTGCGCGGATCGCGCACAAAGGCCACCGCTTCACGACCACCGGTCGCCATGCTGCAACGAATTCCAAACTCGTCACGAATCGTCAGCAGATCCGTCACATTGCACTTCCCGCAGGCTTTACAGTCGTCAATCGTTTCGCCCAACGTCTGCGGACAGCCGTTTCTCTGCAAACAACGAGGGACGAGCAGCAAAAGCTGCTCCGGCTCAACCCGTACACGGCGCAAACGGATCAACCAATTATTGAACTGGACAAACAGACGACTAAACATGTCCATACGCTACCCGATATGTGCTTCAAAAGAGACTTTTTTTTATCTAAAAAAGCCGTAAGCTCGCTTTACTAAGCGGGGGAAATTTCTATGGAACAAAAACACATTGTGATCGTCGGCGCGGGACCCGGCGGACTAACCGCCGCCATGATTCTGGCGAAACGAGGATTCAAGGTTTCTTTGTTTGAAGCGCAGAACCAGGTTGGCGGGCGCAATGGCGCCTTCAAGCTTGGCCCCTACACCTTTGATATCGGCCCCACGTTCCTGATGCTCAAACCGATCCTCGATGAAGTATTCGAAGAGGCCGGCGCCAACTGCGATGAGCTCATGGATATGCGCAAGCTCGAACCGATGTATCGGCTTCAATTCGAAGACAAATATATTGAACCGACCAACGGCGTGGAAAAAATGAAGGTGGAAATCGCCCGCACCTTCCCCGGACAGGAAGATGGGTATGCTCAATTTTTCTCCCGTGAAAAGAAGCGCTTCGATGCGCTTTATCCCTGCCTCCAGAAGTCGTACCACACCTGGCGTTCTTTTTTCTCCCCGCATCTGATCAAGGCCGTTCCGCATCTGGCCATCGGCAAAAGCCTTTACGACATCATGGCCAAGAACTTCCATGAAGAAAAACTAGCGCTCTCGTTCACCTTCCAGGCGAAATATCTCGGCATGTCGCCGTGGGAGTGTCCCGGTCTGTTCGCGATCATTCCTTACATTGAACACGCCTTCGGGATCTATCATCCGATCGGCGGACTCAGCCGCATCTCGGACACGATGGCGGACACCGCCCGCAAAAACGGTGCGGACATTCATCTCGACTCGCCCGTCAAAGAAATCCGCGTTGAAAACGGCGCGGCCTGCGGCGTCAAACTGGAAAATGGCGAGATCATTGACGCCGACGAGGTGATCATCAACGCCGATTTCGCCTATGCGGCCTCCACCCTGTTCGCGCCCGGTGTGCTGAAAAAATACTCCCCGCAAAAGCTGCAGAAGAAAAAGTTCTCCTGCTCAACCTTCATGCTCTATCTCGGGCTCGACAAACAATACGACCTGCCGCACCACACCGTCTTTTTCGCCGAAGACTACCGCAAAAACGTCGACGACATCTTCCATCTTCGCGAACCGGACAATGACCTGTCGGTCTACGTCCGCAATGCAAGCATCACCGACCCGACCCTCGCGCCCGAAGGTCACTCCGCCATCTACGTGCTCGTCCCCATGCCCAACCTGCGCAGCGGCACCGACTGGGAAGTAAAGAAAAACAACTTTCGCGAAATCGTGCTCAACATCATGGAACAACGCGCCGGCATGGAAAATCTGCGCGAGCACATCGTCGAAGAAAAAGTGATGACACCAGCGGACTGGCGCGACGAGCTGAATGTCTATGAAGGGGCCACCTTCAACCTCGCGCACAGTTGGGATCAAATGATCCACCTGCGGCCGCGCAACAAGTTTGAGGAAGTGGACAACTGCTACCTCACCGGTGGCGGAACCCATCCGGGAAGCGGCCTGCCGACCATCTATGAATCCGGTCGCATCGCCGCCAACCTGATCAGTCGCCGCCACGGCGTGGAGTTCACCTCCGCCAACCGGCTTTCCTGATCCTTTTTCCAAACCCTGAAACCACCGGCGCCGGAACGCGCCGTTTTTTCCAATGTTTGGAAATCAGTTTTCGTTGAGCTGCAGATCCGCCTCTTCCATGACCGCGGCCTGCCAGTCGGCAGCTAGTCGCTGCATGCGGACACCGGAAAGTCCGTTGATGAGCTCGCCGCGCAGGGCGGGCAGTCCGATTTCGGCATCCGTGGAACTGCGTTGCGCAACATATGCGAAAAGGATGCCGTCCTCGACCGGTATGACCGGGCAGAGCTTACCCTGCGGAACCGTAATACTGCTCTTAATCAGCGCTTCGGCATATTCGTTGTCCAGCTCGGAGGTCAGATCAAACGCCTCGGTGGTCTGAACCGAGAGACCGAAGGGTTTGACGGCCTTTTTAAATTCGGTACCGGCGGCGAGCGCGTCGGAAACGGCGGCGCGGATTTCAAAAACACGCTTGGCGGCGATTTCGGCGGCAACCTTTGCGCGGGCGGCTTCGGTGGCCTCTTTTTCGACAGCCTCAAAGAAGGGCAGGAAGGAGTCGTAGCGCTGTTCGAGCGAAAGAACATAGACGCTGTCTTTTCCAACGACGGCGTCGCTGAAAGAGCTGTAGATGTCGTCCTGCAAGCCAAAGGCGGCCTGACGAAACGGCGCAGTGGGGTCGATGCCCGGGAGTTCGCCGGACGGGCCGACGGCGGGCAGTGTTTTAACGCTCAGGCCGGCCACGGCGGCGGCGGCGTTAAAGTCCGGCGCTTCATTCTGCGATTTCGGAGCAATGTCGGCCACAAGCGAGGTGGCCTGCTCAAGCGCCAATCGACGAGCGGAAAACTCCGCGATTTTGGTGGTGATTTCCGCTTCGACCTCTTCGAAGGGTTGGTATTCGACGGGCGCGTCGACTTCTTCGTTTTCGATGCGGTAGTTTTCGAGGTTTTGGTTGTAGACCTGCAGGGCAGCGCCCTCCGGCACCTCAGCCAGCGCGATAAAATCGGCTACTGGATATTCGACGTAGGAAACACGCACTTTAGCGGGCATGCGAAACGCCTCGATGTTTTCGTTAAAGAACGCTTCGGCCTCTTCGCGGGTTACGCTCGCGCCTTTTTCGGCCTGCTCTCGCGGGAGCAAGGCGTAGTCTACAACGATGCGATCGGTGTACATGTGATAGGCGCGCTCCAGCTCGGTCGGCGAAATGAGTGCGGCCTGCATCGGGCGGTACGCCAGTTTCTGAAGGACAATCTGTTCGCGAAAGACGTTTTCAACCTGGCGGGGCGAAAGGCCGATCTGGCCGAGAACGGCCTGATAGGTAGCCTTATTGAACACACCGTTCTGGTTCGCAAAAATGGGTGTTCGCTGAATCTGCGTGATCACCTCCTGATCACTCACGATCACTTTTTCCTCTCCCGCTTTGTAAAGCATCGCCAGTCGTTGCCAAGCCTGCTGCTGCAGAGCCTCAACCACTTCGCGGGTCGTATCGAGCCTGCGGCCGGTGGAGAGGATATACCCGATTTTTGTGTTCTGAAGCGCGCGGCGGTAGTCCTGCTGCGAAACCTTTTCGCCGAACAGCGTTCCCATAGACTGCTCTTTGGGTTTCGATGACTTATTGCCCATGGTCGGAGTGAAAAATCCGACAAAGGCGATCACGATCACGCCGAGAACAATGTACCAGACAACCTTGGACTGGATCAGTTTATGAAATTTGCTAATCATCATCGTCATAATAAAACCTCTTTAGTTCCAGTGAAAAATGAAGGAGGAGCTTAGCCTCGCCCCTGTGCAGGGTCAACGGGAAAGCAACATCTCAACCCCGTTTCAGGCGGGCAATGAACATGCCGTCGCCGGGACCGTCCCACGGCCAAATCTGCAGGGTACCGTCGGTCGGCTTCCCCGTCAACGGGTTGGCGAACGGTTCAAGCGAGAAGTTGGGATGATCGGCCAAAAAGCGCTCCAGCGTTTCGGTGGTCTCCTCGGCAGTAAAGGTGCAGGCCGCATAGATCAATACGCCGCCAGATCTTACACACTGCGCTGCATTATTGAGCATCCGTACCTGCAGGTTGCGTTTCTGGGCCGGATCGCGCGGGTCGGTTCGCCAGCGCGCATCCGGATTTCGGCTCCAGGTTCCCCACCCCGAGCAGGGGGCGTCCACCAGAACACCGTCCCACTCTTTGGTGAAGGGGGCATCCTTGGCCAGATCGTGCAGCTGCATCCGGACATTTTTGACCCCGTCTGTGCGGGCGCGCTTTTTACAGTTCGCCAGCGCGTCTTCGCGCACATCGGTGGAGAATACTTTTCCACCGCGACCGATCAAATCCGCCAGATGCAGCGATTTTCCGCCGGCACCGGCGCAGGCATCCCACCAGTCGCCGTCTTTTTCCGGGGCGGCAATGGCACAGACCGCCTGCGATGCAATGTCCTGCACTTCAAACTGCCCGCCATGCCCGAGCGTACCGAGCGAACGGCCGGCGGGGATCGAAACCGCATGATCGAGCTGCGGATGCGATTCATAAGGAATCTCGGCATCCATCAGCATGCGCTTAAACGCATCGTTGCGCAGACGGATCCATGTGGGAGGCCGCTGCTGAAGCGTTGCATAGAAAAGATCCTCCTGCCCGTCGGGTAGCGTCACGCTGTTTCCAAACTCTGGAAAAACCAAATTCTCTTTTTCCAACCCCTGGGCGTCCGGGAACCATTCGCGCAAAGCGGCCAGCTTTTCGTCGAGCGTCTTCGCGCCCAGCGGGGTCCAGTCCCGACCCTGCAGAAGAAGTGCTGGGTGTATTTCGGTCTGGTCGAGATGCACAGAAAGCGAAACCGCTTCCAGAATCGTGAGCCCGAGGGGGCGCGTCAACCCCATCCAGCGGAAGGTCGAAAAGAAGCATTCCGTAAGGAGGCGACGGTCACGCGAACCCAACTCGCGACGGTTTTTAAAAAACTGAGCGAGTACTCGGTCTGCCGGATGTTGCTGCTCCAGAACGAACGGAAGCAGGCGTTGCATCATTTCCGTAACGATGACGCTTTGGCGGTTAATAATTTTATCGGAGAGATTTTTCACGAGGTCCTTAGCAGTTTTTTGTTTTTTCGTTTTCAAAAGCGGGCATAATCCTAGCCCTTCTCCCCCAGGGAAGTAAAAAGGAGAGTGCATTTAAAAAAGGAACCTGTCATGGCGAAAGAACTCGGATTTGTATTAATTACCCCGCATTCACTGCGCAAGTCGCGTACCGGCGGCATTATCGGACGTTTCAGTCGAATTGAAGGGCTAGAGTTCGTCGCCTCACGCATGTTCGGGCCGAGTCAGAAGTTGGTCGATAAATACGTCGACCTATTGCGCAATAATCCGGATATTAACGAAGACAAGCGCGATGTTCTGGCTGATTATGCGTTACATGCGCTGGCTCCCGCCCCGGACACCGGCCGGCCGCATCGCGCCATGCTACTCCTCTTTGAAGGCGAAGACGCCATTTCGAAAATCTACGAAACGGCGGGCAGCTTTGATGACAGTAAAGAGTCCGCCGACACCGTACGCGGCACCCACGGCGAATATGTCCGCAACCATGCCGGCGAGCTGATCTATTTCGAACCGGCCGTTCTGGTGGCCCCCACGGTGGCATCCGCCAGCCATACTCTGGCTCTGTGGATGAAGTACGCTGAAACCGATGGCGGCATTGTTGACAATGCCCTAAGCCTCCCGGAAGAAGGCTCGCAAAAAACACTCGTTATCATTAAACCGGATAACTTTCGCTTTCCCAGCTCACGTCCCGGCAATATTGTCGACCTGTTTTCGCACTCCGGCCTACGCATCATCGGCGCACAGGTGCACCGCATGAGCATGACCGAAGCCAAAGAATTCTACGGGCCCGTTCAAGCGGTCCTGCGCGAAAAACTGGCTGGTCACGCGGTCGACAGAGCTCTTTCGGCGCTCAAAAACGAATTTGATTTCGAGATGCCCGACGATGTCGTCCAGGCGCTCAATACCACCCTCGGCCCGGACTACGGCGACAACCAGTTCTATGAAATCATGCAGTTTATGACCGGCCTGTGGTTGCCGGATGTACCGGAAAGCGAAATGGACGCGGCCGGAAAAGCCCGTTGCCTGGTTCTAATTTACGCTGGCGAAAACGCGGTCGACAAAATCCGCACCATCCTCGGGCCGACCGACCCGAGCAAAGCGCACCCCGGCTCGGTGCGCAAAGAATACGGCAGCAACATCATGGTCAACGCGGCGCACGCGTCCGACTCACCCGAGAACGCCGTGCGGGAACTGGAAATTTTGAAACCGGAGCGCAATGCGCTCAAAAAGTGGTTTGAGCAATACTACGGATAAACCGGAGAGAAGATTATGTGGAAAAATGTTGAAGCAGCCCCGGCCGATGCAATTCTCGGCCTGACCGAAGCGTTTAAAAGTGATCAGCGATTCGCCAAAGTGAATCTGGGAGTCGGAGTTTATAAAGACGAAGAAGGCCACACCCCGATTCTCACCTCGGTGAAAAAGGCGGAAAGAATCCTGCTTGAGACCGAGAACACCAAATCCTACTTTCCGATCGGCGGCGAAGCGGCCTACGGCGCGGAAGTGCAGAAAATGATCTTCGGTAGCGTGTGCGAACGTGCCGCCACTGTGCACACGCCCGGCGGAACCGGTGCGCTGCGCCTCGCCGGCGAGCTGCTCAAATCCTTCAGCTCCGGCACCATCTGGGTCAGCAACCCGACATGGGCCAACCACAAAAATATCTTCGCCGCATCCGGCCTGACCCTCAAAGACTACGCCTACTATAACTCAGAAACCAAAGCGCTCGACGAAGAGGCGTTCTTCGCCGCGCTTGAAACCGTCCCATCCGGCGACTGCGTGTTGCTGCACGCCTGCTGCCACAATCCGACCGGTGTGGACCTCACCTCCGCCCAGTGGGATCGTGTCGCCGCAATCGCCAAAACCAACGGTTGGTCCGCCCTGCTCGACTTCGCCTATCAGGGCTTCAGCGAAAGCATCGAAGCCGACCGCGTCGGCGTGGAAGCCTTCCTCGCCTCGGACACCGACTTTATGGTCGCCAGTTCCTTCTCCAAAAACTTCGGTCTCTACCGCGAACGCACCGGCGCGCTAACCGCCGTTGCCGCCGATGCGGATGCCGCGACCGTTGCCATGAGCCACATGAAGCGCAACGCGCGCGTGCTCTACTCCAACCCGCCAGCGCACGGCGGACAGATCGTCACCACCATCCTGCAAGACGAGGACCTTTTCAACCTTTGGAAAAGCGAGCTCAACGCCATGCGCGAGCGCATCGCACAGGCGCGCGCCGCCTTCGCCAAAGGGCTGACCGCCCGCGAGGTCAAAATGGACTGCTCGTTCATGACGAAGCAGAAAGGCATGTTCTCCTTCAGCGGACTGACCCAAAAACAGGTGGCCTTCCTGAAAGAGGAAAGGTCAATCTACATTGTCGGCTCCGGCCGCATCAATGTCGCCGGCCTCACTCCCGGCAATATGGCCGGCGTCTGCGACGCCGTTGCCGAAGCCATGAACCGCTGATTTTTTGGGCTACGGCTGAACACGGTTGCTTTGGGGAAATACCCAAAGCACGTTCTCTATCGCTCAAATCCACTGGCTGGAAAAATCCAGCGCGCCGCCATGCAATGGCTTCCAGAAGTTGGCAGCTCAGGTGCGCCCGATACTGTATTTTTCGCATTCTTCCATGGCATAGCGGTCAGTGCAGCCGGCAACGTAGTCGCAAACGGTGCGCATAACGCCCTCTTTTTCGAGGCGTTCGCGGGCCTTCCTGCCCATGGTTTCGGGGTGGTTCACGTAGTGGTGAAAGAGTCCGCGCATGAGCTCGACGGCCTCGATGTTAGCATTGGCGACGCCGGGGTGATAGTAGAGCTGCTGATAGAGAAAATCGGAAAACTCTTTAAGCATGCCGGTCATTGGCTCGCTGAAGCAGACCAGTCTCTCTGGGGCGTTCATCACATCGACAATGCGCCGGGGCCGATGGTTTTCGAGCCGGACCCGGCTTTCGGTGAGAACGTCCTGCGCCTGCAAGTCGAGCAGGTTGCGGATGGTGATGCGGCGGTGCTGGTCTTCGTCGAGCGCGGTGTACTGTTCGTTGGCCCGGGTGGAGGCCATCTGCCAGAAGGCGAGTTCGCGCAGCTGGTCGAGAGTGATGAGTCCGGCGGAGAGACCGTCATCGACGTCGTGGGCGTGGTAGGTCATGTCGTCGGCGACATCGGCGATCTGCGCTTCCAGATATTGGAAGGGGCCAATGGGATAGCCGTCCAGATTGGCTCCCGCCGCGGAGGCTTCGTGTTTGAGCAGGCCGGCGCGCACCTCCCAAGAGAGATTGAGGCCGGTGAAGTGGGGATACTGATATTCAAGTTTTTCGACGGCACGCAGGCTCTGCAGGTTGTGGTCGAATCCGCCGTGGTCTTTCATGAGCTCGTCGAGCACCGCTTCGCCGCGGTGCCCGAACGGACTATGTCCCACGTCATGAGCCAGACAGATCGTCTCGGTAAGGTCTTCGTTGACGCGGAAGGCGCGGGCAAGCGTGCGTCCGACCGCCGTCATCTCGATGGTGTGAGTCAGACGCGTGCGGTAGTGGTCGGCGGTTCCGTTGACAAAAACCTGGGTTTTATATTCGAGCCGACGGAAGCAGCGGCTGTGCAGCACGCGGTCGCGATCACGCTGGAAACAGGGGCGCACCGGATGCGGCGGTTCGACAAATTGACGCCCCAGACTGTCGGCGCTATGCGCGGCGTACGGAACCAGATCACTGGTCTCAAGCGCCTCCCATTCCTGCCGGTTGTGTGTCATGAGCGCATTTTAACGGGACGGATTCATTTGACCAATGACACAGCAGATAAAAAACGATACCTTCCGCATCTGGTGTATACGCTGGGAGGGAGACACAAAATATGCGCGAAAAGACGATTGGATCAAAAACCGTTTTTGAGGGACGCATTATGCGCGTCGAGGTGCTGGATGTGGCGCTACCGAACGGGCGGACCACCACCCGCGAGATTGTGCGCCACGGCTCGGCTGTGGCGGTGATCGCCCGGCGGCGCGACGGACAGTTTGTGTTTATCCGCCAGTTCCGCAAAGCGATGGAGCGCATCTGCTTCGAAGTAATGGCCGGCAACTGCGACCCCGGGGAAGAGGCGGAAGCCTCCGCCATCCGCGAACTAAAGGAGGAAACCGGCTATACGCCCGATACCATCCGTTTTCTCGCCCCGATCTATCCGTCGATGGGCTACTGCACCGAGCGAATCGACATCTTCTATGCCGAGGTTAACGAGCCGGGCGAAACCGATTTCGATCCCGATGAGGACATTGAGACCCTCCTACTCACAGAAAAAGAAATGGATGGGATGATCCGTTCCGGCGAAGTACAGGACGCCAAAACCCTCGCCGCATGGATGTTGTACAAGAACGTAATCCGTAATGCGTAATTAAGGAATTTTCTAGGTTACGTATTACTCATTACGCACTAAATCGCCAACAGGCCGGTCAGCTGCAGAATAAACAGCAGAACACAGACCACACACAAGCCGAATGACCACCACGGAAGCGGACTCTGATCCTCACTGCGGCGAAGCATTTTAACCCACGTCGCCAACACGCTCAACAGCAGCGTAAACCCCAGCACCAGCAGGAAAGAGCGTTGGTTCTCATCGGCATACGGCACGCTGGATCCGGCACGGCCGACTAGCGGCAGCAACATGCAGGTGAAAAAAAAGGAAAGACCGGCCGCGACAGCGAGGACGCTGCCGGTGACCGAATTTTTAAAAAGTTTTCCAAACTGAAAGCTCATAGCCTCCATTTATAGTTCCAAGAGTTGGAAAAATCCACCTCTGTTTTTCCAAACCTTGGAAACCCATGGTAGAATCCGAACCTCTTCGATCAAAAAAATTTCAGGGTTTGGAACATGAGCGGAAAATGGATTACAGTAACGGGTGCGCGGGAACACAACCTCAAAAATGTGGATGTGCGCATTCCGCGCAACAAGCTCACCGTCATCACGGGCCTGAGTGGCTCGGGAAAATCGTCGCTTGCCTTCGATACTCTCTACGCCGAAGGACAGCGAAAATATGTCGAAAGCCTTTCGGCCTACGCCCGCCAATTTCTCGAACAGATGCAGAAGCCAGATGTCGACACCATCGAAGGGCTCTCGCCCGCCATCTCCATTGAGCAGCGCACGGCAGGCTCCAACCCGCGCTCCATCGTCGCCACCGTCACCGAAATCCATGACTACCTGCGCCTGCTTTTTCCAAGCATTGGAAACGTCCACTGCCCCTCCTGCGGCAAACCAATCCAGCAGCAGAGCGCAGAAAACATCGTCGAGCAACTTTTGGAGATTCCGGCAAAAACCAAAGTAATGCTGCTCGCGCCGCTCGTGCGCGGACGCAAAGGCAAACACGAAGAGGTGTTTGAAACCATTCGCAAACAGGGCTTTGTGCGCGTGCGCGTAAATGGCGAGCTGTATGAAATCGAAAAAGTTCCCAACCTCGAAAAAAATAAAAAGCACACCATCGAGGCGGTGGTCGATCGGCTGGTGATCGATCCCGCGACGCGCAGCCGCATCAACGACTCGGTCGAGCTGGCGCTCTCCACCGGTGACGGGCTGCTGATCGCCATGATCCAAAAAGGCGACGGGTGGGCAGATCGTCTCTACTCCGAAAAAAACGCCTGCCTCGACTGCAACATCAGCTTCGAGACCCTCACGCCAAAGCACTTTTCCTTTAACAGCCCGTACGGTGCCTGCCCGACCTGCCACGGCCTCGGCAACATGCTCACCTTCGACGAAGAACTGATTATTCCCAACGAAGAGCTGCCGCTCGAAGAATGTGTCCATCCATGGCGGCGCGGCGGCCGGCGCGCCATCATCTACTATAAAAAACTGCTCGCCGCCGTCGCCGACAGCTACGGCATCGACCTGCGCACCCCGTTCAACGAACTGCCCGCCTCCTTTAAAAAAGTACTCTTCTACGGCTCGGACGAACCCATTTCGTACACCATGCGCCGCCGCCGGATCGAAAAACCGTTCGAGGGACTCATCCCCAATCTGCAGCGGCGTTATATTGAAAGCGACAGCGAATGGACCCAGCAGCGCCTGCGCGCCTACATGGGCAACCAGCTCTGCACCGCCTGCCTCGGCGCGCGCCTGCGCCCCGAAAGCCTGGCTTGCACCGTCGGCGGGCAGAATATCCACCAACTCTGTGCGCTTTCCATTGAGAGCGCGGTAGAGTTTTTCCAAAGGTTGCTTGCCCTGAGCCCCGGCGAAGGGGGACTTTCCAAAGAGGAAGCACATATCGCCCGCGACATCCTCAAAGAAATCCGCGCACGCCTCGGGTTTATGATCGATGTGGGCCTCGACTACCTCACCCTCGACCGCGAAAGCGGCACGCTCTCCGGCGGCGAAGCACAGCGCATCCGGCTCGCTACCCAGATTGGCTCACGCCTGACCGGCGTACTCTACGTGCTCGACGAGCCGAGCATCGGCCTGCATCAGCGCGATAACGACCGCCTGCTCGGCACGCTCAAAGAACTGCGCGACCTCGGCAATACGGTGGTTGTGGTGGAGCACGACGAACAGACCATCCGCGAAGCCGACTATGTGATCGACCTCGGCCCCGGCGCCGGCGTCCATGGCGGTGAAATCGTTTTTGCCGGAACCCCGGCTCAGCTGTTGAAATCAAAAAAGTCGCTGACCGCACAATACATGCGGCGCGAAACCCAGATTGAAGTGCCAAAAAAACGAACCAAAGCAACCAACGGCTTTCTTGAAATCCGCGGCGCGGCCGAAAACAACCTCAAGCGCGTGAATGTAAAAATCCCGCTTGGACTGTTCACCTGCGTCACCGGCGTTTCCGGTTCCGGCAAAAGCACACTAATTGATGACGTGCTACGCCGCGCCCTCTTCCGCCACTTTCACGGCTCCAAAGAGCGGCCCGGTAAACATAAGGAACTGCTCGGCGTCGACCAGATCGATAAGGTGATTGTGATCGACCAATCGCCGATCGGCCGCACCCCGCGCAGCAACCCCGTCACCTACACTGGGGCGTTTTCGATTATCCGCGATCTGTTTGCCAAACTACCCGCCTCCAAGGTGCGCGGCTACGGGCCGGGACGCTTCAGCTTTAATGTCAAAGGCGGCCGCTGCGAACACTGCACCGGCGATGGCCTGCTCAAAATTGAAATGCACTTTCTGCCGAATGTCTATGTGACCTGCCCGCAGTGCACCGGCAAACGCTACAACCGCGAAACGCTCGAAGTGCACTACGGCGGCAAAAACATCGCCGACGTGCTCGAAATGACCATTAACGAAGCGTGTGAATTTTTTGCGGCCATCCCCGGCGTCGAGCGCAAGCTAAGAACTCTGCGTGAAGTCGGCCTCGGGTATCTGCGGCTCGGTCAGCCCGCCACCACCCTTTCCGGCGGCGAAGCCCAGCGCATTAAGCTCTCTTCCGAGCTCAGCAAACGGGCGACCGGAAAAACGCTCTACATTCTCGATGAACCGACCACCGGCCTGCACTTTGCCGATGTGCACAAGCTGATTGAGATGTTGGAAACCCTGCGTGACGGCGGCAACACCGTGCTGGTAATCGAGCATAACCTCGACGTCATCAAGCGCGCTGATCACCTGATCGACCTCGGTCCCGAGGGCGGCGAGCGCGGCGGAAAAGTCGTCGTGGCCGGCACCCCGGAAAAGGTCGCCGCCCACCCAAAATCCTATACGGGAAAATATCTGGCAGAAATGCTCACGGAATAGGATACTCGCCGGCGATGAAACTTAGGGTTTTTATACTTTTTACGCTTCTAGCTGCGACTTCACTGTTCGCGCAGGATTTTTCTATCCGCTCCATCGAGGCCGCGCTGGAAGATGAACTCTATCCGCTGGCCGAGCGGCAGATCTGGAATGCGCTGGGCATCGACCGAAGCATTGAAGAAAAAACAGACCTCACGATCCTATTGGTTCGTTCATTGATCGGACAAAGCCGTTTCGAAGATGCGGTGATTCTATCAGATGAATCAGCCCATCTGCTTCAACAAGACGCATTCACCTACTGGAAGGCCCGCGCCCAGTTTGAGGCCGGTCAAATCGAGCCGGTTTCCAAAACATTGGAAAACCTCCCAAAAAACAGCTCCTATACACCCGCCGCGTTGCGGCTCAAAGGACGCGCCGCGGTGCTCGACGGCGAACTAAAAGACGCAGAGAACTTTTTTGAGGCCTTCGAGAAAAAATTTCCCGGCGACGAAAACGCCGCGCAAAACCTGCTCGACCTCGCCGATGTCAATCTGGAGCGCGGGCGGGGCCGCGCCGCAGTGAAGACGCTTCATGAACTGCTAGAGCGCTTCCCGTCCGCCAGCGAGGCCAACTCCGCCCGTTTACTGCTGGCACGCGAACGAATTGCTGACGGCAGAAAAGAGGAGCTAGACGAAGCGGCTGATCTACTCCGGCAACTTGGCTCAACCGAAGCCGCTCATCCGCGCCTGCGGGTTGCCGCTTGGGTTGAACTGGCCAGCCTGGAGCAGAGCACTGGGCGCTCTGCCGAAGCGGCGGACGCGCTACTGAATGCAGAATCCCTAACCGGTGAAACCATCCTGCGTATCCGCCAGCAAACCGCACGAGCCAACCTGCTGGTGGAGGAAGGAAAACCCAAAGAGGCATTCGCTCTGTTTGACGAGGCCATCCAAAGTGCGCCGGATGAGGAACTCGCGACAGAAATCCTGATTCAGAAGGCGGAGGCTCTGCTGGAAACCGGGCAGTTTGCGAAGGCAGACGCCGCATTCCAGGCCTGTCTGAATGTGACCGCTCAAGTTCCACTTCAGATCCGCGCCTTTACAGGCAAAGGCTGGAGCCTGTGGGAACAGACGCGTTACGAGGAGGCCGCCGCCGCGTTTGAACAGGCCGCCGCCACGTGTGCGGATCCGGAAGAATGTGTCACCGTCCGGGTGAAGGCCGGCGACGCCCGCTTTGCGGCCGGGCAGTTTGAGAAAGCGTATGCCAACTATCACTTCGTCACAGAAAACGCAAACGATCATCCGCTGGCCGCGCGGGCAACGTATCAGAGCGGAGCCGCGTTGCTGGAAACCGGCGATCTCGAGGAAGCCCGACTTTATTTCCGCTTAACGGAAGCGGATTACCCAGACAGCGAATTCGCGCCACGCGCCGCACTTCAGCTGGCGGGCATGTTAACCGGTGAGCCCGCGCTGCGGGAATATATCCGGGTTGCGGATCAATACACCAACGCGACAACCCGCGCCACGGCTCTCCACCAGCAGGGACTCATTCAGTTCGCATTCAACCGCTACGCCGAAGCACTGAACGTTTTCGATTCCGTCGTTGAAGCCTATCCGGAAGCGCCCGAGGCGCCGCAGGCCTTTTATATGCGCGGCTTCTGCCGTTACCTACAGGGCAATGTGGAGGCCGCGCTGGCTCTGCTCCGGGAATTTATTGAAAACTATCCGACGTCACCATGGACCCCAGAGGTTTTCTTTCTGCTCGGCGAACACACATACAACAGCGGCGACTATCCGCAGGCTCAGACCACCTTCCTTGATATCGTCGAGCGGTTTCCTCAACATGAACTCGCCGACGACGCGCTTTTCTGGACAGGCAACGCGCTGCTGAAACAGGATAGTTTTCTGGATGCGTTCAGCACCTACACCCGGCTTGCCAAAGAATATCCGCAAAGCGAAATCCTGCTGAAAACCCGATTCGCTCAGGGCGAAGCGCTGTCCGAACTCGGCGAATTCTCCCGCGCCATTCTGGCCTACGAAGAAATCATCAAGGCCGCACCGGACAGCCCGCTAGCGGATCGCGCCCGCGGACGGCTCGGAGACTGCCTCTTCACACTCGGCTCAACCGAACCGAATCGCTACAGCGAAGCGCTTGAGGCCTACCAAGCCCTCTACAACCGGCCATCGGTCCCGTTTGAACTCAAACTGCAGGCACTGTTCAAAATCGCACGCAGCGAAGAAAAAGCCGACCTCCCAGAAAACGCATTCGCACATTATATGGATGCGGTCTACAGCATCAATGAACAGCCACGTCCGCTCACCCCGGAAGCCATGCTCTGGTTTACCCGCGCGGCGCTCGAAGCCGCGCTCCATCAAGAACAACAGGGCAGCTGGAACGAGGCGGTCCATATTTATGAGCGGATTATCCAAGCAGATGCCCCCGCACAGGATGAGGCACAAAAACAGATTCAAAAAATCAAACAGGATCATCCCGAAAAGTTTTAAAAGGAGTCAATTATGCTAAATTGGATTCATAGTGGCGGGCCGGTTATGTGGCTCATTCTGGCCGGCGGATTTGTCGCGCTGGTCATTTTTCTGGAGCGCCTGTTTCACCTGCACCGGGCTCAAATTCAAGTCGATGATTTCATCAACGGAATCACCACCAACCTGAAGCGCGGCAATGACATCGAAGCCATTGCCATCTGCGACCAAACCCCCGGCCCCGCCGCCCACCTTGTCCGCACCGCCATTCTCAACCGTACAGAGTCAAAAGAAGCCCTAATCAAAGCCGTCCAACAGGCAGGCATTCAGGAAATCCCCCGGCTGGAACGCCACACCAACCTGCTGATCACGCTAGCCCAAGTGCTACCGATGCTCGGATTGCTCGGCACCGTGCTCGGCCTGCTGACCCTGCTCGTCATGCTGCAACAGAGCTCACCGCTCGCCGAGATCGGCGATCTGGCCGGCGGCCTCTGGACCGCACTGATCACCACCGCCGCCGGACTCATCACCGGAATTCCCGCCTACGCCGGCTATCACTTTCTGGTCAGCCGCGTGGAGGCCATCGCCCTCGACATGGAACAGATCAGCGGAGAAATCATCCACTTTCTGACCCGCCCCGACTCAGGAGCACCGAATGAATCGTAACGACTGCGAAGCCGTTCTGAACCTGCACCGCACGTTCCGCCCCCGCCGGCGGACCGGCCGTGGCTTTCTGACCGGAACCGTCTTTCTCGACGCCGCACTGCTGATTGCCGCCTTCGTGCTGGCCACCTCCCCTTTTGTTCAGAAACCGGGAATTCTGCTCGACCTGCCGGTCGCTGGCCAAACCGGCGGCATCCGCTTCAACGATATGGTTCTGCGGGTAACCCGAGACGGCCTGTTCTTCTTTAATGACGAGCAGGTGTCACTCGAGCGGCTCAACCCCGCCCTGCGCGCCGCCGTTCAGAAACGCCCCGGCATCGCTCTGATTTTAGAAGCGGATCAATCCCTTCCACAGTCAACCGTCTCCGCGGTTTACTCCGCCGCCGCCGGCGCCGGCTTCCGCCAGATTTTCATCGCCACGCAACATGCCGCCCCCGCTCAACCGTGAAACAACGCCTCCAGCTCAGCCCGGCGCTTACAGCCGCCATTCTATGCGCGCTACTCTGGTTCGCCTTCTGGCTAATCGCCTTTCATCCGCGACCCATCCGGAAAATAACCGCGACGGTTTATCCCGCGGCAATCTTCCTCCCCGCCGGCGCAGAAGACATTCGGGAGATCCGCTCTCCCACCCTTTTTGCCCTGCCTTCTGAACAGGGATTCAGCGGCACCTTTCCAGAATCGCACGTGAATCTGAAGCTGTCACTCGATCAGCCCGATCAGCCAAAATTCTATCTCCCGCGCGAACCGGCCGATCGGACACCGCCAACCCAGATCAGCCTGCTCGAAACTGTTCCACCTCTACAAAGCCAGCTGCCCGCGCCCGGCGCAACCCACACCGGCTCCGCCCCGCGGCCGGAACGGATCGCCCTCTTTTTTTCACCCTCACTGCAGGTCCGCATGCCCGATCCCGTGGAGCTCGACCTATCCGGCACGCTTCCCCCGTCTGTTCGCATTCACCTAACCATCCGCCCAAACGGAACAGTCGAGCAGGCACTCTTTGAAACCCCGGTTGAAAATTCGACACTGGCCGGTGCCGTACGGAAGCTGCGCTTTGCCCCGGCAGCGGAACAAACCAGCGGATGGCTCGATATCCGCTTCACCGCCGGAGGAGATTCCTGATGCCTATCGATCCTCTCCAGCTTCTTGTTATTCCGCTGATAATCGCTCTGGTCGGGATTCTCGCCGCGGCATGGGTGTATGACCTGAAAACCCTCCGGCATAAAAAAAGTAAAAACGAAACCGTCTACCGGTGCGCCGCCTGCCGCCGCATCTACACAGAGATGCACCGCACTCCCCTTGCCCACTGCCCGCAATGCGGAAAACAAAACGCGCCGGTTCGTCAGTAAATCAAGAACGCATCCGGTCGAGGCGAAGCCGGTGGCGATCATCGAACAGCCGGTGCGAACTCATCCAGACCGCGGCCAACGTGCCGAAGCCCGTTCCGCCCGCAATCAAGAATAGTAGCAGAATCTGATACCTCACCGCATCGACCGGCGAATTCCCGGCAAGAATCTGCCCAGTCATCATGCCCGGCAGGCTCACCAGCCCCGCCGCCGCCATCGAATTGATGATCGGAATTAGACCCGTGCGGACGCTCTCGCGACGGATGTCCGCAATCGCCTCGGATTTCGTCTGCCCCAGCGCCAGCCGCGTTTCAATCGCCGCGCGGTTGCTGCGCACATTCTGTGTCAGATGATTCAGCGAGAGAGACAGGCCGTTCATCGTATTGCCTAGCAGCATGCCCAGTAGTGGAATCGCGTAGCGCGGCGCATACCACGGCTCCGGCCCCACCACCACGGCCAGCGCTAGCACCGCCACCACAAACGAGGAAACAAACATCGCGCTCAGGCCCACACCAAAGCCCCATCCGCCGCGTAGCGGATTCTTCTGCCGCGCGCGCACCTCGCGACCCGCACCCAGCAGCATCACCAGCGCCATCAGCGCAACCCAGACCGGTGACGAACTCGCAAACAGTGCCTTCAGCACAAAGCCGATCAGCGACAGCTGAATCACCGTCCGTGTGGCGTTCCACAAAAGTTTCCCGCCGATGCCCAGACGGAGACGACGGCAAACCAGCGCCAGCGCGATCACCAGTAGCGCGGCCAAAGATAGATCAAACGGGGAAAGCTGGATAATTCCGTTCATTCGGCCCCCCACAGCTGAAGATGACGATCCGCCACGCGGGCAATCTGCTCCGGATTATGACTCACCCACACCACCGCCGCACCAGTTGCGTTGCGGTACTCTGCAATCACCTCTTCAACTTTCCAAACATTGGAAACATCTAAGGCCGCCGTCGGCTCATCAAGTAGCAGCACCTTCGGTTCGTTCAGCAAAAGCCGGAATAGCGCCAGCCGCTGCTTCTCCCCCGTCGACAGCCGCTCCACCCGCCACTCCAAAACATCCTCACCAAATCCCAGCTTCCCTAACGTAGACGCGACCTTCGCAGGCGTTATAGCCTGGGCGTCGCGTTTCTTCTGATCTGGTTTTTTCCCGACGTTTAGAAAACGCGACGAGGACGTCGCGTCTACGTTTCCAGATATTGGAACTTTCTGATCTCTGGCCTCTGACTTCTGATCTCTGAAGTGGTCTCCGACCACATCGGCCCACCAGGCGCTTTCAGCAGGGAGCCAGCCGACCTGTTTGCGCCACTGCGGAGCGGGCATTGTATTCCGCTCCGTTCCATCGAGCTGAATGGTTCCTTCTGCAGGGTCGAGATCCGCCAGCGCACGCAAAAGAAGCGTTTTGCCGCAACCCGACGGGCCGGATAGCACCACGCACTCGCCGCGCTCCACCGAAAAAGAAAAAGGGCCTCCGTAAATTGTGCGCAGACCCTCTGGTTTTAACCGGATCATCGACATTACAAAATTTTGAGTTTCGGCAGGTCCTGAATGTCGACAGTGCCGACAATGCGGCCTTCGTCGTCAACCACCACCAAGTCATCGATGTTTTTCTCTTCGTAGATTTTGAGTAGATCGACCGCCAGTTGATTCGGAGTCAGGGTGATCGGATTGGCGGTCATGACCGAGTCGATCGACGCTTCAGTGATGTCCGGCGTATCCATCAAGTGACGCCGTAGATCGCCGTCGGTGAAGATGCCAAGCAGTTTTTCGTCGGCATCGGCAATGGCCACACAACCCGAGCGCGCGCCGGTCATTGCCATCACGGCATCCTTCACTTTGGAGCCACTGACTACTTTCGCCAAGCGGTCGCCGGTGCGCATCACGTCAGATACTCTCAGAAGTAGCGTGCGGCCGATGGCTCCGCCGGGATGGAGTTTGGCATAGTCCTCTTTTTTGAAACCGCGGGCTTCGAGCAACACAATGGCCAGTGCATCGCCGAGCGCGAGCGTAACCGTTGTGCTAGTGGTCGGAGCCATTCCGAACGGACAGGCTTCTTTCTCCACCGCGATCGGCAAAATCAGATCGCTCTGCTGTCCGAGCGGACTGGTGTCGTCACCGGTCATAGCGATAATTTTAAGCCCCTGCCGCTTGAGAGCGGGCAGCAGCGCGATGAGCTCATCGGATGCGCCACTGTAGCTGAGCGCCAGAACAATGTCCTTTTCTCCCACAACCCCGAAATCGCCATGCATGGCTTCAATCGGATGCAACAAAGCAGCCTTGGTGCCGGTGCTGTTGAAGGTGGCGACCATCTTCTGGCCGATATGGAAATTTTTTCCGACACCAGTGACGATCACTTTACCACCGTTTTTATCCGCTTCGAGAATCCATTCGATGGCGGTGCTGAAATGGCCGTTAATCTGATCGCGCACCTTTCTCATGCCCGCGATTTCGACATCTATGATCTCTTTGGCCCGTTTCTGAAAATTCATTTTTTCTCCTGTTTACTGCCCACGAATATCACGAATCTTCACGAATAAAACCCCAAATCAAAAAAGATAAATCCCGCTCTTCCCGTATTTTACCCATTCGTGTTTATTCGTGTAATTCGTGGGTAAAAAATCTTCCAATGATTGGAAAACCCTACAGCCCTCTGTTAGATTCATCAAGAACATCGGATACGGGATATGAGATACGGGATATGAGATACGAGATACGAGATAGGAGATGCGAGATGCGAGATGTGCAGTTTTCTTTCATCCCGCATCCTGAATCCCGAATCCCGCATCGGGAGCGCTCAGAATGAGCCGCGACCCTCTCACAATCTTTCCGACCGAGCTGGCTAAACGCCGGACCGAACGCCGTCTAGTTCTCGAACAAGGCGTTCTAGATTCATCCCGACTCTTCACTCAAACGGATCTAATGAATATCTGCGAGAGCGCCGCGCGCCGCGCAGGACTACTCACCGGCCGCAACCCCGGTACTGCTGAAATGCGGCTGCTGCTCGAACAAACCGCCACCGCCGTACAGTTTACCCCCCGCCAACCCCTCGCCGGACTCTCGACCGCGGCCCGCGCCGATCTGATCAAACAGCTGATCGAAAAACTCGCCTTTCTGGCTGAAGATGGAGCCTCCGTTACCGCATGGCTGCTGGCGCATGAACCGGAGCACAAACTGCACGGCCTCGGACAACTGCTTGATGCATGGCGTGCAAATTGTACAAAAATGGACATCGCCGACCGCTTTACCGTCAACACGGCTCTGTTGCAGCTAATTGAGTCCGGCGCCCTGCCGCGCGAGCTGGACGGAGAAATTCACTTCCGCGCGGTGCGCTGGTTCAACCCGTTCGAGGAACGTTTTGTCACTGCACTCAAAACCCGGCTCGGGCCCGAACAGATAAAAATCTTCTCGGTTCTGCCGGGCGAGCATGCACAGGCGGCCGGCGACCGCCTCTGCGCCGCCGTACGCAATGAACTGGGTTCCGAAGAAGAGTGGAAGCAATGGACAGAAGATTTTGCCGACGCCTACGAGGCGGATGACAGCAATATTCTGGAGGCCGACAGTAGCGAACGCGTTTCGTTTTTTGTGTCTGCCCATCCCTACGGTGAAATCGAAGATGCCGCGCGGCGTATCGCCAAAGAAATTGAAAGCGGCACCGCGCCCGACCAGATCGCGCTGATCCTGCGAGAGCTCAGCGACGGCTCTGACATCATCCCCGATGTCTTTCAACGCTTCGGCATTCCGTACTATTTCCGGCGCGGGACGCCCGCGGCGGCTCATCCGCCGGTGAAAGCCCTGCTCGCCCTACTCGCCTTTCCACAAAGCCTCTCGCGCGACCGGCTGTGCGACCTACTGCTCCACCCCGGCATCGACTGGCCCGGCGTAAAAGACCGTGAAGCGCTCGTCCAAGAAATCCGAAAAAAAGAGCCGCCGCGCCTGCATCGTCTACCCAAGGAGCTACAAAGATTTCAACTATTGGAAAAATCATCGTTTTCGGAACAGGCAAATGGCCTGATTGAACAGCATCAACTCGAGCTCCCCGAAAAAGTTCTACAGCTGATCGAAGAAATCGGGGCACTGGAGCTGCCTCAGGCCGCACCGGAACGGATGTTGTCTCTGTTTGAGGAACTACTCGATAACGTCACGCTCGACGATGAGCTCAGCACCGAAAGCGGAGTCTGGATCGTCAACCCGATGGATGCGGCGGGGCTGCGCTTCGACTCGGTGTTTATCGTCGGCATGGATGACCGCACCTTCCCGCAGATCCCAAAAGCGGACGGACTGCTGAATGCCACCGACCGCAAACGGCTGCGTGCGTTTCTCGAAGAGCACAAAATTGCCTGCCCGTGCCTCGCGCTGTCCGAAACCGGCGAAGCGCTGATTCAGGAGGAGATTTTGTTCCTGACCGCCTTGAGCAGCGCCACCGAAAAGCTGACCCTGTCATATACCCGCACAGACGCCGCTGGCAAGGAGCGTGCGCCGGGCGAATTCTTCGAACGAATGCGCGGACTGGCAGAAGTCGACAAACCGACGCACGGTGAATCGTTCCACACCATCCTGCCGCCCCATGCCGTCCGCGCCGAGGATGAGGCGCGGCAGACCGAGGCATTTCAACGTAGGACAGGCTTCCAGCCTGTCTGCACAGGCAAAGAACCGCACGACTGCAGACAGGCAGGATGCCTGTCCTACATTAAACAATGGCTCGAAGATAATCCGGAATTCAGCGCCACGGCGCTGGAGTCACTGGCGCGCAACCGATTCGTCTTCTTCCTCGAAAAGGTGTTGGGCATTAAGCCCGACCGCACCCATGAGGACGACACCGACCCGATGGATCGTGGAACCCTCGTCCACGATATTCTCGAACTCGTCTACACCGCCATCGCTGAACAGAGTGATCTGTATGCCGCATCGAATGTAGATGCGGTGTCCTCACCGCATTCACATCCGCAAAGAAACGCGATGGGGACATCGCGTCTACGTTGGAAAATTACCCAGCGGGAAATGGAAGAGTCTATTCCTTTGGCGGTGTTTGATCCGGCAAAAACCGATGAACTGCTCGCGCTGACGAGAGAAATCGCGGACGAAGAATTTGCGAAGGCGGAGCGGCGGCCGAGCCGTCATCTGGGCCATCCCGCGGTCTGGGAGACCGAAAAACGCAAACTGCATCAAGTGATCGAAAACTTTATCCGCATGGATTGCGAAACCGCACAGGCCGAAAACCGCTATCCAGCTCTGTTTGAGATGAAGTTTGATGCCAAGCACGACCTGCCGGTCGTTCTCGAGCGGGACGGGCAACAGGTTCCGCTTAAGGGGAAAATCGACCGCATTGATCTGATCTTTAACGATGACGGCGAACTCGACCGGTTACTGGTAGTGGACTACAAAGGAAAATCGAAAACCGACAACGCGGAAACCATCGCCAAGAAAACCGCGCTAAACCTCGACTGCCAACTAGCGCTCTACACCTTTGTGGCCCAGCAGAAATTCTTCGGCGCACACAACACGCCGGAGCTGAACGAAAGGGTTTGGGCGGTCTATCACCTGCAGGAGCGCGACCTGAAAAAAATGACCCGTCACTTCGGCAGCGACAAAAAGCGGCTCGTCATGACCCCGGAGCTGACCGACGCCTTCCTCGAAACGCTCTTTTCCAATGTTTGGAAATTCTCTAACGGCGACCTCGCCACCGAACCGCTCATCGCGGGCTACGAGGACTACTCCCACATCTGCCGCACCACCGCGATCGACCCAAAAGAACTTTTGAAATAGTTTTAACGAACGGCGACGCCAGCGACGCCTCGGAGTTCATCAACCGCTCGGCTCACCTCTGATAGACTACAGCCAGTCCCCATAAAACAGATCTGCATCCAATTCCTTTTGAGAAGATATTCGCTCTTATAGCTAACCAATATACCCGATTGTTCTAATCGATTTCCGATCTCTTCAGAATGGTGGTTTTGAGAAAAAACCACCGTCGTGACTGCCGGAGAAGATGTTTCATCAGCGCACAGAACGTTGAACTTTGATGCGCGTAACTGTGTGCGAAGCCATGAGGCTTTTCTATTGATATCGGCATACCTTACTTTGGGATCGAGTTGCGCAAGAGCCGCCTTCAATGCGTAGATCATATTTGAACACATCGTGTAGGGAACGTCGTCTCCCTCGTAGCACGACAAGTCTAGATACCGAGGGAGCACCCCGGTCTTTTTTTCTATGATTCCATTTTCAAAAACGAAGGATAGTCCGGGGAGTGAGGCCAAGCCTTTATTGCTAACGCCAGAAGCCAAATAGACATCCCTAAGGTCTACAGGGACTGTTCCAATCGAACTAATCGCATCGACGCACAAACGAATGTCTTGCTCGAAAGATGTTTTCTGCAATCGAGAAAGATCATTAAGCATTCCCGTCGATGTTTCGCAGTGGCTAAACCAAATCCAGTCTAGGTCAGGATTTTCCGCCAACACGCTTTCTATCGCGTCATAGTCAAAAGCCTCCCCCCACGGTTTTTGAATTTTCTGAAAACGAAGTCCGCACCGTCCCGCATGATCTAGAAGACGTTCCCCGAACTCCCCATTGCTAAGGATAAGCCCTCTTGAATCGCGCAACGAAAGATGCGAGGCAATCACGTCGTTGGCCAGTGTTCCCGATCCCGAAAGAATACTCACGCGATCCGCATTCACCAGATCACACAACATCTGTTTTGTTTCACGTATATCTTCCACAAACCTGCGGGAGCGATGTGACACAGGCGGCTCACAGAACGCCCGCTGAACTTCCTTCGTTGGATTCACCGGGCCGGGAAGCATATACATAATGGGATTCATTGATTGCGCGTCGTGTACCGCATTGTTGATGAGATCGGAAACCACGCCGAACATGGGTTGATATTGTGCATCAGGAGTCCCGACCAATGGCCCGAACGGAGAGAACCCCATATGGTGATAAAGACGTATTTGACGAACCGTTCCGGAAATAACGAGTAAATCATGCCCATGATCAATGCAATAATTCGCTGTTTCGCGAAGTAGTCCCTGAAATACGCCCCCTCGTCGGCAGCCCTTTTCCACAGCCAGCAGACGAACCTCACAGAGAGATTTATGAGGAGGAAGATGCGAATTAACATCCTGCAATTTTTCATCTAAAGAAAAAGGCCGCTCATTTCGCAAGGCAAGCATTCCAATGACGCGCGGTTTCTCAACACAAATAACATACCGGTTTTGATCATGAAATTTGTCAACCAGCCGTTTCTCTTCCGAAGAGTCGTGCTGAGGGATTTCCTCTACGAATGTTTTATAATTAAGGCGATGTATCTGCTCAAACTCCCACGGTTCCGAGGCCAGCTTAAAGCATCGGTGAAGAGGGGAACTTTCGATGCAACGGTCTTTTTCAGCGGCCCTTGCGATCCGGACCTTATGAATCGCTAAAATTAAACAGGATGAAGCAGCGATCGAAACAATGTGAGAGGGCGGACTTTTTATTATCAATGCGATGAAAATAAGACTGCTAATGCCCACGAGCCCAGATTTTGTAACCCCACGAAAAAACAGAAAAGCTACTGCCGTCACGACCGCCAGACCCAGCGCAAGGCGGAAATCCATGACCAACAGCGCTCCAATCAATGCCGCTACACCTTTACCTCCCCGAAACGACATCTGAACAGGGTAGATATGCCCAACCACAACAAAAAATAGACAAAAACCTACAATATATGAATCCAGTCCTGCATAAATGGGAACGGCAACCGCGAGAGCGCCCTTAAAGACATCCCCCACCAATGTCGTAATAAAACCCATGTTTCCGGTGACGATTCCGGCATTTCGAGCTCCGGGATTCCCGGTGCCCTCCTTGCGAATATCTCGCCCTGTTCGAAAACGAACATAATAATAAGCAAAGCAGATACAGCCCAACAGATATGCGAACAGAATCGATGCAATGGCCGTTACTTCAAGTGGCAATAGATGAAACGCTCTAAGCATTTTGATCTCCATGTGGAAGCGCATGCACGAAACGATATCCGACATCGAACGTTTTTTCGTTTCGAAGCCATCCATGTTTTTCATCCCATCGGCCACTACTTAGATCCGCAGTGAGCCGCGCCACGCCGTCTCGAATCTCCATCGAGTCAGCGAGGGCAAACGAAGAAATGCCCAAGCGAATGCGCTCGTCCAAATAAAACTCTGGACGATTCCAGACAGCCCCCGCGAACAAATCCTTCATATCCGCCGGAAGCTCGAAAGGGATGCTGCGCACGGAACCCTTCGTTTGTGAACGAATCGCGGATTCCACCTGCTCAATTGGCGGGAAGAAATCGAAGCAATCCGCCCAAACTTTGGGAAAATAATCCGCAAACCATGGCTTTTCGATTTTCCGCGGATCAAAGGTAAAAAGTACGATTGGGCCGGTCGAACACACTCGTCTCATTTCCTTCAATGCAATCTTCGGCTCCTTAAAGTGATGAAAAGCAAGAATGCTAAATACCCCGGCAACCGCATTGTCCGGCAAAGGAATATTCTCCGCCGTGCCCGCCTTGAACTCAACGTTTGAATGCTCCTCAGCCTGTTCTCGCATCACAACAGAGGGTTCTACCGCAACAACACTCATTCCATGATCCGCCACGGCCCGACTATAATTTCCTGTTCCGGCACCTATTTCAGCAAGAACACTTCTTGGAGGAAGTGCGAGAAGATTTAAAAGTGCGGTTGCAAGTCTTTGATCTGCACATCGTCCGTGAATGTACCCTACTCCAATTTCATCATAAATGGCCTCGCTCATCGTCCTACACCTCCCTTTTCCGGTGAAATAGTTTCGTGCACCAACCGGCAAAGGCAGAGAAGAGTTTCTTCAACCGCCTGCTGCTCCGTCTGCGAAATCCCCTTCGAAACTTTTTTTATTCCTTCAAAATACAACGGCTCAGCTATCGAGAGATGATCTGCTCCCTTGGGGGTCAGCGTTACGATCTTGATTCTACGATCCCCCTTCTTCGACTTCCTCGCCACCAGTCCGTCGCGTTCAAGACGATCGACCAGCCCGGTGATATTTGCACGATTCACCAACACGCACCGACTCAGGCCCACCTGAGTTGCTCCGTCGGCGAACTGATATCGCAGAAGCATAAGAATATTAAATTGTGCTTCTGTGAGTCCCGTATTGCTAAGCAACTGTCGACCCGCAGTGCTAAGCATACGGGAGGCAAGCATCACGGTCATAACAAACTCGTGACTCGGATCCTTGACGGGATTCGGTAGACCCAGCCAGCCCTGTATGGTTTCTTTACCCTTTCTATCGTTCATAACGATACTGTTAATATATTAACAGTTTGTGGTCAAGCTCCTTTTCCCGGCCCATTCATCCACGACAACCAATGGAGTTCCAAAGGGTTGGAAAACTTTATGGGTGAAGACTCCCTCCTTCGCCAGGGCTTCGGCGGGCAGGCAGCCTTCTGGGAAATAAAAAAAGCCCTTCCATAAGGAAGGGCTTTTTCGTGAGGCGAACTGAGGGTTACTCAGCAGCTTCGGGTGCAGCCTCAGGTGCCACTTTTTCTTCGGCCTGGGCTTTGGCATCTTTTTCAGCCATGGCCGCTTTGCGGCTGAGGCGGATTTTGCCGTCGCGATCGACGTCGAGCACTTTGACCGACATGGTGTCGCCCTCTTTGCAGATGTCTTCGACTTTGCCGACGCGGAAGTCAGCGAGTTCGGAAACGTGCACGAGGCCGTCTTTACCGGGGAGGATTTCAACAAAGGCGCCAAAATCACGGATGGTTTTGACGGTTCCTTCGTAGATGGCTCCAATTTCGGCTTCGGCACAAATGCCGTTGACCACTTTGAGCGCGCCGAGCATGGCTTCACCATCGGAGCTGAAGATGCTGACGGTTCCGTCTTCTTCAACGTCGATCTGCACGCCGTAGGTTTCGGTGATGCCGCGGATGACTTTTCCACCGGGGCCGATGAGGGCACCGATTTTTTCCGGGTCAATCTTAACCACTTCAACGCGCGGTGCGTGGATGCTCATTTCTTCACGCGGAGCGTCGATGACGGTCTGCATGTAGTCGAGGATTTCGAGACGACCTTTAAGAGCCATTGCGAAAGCGCCTTCGACCTGATCCCAGTTGAGACCGTTGATCTTGAGGTCGACCTGGAAGGAGGTGATTCCTTTACGGGTACCCACCACTTTGAAGTCCATGTCGCCGCAGTGATCTTCGGTTCCGAGGATGTCGATCACGAGGTCAGACTGCTCCCCTTGGGTAAAGAGACCCACGGAGATACCGGCGACCGGCGCTTTGATCGGAACACCCGCGTCCATGAGGGCGAGGGTACCGACACAGGCAGAGGCCATGGAAGACGATCCGTTGGAACCCATGATTTCGGAAACCACGCGCACGGCGTAGGGGTAGTTATCGGGCAGGATCGGAACGAGACTGCGTTCAGCTAGATTCCCGTGGCCGATTTCGCGACGACTAGTGAAGCCGAGGCGACCACACTCACCCACGCAGTAAGGCGGGAAGTTGTAGTGCAACATGAATTGCTTTTCGTTCGGGCCGCCGGTGACGGCGTCCATGGACTGCGAATCTTTTTTCGGGCCGAGGGTGATGGTCGCGAGCGCCTGAGTTTCCCCACGGTTGAAGATAGCGGAACCGTGCACACGCGGCAGGACGCCGACCTGTGCTTTCAATTCACGCATTTCATCGAAGCCACGTCCACCGATACGTATCTTTTTGTTGAGTACATTGTTGCGGAGGGTTTCGATTTCAAGTGCGTGGAAGGCGTGGCCGTAGTCGTCGTCGGTCATTTCCGGGAAGAGTTCAACCATCTTCACTTTGACTTCTTCTTTCAGCGCGTCCATTGCAGCGTGACGTTTCAGCTTGGCACCCTCTTCGAGGATGGTGCTGAATTTATCGCCTGCGATTTCGCGGGCCTTGTCGAGGAGCGTGGTGTCTTTTTCTTCTACAACCACTTTCCATTCCGGCAGGCCGAGCTGCTTGCGCAGTTCGAACTGAGCGACAATGATCGGCTGGATGGCTTCGTGCCCCAGTTTCATGGCAGCAATAAAGTCGGCTTCGCTGATTTCGTCGGCAGAGCCTTCGATCATCATCGTTTTTTCGGCAGTCCCTACGTAGGTGAGGTCGAGGTCGCTTTTGAGCATCTGCTCGTGGGTCGGGTTGATGACGAATTCACCATCGACACGGGCGATGCGTACGCCAGCGATCGGGCCACCAAACGGCAGGTCGGTCAGCAGGAGCGCGGCGCTCGATGCGTTGATGCTGAGGAAATCGCACGCGCGGGTGCAATCGGTGGACATCAGCGTGTTGTGGATCTGGACTTCATTATAGAACCCTTCAGGGAACAGGGTGCGGATCGGACGGTCCGTTACACGCATGGTGAGAATTTCCGATTCGGAAGGACGAGACTCACGCTTGAAGTATCCCCCGGGAAAACGACCCGCGGCATAAAATTTTTCACGATATTCGACCTGTAGCGGGAAGAAGTCGCACCCTTCGCGCGAATTACCCGTGGTAACGGCCGAGAAGACGACGTTGTCGCCGAACTGGCAGGAGACAGCGCCAGCGGCTTGCTGTGCGAGGACTCCGGATTCAAAACTCATCGGCATGCCGCCGACTTCGAACTCTACTTTTACTGTATCTTTCATTTCTTTCCTTACTTCTGCATCCATTGCTGCCGGGAGCCTGCGAGGCCGGATGCGGTTGCCTCTATAAGTGGAACGTCCCCAAACCGGGGCGGTTTTCGCCTGTAAACCAGGCGTTAAACAAAACAGCCCCGCAGAAGTGCGGGGCTGAACTGGCGTACTTAGCGACGAAGGCCAAGGCGCTTAATCAATTCCTGATAGCGCGTTACGTCCTGCTTCGTCACATAACTAAGCAATTTGCGGCGTTTGTTGACCATGGTAATCAGGCCACGACGTGAGCTGTGGTCTTTTTTGTGCACTTTGAGGTGCTCGGTCAATTCCGCGATACGGCTAGTCAGCAGTGCAACCTGCACTTCAACCGAACCGGTGTCGCGATCGTTCTTTTGATACTCTTTTTTGATTTCCGCTGTAGCTGCCTGATCCACTAGTGGCTCCTTCTATAAAACTCTTATTTTTTGTCTGTTTCTATTTGAGCGCCGCAATATACAGGCGGTCTCACCCCTTGTAAACCCCATACTCCAACAAAAAACACCCCATTTAAGGGAGGATTATTGGAGAGTTGGAGTGGTGGAATCGTGGAGGAACAGGCCCCATTCATCCAATACTCCATCATTCCATCATTCCATTCTCTATCGTGCGAGGGCCTTCATGGCACCCATGGAGGCACGTAGTTCCTCGCCGACAATCTCAACCAGGTGGTTACGGATCTCTGAATTCACTTCGACCAGAATCTGGTTATCAACCGACAGGTCGGTCAGCTCAAGCCCTTTGCCAATCACATCCGTGTCGATACCGGCCATAAACTCTTCGAGCATCGGCGCGGCGGCGTGAGCGAAAAGGTAGCAACCGTACTCGGCGGTATCGGAGATGATGCGGTTCATTTCGAACAGCTTCTTACGTGCAATCGTGTTGGCGATGAGCGGCGTCTCGTGCAAGGACTCGTAATAGGCCGATTCCGGCTGAATACCCGACTCAACCATCTCCTCGAAGGCCAGTTCCACACCGGCTTTCACCATGGCGACCATCAAAATCGCTTTATCGAAGTGTTCCTGTTCCGTAATTTCACCGGCGGCTTCGGTTGCTTCGAACTCAGATTCGCCGGTGGCTTTGCGCCAGCGCAGCAGGTTGACGTCGTCTTTGGCCCAGTCTTCCATCATCACGCGGGAGAACTCGCCAGAGATAATGTCATCCATGTGTTTTTCGAACAGCGGGCGCAGGATAATCTTCAGCTCTTCGGACAATTCGAAAGCTTTCAGTTTGGCCGGATTGGTCAGGCGATCCATCATATTGGTGATGCCGCCCTGCTTCAGCGCTTCGGTGATGGTTTCCCATCCGTACTGAATCAGCTGAACCGCCCAAGCGTTGTCGATGCCGTTGGCAGTCATCTTGTCGTAGCAGAGCAGCGCGCCGGCTTGAAGCATACCGCAGAGGATGGTCTGCTCGCCCATCAGGTCGGACTTCACTTCGGCCACAAAAGAGGATTCCAGCACGCCGGCGCGGTCGCCGCCCTGCGCAACGCAAAGGGCTTTGGCGATTTCCAAGCCATTGCCGTTCGGATCGTTTTCGCCATGGCAGGCAATCAGCGTCGGAACGCCGAAGCCGCGCTTGTACTCTTCGCGCACTTCCGAGCCCGGAGACTTCGGAGCCACCATAATAACCGTCAGATCCTCGCGGATCAGCACGCCTTCTTCGACAATATTAAACCCGTGGGCATAGCAAAAGGTCGCGCCCTCTTTCATCAGCGGAACAACCGTCTCGACCACATTGGTGTGCTGTTTGTCGGGAGCCAGGTTCATCACGATGTCAGCGGACGGAAGCATTTCCGCGTAGGTGCCGACCGCAAAGCTGTTTTCAGTGGCGTTGAGGAACGACTGGCGTTTTTCAGTAATCGCCGCGTCGCGCAACGTGTAGGAAACGTCTAGACCGCTATCGCGCATGTTCAGACCTTGATTAAGGCCCTGTGCGCCGCAGCCGACGATCACAATCTTTTTGCCCTGAACGGCAGTGGTGCCGTCGATAAATTCCGAAGCGTCCATAAAGCGGCAGGTGCCCAGTTCATCAACCTGACGGCGAAGCGGAAGCGTGTTAAACCAATTCTGTCCCATGAGAGTTCTCCTTCTTTTAATTAAAAACGGCTCGAAGGGTATCTCAACTCCCGTATTGCGTAAATTGATTTAATATGAATACTATATTGCGAAATACACAATAAAAGAAACCGCCCCCGAATCACACGAATAGGTACAAATAGGCGCGAATTAAAACATCCAGATTCGTGTTCATTCGTGTGATTCGTGGGCCAAAAAATATGAACATTCACGAACTAAATAATTTCCTGACTCTGGCCGATCTGCTCCACTTCGGGCAGGCCAGCCGCGCGTGCAACCTGAGCCCGTCGGCGCTGACTCGCTCAATTCAAAGGTTGGAAGGGGAAATCGGCCAGCCGCTCTTTACGCGCGACAACCGCAACGTCGCCCTCACCCCGGCGGGCGAACGGTTCAAGACCTACGCCCTGCACGCACGGTCCGACTGGAACTCCCTGAGGGAGAGCTTGCGGGAAGAACCGGCTGTTTCCGGTACCCTTTCCATCTACGCATCCATCACCGCCGTCTACAGTCTGCTGCCCGAACTGCTCGAAACCTACCGCGCCGCGCACCCGCAGGTGCAGCTCGAGCTCAACACCGGCGCCGCCGAGCAGGCGGTCGATCAGGTGCTCGCGGGCGAAATCGACCTCGCAGTCGCCGCCCTGCCCGACCGCCCTGCCGCGCGGATCGAATTTCTACCCCTGGCCGAAATCCCGCTGGTTTTTATTGCGCCGGTTAGCGGAGAGTTTTCCGCCCCGCCGCGCGTGCGCGGCCGGCTCGATCTTTCAAAAGCTCCGCTCGTGCTGCCGCGCAGCGGGCTGTCGCGCAGTCGACTCAACAAATGGTTAAAGGGGAAAGCAATCCAGCCGGACATTCGCTCCGAGGTTTCAGGAAACGAAGCACTGATCGCCATGGTGCGGCTCGGATGCGGCATCGGCGTTGTTCCACAGCTGGTGCTCGAACGCAGCCCCTTCCGCGACGAAGTGCAGATTCTAAAAAACGCCCCGCAGCTCGACCCCTACTCCGTTGGCCTCTGCGCCGCCAAACGCTCCCTCACCCGCCCCGCCGTGAGGGCGTTCTGGACGTTAGCTGAAGGCTAACCCAGAGGTCAGAGATCAAAGATCAGAGGCTAGCTTTCCAATGATCGGAAGATTTTTCACCACGGAATACACCGAAAACACGGAAGTTTCCCCGAAAGCGTAGCGATAGATAATTTTTCCGAAGGTAAAATAACGACTAACGGGAGTGGTTCATGGTTGGAAAAACAAAAAACGGGCCCTCGAAAGAGAGCCCGTTTTTTTATGTGCCATTCGCGTGGCGAGTTGGGTGCAAGTGCAAGAGCCGGAAGGTGAAGCTGTGGTGTCCCACCGCGAACCTTTCGGCCCGACGCAAATGCGCCTAAATCGCCGCGCCGAATGTTAGTTTTGGCCGCGACCGCCAACACCCTTGGTGCCTTTGGCAATCGCTTTTGCCACGCCTTTTGGACGTAGCGAACGGGAAGCTGCACCCGCCTGCCACATTTCGGAGTCGTGGATGGCTTTAAGCTCTTTATCCAAACGCTCTTTGTAGTTTTTCGCACCGCAGACTTTCAGCACGCGCTTGGCTTCGTCTTTGTTTTTGACCGCTTTATAAAGGTCTTTAAAGACGGGCAACGTAGCTTTTTTGAATTTCGGAGCCCAGTCGAGCGCGCCGCGCTGTGCGGTGGCCGAACAGTTGGAGAACATCCAGTCCATACCGTTTTCATCGACGAGGCGGATCAGGCTTTGGGTAAGCTCTTCGACCGTTTCGTTGAACGCTTCGGATGGGCTGTGTCCGTTTTTGCGAAGCACTTCGTACTGCGCTTCCATCACGCCGGACAGCGCACCCATCAGAATGCCGCGCTCACCGACGAGGTCGGAGGTGACTTCCTTCTCAAAGGTGGTCGGGAAGAGGTAGCCAGAACCGATTCCAATGCCAATAGCCATGCAACGCTCTTCAGCATTGCCGGTCGCATCTTGATGAACAGCGAAGCTGGAATTGATGCCCGCGCCGCTCAGGAAGTTGCGGCGAACGTTGAGGCCGGAGCCTTTCGGGGCAACAAGGATCACGTCGACATCTTCCGGAGCGATGATTTTGGTCAGGTCATTGTAAACAATGGAGAAACCATGGCTGAAGTAGAGCGCGTCGCCCGCGTTGAGGTTGCGTTTGACCTGCGGCCAGCAGATTTTCTGCGCGGCGTCGGAGAGCAAGTACTGAATGACGGTACCTTTTTGAACCGCTTCTTCGATTTCGAAGAGGGTTTCGCCAACTACAAAGCCATCGCGTTTCGCACGGTTCCAGTCCTTCATGAACTTCTTGGACTGACCGATGATGACGTTGAAGCCGTTGTCGCGCAGGTTGAGCGCCTGGGCCGGGCCTTGCACACCGTAACCGATGATTGCGATGGTTTCGTTTTTGAGAACTTTGCGGGCTTTCGCCAGCGAGAACTCTTTACGGGTCACGACGGTTTCTTTGGTTCCGCCGAAGTCAATGACTGCCATAATTCTCTCCTTACTTTTTGTTTGATCCACACTTTCCAAACACCGGAAGCAACTGCTTTGCAGCACAGCGCTTTTCGCCGCACAAACAACGTCTTTTTCCAATGCCTGGAAAAACTCCCCCCGATTTTTTCCAACCATTGGAAAAACCGAAAGTATTCACATTCTAACGAGTGAGATAACTCACGCCGTTTTCAAAAAGTTTGAGCCCCAGCCCCTGAGCGGGAAGTGTCCCGTCGAGTTTTTGTTTATCCCAGTTGGGGTGGTTTTCAGCAAAGAGGTAGGCCTCGGGATGCGGCATCATGCCGAAGATGCGGCCGGTGGGGTCGCACAGCCCGGCGATCGCGTTGAGCGATCCGTTCGGATTGGCCGGAAATTCCTGCGTCGAACTGCCCGCATCATCCGCATAGCGGACGGCGGCGCAGCCGAGCGCTTCAATTCGTTCGATCACCGAGACGTCGGTGGTGAAAATCTTGCCTTCGCCGTGGCGGATCGGCATGGGCATGGTATCGAGCCCTTGGGTGAAGATGCAGGGCGAAGCGGCTTCGAACTTGAGGTTAACCCAGAAGTTTTGAAAGTGGCCACAGTCGTTTTGCATCAGCGATACGTTCGGCTCAAAATAGTTCCCGTCAAAACCGGGCAGCAGTCCGATTTTGGTCATCGTTTGGAAGCCGTTACAGACGCCCATGATGATTTTTTTATCGTCGATGAATTGCTGGAGCTCGGTGCGCAGGTGATGCTTCACGCGCAGCGCGAACACATGCCCGCTGGTCATATGGTCGCCGTAGGAAAAGCCGCCGATAAACATCAGGCCCTGAAAATCGCGCATCTGCTGCGGTTGTTCGATGAGGTCGTTAATATGCACCTGCACCGGTTCCGCACCGGCCAGCTCCCACGCACGCGCGGACTCCGCCTCGCAGTTCACTCCGTATCCGGTAATAATCAAAATCTTTGGTTTCATGAGCTTTGGAGTTAAACAGAATTTGAACCGCTAATGAACGCTAATTTACGCCAATATTGCCTTCCGCCATTTGCGAACAGAATTAATGAGCCAAATGGAGTCTGCACGCTTGAGTTCATCGAGCATCACAATACCTTCCTCAATCTCGCCGGATTCAAAAAGCTCATCACGGAATGTCCCAGCCAACAGTCCGCACGAGACCGGCGGCGTCACTTTTTTTCCGTCGAGCTCCACCACCACATTGGCGATGCAACTCTCCGTCACCTCGCCGCGCTCGTTATAAAGCAGCACATCGTCGACTTCCTTGTCCGCCGAAGCCTTGGCGAAGGCGGATTCATACACCGCCCGATTCGTCGTTTTGTGATAAAGAAAAACATCACTCGAATCGACCGGCTCCTTGGCGACCGCGAGTGTAGACGCGGTGCCCTCACCGCGTTTTATTTCGAACTCTTGAACCTCAAAGGTTCCGGCTTTATTCAACAAGAGCCTGATTTTTGTAGGCCCGGCGCCCTCACCGGGCGAGCACCGCGTAAGGGTACGCGGCCTACAGGTCTCCTCTAACGCCTTTCGGATCGCATCCACATTACACTCAAAATCGAAATACTCCGCCGACTCCGCCAGTCGTTTCAGGTGCCGCTCCAACAGAAAGATTTCTCCGTCCTCCCACAGCATCGTTTCCAAACATTGGAAGCAACTGCGTTGCGGCACAGGGCTTCGCCTCGCCAAGATTTGCGACTTGGTTATTGCCTCTTCATATTCGGCATCTGCATCGGAGTCCCAAACAATTCCTCCGCCGATCCCGTACTCGGCTTTGCCGTCCTGAATCACGGCGGTTCGGATCGCCACATTGAACTGCGCGGTTCCGTCCGGCGCAATGAATCCGATTGAGCCGGTGTACACGCCGCGCGGGCCTTTTTCTAGACCCTGAATCAGTTCCATGGTCTTCGCCTTCGGCGCGCCGGTGATCGAGGCGCAGGGGAACAGCGCGTGGAAAAGCTCTCCCAACGTAGACGCGACGCCCTCGTCGCGTTTCTTTTTTCGGAGAGAACGCGACGAGGGCGTCGCGTCTACATTTAACTTCCCCTGAACAGTAGAGGTCATCTGCCAAACGGTTGGATATTTTTCGACATCAAAGTGGCTGAGCGTTTCGACCGATCCGGCCTCGGCGATGCGGCCGATGTCGTTGCGGATCATGTCGACAATCATGATATTTTCCGCCCGGTCTTTGGGCGAATTTTTAAGCGCCTCCGCGGCTTTCCAATCATTGGAAAAAGTGAGCCCGCGCGGAAGCGTCCCCTTCATCGGTCGCGATGTGATTATTCCATCTTTAAGTTCAAAGAACAGCTCGGGCGAGGCCGAGCAAATCGCGAAGTCATCCGTTTCGATGTACGCGCCGAACTCGCCCTGCTGCGCGGCAGCCAGATCGCAAAAGAAAGCAAACGGATCGCCCTTAAAATCCGCGTTGAGCCGGAAGGTGTAGTTCACCTGATAGGTATCGCCCGCCGCGATGTGATCCTTGATCGATGCAATCGCCTCAAAATACTCACCGCGCGTCACCGACGGCGTCCACTCGCCCAACTCATAGGCTCCTGCCGCGCCGACGCTTTCAAGCGAAGGCGGATGGAAAAGTCCAAATTGAAGAAGCGGCAGACTGCCCGGCTGATGCGTTGTGAGTGCGTCGTCAAACGCTCCGGCCGCCTCATAGGAAACAAACCCCGCGGCCCACAATCCGCTCCGCTCGATTTTTTCCAAACATTGGAAAACGTCATCCGGCGTGCGGGCCGTCAGCACCTCGACCGGGTCCTTGAAGGACAGCCAATCGCTCCCGTGTTGGATGAGCAGTTTCATTAAACCCCATAAAGGGTTTCTTTGAACGGTTTGACGAGCGCGTCGAGTTCGACACACACCGAACCGTTCACCACCAGCTTCTTCTCGGCGGTTACCACGCCAATCTTCGCAATCGGAAGTCCGGCGAAGAGGGCTTCGAGTTCGGCGGTTTTTTCGGGCGCGACAGTGACGATGAAGCGGCTGTTCGATTCGGAGAACAACGCCGTTGCGGCATCATCAGAAACCCCTGAGAGATCAACATCCGCGCCAAGCTGCCCGCCGATGGCGGTCAGGGCGAGCGCGATGGCCAGTCCTCCCTTGGAGGGCGTGGTAGCGGACTTGAGCCATTCGGCATCCGTCGCTTGGTTCATGGCGGCATAGATTTTGAGCGCGGTTTCGCCATCCACGGCTGGGACGGTTCCGCCGTAGTTCATGGGCGCGCCCTGCTCTTCCGCCAGTTTGCGGTAGTAAGCGGAAGCGCCGAGTTCATCCTTGGTTTCACCAATCACATAAATCACATCGCCCGCATCTTTGAGCGGCATGGTGACCGCTTTTTTGACGTCGTCGATCTGTCCAATCGAGGAGATCAGCAGCGTCGGCGGAATGGAAATTTTCTTTCCGCCGCGCGTCGAGTCATTCTTGCAGGAGTCCTTACCGGAAACGGCAGGCGTCTTGTAGAGCGTGGTCAGATCGTAAAGCGCTTTGTTGGAGCGAACGAGCTGCGCCATTTTGTAGGCGCCATCCAGTGTCTTTTCGGACTGGACCGGGTCGGGCCAGCAAAAGTTGTCGAGGATCGCGATGCGTTCGAGCGAACCACCGACCGCGATGACACGGCGGACGGCTTCGTCGATGACGGACGCAGTCATGTCGTAAGTGTCGATGTCGGAATACCACGGGTTGATTCCTTCGGCCAGAACCGCGCCGCGGTCTTTATCGTACTCGATGCGCATGACGGTGGCGTCGGACGGAACATCGGCGTTCACGCCGACATAGTTTTTCACAACAGAAAGGCCTTTGACTTCGCCGTCGTACATGCGGCTTTTGTATTCGCGCGAGCAGATGTTGAGATCGCCCATCAGCTGGGTGAGCATGTCGGAGTAGTCATCCTGCTTTTCAACAACCGGAGCGGGAATGTTCGGTTTTTTCCAAACACCGGGCATGACGAGCGTCGGGCAGCCGGTTTCGTAGAGGAAGTCCATGTCGAGGCTGGCGATGATCTTGCCGTCCTGTTTGACGGTGAAGTAGCCGGAGTCGTTGTAGTTGCCCATGAAGGCGACTTCGACGTCGCGCTTTTTGGCGAGCGCTTCGAAGGCTTCGCGACATTCAGGCTGAACAGCGAGGGTCATACGTTCCTGCGCTTCGGAAACGAGCACTTCCCACGGCTGAAGGCCTTCATATTTGAGCGGGGCGCCGGCGAGGTCGCATTCGCAACCGCCGGAGTATTTGCCCATTTCACCGAACGAGCAAGAAATGCCGCCGGCGCCATTGTCGGTGATGCAGCGGAAGAGTCCGAGGTCACGCGCCTCGAGGATAAATTCGTAGAGCTTGCGCTGGGTGATCGGGTCGCCGATTTGCACCGCCTGCGCGGGCGATTCGGCGCGTAACTCTTCGGAAGAGAAGGTCGCACCGTGGATGCCGTCTTTGCCGATACGTCCGCCGCACATGACGGTCCAGTCGCCCACTTCGATTTCTTTGCGCTCGGAGGGGCCGCCCGTGACGGTCACCGGAATGGTGCCCATGGTGCCGCAATAAACCAGCGGCTTGCCGAGGTAGCGCTCGTCGAAACATTCAAAACCGCGGCTGTAGGGGATGCCGGACTGGTTGCCGCCGTCGATCACGCCTTCGTGGACGCCGTCGCGAATACGGCGCGGGTGCATGAGGCCTTCGGGAATCTCTTTATCGTAGAACGGCGAGCCGAGACAGTAGCCCCACACGTTGGAAACGAGCGCCGCGCCCATGCCGGTACCCAGCGGGTCGCGATTGACGCCGACGATGCCGGTCATCGCTCCGCCGTAGGGATCGAGCGCGGAGGGCGAGTTGTGGGTTTCCACTTTATAAACCAGATGCAAGTCGTCGTTAAATTTCACGATGCCCGCGTTGTCGGTGAAGACTGAGACGAGCCAGTCGATGGACTCCGCCACCTTATTGGTCGAGCCTTTGACGTAGGTTTTGTAGAGCGAGTGAATGGTCTCCTCTTCACCGGTCTCTTCGTCTTTATAGTTGATCGTTCCGGCAAAAATTTTGTGGGAACAGTGCTCCGACCAGGTCTGGGCAATGCACTCGAGTTCGATGTCGGTCGGCCATTCGGGTAGGTCGAGCTCGGCGCGATGCGCTTTGACGTCATCGCGCAGATAGTGGGCGCGGATGGTGCGCATCTCTTCGAGGGAGAGCGAGAGGATACCGTCGGATGAAATTTTCATCAGTGTTTCGTCGCTGTCGGGAAGCTCGATGGTGTTGACCTTGATTTCGGGATGGTCGTCAAAAATCGGTGCTGTCAGATCCGGCTCAGCCGCCAGCCATTCCTCTTTGGAAAAAACCTGAATGGTCTGAATGAGCGTATTGGCGAGCAGATCTTTACCGAGGTGTTCGACATCTTCGCGGGAGAGGCGGCCGGAGAGGAAATATTGGATGCAGGTGTAGACCTGCTCTTCCCATTCGAGCTCGCGCCCGGCGATATCGCGCAGCGCACCGCGGGCGGTGCGGCCGACGTTGTCGGTGACGCCCGGCTTGAAGCCGATTTCGAGCAGCCAGTCGAAGGCTTCGGGGGCTGGCAGGCGGTTCATGGCGGAATCGGCCACGACTGGGTCGGCGAAAGCGGTCTGCACCTCGGCGGCAGTCGCCGCGTCGATGTCCGCAACGACCTTATAGACATCACGTGTCTGGCAGGCATCGAGGGTCAGCCCGAGCGCGCCCTGCGCCTGCCCGATCACTTCGCGCCCGCGCGCGTCCGGCACACCCTGTTTCAAGCCAATTTCAATTCTGTAAAGCATGTGATTTCCCCGTTTGAAGCCGTAAATGGAAAGAATGTACACGAATGGGGAGGGGAAACAAAAACCCTTTTTCCAAGCATTGGAAAAATTCTGTGCCGCGATGCTATGACTTTCCAATGTTTGGAATGTGTGCGCCTATACAATAGGCTTATTCACCGGGATACTTGAAGCCCCACAGGGCGCGCAGAGCATCGGCGGTGCGCATAATATCGAGGGTTTCGTCGAGCGGCATGCCGGGGCTTTCGGTCAGCCCCTCGCACAGGCAGCGGTGAACTTCGCGGATTTCGTGCTCAAAGCCGACGGCTACACATTCGATCGTTTCGGGGGCACTTCCGGGGCGGGTGACGGTGAACCGATCCGCTCCGGGAAACATCGGCACCTTAATGATGCCTTTGGACCCGGTGATGACCGCATCGCGCGGGCGTTCCTCAACAAACGAAGATCTCAGATCGGCGCGGACGCCGTTCCCGTAATCCAGATGATACTCCGAGGTTTTGTCGACGCCGGTCCAACTCATATGGGCGGAGCCGCTGACCCGCTTCGGGCGGCAGCCGAAAATCATATGCGCATAGGAAAGGGTGTAGATCCCCACATCGAGCATCGCGCCGCCCGCGAGCCGGGGGTTGTACATCCGGTTCCACGGCATCGTTTTTGCGCTCAGCGGCATTTTCGTGCAAAAGGACGCCTTGAGGCTCTTTACATCCCCGATGGCTTCTTCAGCAAGCAGCTCGCGCAGCTTAAGGGTGGCAGGATTAAAGCGTGGCCACATCGCCTCCATCATAAATAGATTGTTGGCGCGGGCCAAATCGATCAGTTCCTCCGCCTCGGCCTCGTTGCGGGTGAAGGCTTTTTCAACCAGCACCGGCAGGCCGCAACTCAGGCAAAGTTTGGCACTTTCATAATGCTCATGGTGAGTGTTGGCGATGTACACCGCGTCGAGCTTTTCGCGTTCGAGCATTTCGGCGTAGCTTCCGTAGATCCGCTCAATGCCCAGCTTCTGCTGAAGCTTCTGCGCGCGGCGCATGGACTTGGAGGCCGCCGCAACGACATGTCCCTCCCCGGTGTTTTCCAATGCCTGGAAAAACTTCGGGGCAACCAACCCGCACCCGATAATTCCCCATTTAAACTGCTCACTCATGAGTTCCTAAAAGTTCCGTTTCAAAATCACCTACATAAAAATCGTTCCTTACTTTAGCGCGATAAAACAGAAGATGCCACAGGAACCGATTTGAAAAGTCAGCGGACATTGCACGCCGCATCCATCGCGGTACACCCTGCCGTCAGGACAGCCGCAAACAGAAGAAAAAGCCGAAAAACCCTTTCTTTGCGTTGAATTATGCCATCGACGGAACGTCCAGCGAGTCGAACTGCCCAAGAAATGCCTGTATGCGGACGGCGATTTTTGCGACGCCGCCGACCTCCTCGCTTTCGATGTTCAGCGGCAGTACCGGATCGTGCAGCGACTTGCGCAGCAGCGCCCAGCCGTTGCCGTGCTCCGCATCGACCGTGACGTGCACGCCCTCAAAATTATTCGGGGTGGCGCTCCAGCCCGGATCGTCGGCTACAAACTGTGCGAACGCCTTCAGCACGTCGTCGCCGACCGCGCCGAAATCCTCCGTCATAATTTTTGCGCGGTACTCTTCGGCTTCCGCCGGTTCGGGAAGTCCGGCGACCAGACCCTCGACTCCGCCCTCGCCGGCGGCGTGTAGCTGCGCGGCCTTAATCAAAATCTTGGCGATCTGATAGGCGCCGTCATCGAGGAAATAGTTTTCTTTGAGCGCACCATGGCCGGATGTTTCCATCGCCAGCCACGACTCTTTTCCCTCGCCATTGAGGCGAACGGATTCGTTGATCACATTCTTGTAGCCGCGTTTGAAGCGGTGGTGCACACCACCGAGTTTTTCTTCGATCCAGTATTTGAGACCGGTCGACGTGACCGAGTCGGTTACAATCACACTGCCGGGATGCTCTTCGAGCACGATGGAAGCCATCAGCGCGATGAACCGGTTGCGGTTGATCGGTGCGCCGTTTTTATCGACCGCGCCCGCGCGATCGACATCGGTATCAAAAATGATGCCGAGATCGGCACCCTTGTTTTTCACCGCGGCGATGATCGCCTCCATCGCGTCCGGGTCTTCCGGATTCGGGATGTGGTTCGGAAACGATCCGTCGGGGTCGAGGAACTGGCTTCCGGAGGTATCCGCGCCGAGCGGAGCGAGCACCTTGTCGACAAAATAGCCGCCCGCGCCATTGCCGGCATCAACAACGATTTTGAGTCCGGCCAACGGCGCAGCGCCCTGTCCCGCGCCTTTCCGAATATTGGAAACGAGCGACGCGGCGTAGTCGTCCATCAGCTCGATTTTCTGAACCCTGCCTGCCCTGAGGCCACTCGAAGGGGAACATTCGATTGCATCAAAGACGCCGACTTCGGTGGCGATCGTCAGAATCTGTTTAATGTCGGCCTTTCCGAGTCCGCCGTCGCGGGTGAAAAACTTTAGGCCGTTGCGGTTGAACGGCAGATGGCTGGCGGTGAGCATAATGGAACCATCAAAAGCGTGATTTTCAAAAACAGTCGCCATAAACATGGCCGGAGTCGACGAAAGACCACTGTCGGCAATCGCCGCGCAACCCGCTTTGTCCAAACCCTGGGAAACGGCAGTCTTCACCATGTCGGCCGAAAGGCGCGAGTCGTGACCGACCGCCACCTTCAGCTCGGAAGCTGGCTTGCCTTTCTTCTCAGCAAGCCACTGCGCAAAAGCGAATCCGATCGAACGGAGGATTTCCGGCGTCAGGTTGACGGCTTCGTCCTCGACGCCTTCGAGCGCCACGCCGCGCACATCGCTACCGTTCTGCAGCTTCAACCAAGTTGGATCCATTTTTCTCTCCAGTAAAATTGAAGCCTACGAATAGCACGAATCACCACGAACTTCCAAGCGTTTGGGACGCCGAGCGCAACGAGTTGCAAAAACATCAAAGCCCCACGGATGGCAGAGCGGTCCCACGGATCGTTTTAAATACAAACTGACCAACTTGGGTGGAAGAGTTATTTCCAAACAGGGGGAACAGAGGTTCTGTATCGCGACTACAGCCTGAATATCTGTCAAGTTTGGCTGAGATACAAGATGCGGCGGGTGACGCTGTGCTGAAGCACCGCGAACCCGCCGCAACACAGTAGGTCGGCCGAAATTGACAGATATTAGTGTTTGAAGTGGCGCATGCCGGTAAACGCCATGGCGATGTTGTATTTGTCGCAGGCGGCGATGACTTCGTCGTCGCGGATAGAGCCGCCGGGCTGAACGATAAAACGTGCGCCGACGGCGTGAGCCTCGTCGATGCTGTCCGCGAACGGGAAAAAGGCCTCGGAAACAAAGACGCACTCGCCGATGATTTCGGCGATCTGATCGTCCGTGATATTCGGATTCTGCAATTTGAGGTTTTCAATGGCTTTTGGCACGGCCAGCTTGCGAAGCGAATCAACGCGGTTGGGCTGTCCGGCGCCCATGCCAAGCACACAGAATTGCCCCGGCTTGTATTCCTGCACCACCACAATAGAATTGGACTTGGTGTGTTTGCCAGCCGCGATACCGAATTCAGCCAGTTCGCGTTTGGACTGCTCAAAGGCAGTCTGCGTGGCGACGTTCCACTCGGCGATCGAGTCGACATCAACATCCTGTACGAGCAGGCCGCCATTGATATCCTTGATCATTTTACGCGGCGCGGCTTTAGCCATCGGCGCTTTGAGTTTTAGTAGACGAATATTTTTGCTCTTGGTTTTGAGAAACTCGAGCGCATCGGCGTCGAAGTCCGGAGCGATCAGCGCTTCGATGAAACGGCCCTTCAGTAGCTCGGCGGTGGCCAGATCAACGGTCTGCGTCACGGCGATTACGGAACCGAACGCGGAGACGGGGTCGCCACTCCAGGCGGCCTCGAAAGCTTCGGCGAGGGTTTCGCCGGTGGCGTATCCGCAGGGATTGGTGTGTTTGATCACCGAAACACCCGGCCGGCCGGAAAGATCTTTGACGGCTTCGAGCGCGCCTTCGCCGTCGACGTAGTTGTTGTAGCTCATCTCTTTGCCGTGCAGGACTTCGGTCTGTGCAATGCACGCCTCGGTGGCAGCAGCATCGGTATAGAGCCAGGCTTTCTGGTGCGAGTTTTCTCCGTAACGCAGCGCGGTTCCATTGGAACAGGCTTTCACAAAAGGTTTCGGCACATCGCTGGCCACTTTGTCGGCGAGATAGCCTGCAATCGCGGCGTTGTATTCGGCCGCGCGCGCGAACACTTTCTGACCCAGCGTAAAACGAAGCTCCTCGGTGGTGTCGCCGCCGTTGGCGTCCATGCTCTCCAGCACACGGCTGTAGTCAACCGGATCGGTAACAACCGTGACAAATTTCATGTTTTTGGCCGCCGAACGGATCATCGTCGGGCCGCCGATATCAATCTGCTCGATCGCTTCGGGAAGCGTCACATCGGGGTTGGCGATGGTGGCTTCAAAGGGATAGAGGTTCACACAAACCAGATCGATCGGTTCGAGTCCGTGCTCTTTCATGGTGCTCATGTGCTCTGCGTTATCACGAAGGTGAAGCAGCCCGGCATGCACCTGCGGAGTGAGCGTTTTCACGCGGCCGTCGAGCATTTCGGGGAAGCCAGTGAACTCGGATACATCTTTCACCGCAATGCCCGCATCGCGCATCGCTTTGGCGGTTCCGCCGGTGGACAGCAGCTCGACCCCGCGCTCCGCCAGTGCTTTAGCAAATTCAACAACTCCGGTTTTATCTGAGACGCTCAGTAGCGCCCGCGTAATTTTAGTCATGAGAGAGGTTCCTTCCTTAAAAGGGCCGCTTGCGCGGCTGTTATTAGATATTTGTTATTCGTTATTAGTAAAAACGGCTCAAAACAGGAGTGGATTTAACCATGAAACCTCTGTCCCGAAAATCATTTTCCTGCGGCTCCTTGTTATCATCTTATGCGCATATGCGCATAAGATGATAAGTAGACTTCCAAACATTGGAAAAAATGGCTTTAAAAATTCCAAGCTGGAACCCCGAGGCTATGCTCCCGCCTATGGATCGCCCCATACACAATGAAACTCCGCAAGACGTGGCTTGCCAAACGCCTCGCACCGTAACAAAGACGCTGGTTCACAGGTTTTGTGAAAACAACATCCCTGTATAAATTTTAATGGTCTTTGTAATGGCTCAACCTTCTGGATCATGTTTTCATGACCACTCCATGATAATCATGAAAAGGAGTCCTCTATGAAAGTACCATTTAAAATAGTAATTGCCGCCGCCGTCCTCTCAGGAGCCGTCCTCTTAATCTCGAGCTGCGGCACGACTGAGAAACCGATGGCCCCCTCTGTAAAACAGCTGGATCTCGATGGAGACCTCGTGGTTTTCATGAATACCGATACGATCGAAACAAGCGTGTTGGAATATATTGATACCTTGGCAAAAACCATGCTCCCAGCCATAGAAGAAACAGAACAACAGAGCATCATCGATACCTTCGCCAAGATCCGACTTGGTGTTGAATGGAGCGGCCTTCTTTCCTTCGATTCCTACGCCATGAGCATGGCACCCGCAAAAGACGGCCTAGCACGAATCATCTCTATTGTGACCCATAGTGAGGCCGATGCGAAAAAACCCCTCTGGCGTCTCATCGCCTCGGAGCCTAGTGCGCTGCAGGGCATTCAGTATGTCCCCGCCGATGCCGTTTACACCGCAAACACCACAGCCAGCCTGACGGAAGCATGGAAGATCATCAATGAGGCCCTGTCCGCCTTCTGTACCGAAGAGCAAGCCACAGCCTATAATCAGCAAATCGCCATGGCGGAAATGATGCTTGACACCAATGTTGCCGCTATCTGCGAATCGCTGGATAATGAAATCTTGCTATCGGTCCAATTGTCGGAAGATAAAACCATCGAGCTGCAACCCGGCATGACGATCCCAGAGCCAAACTTGCTGATTGGCCTGAAAACCACCAGTCCGTTGCTCGGAAACCTGATTCTGGACAAACTGACCTTGGCAAAGGCTCCGATCACCGAGTCCACACACGGCTCCTACACACTCCATACGATCACCGTGCCCGTCCCACTTCCTGTTCCCGTTGAGCTGACCCTCATGGTCGCCGACGACTATTTGTTAATCGGCTCCACTCGCGAAGCGGTCGTGAAAGCCCTAGACAGTAAAGCCAACAAAAACGGACTCATCGCTACCGATCTGTATAAAAAACTGCTCGCCGATGCGCCTGAAAAAACCAGCTCTATCGAGTTCGTTTCCCCGCGCTTCGCCCAAACCTACATTGACACCTTGAAAAAAATGATGCCCACCTCGGAGGAGTCTGAGCTGGCCGTAATGGAACTGATGTTTGGCAGATATGAAGACATGTACGCCGGCGGCTACTCCCTCAAAACACCAACCGGCATCTACACCAAAACCCTTGCCAATTACAACGGAGCCAAGCCCTGCGAGTTGATCACCACAGCTTATACCGGGATGCTCGCCGCTATTGGGATTCCCTCGATCCTAAACGCATACGAATCCTCACAGGAAAAAGCAAAATTGCGGAACATTGCCGAGGTTGAAAAGGCCAAAGGAATGTGCACGCTCCCCATCTCAGCCTATGCGGGTGGAATTGGCGCAACAAACGGTCAGCAACTGACCGAAGAACAGGTGCTTCACTTCATAAACGGAGCTAACTCGTTATCCGACCTGAATGTCGGCGATACTTCTTTGGATGCTGGCGACCTGATCATCGGCATCTCCGCCTCATATGAATAAACCCAGCCGTCTGCACAACTGGCTCGTTCCGTAGGCGGGGTCTCGGCCCCGCCCTTCTACAAACTTCCATTTTGACGGAAATCAGCAACTGAAGTTCGGGGATGGTGGTAACGGCGCAGGCGGGATGAAGCGCCGTATTGAATCGCGTTTTGCGGGCACCAGTGGAAGCAGGCGTAGCACTGTTCGCAGCGGCCCTTCCATTCCGGTTTCCCATCGACCATTTCAATATCGCCCACTGGACAAATCTCGGCGCAGAGCCCACAGCCGTTGCATTTGCTATCAACGCGAAAAAAGCGGTCGGCGCGGTGACGTAAAAAAAATCGGAAACCAGGGTATATCATTTTGCTGAGAACTTTCCAGATGCCACCCGCCACTTCGTAATACCCGCGCGGGAACGTCTGCAACTCTTCGGTGATCTGCGCAATTTTTTCGTCGGCCTCGGCGTTGATCTCATTTTGCTTCTCCGGCGCGGGAGCCGAACCGAGTGGCGGAAAGTTTTCAGGCATTTTTACGCCCCACGCGGCGTGCAGATCGAGTCCGCGATCCTGAAGCATCCCGCGGATCAAAAGTGGCGCCCCGCCCTGCGAACCGGCAAAGGTCATGACGGTGAAAATATAGCTGTCGGGCAAAGCCCTCATCTTGCGGATGAAGCGAGCGACGAGCGCGGGCGGGCCCCACGCATAGACGGGGCAGACAATACCGATAATATCCGCGGCCACTGGCGGGTTGTTCACCGCCTCCGCCACCGAAATCAATTCCGCGTCTGGCGTTTTTTCAGCAAGTGTTTTTGCAATGGAAAGCGAATTCCCCGCCCCCGAAAACCAGTAGATCTTTGCGCTCATCTTTTCTCCTTAAGAAAAAGGGTTTGATCACGAATTTCGCAAATTAACACGAATGATTGTCCCGAAGTCTGGAAAAATTGCGCTAGCCGAGCTTTTTGACGAAGCGGGCGATGCGGATCATGGCTTCTTTGATGTCGTCGAGGGAGGTGGCGTAGCAGCAGCGCACGGAGCCTTCGCCACAGGGGCCGAAGGCGGTGCCGGGGACGACGGCGACATTCTCTTCTTCTAGCAGCTTCATGGCGAAGTCGTAGGAGCTCATGCCAAATTTTCCGATGCTTGGAAACATGTAGAAGGCGCCACCGGGCAGGAAGCAGTCGATGCCCATTTCCTGAAATGCGCTGTGCATGTAATTGCGGCGCACAGCGTAGCTGTCGCGCATTTCGTCAATATCTTCGTTGGGGTTCTTCAGAGCCTCCAACGCGGCGCGCTGGCTGAGGATGGGGGCGCAGAGCATGGTGTATTGATGGATTTTCATCATGGCTTCGGTGAGCTCGGGCGGGGCACAAGCAAAGCCAAGGCGGAAGCCGGTCATGGCCCAGGCTTTGGAAAAACCGTGCAGGTAGACGGTGCGTTCTTTCATGCCGGGCACGGAGACGAAGCTGACGTGCGGCTGGTCGTAGGAAAGTTCGCCGTAGATTTCGTCGGTGAGAACGATCAGGTCGTGTTCAATGGCGAATTCGGCAATCTCCTGAACCTCTTCGCGCGACAGGACGGCGCCGGTCGGGTTGGTCGGGAAGTTGAGCATGAGCAACTTGGTCTTTTTGGTGACCTTTTTCTCGAGCTGTTCGCGCGTGAGCTTGAAGTCGTTCTCTTGGGTGGTTTCGACTTTGACCGGAACCCCGTGGGCGAAGGTGATGACGGGATTGTAGGAGACGTAGCAAGGTTCATGATAGAGCACTTCGTCGCCGGGTTCGATGAGGGCGCGCAGGGCGAGGTCCATGGCTTCGCTGACGCCAACGGTGATGAGAATTTCGTTGTCCGGATTGTATTGGGCGCCGGTGATTCCCTGAACGTAGGTGGAGAGTTCTTTGCGCAGGCTGAGCAGGCCGAGGTTGGAGGTGTAGCTAGTGACGCCCTGCTCAAGGGCTTGGATGGCAGCTTCGCGAATATGCCAGGGCGTGACGAAGTCGGGCTCGCCAACGCCAAGACTAATTACGTCGTCGCGGGAGCTGACAATATCGAAGAAGTCGCGGATGCCCGAGCGCGGAATGTCGCGCACGTGGGACGCGACTCGACTACGGAGAGATTTGGGGGCGTTCGTTTTCATCGGGAATGTTCATGAGCACATCGTTACGTTTATAGGTTTTGAGCATGAAGTGAGTACCGGTTCCCACTACACCTTTAAGCGTGGAAAGCTTTTCACTAACAAAGCTGGCGACGTCATTGAGTGTTTTTCCGCTGACAAACAGCAGCAAGTCGTAGCCACCGGACATCAAGTAGGCCGAGCGGACTTGCGGGAAACGACTGATGCGATCAGCGATGCGATTGAAGCCGCCTTCGCGATCGGTCGTGAGGCGCACTTCGATGGCGGCGGTGACGGGGGCGCCATCGATTTTGTCTTCGTTGATGACCGTCTGATAGCCCTGGATGATTCCCTGGTTTTCATAGGCCTCAATCTGGCTACTGACTTCGTCGGCGGTTTTCCCGAGCAGTTTAGCTAGATTCTCTGGGCTTTCTTTGGCGTTGTTCTTCAGCAGTTTAAGCAGTTCGTCCATGATTCTCTCCTAATTGGAAAGCCCGTTTATAAACGGTTTTGCCATTCCTTGCCAATCATTGCTTTTGGAAATACCAAAAGCCTCTCTCCGCTTTAAGTCGAGTCCAAGGGTTTGAAGAAAAGTTTCCAATGCTTGGAACTTTTTGTTTCGATTTTTCCAAACATTGGAAAACCCGACGGCGCTCTGCGAACTATGGCGGGCAGACAAAAAAAAGCGCCCTGCGGATGCGGGGCGCTTCGATCTTTCGTGAACTTCAATTAGAAGTCGCAAGAGATGCCAACACTGGCGAGCAGGTTCACGTCGTAACCGGCAGCGGCCGGGGTGGTGTCAGCCAACACGTCACTGTCTAGCTGAGCGATGTAGGTGAGACCCGCACCGACCGACCAGTTGTCGTTCAGAGCATACCCCAGACCAACGGATACAGTCGCATTATGGAATCCACTCTCTCCGCTATCGCTGACGAAATACCCCACGGTGACGCCTGCTGAAGCAGAAAGCGCATCGCTGAGTTCCATTTCATAGTCGAGAGCACCTTCGATGTAGAGGTCTTTCCCAACCGCGCCACCCAAACCGTAGTTGAAGGTGACAGAGCTGTACAGACCGTTGGTACCGATCGCAGAGCCGAGGCTCAGAGCGATTTCTCGATCGGCATCGCCACCGCTAGCACCCGGATAGGTGTATTCGGTGTAGGTTGCGCCCACATCGATCACTTCGATCGGAAGGCTGTAGGACACATAGTAGTCCACTTCGGAAAACTCCTGTCCGTCACCGATGGCATCGATGTCATAGTTGCCCCAGATGCCGACCGCGAGCGAACCGTACGCTTCATCAATCGGGAATCCGGAGATTTCCGCGCCGGGCTACATAACGAATCCGTTGTTCAGGGTGACACCACGGAATACGTAGGCGCTAGCGAAGTCAACAGTTGTGCTGACGGCGGCGGCCTGAGCGGCGAGTGCCGCGCAGGCGGCGAGCATTATAATTGCTAACACTTTTCCCATTCTATTTTCCTTTTCGTTGTTGTTCTTGAAAGTTAGGCGAGTGCGCCCGGCGGCTCTTCTCCTCCGATCAGACCGGACCGGGCGCGCTCATTTGGAACTCTGTTCAGCCGATCGCGTCGGCTCCTTTTTCCCCCGTGCGGATGCGAATACAGTCGTTGAGATCTTGGATGAAGATTTTGCCGTCGCCGATGTTCCCGGAACGGGCTCCGCTGATGATCGCCTCAACCGCCGCATCGACAAACTCGTCACTAACGGCAATCTCGAGACGGACCTTTTTGAGGAGGTTCACTTCGATGTCTGCTCCGCGGTAGGTTTCGTGGTAGCCCTTCTGCTGCCCACAACCCAGCGCGTTGGTAACGGACATTTTAAACACTTCTTTTTCGTACAGCGCCTGCTTCACTGCTGTGAGTTTATCGGGCTGGATATATGCAATAATTAATTTCATGATATTTTCTCCTTCGAGCCCTCCGGGCTCCGTTATTGGTTATCTTTTATTAGTTATTCGGATCAAATTTTCCGCCTATTCCTGATAACAGATAACCATTTTCTGATAACCCCTAACTATTCGTGAAGAACTGGAATCCGCTGTAGGCCTCCATGCCGTGCTCGCCGATATCCAAACCCTTAAGTTCTTCTTCTTCGCTGACGCGGATACCCATGGTGGCTTTCAAGATGCCGAAGATCAGCAACGCGGCCGGGAAGCAAAATGCTCCGTAGGCCAATACACCAAGGGCCTGCACGCCAAGGCTGTAATCTGTGCTGAACACACCGACAAACAGGGTGCCGAGAATCCCGCAAACGAGATGGACGGTGGTGGCACCGACCGGATCGTCAATTTCCAACTTGTCGAACATCATGACGGAAACAACCGCCACGGCTCCGCAAATGAGCCCGATGATGATGGACGCGCCGACAGAAACCACGTCTGCACCCGCGGTAATTCCAACGAGTCCGGCCAGACAGCCGTTAAGGACCATGGTCAAGTCAGGTTTTTTCTGGATCGTCCAGGTGGCGATCATCGAACCGATGATCCCGGCGGCAGCGGCCATGCAGGTGGTGACGAGAACGTAGGAAACCATCCCCGGATCGCCAGACAGAACGGATCCACCATTAAAACCAAACCAACCTAGCCACAGCAGGAATACTCCGATGGTCACCAAAGGCATGTTGTGGCCCATAATGGCCTTGGCCTGTCCATTCACATATTTTCCCAGACGCGGACCAAGCAATAGAATCCCCGCGAGAGCGGCCCAGCCACCCGCCGAATGGACGAGTGTGGAACCGGCAAAGTCGTGGAACCCTTTCTCAGCGAGCCAGCCGCCACCCCAGACCCAGGAGCCCACAAAGGGGTAAACCAATGCGATATAAATGGCCGAAAAGATCAAAAACGATCCCAACTTGATGCGCTCAGCCACCGCTCCGGAAACGATCGTAGCCGCTGTGGCCGCGAACATGCCTTGGAACAGGAAGTCGGTCCAGTAGGAGTAGTTTCCACCGGCGTAGTCGATCAGACCGGCTGCACCCTCCGGAGCCGCAATGCCAAATCCGGCAAAGCCGAAGAAACCTGCGATGCTGAAATCGCCCGGATACATCAGGTTGAACCCGATCAGCGCATAGGTCAGCAGACCGATCGCGACAATCGCCGTGTTTTTGAACAGAATATTCACGGTGTTCTTGGCACGGGTCAGTCCCGTTTCCACCGTTGCAAATCCCAGATGCATAACGAACACTAGGAAGATGGAGACCATCATCCAGATATTATTCGCCGTAAACATGGCGTCTGCAGCCGTAACAGCTGGCGCAGCGTCATCCGCATAAACCCCTGCGCCAAGTGCCAGAACGGCCACCGCAAGCAACGCTTTTTTCCAACTTTTCATAACTTCTCCTTTAGGTCGAACATCCAAACCCGCCCCTGTCACCGGCGATATGATGTCCCCTTAAAGCACAAACCAAGCCAAAGCTTGTTTTAGGAGAAATAGAAAAACATAAACTGCTTATAGTAAATCAGTTGCAAAAACACTCCCCGAAAGGGATGTTGTTACATAAATGTGTCTAACAGCTGTTTAGCAACAATTATGTATTATTTAAAAAGGTTTCCACCTCAGAAATCCGGCTCAGTTCTAGCATCTGCCGGGCGGCATAAACCGCCTTTTCCATGCTGACCGCCTCCACCGCTTGCTGAATCTCGAACATCTGACGCGGAGAAAGGCTGATTTTCCGGATTCCGACTCCCAACAGGAAAGGAATCATTTTCGGATCGCGGGCAATGTCACCGCAGATCGACACATCGATGCGGTGGCTGCGCGCCACCGAGACCACACGGTCAATCGCTCGCAAAATGGCCGGGTGGTGAGATAAATAGAGCTTGGAAACCATTTCGTTGGTTCGGTCGACCGCCAGCATATACTGGATCAGGTCGTTGGTTCCGATCGACATAAAATCCACTTCGTGAGCCAGATCCTCCACCAGCACCACCGCCGACGGCAGTTCGATCATCACACCCAGACGGGTTTCACGATTGTATTCCTCCCCACGCGAATCCAACTCGCCCATACACTCATGCACCAGCTCCTGCGCTTCAATAAACTCATCCACCGAAGAAATCAGCGGGAACATAATCCGCGTGTTACCGCCCACGCCGGCCCGAAGCATCGCGCGGATCTGTTCGGCGAACACCTCTTTATTGCGCAAGAGAAATCGAATGCCGCGCAGTCCGAGGAACGGATTGGCCTCCTCCACTTCATCCTGATAAGAGAGTAGCTTGTCGCCGCCGATATCCAGTGCCCGGAACGTTACCTCCCGCTCACCCATCGACTCCACAATCTGGCTGTACACCCGGTACTGCTCCTCTTCCGAGGGGAAATCGTTGCGGATAATGAACGGGAATTCACTGCGATAAAGTCCAACCCCTTCGGCATTAAACTGATCCGCCAGCTTCAAATCGCTCAGCAGGTTGATATTGGCGAACAGTTGAATGCGCGTGCCATCCGTCGTGTAGCTCTCCGTTTTCATCGGAGAAGCGGCCTCCAACGCATCAGCTCGGCGCTGATGCTTGGCGTACTCTTTGAGCACATCGTCCGACGGCTGGATATATACCGTACCGGCGGACCCGTCCATCAGCAGATCGCAACCCACACCAAACAGATCAAACTGCTGCGCATCCACCATCACCATCGGCTTCTGCAACGAACGGCAGATAATCGCAATATGCGAAGTCATCCCGCCCTGGACAATAAAGCCTTCTGCATTTTCCGTAGCCAGCTTCAGCACATCGGACGGCAACAGTGCATCCGCCAGAATAATATGCCCGCTGTAATCGCCGGGCGCGCGATTGCCACCGACCAGGTTTTCCATCAGACGGTGCCCCAGATCTTTCAGATCGTGCACCTTCTCCTGCAGGCGCGGATTCGGGCTCGCCTGAAAAATATCAATGTAGTGGTTTACCACATCCACCAGCGCGTCCACGGGATGGGTTCCCTCCTCAATCTGCCGGCGGATCGCTCCGGAAAACTCATCATCCGCCAGGATCAACAAATGCGCGCTGAAAATCAGCTGAGCCACATCGGACAAATCCTCAGCCGCCTCGCGCTGCAGATCGGACAACTGCTGCTCACTGGCCTTCAGTGCGCGATCAAAATCCTCTAGCGTCAGATTCTCCGGCGTGGACTCAAGCTTACGGAACCGTCCGCTGCGGCCCGACACCGTCGTCAAGCTACCAACCCCCCGCGCCACACCGCCACTGCCCGGACGCCCTGTAATCATCTTGCCGACCGACGACGGCGCGGCGGGCTTCTGCTCCTCCCGGCGGTGCAGGGCCATCAACAAATCCGCATTCTCAATCACCGTGGCCAGCTGAGCCGCAATCGCCTTCAGCGCCTGTTCATCGGCATCATCAAAATAGTCAACCTGCGTATCCTGAACGATCAATACGCCGACGCGCTTGAGCTGACGCCGGATCGGCACCGCCAGAAACGCCTCATATTTTTCCTCGCCAATCCCGCCCACCGACTTGAAATTCGGGCTCTTCGACGCGCACCCTGCGCAGATCGAACGCAGCTCCTTCAGCGCCAGCCCGGCAATCCCCTGCCCGAGACGTAGCTGAACCTTTCCGACCGCGCCCGCATTCAGCCCCTGCGTCGCGCGCAGCGTCAGCATCCGGGTGGACTCATCATAAATATAAATCGAACAGACCGCCGATTTCATGTGGTAGGCCACCGTACTGACAGCCGCTTGCAAAAAATCATCCAAACCGCTGCTCTTCTCAAACAGAGAAGAGAGCTCGGCGATATCACAGATCATATTGACGTTTGTTTTTCCCATAAGAACAGATTCTTACCCCATTTTTCCAGACATTGGAAGGTCTATTGCATCCACACACAGAAATTTTCCAAGGTTTGGAAAAAGTTTTGGGTGCAGGCTCAGCCTGCTTCCAAGGCTTGGAGGAATCAGGGACGACGACCGCCCTTGTGGCGGGCGTGGGGACGAAGCTGCTTCATTTGGGTCCGGCGTTCGGCGAGGCCGCGAATGACTGGAACCGGCTCGCCGGTTTCGTAATCGAGACCGGTGTAGTAGGTGGCCGCAGCGGGCGTCATCGGCAGCGGAATAAAATCCTGCACCTGCTGCAGTTTCCACTCCTCTTCGCGGACAAACTGCTCAACCTCCTTCATCTCCTGCTCCGTCGAACCGGGAAAGTTGGAGATGAAATACGGCACCAGATACTGCTTTTTTTCCGCCGCGCGACTCTCTTTCTCAAACGCCTCCTGAAAATCGTAAAAGCACTTCGGCCCCGGCTTGCGCATTTTTTTGAGCACCTCGGCGTGCATATGCTCCGGCGCCACCTTGAGATGGCCGGACACATGGAACTTTGCCAGCTCGCGAATGTATTCCGGCGTGCGCAGCGCCACATCCATCCGGATGCCCGACTGCACAAACACGTGCTTCACCTTTTCGAGCTCGCGCACCCGCCGCATCAAATGGATGGCCGAGGTCGCATCGATTTCCAGATTCGGACAGATGCTCGGATAAAGGCAACTCGACCGCTTACAGGTTTTGCACGCCTCACAGACGCCGTTGATGCATCCGTACAAATTGGCCGTCGGCCCGCCAATATCCGTCACCGTGCCGTGAAACCACGGCTGATTCGTGAGATTCTTTACCTCGCGTACCACCGACTCTTCGGAGCGACTAGTCAAAAACCGGCCCTGATGCAGCCCCAGCCCGCAGAAGGTGCACCCGCCGCCGCAACCGCGCACCACCGTCACCGATTCCTTGATCATCGTGTAAGCCGGCACCGGCGACTGATAAGAAGGATGCGGAAGCTTCAGGTACGGCAATTCGTAAACCCGGTCCATTTCTTCGGTTGAAAGCGGCTCGGCCGGCGGTTCGATGAGCACCGCGCGCGCGCCGTGCATCTGCACCAGCGGCTTGCCCGAAAACGGATTCTGCTCCCGCTCCGTCAACTGCGTCAGCTCCAGCACCGCCTTTTTGTCCGCTTTGCACTCCTCAAAAGAAGGCAGCGCCACACACTGCGACAAATCGAGCGCGGCGGTTTCCTTGCCACCGAGAAAACGCGCTGTGCCGGGAATTCCGCTCAAAAGATCACTCGTATTGTAGGCCGCGCTTCCCGTATTCGGGAGCGTGTGTTCTTCTGCGCACAGGCTCTCTGATCGAGAAGCCTGTCCTACAAGCCTCTTCGCCACTTCCCGAATCGCACGCTCGCCCATGCCGTAAACCAGAATATCGGCTTTGGCGTCGGCCAGAATGGAGGGGCGCAATTTGTCCTGCCAATAGTCGTAGTGGACGGTGCGCCGCAGGCTGGCTTCGATGCCGCCAATCACCGTCGTCACGCCTGGGAACGCTTTTTTTGCTAGTTGCGTGTAGACCATCGCCGCCAAGTTCGGCCGCTTGCCAGTTTCGCCGCCGGGGGTGTAGGAGTCCTCTTTGCGCTTGCGGCGCGCGGCGGTGTAGTGCGAGAGCATCGAATCGAGATTGCCCGCCGTAATTCCGCAAAACAGGCGCGGCCGGCCCATGGCAATGAGTGAATCGGGATTCGTCCAGTCCGGCTGAGCGATAATGCCAACACGCCAGCCGTCGGCTTCGAGCACACGACCGATCACTGCCGCGCCGAACGCCGGATGGTCAATATACGCATCGCCAGTGATGATCAGCACATCGAGGGTTTCCCACCCGCGCGCATCCATCTCCTTCCGACTCATCGGCAGAGGCAAAACCTCTTTTTCTTTTGGATTCATTCTCGCCATTTCCCCCAAGCTTTGGATAAAAATTTGCTCCCCACCGTGCCCGTCGTAGCCTTGGCGAAGGCTGAGACACAGTCGGTTCCAAAATTGCCTCTCCACTTCATTGAACCATTCGCTGCGCTCATTATTTACCTTTGGTAAATTATGCTTCCGCTTTGCTCCAACGCATTGCCGTCGCGATAGCGCCGGCCTCTCTCCGCTTCGCCTCGAGTGGGAAAAATTATCCCAGATTTTCCAACCATTGGAAATGTTTCTGTGCCGCCGACCTGTCCGACGAAGCCTTTGGCGAAGAAGGATGCGATGGCTTCTAAGGGTTGGAAAACAATTTTCTAACGTGACCAACCTACTCATCTATACACCTGCCCATCACTCGGCTTTAATCTGGACATCTAAAAAGCGGAAGTTTACCCTTCCCTTAAGAAACAGGGGTAAACATTTCAGTTTAAATGTTAAACGTAGCCAGATACAAGGGGAAAGTTATGAAAAAGTTGTTTATTCTCGCCATGATCTTCTGTAGCGCATCCGCTCTCGCCGGCCCCGCTCGGCCGATTCAATCCTCAAACTTTCAAGTCCAAACGCCCTGCGGTCCGTTGTGGGACAGCATGGCCATGCAGGGACAATGGTTTAGTGATCCGAATTCCGGTGCCACCAACGCTTGTACATGGGAATTCCATGATGACGACCAGTCGCTGACTATTGCCGGAACCGTTCAAAGCATTACGTTCAGCACCCCCGGCGATACCAATTCAAATATCCTCGCGTTTGACGTCCTTGCAGTTGTGTCCAACAATCTGCCCGCCGACTATGCCGGAGGAACAGTATCCAACAGTCATGGTGAAGTGCAAACCGCCGCCGGTGTAACCAGTGGCGGAGATCTGATGCAACAGGTGCGTATTACCGCCGAATTTGCTTTGGCCGAAACAAACATGATCCCGTCGGGCAGCTCGCCCTACTGGCCCGATCCTGTTTCCGCCGGTCAGTATCATATCGTTGCCGCCAACGAAGATGAACGAGCGTGGTACTGCTGGACTCCGGGCCTACAACCCCCGTATCAGCCTGCGGGAAAATTTCAGGTTCCGTCGTGGAAGCTGACGCCGTTTGATATCCCTATCGGCAATCAGTCAACCGTGCTGATGCAGTTCACGATAACAGGATCGGGCATGCCCATCAGCGATTACCGCCACAGCGTGATCCGCGCCAGTCAGCAGATGGGGCTAGACGTGCTTTATAATCGGCACACCTCCCTGAAGATCAGCCACTGGCTCGACACGCTGCTGATCGATGCCGGAACCAGCATCTCCACACCACCACCTCCATTCTGGCAGGAAGAACCGATTGAGTATATCTATGCCTCCGATGCCTCTGTGTTTTACAACGAAGAAGATGATGAAGTGTCGCACAAAATGCACTGGCCTCAGCTGCCCGATCCCAACGGCTGGGATGTGCGCGCCTGCAACGGCGAAGATGGTTTGCAAAAAGTGCTCGCCGACGACTTCCTCTGCACCGCTAGCGGCCCCATCACCAATATCATTTTCTGGGGATCATGGTTCTCTGATGAGTTTATAATGGAGGATCCTTTTCAGGGAATCACCAATATCCACCTGAGCATCCACAACGATATCCCCGACCCCGACGGTACCGGCTCAGAATACAGTAAGCCGGAACTACCGGCTCTCATCGAGTGGAACATTGATCCGCAAAATCCACCTCAGGGATGGCTGGTTACAATCACACCGGAAGAACCCTCCATGCAGGGATGGTATGACCCAAATATGGACATACACATCCTCAATAACCATTCCAACTATTTCCGCTACGACATCATCATTCCGACCAACGAGGCCTTCGTTCAAACCAGCAACACCATCTACTGGTTGGATGTCTCCGTGGAAACTACCTTCGGTCAGTGGGGCTGGAAAACCTCCGTATCGGAACACTTCATGGACGATGCCGTCTGGGCCGACCTGCCGGTCATAAACACCAATCAGTGGAGGGAACTGATCGATCCGGAAACCGGCATATCGCTCGATCTCGCCTTCATCATCGACGGCCCAGACGAGCCGGAGCCGGAGGAAAAATTCGATTGGGGCGACCTGCCGGACAGTTATAACACCTTGTCGGCCAACCTCGGCGCCAACCACACCATCAACATGAACTACATCCTTGGCACCTTGATTGATGACGAATTCGACGGCCAGCCCACCGTCACCGCGAGTGGAGATGATGTGAACAATCTGGCCGACGAAGACGGCATCACATTCACGTCACTCTTCGTTCCGGGACAAACCGCCTCATTCAATGCGGTCGCTTCAGCCATCGGACAACTCGATGTCTGGATGGATCTGAATGGCAACGGGGCCTGGGACCTTCCAGGCGAGCACGTATTCACCGGTGGCGTTGTTGCCGGCCCAAACCCGTTCAGTTTTCCTGTACCGATCGGCACGCCAAGCGGACAGAATTATTTGCGCTTCCGCTACACCAGTAGCACGTCCGCTTATACGGGCGGAATCCCGGCGCCGACTGGAAACGCAACCGACGGCGAAGTGGAAGACTACGCCATAACAGTCGAGAGACTCGACTGGGGTGACGCGCCCGATACGCCCTACCCGACGTTTGCCGCAAGCTCCGGCGCGAACCATTTGATCGGCACCTCGCTCTATCTTGGAACCGCCATTGACGCGGAACCGAATGGACAGCCGTCCACACTAGCCAATGGTGACGATATTGATGCAGGCGGCGATGACGAAGACGGCATCACATTCAAGAGCCCCTTCTTTCCCGGCGCAGTCGCGCAGATTGATGTAACCACATTTGGCTCGGGACTACTGAACATCTGGATCGACTTTAATATGAACGGCAGCTGGATGGATGCTGGAGAACAGGTTTACATAGACCTTTCACTGTCCTCCGGAACCACCACGCTGACCATTCCGGTCCCGACCAGTGCAACTCTCGCCACCAATACCTACATGAGGGTGCGCTACAGCTCTGTCTCGGGTCTACAACCAACCGGCTATGCCTCCGATGGCGAGGTGGAAGACTATCAGATCGACATTGAAGACATTTTTGAGATCGACTGGGGCGACCTGCCCGACCCGGGTTATCCCGTTCTGTCTGCCAACAACGGGGCGCATCATGTCCTCAGTTCTCCGCTGTTTCTTGGTGCAACAGTTGATGGTGAGTTGGACGGACAACAAACGATCAACGCCGACGGCGACGACACAAACCTGCTCTATCCCGGTATCCCCTATCCGCTGGGTGACGAGGACGGCGTAATTCAAACCTGCTCAGCGCTCATGCCCGGCGGATACTCCTCCGTGGATGTCATCGCGTCGCAAGCCGGAATTCTGGATGCATGGATCGACTTCAATCTGGACAGCGCTTTCTCTCAACTCGGTGATCAAATCTTCAGCAACCAGTCGCTTGTTCAGGGAACCAATTCCCTGCTCTTCCCGGTTCCGCTGACAGCCTCGAGCGGTATCCCGGCCCACTGCCGGTTCCGCATCACCAGCGGTGCCTCCGCCTACCCCAGCGGCACCGCCATTCCCGCCGGCCTAGCACTCGATGGCGAAGTGGAAGATTATCATTGGCTCATCTCGCCAGTCCCTTCCGGCAGCGATTGGAGCGATGCGCCTGATCCGAACTACCCGACACTGCTAACCAGCAGCGGAGCCAACCATCCCATATCGGCCGGCGTCATGCTCGGCGCAACCATCGATGCCGAGACGAACGGTGTCCCCAAGACTGCGGCCGACGGCGATGATACCACCGGTTTAGACGACGAAGACGGCGTCACTTTCGCCTCCAAAATCGTGGCAGGAGCCAACGCCTCCATCAACGTAGTGGCCGGGGTCTCCGGCGGTTATCTCGACGCATGGATCGACTTCAACGCCGACGGCGACTGGTTCGATGCCGGAGAACAGATTGTAACCGCAACACTGATCTCCGCCGGTATGAATAACCTGAACATCCCTATACCACAGCCCAGTGCGCTCGGTCCAACCTATGCCCGATTCCGTATCACATCCTTACCCGGAGGTCTGCCAGCGGACAACTCCATAATCCCTCTTGATGGCGAAGTGGAAGACTATCTGATAAACCTCTACCAGCCGCAAACCTCCACCGACATCGTCATCACAAACATCATTGTGACGGTTTCCAACGCCGTGGCCAAGGTCGAGTGGAACGCCGAAAACAACATCAGCTATCAGGTGCAGAGTTCAAGCAACCTGCTCACCAATGTCTGGACCGATGTAGGCGGATCGTTGATGGGCCCAATTAACTGGCAGACCAACTCCGCCGTGCCCACGCAACAGTTCTATCGTGTCACCGCTCCGTGGACCGAGTAGTCCGGCCGAGCCGGATTACCCGGTGCCGCTGTCCATTTTCTCGGACAGCGGCAGGGGCTGGTTTCCTCATCATTGTGTTTCCAAGAATTGGAAGCCCCATGGCGCATGAGGTAGCTTTTACCACTTTCGGTTTTGATTTATCGACGGGTTTGCCTACCCTACGTCTATGCATGTGTTTAACAGTTTAGTGCCGGTCTTCCTGATCATTGCTCTGGGCAAAGCGCTCACCCAGACAAGTTTTCTGTCCAAGGAACAGGCCGGCGTGTTCAACCGACTGACCTACTGGGTCGCCCTGCCCGCTCTGCTGCTCGATAAAGTCACTCACGCCACCTTTACCGCGGACGAGGTTTCGCGCATCTCGATTTTGCTGATTGTTTCCACCATCGCTTCCGCACTCATCGGTATTGTGCTGGCCCGCGTCCTCCGCCTAAACCGCAAAAGCGCCGGCGCGTTCGTTCAGGGCAGCTCCCGTGCCAACAATGCCTTTGTGGGCCTGCCGGTCATCCTTTACTCCATGGCCGGCCTCAACCCGCACATTGAAGCCGTCGCCACCATCGCACTGGCCCCGGCCATCATCTTCTACAACATCTTCTCCGTCACGGTTCTGTTGGCCTACGGCGAACACCAAAAGCGCAGCGCCACCGCCACCGCCAGACTGTTTATTAAACAGCTGCTAACCAATCCACTGCTCCTTTCCTGCGGTATCGGCCTGGCGCTCAATATGCTCGGCCTGCGTTTCCCGTTGGCCGTCGAACGCTCGCTGGGCGCACTGGGCAATGCCGCTCTGGCGCTAGCGCTGTTGACCATCGGCGCCTCACTCAACTTTAAAGGGCTCGGTAAAGGGTTCCCGATCTCGGCGCTGTCCTCATGCATCAAGGTGTTCCTCCAACCGGCAATCGGGCTCGGGCTGGCCCTGCTCTGGAATCTGCCGCCCGTTGAGCGGCAGATCCTGCTGATCTATCTGGCCTGCCCCACGGCGGTCGCCAGTTATGTGATGGCCGATATTTTCAACAGCGACAGCGAGCTAGCCGGGCATATTGTTGTCGTTAGCACGCTGCTGTCCGCGATTTCACTGGGTCTCGTCATTGGATTAGGGAGTTAAATTATGTCTGTACCCACACGCCGCTTCGGAAAAACCGAACTTCAGATGCCTGTCATCACCTGCGGAGGAATGCGCTACCAGCAAAGCTGGAACGACGAACCCGAAGACCGCAAATCCGTCACAGAAGAAAACCAAAAAAATGTTGAGGCCACCATCCGCTACGCGCTTGAGCTCGGCGTCAACCACATCGAAACCGCACGCGGCTACGGCACTTCCGAATTTCAGCTCGGTAAAATCCTGCCGACGTTGCCGCGCGACAAAATGATCGTGCAGACCAAAGTCGCTCCGGCGGAAACCCCCGCCGAGTTTCTCGAGGCGTTCGAGACCTCGATGTCCGCGCTGAAACTCGACCATGTCGACCTGCTTGCCCTCCACGGCATCAACAACGAGGAGGTTCTCCAACAGGCGCTCCGGTGCATGCCCGCGATTCAACAGCTTAAAAAAGAGGGTCGCTGCCATCACATCGGCTTTTCCACCCACGGGCCATCCGACCTCGTCGTCAAAACAATCGAAACCGGTCTGTTCGACTACGTCAACCTCCACTGGTACTTCGTTTACCACCCGATCAACCGCGCGCCGGTCGACGCCGCCGCCAAACTCGACATGGGCATATTTATCATCAGTCCGGTCGACAAAGGTGGCAAGCTCTACGAGCCACCGCCAAAACTGATCGACCTCTGCCAGCCGCTCACGCCCATGGCCTTCAACGATCTCTACTGCCTGCGCGATCCCAACATACACACCCTCTCCATCGGCGCCGCACGGCCATCCGACTTGGTCGAACACGTCGCCGCCGTCCAAAACATGGAAGAAAAGTTTCCAACCATAAAAAGGATCGAAGCTCAACTTCGCCAAGCATTGGAAAAAGAGCTCGGCACCGACTGGGTGCAACGCTGGCACGAAGGGCTACCGCGGCAGATCGACACCCCCGGCGAAATCAATATTCCCGAAATTCTACGCCTGTGGACCTACGCCAAAGGGCTCGATCTAGTTGAGTTCGGCAAAATGCGCTACAACCTCATGGGCAATGCTGGCCACTGGTTCCCAGGACAAAACGCCGCCAATGTCGATGAAGTGGATTTAAGCGAAGTGCTCGAAAACAGCCCGTTCGCCAAAGACATCCCCGGCATCCTGCACGAAGCCCACGAACTGCTCTTCGAAGCTCCGCAGAAACGCCTTTCAGAATCATAAGACAAAGAAAATTTTAGATGCGTGAATTTACAAACGTAACCGTCGTGAAAGAAGCAAACGTCTATTTTGACGGCAGGGTGACCAGCCGATCTGTTCTGCTCGAAGACGGCACAAAGAAAACGCTCGGCGGAGAAATGGACGTGCTCATCGCCGGCGAAACGGAGTGGAAACCCTATCGGGAAGGCGACCCGTTTGAAGTGCCTGCCAACAGTTTTTTCAACCTGAAGATTCCCTCCATCGCCGACTCCTGCTGTTCCTACATCGGCTAATGCCGGTGAAAAAAAGTAACCGCAGGTGATTGGGACATCCCGGATCGTCGGCCTGAAATCTCACCTCAGGCCGGATAATTTACCCTAAATCCCTTAAAATGCGGCAAAATAGACTTGTCCGTACCGATACAAACGTTTGGGTAATAATTAATTTACTTTTATGGCTTTTTGGCTTTCAAAGAACGGCGCAATTTGAGAGCATGTGGATCATTATTAGGAAAAAGGTGGGGGTTGTATAAAGCCATGCGACATCTAGTCTCCCATAAACATCAGGACGGTGTGCTTCATTTTGTCACCTCCGGCAGAATGAACAGCGGCGAAAACGTGGGCATGTGGCACCATGTTCACGCCATTGCGCACGAACATCAGGCCAAACGCATCCTGATCGAATGCGCGGCGGACTCGGGGCGAATCTCAATGGCCCATTGTCTTGAGCTGATCGAAAAAATTCCGTTACTCTGCCGGCGTCTGGCATGTAAGGTCGCCCTGTTTGAAAAACACATGGGCGAGGAAACGCGGGATCTGCTGACATTTGTGGAAAACGCCGCTACGGACCGAGGCGCGCACTTTAAACACTTCTCCGAATTAGAGGAGGCCAGGCTCTGGCTCAATAATTAGCGCCTGTTCTCCCTACAGCTCCGCTGTCCGCCCCGTCAAAATAAAATCGTTGAAGATTTGAATAAGCCCCTGACGGGCGAGCGACGTGCGGTACAGCTTCGGCGAGTGATCCGGTCCGAAAAGCGTGTAGGCCGTTTCTTTAATCACGCTGTTCGTCGGTTCAGCCGGCAGGTGTTCCAAAGCGGACGCATCCCCTTTCGCCAGCCGGAACGGCGCAATCACATTCAGCTCAATCGCCTGCATCCGGCCCTTCCCGACCAGTTCCGCCGGCTTTTCTGTTCCAGTCCATCCAACGTGTGTGGACCAAAAGCTTTTTTTCAATGCTTGGAAACAGCCCGAAGGGTCGAGACTCTTCAAACTGCTTTGCGGCACAGCGCTTCGCGTCGCAAGGGCGAAGTCTATTCCCAAGGTTTGGAAAAATCCGTTGGCAACCCATTGAGCGAGAGCGCAAAGCCGGCGAACCGGATGGTTGAGCGGGCGCAGACCAGACAGGTTCCATTCGGATTTGGTGAGCAGCTCAACCTCTTCCCATTTGTGCTCCTCCCGCCACCAGCAGTCCCACAGGGAACGAAAATATTTTTTTGACTCGGCGCTCCACTTCGCGCCGGGCTGCGTCGGAAGCAGTCCGGAAAGCCCGAGCAACACGGCATAGATGGCTTCCCAGTCGGAACCGTACTGCGCGAGGGCGGTCAATGGCAGTTTCTGAGCCAGCCGCCGAAACGGCGCTTTGTTATTTTTATAGCCAAGCGCCGCGGCGGTTTCCTCGTAGAGTGCCTGCGCATCCCCGCGCTCGCTGATCAGCCACGCCATGCGCTGCATCTTCTGGCGAAGCCGCTCCTGACCCGCGTTTTCCAACCATTGGAAAATTTCATCCGGATTTTTTCCAATCCTTGGAAGCGGGCTGAGCCTGTGCCCAGATGACTTGAATGCCCGGGGTTCATTGTATGGATAGGCAGAGACATCGATGCTTTCGAGATCTATCGTGCATATATCACTAAGTGATATATGTACCGTTCCGGGAGGGAAGAGGGTTGGGTCGGCAACGTTTGGGAACCAGGTGATGTGAAAGCGGACGTTTTCGTAGCGCGGGTCGGCGGAATGTCCGTGATTTTTCCAATCATTGGAAAAAATGTGAATCTCGGCGTCACCGGCCACGCGCCGCTGCTCGCGGCCGATCAGCAGAACCGCATTCGGAAAGTCCGGCCCGGCCTCCAGATTCCAACGACCGGGGCTTTCGACCACGACGGGCTCGCCACGCGAGGTTTTCAGGTTTTTCGGGCGGAGCGAATCATCAAACCACAGCGCCTGCACGTGGCGTTCGGTGTAAGGAAAATAACGCCCGGCACCCTCTTGCACATATTCTAGGCAAATCAGACTGCGGTAGTCTGCCGCTCCGGGGAAAAGCGCCTCGTTGATCTCTGGCAACGGATAGAACACCCGACTCTTTTAGCAGACTTTCCCACCGTTGAAAACCGTCACATTGGAGCCATTTACAAGATACCTTTAAAGGTATGAGTATTGAATAGTTATAAACAGCTTAATAAAAATTAGTTATGAACTTTTTATGTGGTTAAAAATAGCAATCACTGCTCCGCCTGCGGGAAATCGAATTCCCGTTCGAAAAGCTCTTTGAACTGAGCCGCAACGGCTTTTTCGTCCGGCCCCTCGACCCGCAGCGTAATCGGTGTCCCCGACTCAAGGCCGAGCATCATCAGGTCGAGTGCGGACCCAAGTTGACAGGTTCCACCGGGCGAAATCACCGTGATCGCCGAATCGACCTTTGCCGATTCCTGCGTAATCACCGCGGTGGGGCGGCAGTGAATGCCTGCCGAATTTTTGATGACTGCCCTTGCCTCAATCATAAGAACCCAAATGATGCCTAGTAGCATTTTTTTTACAACCTATTTCAAAACCACGTTCACACAATTCAATCGACCCCTTCCACACAACAACATTTCGGCACCACAACGATCCCGTCGGAAACAAGAAACCGTTTGCTATCCTGATCCGAATCCACTCCAATTTGTTGGTTGTCCATCACGACCACGTCGCGATCCACCACCGCACGTTGAATCACACAATGACTGTGAACGATCGAATCCCCCATAATAACAGAATCTTCCACTATGGTTCCTTTTCCGATCTTCACATTCCGGCCAACGATCGAATTGCGCACCGTGCAGTCTACCAAATGGGATCCCGATCCAATTAAGGAGTTAGTGACCTCGACATTCTCCCCGTCAAAAAAGGCCGGCATCAACTGCTCTCCACACGTATGAAGGCGCCACTCGTCCTCCGTCGAAGCCGCCTCTTTACGCTGTTCCAAAAACTCCATATGGGCCTGAAAATAACTCTGGATCGAACCGACATCCCGCCAATACCCGCCAAAGCGGCTCTCTTCAAACTGAAATCCGCTGACCTGGCTCGTGCCGATCATATTCGGAATAATATTTTTTCCGAAATCATGGTCGGAATCGCCGCGGGCATCCTCGGACAACGCCCTCACCAATGCATCGGTCTTGAACAAATAAATACCGGCATTAATAAAGCAATGGTCCTCCTCCCCGGGAATCGACAACACGTCTTGAGGCTTCTCCTGAAAAGAGATAACCCGTCGATTTTCATCCATAGTCAAAACCCCGAATTGATGCGCCTCTTTTTTATCGATCTGCATCACCGTCAAACTTAAGTCGGATTGGGTCGCGATGTGCTGCTGAAGCAATTCCCTATAATCCATGTTGTAGATATGATCACCGGAAAGAATTAGGACATACTCCGGCCGATGATTTTCGAGGAGGGCAATGTTCTGGAATATGGCATCCGCAGTCCCCTCATACCAACATTCAGAAAGTTGTTGCTGCGCGGGAACCGACGTAATGAACTCGCCAAAATCCCGATTTAAAAACCCCCACCCGGCCCGAAGATGCTCCTCGAGAGAGAGACTCTTCACCTGCGTGAGCACATAAATCTGTCGCAGCCCCGAATTGATGCAATTCGAAAGAACAAAATCAATAATACGATACCGTCCGGCAAACGGAACGGCCGGTTTTGCGCGCCCCTGAGTTAGAGGGTACAATCGCGAACCCTTTCCACCTGCGAGAATAAAGGTCAGAATTTTTTTATCTTCGCCCATACACCCCTCTCTATTTGTTATCTATTAGGATCCGGGCGATGCTTTCCTTCAACACACTCAAATCGCCGGTCTTCACCACAAAATCAGCGGCGCTCCAAGTTAGATAATTATCTTTATGACTGACCGATGAAGAATGAATGATTACGGGTAATCCGCGCTGTTCACCAATAATTCGTCCGAGGGCTTCCACTCCGTCCATGCCCGGCATTTTGAGGTCTAATACGACCAGATGAAACGTTTCGCGTTGCAAAAGCGACAGGCCTTCAACCGCAGAGGCCGCGAATTCGACGGCGTATCCCTCTTCTTGCAACACCACCTTCAACAAGTCGCCAATCTCCAGATCATCATCCACAATCAGAATTCGAGGCTTCAATTTCACCGCCCCACCAGACCCACATCCGACTTCGCTCATCAACCAATTCCTTCCTCTAGAATGAAGATCCGCCACCCAGCATGAACTAAATAGGTCGTTATGTTATATTTTAATTTTAAAGCGTACAAATTATACTGCTGTTTTTTTTGCAAGACAAATGGATTAGTTGAAAGAAAGTCACAAGCGGCATGATGGCGCATTCCCCCTCGACGCGATTCTCCCGCCCGGCATTCAACAAGCCCCGCCTGCACACTTGCCCGCCCAAGCGGTTCGTGCTTAACTTGCCTCCCCAATTTACAAGGATACCGCTATGAAATTTGCGCTGAGCTGGCTGAAAGAATTTGTTGATTTTGATGACTCCCTTGAGGGACTGTCCGACAAGCTGACGTTTGCCGGCCTGGAGGTCGAACAGATTGAGACGATCGGCGGCACCTTTGAAGACGTTGTAGTCGGTGAGGTAACGGCAATTGAACCGCATCCGAACGCCGACAAGCTGCGCCTTTGCGCCGTGAAATATGGCGCGGACGAAACGATGCGCGTGGTCTGCGGCGCACCCAACGTGGAAGTCGGCGGCAAATATCCCTTTGCACCGGTCGGCACCACCCTGCCCGGCGGCTTCACGCTCAAAAAAGCAAAAATCCGCGGCGAAGTCTCGATGGGCATGCTCTGCGCCAAAGACGAGCTCGGCCTCGGCGAAGATCACTCCGGCCTGCTCCTTCTCGATGCAGAGCTAACCCCCGGCACTCCGTTCGCCGAACTGATGCCGCCGCCCGAAACCGTTTTTGAACTCGAGATCACCCCCAACCGCCCCGACTGCCTGAGCCTCATCGGCATCGCCCGCGAAGTCGCCGCCATCTATGGTGCCGAGCTGAAAATGCCATCGGTAGAAATTAATGAAACGGCCGAGGCGGTTGACTCGCTTATCTCCGTTGATATTCAGGATGCCGAACGCTGCCCGCGCTACACCGCGCGCGTCCTGAAAAACGCCAAGGTCGGCCCGTCGCCGGACTGGATGACCGCCCGCCTCGAAGCCTGCGGTATCCGTTCCATCAACAATCTGGTCGACATCACCAACTATGTAATGCTCGAAACCGGTCATCCGCTGCACGCGTTCGACTACAACCTGCTCAAGGACGGCAAAATCATCATCCGCCGTGCCAAAGCGAACGAGAAATTCACCACGCTCGACGGGGCGGAACGCGAACTGACCGATGAAATGCTCGTTATTGCCGACCCCGAAAAGGCGGTCGCGCTGGCCGGCGTCATGGGCGGCGCCAACACAGAAATCAAAGACAACACCTCCACGGTTTTGCTCGAAAGCGCAACCTTCGAACCATCCGGCATCCGCCATACCGCGAAAACGCTCGGACACTCCACTGACAGCTCCTACCGCTTCCAGCGTGGCGTCAACGCCGACAGCGTCGAATGGGCCAGCCGCCGCGCCGCCGCCTTGATGACCGAGCTGGCCGGTGCCGACCTCTGCGCCGGAGTCGTCGACGCCTACCCCGTACCGAAAGCCAAAAATCAGGTTTCCGTCAAATGGGCCAACATCTGCAAATTAATCGGCCTCGAGATTTCCGACACCGAAATGAAACAGATTTTCCAAACCTTGGAAATTTCTGTTCTATCCAGCGACGCCAAAGGCGCAACGCTTGAAATCCCGACCTTCCGTGACGACCTCACCCGCGAAGTCGACATCATTGAAGAAATCGCCCGCATGCACGGCGTCGACAAAATCCCCGAAAAGCTACCGATCGCGCAGGTGATCGGTGGGGCGCACGACGACCGTGTCCGCGCAATCAACGTCTGCCGCAAAAACCTGTCCGGACTCGGTGCGCGCGAAATTTTGAACTACACGCTGGTTAACCATCCGCTACTCGACCTCTTTGGCAAAAGCGATGACCGCGAAGAACTGCCCCACCCGATCAGCGCAGAACAGTCCGTCCTGCGCACCTCGCTCATCCCGCAGATGATCGAAAGCCTCGGCCGCAACAAGTCGCGCCAAATCAACGACGCCGTCTTTTTCGAAATCGGCCGTACCTTCAAAAAAGGCGCTGTGCAGACCGAAAAGGTCTGCCTCGGTGTAATGGGCACTCCCGGCCGCGCGGCGCTCAATACGATGCGCAGCCTCAACGAAGAGGAGATCTTCCTGTGGCTCAAAGGTGCGGTCTGCAATCTGCTCGCCGCCCAGAAAGTCACCAAGGTGAAATTCCATCCGCCTTCGCCCGAAGGCTCCGGCGTGACAGGACCCTTTGAGAGCGGTCGTGAACTTAAAATACTATCCGGAAAAACGGAAATCGGCGTAATCGGGCTGATCAATTCCAAAGCCCGCAAAGAGTGGCGCCTCAATGATCCGGTGGCCGCCGCCGAGCTTGATCTCGAACCGTTGGTTTCCAATGTTTGGAAAATCGGAACCGTCAAAGATATCCCGCTCTACCCGGCCACCGAGCGCGACTTCGCGTTCATCGTCGATGAAGCCGTCCGCCACGAGGAAATCATCAAAGCGATCAATGGCGGCGCACCGGCCGAGCTCGAAAAAATCGAGCTGTTCGACATCTTCCGCGGCAAAGCGCTGGAAAAGGGCAAGAAAAGCATGGCGTACAGCTTTCTCTACCGCTCGCCCAAGGGAACGTTGACCGACGAAAAGGTCAATAAATTCCACAAAACGGCGGGAGAACGCGTCTGCAAGGCGACCGGCGCGGTCATTCGCGAAGGATGATCCCGGGGAAAGCCGACTGAAACGGTCTGTTTGCTTGACCTTCTCCACGGGCGGACGTAACATACTTCCTGAGGGGAACAAAAAATCCTGCCTGTTCTTTAAAAATTTAGCCCGCCCGGTTCATGAGAAGCATTATTCTCTGATCCGATACTATTAAATAAAGGGAGCTCGGGACGGTCCGACCAATGGTTTGGTCGTTCAATAGGGCACCCACCTTGTAAAAAGGGTTCGGAGATAGCTTCTCCGGGTTAGGGCCTTTTTCAAAGCCGCTTGGGTGAAAACCGAAGCGGCTTTTTTGTGTTCGGAATCCTGTTTCATGCTTAAACTGCGCGTCATGGAACTCTTTGAAGAAAAACTGGCCGGTACAACGCCAAAGGCCGGCGCAGGCACCGCGCCGCTAGCGGCGCGGATGCGGCCGCGCACGATCGATGAGATCTGCGGGCAGGATCATATTTTGGGCGAAGGCAAACTGCTGCGCCGCGCGGTGGAGGCCGATCGCATTTCGAGCATCATTCTCTACGGCCCACCCGGCTGCGGCAAAACCTCGCTGGCCGAGGTGATCGCGCTAACGACCGACCGCCGCTTCGAACGCACCAGCGGTGTGCTGGCCAACGTGGCCATCCTGCGCAAAATCCTACAGGCGGCGGAGACGTGGAAGAAAATCCATAAGCAAGACACGATTCTGTTCATCGACGAAATTCACCGCTTCAACAAGGCACAACAGGACGTCCTGCTGCCGTACGTCGAAAACGGTGACATCATTCTGATTGGGGCGACCACGCATAACCCCTTCTTTTTCATCAACACACCGCTCAATTCCCGCTCACAGATTTTTCAGCTCAATCCGCTGAGCGAGAAGGCAATTAAAACGGTTCTCAAGCGCGCGCTGAACCATCCGGCAGGCCTCAACGAGCTAGTGACTGCGGATGAAAAAGCGCTCGATCATCTGGCGGCGGTGTGCGACGGCGACGCCCGCCGCTCGCTCAATGCGCTGGAGATCGCCGCGCTGACCACCCCGCCCGGCGAAGACGGCATCGTGCATCTGACTAAACACGAAATCGAAGAGTCGGTGCAGAAAAAAGCGGTGGCGTACGACCACGACGAGGATGGGCATTACGACACGATTTCCGCCTTCATCAAAAGTGTACGCGGCTCGGATCCCGACGCGGCGATCTACTGGCTGGCTAAAATGATTTATGCCGGCGAAGATCCGCGCTTTATCGCGCGGCGGCTGGTAATTCTCGCCTCGGAGGATGTCGGCAACGCCGATCCGCGCGGGCTGACGCTGGCGACTTCGGCGATGCAGGCGGTCGAGTTTGTCGGTATGCCGGAGGGGCGCATTATTCTGGCGCAGGCAACGACCTATCTGGCCAGCGCACCGAAAAGCAACGCGAGCTATCTTGCGGTCGACGCCGCACTAGGCGACGTCGAAAACGGACGCACCCTGCCCGTGCCCAAACATCTGCAAAGCGGGCCAAAGCCCGACAAGGGAACGCAAAAATATCAGTATGCCCACAACGGCGAAGGCCATTTTGTCGATCAGGAATATGTGCCGACCGAGAAGGTGTACTACGCGCCGACCGATCAGGGCTACGAGGAGACCATCGGCAAGCGGTTGGCGTTCTGGAAGTCGCTGAGGAAAAAGAAGAAATGACCAAAGATGAAATCCGTGCGCACGTTACGCAGACCAAAAAGTTCCACCCATTGGAAGAAATGAGCACGACGGTGTTGAAAAACGTCCAAGGGTTGGAACTTTTTCAGCAGGCGAAGGCCGTCGGGCTCTATATGCCGCTTCCCGACGAGGTGGATGTCTCCCCGCTTTTCCAAACCTTGGAACTACAAATGTATATTCCCGCGTTTGACGAGTCCGTCGGCGGCTACCGGATGGCAACGTACACACCGGAGCTCAAAAAAGGGAAGTTCGGCATTCTGGAACCGAAAAACCCAGTCTGGGCTAAAGCGGATGAGCTCGATCTGATTCTGGTGCCAGGGTTGGCTTTTGACCTCTCCGGCAACCGCCTGGGGCGCGGCGGCGGGTTTTATGACCAGTTGCTACCGCAATACCACGCCGTACGGGCCGGAATTTGCTTCGATTCCCAATGTTTGGAAAAAATTCCGACAGAGCCTCACGATTGCATAATGGACCTGCTGATCACGGATTTAAAAATTCTTAAATTTGCGATGAACAGTTAGACAAGCACCTTGGTCAGAGCTATGCTTACCGCAAGAAAATAAAACTCTGAAACGAAGGAATTCTAATGAACAGCATACAACTTTGGTGGGGAGGCGTTCAGGACGTGGTCATGAGCGTCCTTTGGATCGTGCTCGGCTTCTTTTTCAACGCCTATCTGGCGCGCACAAATGCAATGGCCGCGAGCAACCGCGGGTCGGTCATCCTCGATGAAGCGAGGAAAAAGGCGGAATCCATTAAGCACGAAGCCCACGTGGAAGCCCGCGAAGAGGTGTTGACGGCCCGTGAAAAAGCAGAACACAGCCTGGATAAAAAACGCCAGAGCATTATTGAGCTCGAAGACCGCGTGGTTGCGCGCGAGAAGGATATTTCCCGCAAACTGGAACTGCTCGAGACGAAAGACCACACCCTGAGCGAGAAGCTCGAAAAAACGGAGCAGGAGCAGGAAGCGCTCAAAGAGCAAAAGAAAATTCTTCTAGATCGGATTGAGGAGGAAGCTCAGCGCATCGAGAACGTTGCCAGTCTCTCCAAAGAAGACGCCCGTGGGATGATTATGGAACGGATGGAAACGGAACTCGAAGGCGAAATCAGCGGCCTGATCCGCCATCAGCAGAAGTCCGCGCACGAACAGGCGCGCAGTCAGGCGCGCGAAATTGTCTGCTCCGCGATCGAACGGTATGCCGGCGAGCATGTTGCCAACATCACGGTCACACAAGTTAAGCTTCCGTCCGACGACATGAAGGGCCGCATTATCGGTAAAGAAGGCCGCAATATCCGCTCCTTCGAAACAGAGTCCGGCGTGAATCTGATTATTGATGAAACCCCCGGGGTGGTTATGCTCTCCAGTTTTGATCCGGTCCGCCGCGAGGTGGCGCGTGTTGCACTCGAGCGCCTGCTCGAGGATGGTCGCATCCATCCGGCCAGCATTGAGGAAACTCTCCAGAAGGTGCGCACTGAAATTGATGAGATTATTCGCCAGGCAGGAGAAGATGCGCTGTACAACCTCGGCATTTCCGGAGTCGATCCCGAGCTGGTGAAGATTCTCGGCCGACTGAAGTACCGCACTAGCTATAAACAGAATGTTCTCGACCACTCCATCGAGATGGCCTCGCTGATGGCGATGATGGCCTCGGATCTGGAGCTGGACGTACCCACCGCCAAACGCATCGGCCTGTTCCATGACCTCGGCAAAGCGGTCGACCACGAAGTGGAGGGCTCCCATGCGGTGATCGGAGGAAATCTCCTCCGCAAATACGGTGAAGAGCCTATCGTCTACAACGCGGTTGCCGCGCACCACGATGATGTTGAAAAGAGCAGCGTTTATGCCGTGCTGGCTTCCGCCGCCGACGCGATGACCGCCGCCCGTCCCGGCGCCCGCATGGACACCACCGACCTGTATCTCGAACGTCTGGAAAAACTCGAGAAAATCGCCGGATCCTTTAAGGGGGTCGACAAGAGCTATGCGATTCAGGCCGGCCGCGAACTGCGCGTGATTGTTGAGGGCAAACAGGTGGATGACAGCCGCGCACTGGTTCTCGCCCGCGAAATCGCCAACCGGATCCAGGCGGAAGTAAAGTATCCGGGTCAGGTTAAGGTAACGGTCATCCGTGAAACCCGGGCCATCGAATACGCCAAATAAGGAGTCGGTTATGCAGAAGGTTGTTGAGCTCGATCATCCGCTGGTCCGGCACCATCTAACCCACCTGCGCAATAAGGAGACCTCGCCCCACGTGTTCCGTGCGCAGGTGCGGCGCCTTGCGATTCTTCTGGCCGCAGAGGTCACCCGCGACCTTCCGCTGACCACGAAAACCATTGAAACTCCACTCGAAGAAATGGAGGGTGCGGTTCTTGCGGATCGGATCGGGCTGGTACCGATCCTGCGCGCCGGACTGGGCATGACCGACGCCCTGCTCGACCTGTTACCCACCGCCGAGGTGTGGCATCTCGGTTTTTACCGCGATGAAGAAACCCTGCAGCCGGTTGAGTATTACCAAAAATTTTCCTCGAATCCGCCCGAACACGTCTTTGTGCTCGATCCGATGCTCGCCACCGGTGGCTCCGCTGCCGCCGGAATCGATGTGGTCAAAAAATGGGGCGCAAAAGAGATCCGGATGCTGTCCATTATCGCCGCTCCGGAAGGGATTGCGCGCCTTCGCGAGCAACACCCGGATGTTCCGGTGTATGTTTGCGGGATCGACCGAGAGCTGAATGACGCGGCTTATATTCTGCCCGGCCTCGGCGATGCCGGCGACCGCATCTTCAATACGCTCAACTGATCAGGACCGGGCGTGCGGCACCTCAGATGGCTGAAACGGCTTGCAGAAGGTCTGATCAAAATCATAGCCGACGGCGAAATCAGCCCGGCTGTCCTCATCGGTTTTTCCGAGCAGGCCGGACTCAACCATATTGAAGACAATCTCTCCGACATCCTCGGTACAGGTGATTCCCCACCCGACCAGAAGCGTTTTACTCATCGGGCCGAATTCTCGCAGGGCAAGCTCCCGGATTCCATCCAGTAGCTCCTGGCCGCTGACATGACGCGGCGTATCCAGCTTCCGCACAGTGAAGTCCAGTCCGGCCCGGACAAATGCGTAGGCTTCTTCTGTGTAACGCAGATCGCGCACGAGGATGTCCTGTAGAATTTCAGATGGATTCAACGGATTCATTTAAAGCTCTTTACGTATTTTTTCGGCCAGTTGCTCCATTTCAGCCGGATCGTCATAACGCTTCGCATTCCAGTTCCAGTGGTGGCCGTCGTTCTCAAACCGCGGAATCACATGAAAATGCAGATGCGGCACTTCCTGGCCGGCGGCCCTGCCGTTGTTCTGAATGATATTGACACCCTCCGCCCCGAAAGCGTTCATCTGTGCGGCCGCAACCTGCTTCGCCACGCGGATCAGCTTGCAAAGGACCTCGTCCGGAGTCTCTGTGATCGGATCATAGCAGGTTTTCGGAATCACCAGCACGTGGCCTTTGATAATCGGGCCACTATCCATAAACGCTAGCGTGTCCTCATCTTCATAGACAATCGTGGCCGGAATTTCGCGATTCACAATTTTTTCAAAAATGCTCATACGGGAAGTGTAGCGTGCCGACGGATTTTTCCAACCATTGGAAAATAAAAAAGCGCCCCGGAATCTCCAAGACGCATTCTACGTTCACTATATTAAGCACGTTTGCGGTTAATACGGCGGGACACAAAGGCCATCAATCCCCCTAGGCCGACTAACGCCATCGTCGCCGGTTCCGGCACGGCTTTAAGGGTCATGTTTTCAAAGTCAAATGAGGAGGTCGCTGCCGAACCGGTGATCACAATGGACTGCCCGACATTGACGCGAATCGGTTCAGCCGGCGTGTAGATATCCGAACCCCCTGAAAATCCGGATACGCCGGTATAAAGATCAATGGCCGATCCAGCCGCGGTCAGGTTTGCACCGTCTGAAATATCCCCGCCCACGCTGCCAAATTCAATCAATTTAAAATCAATGGGGGTGCTGAACGTAAGGGTGATGCTCTCCGAGGTTCCGTCAATCTGATCATCACCAATCCCTAAACCGCCGACGTTGGAGTTGAGATTTCCTCCGGATCCACTGACGGTCATGTTGAAGCTGATTGCGCCATCTGTTAGCGGTATAACGACGGATGTCTGCCCGTCAAAGGTTCCCCCCTTGTCGGCAAAAACGTATAGTAGATCGGCGTAAGCCATACCGCCCATCAGAACAACGGCACCGATGAATAATTTTTTCATGCTCATCTCCTCAGAAAACGTTATGCGAAAAAACTATCCGCCTTCTCCCAGTTTGTTAAGCAAAAAATCAGCTAGATTTTGTTGGGCTTTCCCATTCCATAAAGGGATTCGCAGCCAGTGAAGCGTTCGTATAGTGGAAATCGAGCGAGACATCCTCCCCCAACCAGTCCGGCACAGGAAAGACCTGGTCTTCGCTATCCAGCTCGATTTCTCCAAGAACAAGGCCTTGGTTTTGACCCGAAAACTCATCAATTTCCCAAGTAAATTCGCCGATTTGAACCAAAAATCGCTTTTTGGAGACAATCCGGTCGCCGCAAAAGTTCCTCAGCATGTATTCTGCGTCATCGGCAGGAATCTCGTACTCCAGCTCGGGTCGAGAAATTCCTTCGGTAACACCTTTGAGCGTCAGAAAACCCCGGTCTCCGATCCGTCGGACGCGGACCGTAATTTGATCCGGGCCGGATAAGATGTAGCCCTGCTCACAGAGCCGTCCGACCCCAGCATCCGCCCGCCAGCCGTCGCCAGTCACCATAAATTTGCGTTCGATTTCTATCTTCATGAACAAAACCTTGCTTTCAATTCGAGGTTCATGGATTTTTAACGCAACCAATTTTAATTGAAAGGATCAAAATGAACTCCGCTTTAATTGTTGCACTAGATGTCCCCACCCTGAAAGAGATGGAAGAAACCCTCGACCGGCTACCGGACGGCATTGAATGGTACAAGGTCGGGCTGGAAATTTTCTGCGCCGAAGGCCCCGAAATTCTCGCCCCGCTGAAAGCACGGAACAAAAAGATCTTCCTCGACCTGAAGCTGCATGACATTCCGCGGACCGTCGCCAATGCGGTAAAAACCGCCGCCAGCCACGGGGTGAATCTCATGACGGTGCATGCCATCGGCGGACGCGCCATGCTGGAGGCCGCGGCGGAAGCCGCACGCGAATGCGACAACCCGCCCAAGCTGGTGGCGGTCACAACCCTGACCAGCCTCAGTCAGGACGATTTTAAAGATTTGGGAATCAACCGCACTGTTTCTGAACAGGCGCTGGCGCTGGGAGAACTGGCAATCAGTTCCGGCATTGACGGGCTGGTCACCAGCGCGCACGAAGCAGGCGCTCTGAGAGAACGCTTCCCGGACGCACTGCTGGTAACGCCGGGAATCCGGATGCCGGACGGAGATGTCGGCGATCAGAAACGGGTAGCCACACCGGCATTTGCTGTTGAGCAGGGCTCGACCCATCTGGTGGTAGGCCGTCCCATTGTTCAGGCGGCGGATCCCGCCGCGGCCACGGCCGCGATCCTTGCAGACATAAAAAACGCCCAGTCGTAAAACCGGGCGTTCTATAAACGGACTAGACGTTCGTTTATCTACCTTCAGACAGGGTCAGTTTCTTTCCAGAATCAATCCACTGCTGAAGAATAATTTTGCAGTACTTACTCTTGGAAATGTGCATCGATGTCGCACGTTTTTCGAGTTCATCCGCCATTTTCTTCGACATGTTGATACCAATCGTTTTGGTACCTTTTCCAATCGGGTTTGTTGCCATAATTGATCTCCTTTTAAAAGTTAAATAAAACATGAGGATCTCAGTCTTCTAGTCGTCAGTCAACAGAAAACTGTTCTACACACCTTTTACCAACCCCCCCTTTGTTAGCGGAACTATACCTTATTTTTCAAATAACCGCAAATATAAATACAGAAAAATCTTAAAGATAAAAGTAAGGTTAGTCCTTATTAGTAGCGATAGTGCTCCGGCTTAAACGGGCCCTTCTGCGGAATCCCCAGATACTTGGCCTGATTGCGGGTCAGCGCATCCAACTTGGCGCCGAGACGGCCGAGGTGCAGCGCGGCAACCTCCTCGTCGAGGTGCTTCGGCAACACATACACACCGATCGGATACTGATTGTTCGTGCCATGCTTCTGCCAGATTTCCATCTGCGCCAATACTTGGTTGGTGAAACTGTTAGACATCACAAAGCTGGGGTGCCCGGTCGCACAACCGAGATTGACCAGACGGCCTTCTGCTAGCAGCAGGATACTGTTTCCTTTCGGGAACGTGATTTTGTCGACCTGCGGCTTAATGTTCATCCACTTATACTTGCGAATCTTCTCCACCTGAATTTCGGAATCAAAATGACCGATATTGCAAACAATCGCCTGATTTTTCATCTGCTTCATGTGGCGCTCCGTAATCACGTCGCAGCACCCGGTGGTGGTCACAAACACATCGCCCAGCTTACAAGCCTCGTCCATCGGCATCACCTCAAACCCGGCCATCGTGGCCTGCAGGGCGCAGATCGGATCAATTTCGGTAACAATGATGCGGGCGTTCTGGCCCAGCAATGACTGTGCGGAACCTTTACCGACATCGCCGTATCCGGCGACAACCGCGACTTTTCCGGAGAGCATCACATCGGTCGCGCGCATAATGGCGTCGACCAGTGAGTGGCGGCAGCCGTACACATTGTCGAACTTCGACTTGGTCACTGAATCATTCACATTGATTGCCGGGAACAGCAACTCGCCCTTTTCAGCCAGCTGGTATAAACGGTGCACACCGGTGGTCGTCTCCTCGGTTACGCCACGGATTTCTTTGGCGATGCGCGAGAAGCGGGTCGGGTCTTTTTTGATCGCCTTTTTCAGCTGCGCATAGAAAACCGCCTCTTCCGGGCTGCCGGGCTTGCGGTCGAGAACAGATGGATCTTTTTCCGCCTGTACGCCGACCTGCACAAACATCGTCGCATCACCGCCGTCATCCAAAATCATGTTCGGACCTTTGCCGTTGCCCCAGTCCAGAATCTTATCGGTGTACTCCCAGTACTCCTCTAGCGTCTCGCCCTTCACGGCGAACACCGGCGTGCCGGTTTTTGCAATCGCTGCGGCGGCGTGGTCCTGCGTCGAATAAATATTACAGCTCGCCCAACGCACCTTCGCGCCGAGAATCTGAAGCGTTTCAATCAGCATGGCGGTTTGAATCGTCATATGCAGCGACCCGGCAATCCGCGTACCTTTGAGCGGCTTTTCGGTGCCGTACTTCTCGCGCAGCGCCATCAGCCCCGGCATTTCATGCTCCGCCAGCTGCATCTCCTTACGGCCGAACGGCGCGAGGGAAAGATCCTGAACAATATAATCAATTTTCTTTGTTTTCTTTGTTTTCTTTGTTTTCTTCTTCGGGGTCGCCATATCAATTTGCTCCATTTTTCTTTTATTTTTCAGCAACAATCATCAGCACCGAAAAGGCCGGCTCCGGCCCTTCCAATGATTGGAAAATTTTAATCTTCAGGCCGGCGTCCTTCAGCCAGCCCTTCAGCTCTTTCTCATCAAAACCGAGCCACTGGTCGGCCCATTCATCGCGCACCCACTCCTGATCGTGCCGTGACAGGTCGAGCAGGATCATCTGTCCGCCGGGCTTCAAAATCCGCGCCGCCTCTTTGAGCGCCTTGCCGGGACGGGTGGCATGGTGTAGCACCTGAGAAATAAACACTGCGTCTTCACTGTTTGCTTTGAGCGGCAGCTTTTCCAGATCGCCCTTCCCAACCACCACGCGGCCAGCCACGCCGGCCTCCGCCGAGCGCTCCTGCACCACGCGCAGCATCTGAGCAGACAAATCGATCGCGGTCACCCGCTTGACAAACCGCGCCAGCAGCAACGTCAAATCGCCTTCGCCGCAGCCAATATCCGCCACATTTTTTCCACTAAACCCCGCGGCGAGCGCCGCGGCCATTCCGCGCCAGCCGCCGCCCGGCTCCGTGAGCGATCCATATCGGCCGGCGATTTCGTCAAAAAACTTCGTGCTCTCCTTACGGCGCAGCTCGAGCGCTTTATCGACTGCGGCGCGGTCGCGGCTGGCGCCGCGCAGCTCGGCCAGCTTTTCGCTGAGTAGCTGCGCAAAAGAGGCATCCTGAAAAACGGGACCGCGGCGGTAATAAACAGAGGTTCCTTCGCGACGGGTTTCGAGCAGACCGCTGTCGCGTAGCGGTTTCAAGTGGCGGCTCACCGACGACTGCGGCATTTTGAGAGCCGTCACGATCTCGGCCACAGAAAGCTCCGCGATTTCCACCGCGCGCAGAATCCGTAAGCGGGCCTCGTCGCCCAGCGCCTTAAATACATCGAGAAGATTGTCCATAGTCCATTTATCCGCTTTTTCGGATAAAAGGATATTTAGTCTGTCAAATCAAGAAATTTCGAGCAATTGCGTTGAGGCACAGCGCGTGCTTCTTCGCTAACGCTTCGGCGAAACAAGGGATGAGGCAAGGGCTGAACTTTTCCAAGCATTGGAAAAAGGCCGACCTTTCGGCCCCCTCCGAGTAAAAACAAAAGCCCGGTTTCCAAACATTGAAACACGGGCTTTTAACGATTCGGGCGTCGAAGCTTATTATTTACTCTTCTTCGGCACGACCATCATAAAGATGTTGCGACCCTGCAGGCGCGGAGCCTGCTCAACGGTCGCCACTTCAGCAACGTCGGCGGTCAAACGCTTCATCAGCTCGAAGCCGAGCTCGCGGTGAGCGTTTTCACGGCCGCGGAACATCAGAGAAAACTTGACGCGGTTTCCTTCTGCCAAAAATTCAAAAGCATGGCGCAGTTTGGTGTCGTAATCGTGGTCGCCCACGTTGACGTGGAACTTCACCTCTTTGAGCTTTACGATCACCTGTCGCTTCTTCTGCTCTTTTTTCTTTTTGTCCTGCTCATACTTAAACTTGCCGTGGTCCATGATGCGACAAACCGGGGGTTTGGAGGTGGCGTTGATTTCAACGAGGTCGAGCCCCGTTTCATGAGCGCGCACCAGCGCATCGCGTGTGCGGATGATCCCAAGCGCTTCTCCGTCTTCGTCGATACAACGAATCTCCGGAACGCGGATCATATTGTTCATTCTCGGGCCCATATGACGCGGTGAACGGCCCCTGCCTTGATAATTCGGATTAGCGATGATTTCCCCCTGGGTTCTTTCTGATCAATTACGCCTTAGTTTGCACAGCGTTTTTTATTTTTCCAACAAATTCATCAAGTGTCATGGTGCTTTGTTCACCAGCCCGGTCGCGCACGGCGAGCGTGCCATCCTCAATTTCTTTGCGTCCAAGCACAAGCATGTAGGGAACTTTGTCGCCCTGAGCATTGCGGATCTTCGCGCCAATCTTGGCATCCTTGTGGTCTACCGTGACACGGATATCCTGTTTGCGAAGCGCGGCGGCGATGTCGTCGGCGGCTTCGATCTGATCCTCGGAAAGCGGCAGCACACGCACCTGCTCAGGCGCAAGCCAGACGGGGAATGCGCCAGCGTAGTGTTCCACCAGAATGCCGAAGAAGCGCTCAATACTGCCGAACAGCGCGCGATGCACCATGTACGGGCGGTGCTTTTCGCCGTCTTCGCCGATGTAGCTAAGGTCGAAACGCTCCGGCAGGTTAAAGTCGAACTGAATGGTGCTCATCTGCCACTCGCGGCCGATCGCGTCTTTAATCTTGAGGTCGATTTTTGGGCCGTAGAAGGCTCCGCCGCCTTCGTCCACTTCGTAGGGAATGCCTTCGGCGTCGAGCGCGGCCTTGAGCGAAATGGTGGCCTGATCCCAGCGTTCCGGCTCGCCAACCGCTTTTTCAGGGCGAGTGGAGAGGTAGGCGGTAATCTTTTCGAACCCGAATATTTTCCAGATTTCGTTCGAAAAACGGATCACTTCGACCACTTCGCCTTCAATCTGATCCGGTGTACAGAAGATATGAGCATCGTCCTGAGTAAAGCCGCGGACACGCAGCAGCCCGTGGAGCACGCCCGCTTTTTCGTAGCGGTAAACCGTGCCCAGCTCAGCCCAGCGCAACGGCAACTCGCGGTACGACCGAAGACCGGTCTTGTAAATATTGATGTGAAATGGGCAGTTCATCGGGCGGACGTAATAATCCGACTTATCAATTTCCATCGGCGCGTACATGCCTTCGGCGTAGAAGTCGAGATGCCCGGAGGTTTCCCACAAGTTGGCTTTACCCACATGCGGGGTGTAGAGAAGCTCATACCCGTTGCGGAAATGTTCCTGGCGCCAAAACTCTTCGATGATCGAACGGATGCGCGCGCCCTTCGGATGCCAGTGAATGAGGCCGGGGCCCACTTCGTTGTGGATGCTGAACAGATCGAGCTCGGTGCCGAGCTTGCGGTGGTCGCGCTTTTTGGCCTCTTCAACCTGCTTGAGATAGAGCTTGAGCTGTTTGTCGTTGGTAAACGCCGTTCCGTTCAGGCGCTGTAGCATCGGATTGGTTTCTTTGCCGCGGTAGTAGGAGCCAGCCACGCTCAGAATCTTGAAGGCGCGGATTTTTCCGGTGCTTTCCACGTGCGGGCCCCGGCAGAGATCGAAAAAGTCGCCGCAGGTATAGAAACTGATCGCCTCGCCTTCCGGAATATCCGCCAAGCGTTCGAGTTTATACTTCTGGCCTTCGAGCATCTTCACTGCCTCGACGCGGCTCACTTCGATGCGTTCGAACGGAAGATCCTCCTTCACGATCGCCTTCATCTCCGCTTCGATCTTCTCAAAGTCCTCCGGCGTGATGCGTTCGGGCAGATCAAAATCATAGTAAAAGCCGTCGTCGACCGAGGGGCCGATGTCGAGTTGAACATGATCGAAGACCCGACAAACAGCGGCGGCCATTACATGAGCCGTCGAGTGGCGGAGCGTTTCTATTTCAATTTCATTTTTCATAAGAGCCGCAGACTATACGTTTGCCGTGTTTCTCTGTCAATCAGAGCCCCGCCCTCATTGCGTTTTCCAAGGATTGGAAAATTCACCGGATCTTTTTTCCAAGGGTTGTAAAACCCCTCAGTTGCAGGCCTCCATGCCTAGGAACCTTGCGCCCGTCAAGGCGGGGCAAAATCTCCCATCCTTTGGATTTGCCCGATCGGCCGGAACTCCGTATGGTGTCGAGTCATTTTTACGAAGGAGAACGCCATGGCTTTAACCGAAGAACAACTACTCACTCACCTCGAAGCGGAAACCGTCCCCGTAGAGAATCTTCTCGAACAGTTCGACGCCCTCGTTGCCGACGGCAAAGAAGTCCGCGCCCTCGAATGGGCTGAACTGCTCAAAGACAACATGGTAGATCGCAAAATGCTCAACGAAGCGGTAGCGGCCTACGAATGGACCGCTCTCAAAAAAGGCACCTCACCGGCCATTGCGCAAAAAGAGCTGTTGCACATTCTCAGTGCCAGCCGCAAAGAGCAGAAGTTCATCCCCCCTGCATTCGAGAAAGCCTCTTCCGTTGAAGAGGCTTTTTTGCGCCTGCGCCACCTGCGCGCAATGAAGCGCGGCATGCTTTGCTATAACGAAACATGGGGCTTTGGCATCGTCGAGCGCGTGGATCCCTTCTATCAGAAGGTTGAAATTGAATTTGAAAAGAAAGGCGACCACGAGTTCGCCTTCTCCTACGCCGCCGACGCACTCGACGTGCTGACCAACGACCACTTGCTAGCCATCCGCCATAATGATCCCGAAAAGTTCGCCGAAATGCTCAAAAAGGAGCCGGGCGAAATCGTGCGCATCACCCTGCGCAGCTACGGCAAACTCTCCGTCACCACTCTCGAAGAGCATTTCGTGCCGGATCTTATGGACGAAGCGGGCTGGAAAAAATTCTGGTCCGCCGCGCGTAAGGATCTCAAAAACGATCCGCTCATCGACATCCCCACCAAACGCACGGCGCCAATCCGCGTCCGCCGCAAAGCCAAGGCCTACGATGAAGATTGGTTCGCCAAACTCAAAACGAATAGCGATGTGCCCGCCCTCTTTAAAAAGTTCGAAGAAATCCTAACGCAAAAAATCGACCCGCTCGAAGACTACATGAGCGATGCCATTTCCGACCGCCTAGCCTTCGCCGTAAAAGGCGGACAGCTCAATCAGCCCGGCTGGATCGCGCAAGCGCTTGTCTACGCCGAACAAATTAACGTTGAGCCCGCCGGAGTCGACTGCGCCGCCGAGCTAACCAAGCTGGCCGAACGCAACGACCTGGCCGCCCTGCTCGAAGAACTCCCGGCCCGCTTTATGCAGGCCTTCATCAACCGCCTGTTCGACGGCTCCGGAACCGCCCGCGGCTTCTTGCTGCGCCGTCTGCCGGAATTCGGCACCACCGCGCTCAACGAAACCATTGAGGCCCTCATCCGTAACGGAGCCGAAGACGATCTGCGCGAGCAAATCCTCGGCACGGTCCGCATCCGAAAATGCAGTCCGGCGCTCCTCCTCTGGATTCTTCGCCACAAAGAGCGCGCCGCTGCATGGAGCATAAGCAACACCGCCGACCTCGCTCTGCAGACCATCGAACTGATCGAACAGGATCACGGGGGCGGTGCCCTGCGCGCCCAGAACCAACTTCGCGAGCAGATCGAAAGCGTCAGCTCGCTCAAAACCATCCTGGCCGCCATGACCGACTCGCAAAAACGCGACTTCATGCGTCGTATCAGTGAGTCCCCCGCTTGGAGCAAACTTGACCGCCAGAGCCTGCAGGCCAAAATCATTAAAATTTCTCCCGACCTGCACGAAGTGGTTCTCAAGAAAACCGCCAGCACACCGAAAGAAGAGAAAAAACCGCGCATCACCTCCGAGCGCAGCTACCAAACCCGCAAAGATCAGTTCGAGGATATCGTCCGAAAACAAATCCCCGAAAACTCCAAAGAGATCGAACTGGCCCGCAGCCATGGCGACCTGCGCGAAAATGCCGAATTCAAATATGCCAAGGAACGCCAGCGCCTGCTCGGCCTGCAAGCTGAAGAACTGCAAACCGCACTCGATACCGTCAGGCCGACCGACTTCACCGGGTTCCCGTTCGACGTCGCCGGCATCGCCACCGGTGTGGAACTCGCCTATGCCGACGGCACCCGCGAGACCTACTACATCCTCGGCGAGTGGGATCAGGACGAAGAACTGCACGTCATCTCCAGCGAAGCCGGCATGGCCAAGGCGCTCAGCGGCGCCAAAGCTGATGATCAAATCATGGCGCCGACCGCCAGCGGAACCGACACCCAAGTGACCGTCGTCGCCGTCAACCCCCTGCCCGACCACATCAAAGCGTGGGTTAAAGGATAGTCGCCCGCTGGGCGACGGGTATTCGTTATTTGTAAACGCGGTGTCTCAAGGATCCTCAAAATTTCGGGGCCCACCGCGTTTATCTTTGCCGAGCTGAACGCAATGAGGATATCGCGTCTGCATTTCCAATGTTTGGAAAATTAAACAAGCCCCAGCTCCAAGATTTGCCTGTCCTGAGCCCGTCGAAGGGGAAGCACTCAACATATCATACCTTTAAAGGTATGATATTTCCCCAGACTCTGGGAAAAACGGCGACACGGCATCCATCGTGGCGAGACCTGCGCTAATACGTGGGTTAAAGGATGAGAACACAGAATAAGATTATGAGTAAAATCAGGATCTCCACGTCCTCTTAATCCTAATCTGCCTGTACGCCCTGCGTGGTCACATTCAGAGCATAGACCGGATAATCTCCAAATGTGCTCGTCGGTGCTGCCGACCCAAGGCCGATGGCGCAGTCGCCGAGGCCGGATCCAGAGATTTTGGCCGGAACGTTTAGGCCTTTAAAAATGGAGGTGATTCCCGCGAGCGCGGCGTTGCACAGCCCCATCTCCTCCATCAGTTTTTGATTTTCAATCAAAATGCGGCCGAAGTCCGCTGGAGGGACGGCGGCCTCGCCGTCCGCGGGCACCGAGGCCGGTGCCCCTCCAAAAATTTGTATTGCTTCGCCGACGCTGGCGTCCATGCGGTCGAAGATTTTTTCAAAATAGTCCGGATTCAGCGCGCGCTTTTCTTCGAGATGATGGATCACATCAACCGTTTTCATTTTGGAGCCGGAATAGACCGCCGTCAGCGGGAACTCTTCGCACATCGGTGAAATTTCAAGCGGATCCGCGCGATAGGCAACCACGCCTCCAAATACACTCGCCGCCACGTCTGCTCCGGAGCCGCGGCCCTGCACCCGGTGAATCGTCGCCAAAGATCGCTTAAACAAATCCATTAAAGGTAGGGATCGCTCTCCGAGCGGTCCACGGACGGCTGGGACAGCCGTCCCTACCAACCCCATCAATGCGGCATGGGTGGCAACGGTGACGGCGGCGGATGAGCCAAAGCCGATGTCGCTAGAAAAGTCGGATGTGATTTTGAGCTCAACCCCTTGCTCCAACGGGTACTGCCGGACCGCATCGAGAACAAAACGAAAGTCGGAGTGGTCCTTGAGTTCATTCAGCGGTGACTCATAGGCTCCAAGGTCTGAAACGATCCTTAGGATCGGTTTGGGAAGTTGAGAGAGCGAAGCTGTAATTCTTTTGTCGATGGCGCACACCAGCGCGCGTCGCCCGTGCAGTACCGCATGTTCACCGAGCAGCATCAAAGAGCCCGGTGCGGATGCTGTGGCAGAAGATAGAGATTCGTTCATGGACTTACTAAATCAAGTTTTCCCACGAATCATAAAAAGTCTCCATTCGTGGGCGGTTTAAACAATCCTTGTTCCCAGCGGGTCGCCGCGGACAGGCGAAACGGTGTAGCCGTATTTTTTTGCGAGTTCAGCCGGTATGAAGTCGGCCAGCACCAGAACGACGCCGCCCTTGTCGCCATGGGTCGATCCCGCGCCGCAGATTTTGGCTGCGCCGCCCGCGGCCTCCATGTCGGAAACAAACCGCTGCACTTTTTCGGGCACCACGCCGATGCGACAGAGCAAGCGATGGTTTTCGCGCAGGAGCAAACGCATCACGGCGGCATTGTTTTCGCGCACAGCCTGTTCAACCTCACGGGTCACCGATTCAAAATCGTTCCAGATCATGTCGTTTTCAAACTTCTCTTTCACCTGCACGACACATTCGCCGGTGGTGGTTTCCGGTGTGCCGGTTTCAACGAGATACATTTGCATACGCGGAAGTGGGATGGATTTTGCCTCGCCATTTTCGAAGGCGGCGCAACCGCCGTAGAGCGAAATATAGGAGTCGACCCCGCTGGGATGACCGTGCTGAAGCTTTTCAGCCTCCATGCTGAACTCGTAATACCACTCGGGTTTAAAATCCACGCGCAGGTAGTGGCCGAGCGCGCGCAGTTCGCTGAGCACGGATGCGGCGGACGACCCCATTCCGCTTCCAAGCGGAAGGTTGGATTTCAGCCTGATGACGATTCCGCTGTCGAGCGAACGGTGCAACCCGTCGAGCAGTGTGATAAATCCGAACTTGAACAGATCCGCCGGCTTCGTCAGCACATCGCGAATGCCGAGCTGGCCGTCTAAAAACAGGTGATAGTTGGTTGCCGCGCGGCGTTTAAAATCCTGCAGAGCCAGCAAGGTGAATGAATCGCGCTCCTCCACATCCGGCAGGTCAAAGGAGATCCGACCGTCATCCGACTCCTCAATCGTGGCGACCACACTGCGGTCGATCGCCATCGCCACCGCGGGGCGGTTATACACCACGGAGTGCTCGCCGCTGAGGATCAGTTTGCCTGGAGAAATTGCCTTCATTCGTTCTGTATTTAACCATCTTGCGCTTGAAGATACAACTTCTTGAAATAACACAAACTGCTCAGCCGCCGTCTAGTTATCTGTTACAGGTTAATCGTTATCCGTCTCCATCCCCAATAACGGATAACGAATAACCAATAACTCTACGAGCGGCTATACCCGCTCGTAAATCCGCTTATGGCTCTCCATACCGGCAAAACGAAACGGGCCGGTGCGGTACTGCGGGAAGACGTGCTCGCCCCCATCCGTCGGAATGCCGTAATGATAAATATCCTCGTACTGCTGGAAGGTGAGCTCCACCCGTTCGCTCAAAAGGGTCTGATGCTCATCGGTCAGCAGCGCGTCGCGGTAACCCGGCCGAACCACTCCGCTAAAAAACTCGCCGACGCAACCAGAGCCGTAGCTGTAGAGGCCGATCCGCTTACCGCTCAGATCCTCCGCCGCGTTGTCGAGTAGCGACGTGATGCCGACATAAAGTGACGCCGTATAGCAGTTGCCCGCCTCGCGGCTGTAGATCAGCGACTCGCCAATGACTTTTTCGAGATCCTCATCGGAAATGCCGCGCGCCAGTTTCTGATGCGCTTTGGCCGCCATGCGGGTGAAGGGAATGTGGTAACAAAATCGGGCAAAGTCATCGAGCGAGCGTCCACTCTCTTCGGCATACTGCTTCCATGCCGCCTTCAGAGCTTTGATATAAATCAGCATCGAATACTTGCCGTTCACCTGCGCCTCGGACAAATAGTTGGGCCGCCAGAAATCCATCACGTCATCGGCATAGAACCCAGCTTCCGGGTCAATGCTCAGCACACGGGGATCGGCAGAAATCGTGAAGGCCACCGCGCCGCACCCCTGAGTCGACTCACCGGGGCTGCCCAGCTCGTAGCGGGCGATGTCGGAGGCGATCACCAGCACCTTGCTCTTCGGCCTCATCGCCACCAGCCCCATCGCCATGCGTAGCGCGGCGGTCGCGCTATAGCAGGCTTGTTTGAGCTCGACCACCCGGCAGCGTTCCGGCAGCCCGAGCAATCCATGCACAAACATTCCGGCAGCCTTCGATTGGTCGACCCCGCTCTCGGTGGCAAACAGCAGGGTTTCCACGCCGTCGAGCGCACCGCGCTCTTTCAGTTGAACCGCCGCGCTCGCGGCCATCGTTACCACATCCTCGTCCGGCGGCGGAATGCCCATCGTACTCTGACCGATTCCGATCACATATTTATCCGGATCCACGCCGCGCGCCTCCGCCAGCGTTCTCAGATCGAGAAAATACTGCGAGGTATAAAAACTGATTTGATCGATGCCAATGTTCATGATGAAAGAAGTAGCCCTTTATTGCCTTTTAACTGTTCAATATTTTGCACGCCCATCAGGAACATGGCGGTGACAAATTCTCTTTTAATGCGCTGAATGACTGTACGCGCTGCATCGGCCGATTCCATGGCCGGTGTGAGCAGCGGGCGGGCCATGCCGCACAGCGATGCGCCGAGAACCATTGCCTTGGCCAGTTCAATTCCGGTGCGGATACCCCCTGATGCGATCAGCGTGACATCTAAATCTGAAAGGGCGCGCAGTGCCTCCGGCGTCGGAATGCCCCAGTCCTGGAAGCACTCGCCCAGAGCGGCATCTTCACTGCGGGCGGATTCGATGCGGCTCCACGACGTGCCGCCCGCGCCTGCGACGTCGATGATCTTGACGCCTGCCGCAATCAGCTTTTCCGCATCGACTCGCGAAATGCCCGCGCCGACCTCTTTCACAATCACCGGTTTTTCCAACCCTTGGACAGTTTCGCCGATTTTTTTCCAAAGGTTGGAAAAATCGGTATCACCCTCCGGCTGAACCGCCTCTTGTAGCGGATTGAGGTGCAAAATCAGTGCATCGGCTTTCAACACATCCATGGCCGACTGAACCTGTTCGATCGTCATGCCGGTTTTGAGCTGCACCGCGCCCAAATTGGCGAACAGCAGCGCATTCGGGGCAACACCGCGCAAATCAAAACTGGCGGCAGCGCTTGGATCGCTGAGCATCACACGCTGTGAGCCAACGCCCATCGCCACGCCTTCCGCTTCGGCGGCCGCAGCGAGGTTTTTGTTGATGGTTTCAAGCTCCGCGCCCGACCCGCCGGTCATCGAGGAAATTAAAAACGGAAAGCTGAGCTTTTTCCCGAGGAATTCAATGGATGGGTCCACATCCGCCAGATTGATCTCCGGCAACGCGCGATGCGTTAGACGGATATCATCGAAGTAAAATTTGCGGCGATCCATGGAGTCGTCCTTGGCGACAATCTCCACATGCTCCGTTTTTCGTTTTTCAAGCTGGCTCATAATTTACTCCGGTAGGATTGGGTGATTCGGCCTTAATTCACGAAAAAATTCACCACAAGGGATACAGAGTACTCCATCCATATGCATTTTAACTTTCCCTCGATAAAGGAGAGCTACTTTACTCTCAGGATAATCCTTTTGGAAAGTTTTCAACCCCCGAATATCCTTTCGGGTTATCTTCTGACCATTCTTTACCTCTACGGCACAAAACTGAGATTCTCCATACACTACAAAATCGACCTCTGTCCCAGACTGCGTCCGCCAAAAGAATAACTCGGTAGATTCCTCAGAATAATCAACCCATGCTCGGAGATGCTGAAAAACTAACCCCTCTAATGCTCCGCCATCAATTTCTTCCGGGCGATCCAAAGGCCCTCTGGGTCGTATAGATCGAAAAACCCCAGCATCAAAATAATAAAACTTAGACTGCTTAATTAAAATGCGCTTCGCGCGCTTGGAAAACACCGGCAGACGACACCCCAGCAAAAGATCCTCCATAATGGAGATATACCCCTCCACGGTTTTTCGACTCACTTCACACTCCCGAGCCACCTCCGACACCGTCAGCAGGGATCCATGCGAAAAACTGAGCGCCTCCAAAAAACGGGTAAAATTCCCGATGTTGCGAACAAGCCCTTCAGCAACAACCTCTTCTCGCAGATAAAGCGACACATAGGCCGCCAGCGTTCTGGCAGGATCATCCGCATCCAGCACCAGCGGCACCATTCCTTTTAACAACGCTTCCTCTAGAGAAAAATCAGCCCCCAGTTCAGCTGCCATAAACGGATGGGCCGAGGAAAGAACCGCGCGGCCAGCCAGTAGATCCATTCCGCTACGCTTCAACTTCCTAGCGCTTGACCCCGTCAAAATAAACCGTCTCTTATTCTTTTCAATTTGTTGGTGCACAATCGACAGCAACTCCGGCACCTTTTGGATTTCATCGATAACCACGGTCGACGCATCCGGGTTCCCGGCAAGCAGATCGTTCAAGCGCTCCGGATAAGCCTGAAAACTTCTGCACAGGTCGGGCTCCAGCAAATCAACCGTTAAAGCATCGGGGCTATTTTGTGCCAGCCATGTGGATTTACCGGTTCCGCGCGGACCAAACAGAAAAAAGCTCTGCGCGGGTTCTACAATATAGCGGCTCTTGTTGTTCATGACCGAACCCTGTCATCAAAAAGACTAATGTCAACTGGAAAAAGGGAGTTGTTTCGCCATATTTGGCTTAAAAATGGCGGAGGAGGTGTGGGATTATGTTGTTTTTGCGACAATCTCCACATGCTCCGTTTTACGTTTTTCAAGCTGGCTCATAATTTTTTAACCACGCTGAAAGCGTAGCGATAAATAATTTTTGTATCCAAAAATAGTGACCGGCAAGGAACGGTTCATAGACACGAATAGACACGAATTAATCAAACCTCTGCAACTCTGTTTTCCAAAAGTTGCCATTCCACTTCGTTTCATTGCCGTCGCGATAGCGCCAGCCTCTCTTCCTATGGTCGAGTAGAACCTTCCCATTCATTGGAAAAATATTGATTTTAAAATCCCTTCTCCAACTCAAACTTATCACTGCTCTTTTGGCATTGGTGTAGCGAGACTTTCGCCTCCCTTAACTTTGTCAAAACCTTGTCTCGAGCATCAAGTTCCTTAAATCTATCAATAGCCCCATTTCCCCCAAAAACTCTCATGATCTCTTGTTGGTTGTCCGTTTTGATCCAATCGAGCACTCTGTTCTTTTGAATTTTAAAAAATTCGTCTTGTAGCTTTTTACTCTCCACGAAAGCAAAATTATCTCTAATTTCACCACAGAAAAAACTGTGTATAAAATCTCTCATCGCTGATTCGTCCAGTCTCATGCCTATATAAACCGCATCAATCTTCAACCAGTTTTTGCAAACAACACTGTCGCGCTTGCAATCCTTGGAAGGAGCAATATACCGCCATTCCTTTTCGTAAAGCCAATCTACCGATTTAGTCAAAAGAAGGGTTCTTAAGGCGTCTGGATTGTCATTCTCAACATCTTCTCCTTTGAGTTCCGGATAATGCGTCGTGTAACGGACCGGTTCCAATATGTGTCCGAGGGGTAAAGTAGATAGATCGAGGCTAAGTTTTATACAAATCCCGTTGTGACCGAGACAATAATGCGACCACATAAGGCGAGAGTCCCAGCTCTCTGACATACAAAACATTCGGTATTGTTCGGACTTTCTTGCGCGCGCTTTTTTAACTGCCAAAAAACAGTCTTCTGAACTTCCAGTTCTTGCGCAAATTCGATCGCTAATGGATCCACTGCTACTCAACCGCTCTCTAGCCGCCACCTCAGTAAGATCATCATGGTTAAAATCCAATGCTGAATCGAACGGATCGTTGAATTTAAAAGGATTTGAAAGCAGAAGCTTCCCATCTAATAAACTCATCACTCGCTTCCGGCTGAAATCGCTCTCTAAATGTGTGTAAAAATATAGATCCATTCGGATTCGTGCTCATTCGTGTGATTCGTGGGCTATTCTTAACCTCGCTCCAGTCTGCGGTGGGCGTCCATCAGCTCGCCGGGGTTGGTGAGCGCGGCCATCAGCGAGAGCTCGCCGCAAAGGACGGAGGCGGCGCAGATAAGGGCGAGGCGGCGGGCGTTGGCGCCCGACTCGCGTTCTTCGCGGCAACCGAGCTTGGTGAGCACCTCTTCAACAAAAGGAAGTCCTTTGCCGTTGCCGACGGTGCCGACAATCAGATTGGGAAGGGTGACGGAAAACCAGAGGTCGCCGTTGCGAACCTCGGCTAGCGTGACGCCCTGCGAGCCTTCGATGATATTGGCGGCGTCCTGCCCGGTGGCGAGATAGAAGGCCAGCAGCATGTTGGCGTAGTGCGCATTGGCGGAGCGTAAACCGCCGGCCAGCATGGTGCCGATCAGGTTTTTGCGAATGTTGAGCTGTACGATTTTTTCCGAGGTACTCTTCAAATATTTGCGGACCAGTTTTCCCGGGATGGTCAGCTCGGCCACCACATATTTTCCGCGGCCAAGGATCCCGTTGACGCCGGTGGCCTTTTTGTCGGAGCAGTAGTTCGCGGAGAGTGATTCGTATTTTAGCTCGGGGCACATTTCAAGAATGTGGTTCATCAACGCTTCGCTGGCCTGCGTAGCCATGTTGTGCCCCGAGGCATCACCCGTGGTAAATTCAAATCGAATGAAGAGTAGGTTGCCCGCAATCTGCGAATGCATGTCGATCAGCTTGGCGAAGCGGCTGGTGGTCTCGACCACTTTTTCAAGTGTTGCCTGCCCTGAGCCGCGTCGAAGGGGAAATTCGGCTTTAATTTTTTCCAAACATTGGAAAGCCACAATCGCGTCCGGTGCTTCAAACAGAACGGAGCGGCTCATGCGTTCATCGATGACAACCGCTTTGATGCCGCCGGAAGCGGTCGCGACACGCGCGCCGCGGTTGACCGTGGCAAAGACGGGGGCTTCATAAGTCGCCAGCGGCAGTTCGGTTTCAACATCAATTTCCGGCCCGGTGATTTTGACCGGCCCGACCCACTGCAACGGCACATTGGCGAATTGTTCTTTCATAAGAAGGTTTTTTAGACTGTTCCGCGATAAAGCGAAAGATTTTTCGGGCTCCTCTATCCCGATAGTCCGTGCTAGAATTCCAACGTGTTTTCTAAATTCAAACAACCGGCGCTTCTGGCTCTAGCGATATTTCTCCCGCTCTGCGGGTTCGCCGGCCTGTTCAATATTGGCGTCGCCTTCGATGCCGAAATGAATGATGAATATAAAAGTGCATTCACCGACGCCGTAACCTTCTGGGAATCGAAAATTACCGGGTACCGCGTCAATGGATTGAACGGCATCACGATCAACGCTGAAGTCAGCTATATTGACGGCGTGTACGGTGTTCTCGGCTCTGCCGGACCAACCAATGTTGCCTTCGGCACGGTTCTGTTAGATGGAGACGCTGAGGTGTCGCGCGTCTGTTATTCGACCCAGGGCCGCATGACGTTTGATTCCGCCGATGTGGACATGATGATCAACAACGGCTCCTGGGGAGAAGTAATCCGCCATGAAATGGCCCACGTCATCGGTTTCGGAGCCCTGTGGGGCATTGACCTTTTCGGCAACGGGATCCTCTATAATGATTTTTATGATGCGGGCAGTGGAGAATACACCGGCGCAGCCGGCCTCGCGGCGTATCAGGCGGAATTCGATCCCGACGCCACCTTTGTCCCGGTGGAACTCGAAGGAGGAACGGGAACCGCAGACGGGCACTGGGATGAAGTATACGGCGGAGCCAGCCTGACCGGCATTGCAACCCTCTCCGGTGATGACATGGCCAATGAACTGATGACCGGCTGGTTGACCCCCCCAACCTTCCTAAGCGATACCACACTGGGCCAGTTCTACGATCTCGGCTACACGGTCGTCCCCGAACCGTCCAGCATCATGCTGATGGCCAGCATCTCTCTGGCCACCCTCTGGATTCGCCGGCGCTACAGCTATATGGTCTGAAGCGTCTTATCCACCGCGCATAGCCGCGTCACCTTCCGACGCCTTGCATCTGCACCAAACTTTGTCGCGCAAATCACTGTGAGGCTGTATTTTTAAATCATTGGAAGCCGCGGAAGCCACACCTTTCCCAAGGTTCGAAATTCTTGGTAGGGACGGCTGTCCCAGCCGTCCACGGCGCGCTCGGAGAGCACGCCCTACCCCGAAACTTTTCCAATGGTTGGAAAAATAAACACGTGAAGGCTCGGCCTTCTTCAGCCATTGGACGCCGCGGAGGCCTTTCACACTATCCTTTTTCCAGAGCTTGGAAAACCGGTTGAATCCGATACAGTCAGCACAATGTTGCAGGAGGAAATGTGAATCATTCATGGGTTGAGGTCAATCTGGGTCAGCTGCAGGAGAATCTACGGTCTGTGCAGTCCGCGGTTTCCGCGGGAACTGAAATTATTTTTGTGATCAAAGCGAACGCCTATGGACACGGCCTGATTCCTGTGGCCAAAGCCGCAGCCGAAGAAGGCGTAAACTGGTTCACCGTCGCCTATCTGGACTCCGCTATCGCGCTGCGCAAAGAGCTGAAAGACGTCCGGCTATTGGTCATCGGACATGCCGACCCCGATCAAATAGACCTCCTGCTCGAGCACCGCATTACGCCGATCATCACCGATTTGCAGAATGGACTGGCGCTGGCCGCCGCCGCGCGGGAGCGCGGACAGGTTCTGGATGCGCACCTCAAGATCGATACCGGCATGGGGCGGCTCGGTGTCCAGTGGGACGACGTCGCCGAAGTCCTTGCCGAATTCAAGCGTGTCGGCGGCCTAAATCTGTCGGGCGCCTTCAGCCACTTTGCCAAAGTGGAACCAGATGCCCCAACCGATGCGTTTGCTCAGGCGGAAAAGTTCAACGCGGCGCTCGCGCATTTTCCGCCGACGGTTTTTAAACATCTTTCCAGCAGCCGCGCCGCCCTGTTCTTTCCGGAGTGGGACTTTGACGGAATTCGGCAGGGCATTGACCTGTACGGATACGGCGCGGCCGATCCGAACGGCCGGTTCTACACAAAGCCGATTCTCCAGTGGAAGGCGCGAGTCGCACAGGTTAAACAGGTGCCAGCCGGCTTCAGCGTCGGCTACTACGGAACCCACACCACAGACTACCCGACTCAACTCGCCACACTGGCCGTCGGCTATGCGGACGGCTACAACCGCCGGCTCAGCAACACCGGGGATGTGCTGATCGGCGGGCGGCGCTGTTCCATCGTCGGGCGCGTCAGCATGAACTGGATCACCGTCGACATCGGACCGGACGCCAACGTACAGGTCGGCGATGAGGCCGTGCTGATCGGCGAACAAGGGCAAGAGGCGATCTGGGCCAGCGAGCTGTCCAAGATCTGCCGCACCATTCCCTACGAAATCATCACCAGCATCAACACATCGCTGGATCGAAAATATATTTAACAGCCGAACATCGTGCCGGTTCGGCGCGGCGGACTTTTTAGAAAGGGTTACACGATGAAAATCGGAATCACGGTAGGAGACGCCTGCGGCGTCGGCCCCGAACTGTTGCTGCGTGCTTTTGACAACAACGAGCTCAGCAAATCGTTTGTCGCCTTCGGCGATTTGGCCACCCTCGAATTCGCGAAGGAAACGCTGGGGCACACCACCCCGCTGCAAGTCGTCGGGCTCGACGATGAACCGGTTGCGGGCGTGCTCAACGTCATCGACCTCGGCCTGCTCACCAAAGAAATGATCCAGCCCGGCAAAATCGTAAAAGAAGCCGGCGCCGCCGCCGTAAAATATATCGAGATGGCCACCCGCGCCGCGCTGGATAAAAAAATCGACGCCATCTGCACGCTGCCGATCAACAAGGAATCGTGCGGGCTCACCTACCCGGACTTTCAGGGCCACACCGAACTCATCGCGGGCATGTGCGGTGTCACCAACTACACGATGATGCTGGTCACACCAAAGCTCATCGCGACGCACGTTTCCACGCACGTCTCACTGCAGGAGGCGGTCCGCCGCGTGAAAAAAGAGCGCATCCTCGACGTCGCGCGCCTTACCAACAACGCCGTCAAACAGATCCGTCCGCAGGCGCGCATCGCCATCGCCGCGCTCAACCCGCACGCCGGCGAAAACGGCAAATTCGGCAACGAAGACCTCGACGAAATCGCACCAGCGGTTGAAGCTGCCCGCGCCGAAGGGATCGACGCCTGCGGCCCCGTTCCGGCCGACACGCTGTTCATGAAGGCGATCAACGGCCAGTACGACGCCGTCGTCTGCATGTACCACGATCAGGGCCACATTCCACTGAAGATGGTCGCCTTCCACGAAGGCGTCAACACCACCATCGGCCTGCCGATCATCCGCACATCGGTCGACCACGGCACCGCGTTCGACATCGCCTACAAAGGCATCGCCTCCACCGAAAACCTCATCGCGGCCTTTAACCTAGCCGTCACCATGGTTGGCAACGCCGCCTTAGGGGTCAGTCCTATGATTTGATGTTTTTACCTTTTCAAAACACTCTGCACCAAACTCTCCGTTCGTCATCCACCGCAGGAACGCTGCAAAATTTGTGGCTTTCCCCATATTTAAACGGTCTTTTATCCACAGTGGTCGCACGCTGGTGTTGCACCGAATCAACCAAGCAATTGCATATTTCTCCGGACTATTCTTCCTTAAGCCCAATAATTCCTCTTCCGGCAACCCAAGTGCGGTTAACCCTTGTTCGACCAAGCGCTCCGCTTCAAACTCATCATGCCGCCGAATACCCTCTCCACTGAACGATTCTCGTTTTGCCGACTTCAACGCCCCATCCAATCGCGCCTCCATCTCCAACCGAAACAGCTCGTCTCCCAGACACCAACCCCGGCGAATCTTTTTCCAGGCCTCATCAATAAGCCATGGAGTGTCGCTATGGCGCATCTCCACGAGTCGTTGTTCCAATCTCGCCCGATAATTTCCCCGCCCATGTGGTGTATCACTCAGGTTAAAACAACTTAATACCCGCTCCACGCAAAGCCACTCCGGTCTTTTGCGAAGCCACACATACCCCGGATAACTGCTCCATACATGATCTTCCAATCGAGCATTTTTAAAATCATAGCCCTGAATTCGGGCCGGATTCAGGTGGATATACGTTGCGACCGTTGAAAAATAATCGCCCGAAGGATCAATAAGTAGTGCTTTGTAACGCCCCTGAAACAAATGCCCCCACTCCTTATGACGCACGTTAAAACGCTTGGTATAGGTTCCCTGAAGCCACTGCATTCCCACCACCAAGTTGGGCTCGGGCGTTTCCACCAGCAAGTGATAGTGATTGCCCATCAAACAAAAAGCATGCACCCGCCATCCACAGCGAACACATGCCTCTCCCAGCGTATCTAAAAACAGTTCGT
>CAYVYL010000002.1:0-112887 GCA_964455665.1 uncultured Verrucomicrobiota bacterium
TCCACGCCGCCAGTGTTCGTTCTGAGCCAGGATCAAACTCTCCGATAATTTAATATTGGAAACATTTTGAAACATATTACTTAAAACAAATCGCACCATTTCTAAATCGAAATGATGATCGTGAGTCATTCAGTTTTCAAAGAGCAAAAAAAACACCAACGCTTTTTTCCCGCGCATCGCACGGAGCTTTCCCGTTGGAGCAGCGAGTAACCTACGCAAACTGCACAGGTCGGTCAACCGCTTTTTATATTTTTTTTTAGATCAATTTCCTGTTCGATTTTCACCCGCTCATACCGGCTTATTTTGTTTCGAACAAGGCGGGTCATCATACGCACATCCGTTTGCATGGCAACCCGTTTTTAATATTATTTTTTAGAACAATTTCCCGCTCGATTCTGCAGGCTTTTCAGCCCGTTTTGTCTCGAACAAGGCGGGTGATAGTACGCACAAATAAAATTCGGGCAATCCCTTTCTAACCTTTTTTTCACACCAAAACGAAAAACCCATAAAAACCCAATAAAACTGCGCAAAATCAGCACAAAAACCATTCTGATATCCTCTCAAAATCGACAAAAAGCACATCACAAACCAGTTAAATAAACATAAACCGTTCATATGAGACAGCTTACACGTAAACTTGTCCGGATTTAACTGCAAAAAAAACCTCTCACGGCTGATAAACCCAGTAAAACCACCATTTTTATCAGTTCCTACCTCTATCCCGCTCATGTTACATTCCCCTCGTGAAACTTGACTGTTCAGCCATAAACAGCGCCTTAAACAAAGGACCCTGCAAACTAAGCGCCCTGCCGCCCTCGGCGCAGGCTTACTTAGGCACCGCTTTACTCAAAGAAAAACCGCAGCTTTGGGTCGTCGATCACTTCCAAACATTGGAAAAAATGGCGGACTGCTGGAAAACACTCAGCCCGGAAACAACTCTTTTACTGCTTCCACCCAATGACTCCGGCGATATGGAACTGCAAGGCGAACGGTTAAAAACACTGCGATTTCTATCCGATAGGGATGGCTCTCCGAGCCGTCCTCTTTCGTTTGTTTTAATAACCACTTTCCAAACATTGAAAAAAAAAGTTCCAAGGTTTGGAAAAACCGAGGTTTTAAACGTCGGTGAGTCACTCGATCCCGACGAACTTTTCCAAGGTTTGGAAAAAAAGGGCTACACGCTGGATGTCGAAGTCTACGAAAAAGGAGTCGCCGCGCGCCGAGGCGGCATCATCGACCTCTGGCCGCCCACAGAAGAAAATCCAATTCGTATTGAATTTTTCGGCGACGAAATCGACAGCCTACGCACCTTCGATATCACCACCCAGCGCTCTATAAAGAAAATCAACACTCTCGAAATTCTGCCGCTCAATGCCGAAGGCGACGTTCTCCTCACCGATCTGCTTTCACCCGACACATTGATAATCTTTTCTAACGTAGACGCGGTGTCCCCACCGCGTTCTGAACGCGATGAGGACATCGCGTCTACATTGCATATCGGATGCGTTACCTCTGATGTCACCCCCATTGACCTCGCTTTTTATGAAACCAACCTAAAGCCCGTCAGCGAACTGCACCGCCCCGAAGCCGCTGAGCAGCAGCGAAGAAAATTTTTAAACCATACCTTACAAGGGCTAGTTTCCAAGGGTTGGAAAATCGACATCTACATGGAAACGCCTGGATCACGCGACCGCGTCAAAGAGGCTTATCTGCCAGAGGTCAAAGATCAGAACTCAGAGATCAGAATTCAAATCGGTCTTTTGCACGGCAGTTTTGTCTGTGAGAAACAAAAACATTTGGTGATTACCGAAGCCGACATCTACGGCTACGCCGCCAAGACCGCGCATATGCGCAAAAAAGGTGCGCCGCCGCAGGCATCGGGCGCACGCGTTGCGGAGTGGAGCGATATTCAGCCGGGCGAGCTGGTTGTGCACGTCGACCACGGTATCGGCAAATACATGGGCGTGATGGAAATCGAAATGGCTGGGCGCAGGCAGGAAATGCTTCTGATTGAATACGCCGAAGGCGCGCGCATTTATCTACCGACCGGACAAACCCATCTGCTAACGCGCTACATCGGCATGGGCAACGCCTCCCCCGCCCTGCACCACCTCAAGGGCAAACGCTGGCAGAACGACCGCGCCTCTGCCGAGGCGGCCATCGAAGACCTCGCCGCGCGCCTACTCGAAACGCAGGCCGCGCGTGCCCTCAAAAAAGGCCGCGCCTGCGGAACGGATACCCACTGGCAGAGTGAGTTTGAAAACTCATTCCCCTATATGGAAACCGTCGACCAACTGTCTTCGATTGCCGCAGTAAAGGCCGACCTCGAATCTCCCCTGCCCTCCGATCGACTGATTTGCGGCGACGCCGGCTACGGCAAAACCGAAGTCGCCATGCGCGCGGCATTCAAAATGGTGATGGAAGGCCGGCAAGTCGCCGTACTGGTCCCCACCACGATTCTAGCGCAGCAGCACTTCGACACCTTCACCGAACGCATGGCCGCCTTCCCGGTTTGCGTTGAAATGCTCAGCCGCTTCCGAACCAAAACGGAACAGAACACAACGATCGCCCGCCTGCGCGAAGGCGACGTGCATATTGTGATCGGTACGCACCGTCTCGTCTCCAACGATGTGCAGTTTAAGGATCTCGGCCTCGTCGTGATCGACGAAGAACAGCGCTTTGGCGTGCGCGCCAAAGAGCACCTCAAACAGCTCTGCCAAGAGGTGGACGTGCTGACACTCAGCGCGACTCCGATTCCGCGCACGCTCTACATGGGTCTCACAGGCGCGCGCGATATGAGCACGATATCCACCCCGCCCCAGGAGCGCCAGCCGGTCGAAACCATCGTGCTAGAACACCACGACGACATCATCCAAGGCGCCATCGAACATGAGATTGCCCGTGACGGACAGGTTTTCTACCTGCACAACCGAGTGCAGACCATTCACAAGGTGGCACAGAAAATCGAAACCCTTGTTCCGGCCGCCCGCGTTGAATATGCGCACGGACAGATGAGCGAGAAACAGCTCTCCGACATTATGCACCGTTTTGTGCGCGGCCTGTTCGATGTGCTCGTCTGCACCACCATTGTCGAAAATGGCGTCGACATTCCCAACTGCAACACCATCTTGGTCGATCGCGCCGACCGCTTCGGCCTAGCCGACCTCTACCAGCTGCGCGGACGCGTCGGCCGCGCCCGCCGCAAAGCCTATGCATTCCTACTGATTCCACCACACGGCGTCCTCACCGACGATGCGCGCCAGCGCATTGAAGCCTTAAAAAAGTATACCGGCCACGGCACCGGCTTCCGCATCGCCATGCGCGACCTCGAAATCCGCGGCGCGGGCAACCTGCTCGGCGCACAGCAGAGCGGACACATCGCCGCCATCGGCTTCGACCTCTACTGCCAATTGCTCAAACGCAGTGTCGCCCGCCTGCAGGGCAAAAAGGTGCCGCCGCTAATCGACGCCTCCATCGACTTCGATTTTCTCGACCGCTCCCCCGCCGGCGGCGAACCGAAAAATGCCGCATTCCTTCCCTACGACTATGTGGACGACGAAAACCTGCGAGTGAAACTCTACGGACGGATTTCCTCACTCGCCACCGAAACGGAAGTGCGCGAGCTAAAAAAGGAATTGGCCGACCGCTTTGGCAAACTGCCCGCTCCGGTACAGAATCTTTTTGAAATCGCGCGCATCCGCATCGCGGCCGCCATCGCTGGCATCAAGACCATCCGGGTGAATGAAGGACGAATCATGTTGATCCGCAACAATGAGCCGATCATGGTGAACGGCCGTTATCCAAGGCTGAAAGCGCGCACCGCCGCCAGCCGCCTCAAAGAAATCCTGGAGCTGCTCAAAAAAGCGAAGCCATGAACCCAAAACTGAAACAATTCATCGATCAGTATATCGAACTGGAGCGCGACGTGCAAAAGCTCGTCACCGGGCTGTGCAATTCACTTTGCTCGCAGTGCACCCAAATCTGCTGCCGAGCCGACATCTGCGAAGAGGCGATCGAAAGTCCTTTTCTACGCCTCATTAACAAACGCACCGAACTCGACAGCGATGCCTACGGATTTTTGACCCCGACCGGCTGCGGCCTTTCCATCGGCCGGCCAACGGTCTGCTACGAATATTTCTGCCACGATCACATCTATCATCAGCCCGATGAGATTCATGCGAAAGTGATGCGCGTGCTCGGGGCGCTGCCTGCCCACGCGACGCGCAATGCCATCGGCGACGCACCGCTGGCCGAAATCCTTCAGGAAGAAAAACTAGATCTAGTGGATTTCCAAACCTTGGAAAAACAATTGGATGAAAGTTTCAAAGCATTGGAAATCATCAAGGGCTTCTATAATGAAGAAACCCTGCCAGACGACGCCGACAGGGTTCTCGATCGAATCACCTTCAGTGAAGAAGATTATCCGTTATCCTGATTAGAATTTCAGATCCGCCTTGGCTAGACGGGCACCCAGTTCATTGAGCACACGCTCATCATCCGCATCGCCGTCGGATTCAAACACGGCGCCGAAACGGATAAACGGGCCGGTGTTGTCCCATGGAACGGTGGAAATGCCGAAGTTTTCAATCAGATAGAGCGAGGCCTCTTCCGCATTGGCGAACGTGACATCGCCCGCCCCTTTGGGTGCTTTTAAATAGAGGTAGAAAGTCCCGCCGGGCATTTCAGCGTTAAAACCGACGCCTTTGAGTACCTCGACCATTTTGCGCAGACGGACTTCATAATGCGCGCGCACACCTTCCGCGAGCGATTCATCAGCAATGCCTGCGCAAGCCGCGTGTTGAATGGCTTTAAACTGCCCACTATCGCAATTATCTTTGATCATCGCCAATGCGTCGACCGCCCAAGCCGCTCCGCAAAAGAACGCGAGGCGCCAACCGGTCATGTTGTAGGCTTTGCTCATGGAGTGCAATTCGAGCGCGCACTCTTTTGCGCCGGAGCGCTGGAGAATCGATTTGCGCTCCCCGTCGTAAACCAGCGTGGCATACGGTGCGTCCTGAACAATCAGAATGTTGTGCTTCTGCGCGAAGGCGATCAGCTCGTCGTAAAACGTATCCGTAGCCACCGCGCCGGTCGGGTTGTTGGGATAGTTGATGTAGAACAGCTTGCAACGGTCGGCCAATGCCGGATCAATTTTCCCAAGGTCTGGAAGAAACGCATTTTCTTCGAGAAGCGGGATGTCGACCACTTCTCCGCCAAGGTATTTCGTATGCGTTGCCATCACCGGATAGCCGGGTACGGTCTGGAAAATCACATCGCCAGGGTTCACAAAGGCGAGCGGAAGCATCGCTAGCGCTGGCTTGGTGCCAATGCTGTGGTTGATTTCGGTGGAAACATCGAGCTCCACACCGAAGAAATCCTTCATATACGTTGCGGCGGCCTGCGCGAACTCCGCAATCCCGTTGTCGGCATAGCCGCGGTTTTCGGGCTTATCCACTTCCACCTTCAGTGCTTCACGAATCGGTACCGGAGCCATCTGGTCGGGTTCCCCCACTCCAAAGTCGAGAATCTCGAGATCAGGATTCAGCTGGCGCGCTTTGGCTTTGGCGCGTTTTATTTTTTCAAATTTATAAATTTCGGTTGATTTTCCGAACTGCTCGCCGCCGATGCGATCCGCAAATAGTTTTTCTGCATTCATACTTATTCCATTCTCAATTTAAAAGTTATCGCTCGCATTCCCATGTTTTCGAATAGGTGATCCTTTCGGAATCAGGCGATCAATTTTTTTCTCAAACTCAGCCATCGAAAACTTCTCCAGCGAAATATTCGTGTCCGCATTATCAAGAATACCGTTTTCGACGGATACATTTTCACGAATGAAACTGATCACCATTTTCTCACTGCGCCAATCCACAGAGAGAAAAATAATGTCGATGATTTTTTGATTCTGCCCGCTGAACTCCTTGGAAAACGTGTACTGAATATTACGCGCATATTCCCCGTGACGGGTGAACTCATCGTCACTTTCAAGATGCTTATAACCGCGCTCCGAGAGTATTTTTTTGATGCTTTTCTGAAAAAACATTCAGTCCCCCTACAATTAAAGAATCAAACGCTAATGAAAACCAACCCGCTTTGCAAACGGGGAATTATACGAGATGCGGGATACAGGATACGGGATCAAAGAAATCCAGCTCATCGAGCATCGCAAATCCCGAATCCCGAACTCCAACTACAACAAATTGGCCGCCTTCTCGGCAAGATCCGAACGCACTCCCTCCGTGAACAGCATGTGCGCAGCCAGTTGCTCTCCACGGAACTTGTCCACCACCGCACTGAGGCCGTTCGACAAACTGTCCACATACGGATTATCGATCTGGTAGAGATCGCCAGTCAGAATGATCTTGGTGTCGTGCCCCACCCGGGTGATCACGGTCTTCACCTCCAGCGGCGTCAGATTCTGCGACTCATCCACAATCATAAACTGATTCGGAATACTCCGGCCGCGGATATAGGTCAGCGGCTCCACATCAATCAGCGGATTGGACGCAATAATATCGCCGCCCTTTTTATTCTGGGCGTTGGTGTTGCCAGTCCGGTTGTGAACAATCAGCGACAGCGCATCATGAATCGGCTGCATCCACGGGTCGAGTTTTTCTTCAACACTGCCCGGCAGATAGCCGAGGTCCTTGCCCATCGGGAAAATCGGACGCGAAACCAGCAAGCGTTTGTATTGCTTCGTATCCATCACCTGATGATGCCCCGCCGCAATGGCCAACAGGGTCTTGCCCGTACCGGCCTTACCGCAAAGTGTCACCAATTTGATCTTATCATTCAGCAACGCATCCATCGCAAACCGCTGCTCACGGTTGCGCGGCGTAATCGGCGCATTATTGTCAATTGTCAGCAGCTTCATCACCCGGTGTGTTTCCGCATCATAACGCCCGAGCATGGTCTGCTTGGGATCGTTCGGATTCTGCAGTGTCACATATTGATTGGCAACCAGCTCATCCATGCCGGGGATCACCGCATGGCCTTCCCGTGCAAAAAAGCTGATCGCCTCGGAGTCGGCCTCCAGCACCGCTTGCCCGGAATACATTTCGTCCAGCTCGTGGTGCTTACCGTTTTCGTAATCCTCCGCCTCCAGCCCCAACGCATCCGCCTTCAGCCGCAGGTTGATATCTTTGCTAACCACCGTGCACTTCACATCCGGCTGACTTTTCTGCAGATCCACCGCCAGCTTGATAATCAGGTCGTCGGCGGAAAGCCCAACCGCAAACGGATCGTCCTTATCCGCAAAAATAACCTGGATGGAGCCGCCGCTATCCAGACGTACGCCGTCAGACAACCGGCCCTTCTTACGTAGCTTATCGAGCATGCGCGAAACCGCGCGGGCATTGCGGCCGCGCTCGCTCAGCTCGCGCTTAAACCGGTCGATCTCCTCGAGGACTTTCAGAGGAATGATCACCGCATGTTCATCAAACTGATAAATGGATGTGGGATCGTGAATAAGGACATTGGTATCAAGAATAAAATTTTTCATGTCCCCATCATAGGGAGCCAAGGGCTCTCACAAAAGCCGATTTTCCACTTAGCCAAAAAAAATAGTGATTTTCCAATAGTTCGACAGTTCGACGTTGCTGACAGCAGGCAGCTCATCTCAGGCGATTGGAAAACCAGACTGTCAGAAAAGCAGAAACAAAACAGCCAACAAGACGAAAAACAGACCCAGCAGCGTTTTACTGCCGACCACATTTCTGCGACTCCATGCCAACAGGGTTTCCGTCCGGAGCCCAAGATAAGCCGCGCTGAAAATCAGCACCAACGGCAGAGTAAACAGCAAGTTGTAGGCAATTAAATAGAGCCACGCCCGTGATTCGGACAGATTGCTGTTTTTTAGAATCAAAACCAGCGTCGGCACATACACCTGACCAGTACAAACGCTCTCCAGCGCCGTCACCGCTGCGCCGATCAGCAGTCCGCCCAAGATCAGATGCCCCGTTTTCAGACCGCGCCGCATCACGGAATGAATCCGCTTTTTCATGCCGGTTGAAAGCTGAAGCGTCACATCCTCGCCCTTGCCGCTCTTCCGGAAACGAACGGCGTCACGGAATGACAGAAAGGCGAAGAGTACCAGTAGCACCGCCATCCCCCACTCCGCCGCGCTGCGTAGCGCGGTAAAACCGGAGAAAAGATGCAAAAACCGCAACAGTCCGAAGCCCAGCGCCAGATAGGTCACAAACGAAGCTAGGCAGAATGAAACTCCGAGTAAAACCAACTGCCGGCTCCGAACCTTGGAGACCGCCAACAGGCTCATAAAAAAGATCAGCGTTGAAATTGCACAGGGATTGATTCCGTCGAGCAGTCCCGCCAGTAAAACAATCGGCAGCGTCATCGTTTCGAATCGGCTGCGTACCGGATCATCCGTTTCACCATTCATTGGGTGGGTCGCAGGCTCTGCGACTGCGGGCGGAGAGGCCTCCGCCCCTCCAGCAACCCCATGGATGGGTAACAGCTTTTCCACTTGCAGGAAAAAAGAATCAGGACCTTTTATCGGATTCCCAAAAGCGTATTTGCCGTCGATAACCAGATAAGCGCGCTCCGGCCCGAGATAACCGGCTTGATTCTCCAGCCGCAGCAAATGGACCAGATTGCTCTCCACCCCGATATCGCGATAGACAATCTTAAAGCGCGGCTCCAGCTGCGGCAGGATCTCCGTTTCAATCTGTTCACACTCGCCGCAACCGGGCTCAAAAAAAAACTCCACCTGCGCCACCCCAAAAACAGTATTTTCCAGCAGACAAATCGCTACGAACAGAATAGAGAAAAAATATTTCATTAAATTTTACAACCATTGGAAGCAGACCCTAAGAGTCGGCGTTTCAGCTAAGCCTGTACCCTATATATTTTCCAAAGGTTGGAAACTCAATAAACGAAAGAACGTTGATCATAAAAGGATTATAATGGGTTACTTCAGGAGCAACCTCTTTATAAAAAAGCAACAAGGCCAGACTCAAAAAAGTCTGGCCTTGCCAACGGGTCGCTAATTAAAAGCATTACCGCCTTTTCATATGCCGTCTCAGCCCACCGCAAACAAATGCGGCCAAGCCCATCAATGCGAAAGTTGCCGGTTCCGGAATAACCTCAACTCCAGAGGTAACGTCATACGCTGTAGCTGCCGGTAATCCAACGGACAGAGAGCTCCCGTAAATCGTAAAGCTCTCTGTAGGCAGAATGCTTTTATTGATTTTCCACTCGAAATAAGATTCACCACCCTGAAAATCGGTATCAAGAGTGGAAAGAAATGTAGTAGTAAATTTATACGGAATCTCCGCATCATCTGATATATGATTATGTCCGCTAGTCGCTAAACTAAATGAATCAAAAGCCGAAAGATGGGTATCCACAATCTGATTGATTCCTGAAAGGCTAAAAATAAGATAACCCGAAGTGGCTGCACTCTGTCCTCCTGCACCACTATCGATATTAATCATATAATCAGTAGCTGTAAATGCCTGCGTCCCACTCTCAAGATCCATTCGGAAGTAATGGTAGTCTGCATCATAGTAATGTCTAACTGTCGTGATGTCCTGCCAACTATTCGCAGTATCACTCGCAGCATCATTAATCGTATCAACACCACTCCAAGTATCCCAATTAGTCACAAATGCAGCTTGCACGCCACAGGAAATTGATACCAACGCTACTATAAACAAACGTATTCTCATTTTTTATCCCCTTTTTATTTGCTACGTTTCTATCTTGGAAACAGCTGAAAATTACGGTTTGGGTTACCCCTTGTCAAATAAAAAACTTGAAATATTACCAAAACGATCGCAATAGTCGTTTTTGCAAAAAGAGCTGTTTTCACCAGTTTGATAGTAAAAACAAGATATCCCGACCTACAATGCTGTCAAAACATCTGGCTTGGTTTTGCCAACGGCGACGGTGTGCTCGAAGTGAGCGGAGTTGGAGCCGTCGGCGGTGACAGCAGTCCAGTTGTCGTCGAGTACGTTGACTTTGGCGCCACCGATGTTAACCATCGGCTCAATGGAAAGCGTCATGCCGGCTTTAAGCACCGGACCGCGGCCGGGTTTTCCAAAGTTTGGAATCTGTGGATCTTCGTGCATGTCGCGCCCGATGCCATGACCGACAAATTCGCGAACGACGGTGAAGCCCGCCTTTTCGGCCACGGTCTGAATGGCGTGAGAGATATCGCCGAGGCGGTTGCCTTCGACAGCCATGGCGATGCCAGCGTCAAGCGAGGCTTTGGTGACGTCGAGCAGGCGCTGGTTTTCTGCGCTGATTTTTCCGGCGCCGACAGTGACGGCGGTGTCGCCGATGAAGCCTTCGAAGCTGATGCCGGTATCGATACTAACAATGTCGCCCTCGTGGATAACGCGACGGCCGGGAATTCCGTGCACGACTTCGTCATTAACGGAAACGCAAATCTGTCCGGGATAACCGCAGTAGCCGTAGAAGGCGCTGACCCCTCCCAGTTCGTGGATAAACTTTTTGGCAAAGTCGCCTAGTTCAAGGGTGGTGATGCCGGGGCAGACCTTATCGGCGAGCGTGGTGCGCAGGCGGGCGGTCATTTGGTTTACCCGCCGCATGGCTTCGAGTTCGGAGGCAGATTTGATGATGATCATGAAAGCAACCTCAGTCATTCAGTGCGGCAAGTGCAACCGTATCTGTCTGTTCGGCTGTGCCGCCAGCGGCGATATCGTGGATGATTCCAAGGTTGCGATAGAAGTCGATTAGCGGAGCCGTTTGCGTTTTGTAGACTTCAAGGCGCTTCATGACCGTTTCTTCGTTATCGTCGGCACGCTGATAAAGCTCGCCGCCGTCCAGATCACAGACACCCTCTTCTTTCGGAGGCATATTAACCACATGGAAGATGGCGCCGCAGGTTTTACAGGTGCGCCGTCCGCACAGGCGCGGAATAAGCGCCTGCGGATCGGCAATCAGATTCAGAACGTGAGTGATGGTTCCGTTGATTTCTTCCAGAAGCTCCCGAAGACCTTCCGCCTGCTGAATGGTGCGGGGGAACCCGTCGAACATGAATTTAGTATCCGTCGGTTCCTGTTCGATCCGCTCTTTAATGATTTTTAAAATGATCTCATCGGAAACTAGTTTGCCGGATTCCATGCAGACTTTGGCTTCCAGCCCGACATCGGTGCCGGCTTTGACGGCCACACGGAGTATGTCCCCGGTGGAGACGTGAATATAGGATGTCTGATCTTTGAGCGATTCAGCCAGAGTCCCTTTTCCGGCACCCGGCCCGCCTAACAGAATAATTACTTCCATGGCCTACCTTCTTCCGGACTTGAGCTTTCCTTTTTTAAGGAAACCGTCGTAGTGGCGCATCAACAGGTGCGACTCAATCTGTCGCATGGTGTCGAGCATCACCCCAACCATAATCAGAAGACTGGTTCCACCGAAGAACTGAGCGACCATGCCAGGAATCCCGAACTGTTTGGAGACGATACTCGGTAAAACAGCAATGATTGTAAGGAACAGTGCACCGGCCAGCGTAAGGCGAGTCATCGTGCGATCCAAAAATTCTGCGGTGGGGGCTCCAGGGCGAATACCGGGGATGTATCCCCCATGTTTTTTCAGATCATCAGCGATCTGAATAGGGTTGAACTGCGTGGCAACCCAGAAGTAGGAGAAGAACAAAATCATCAAACCGAACACGCTCATATAAAGCGGAGTTCCGTAGTTCAGGGCTGCGCCAATCTGCTTGGCGGTGTCCCAGGGCATCATGTTGAAGATCTTGGACGGGAACATCAGGATGGCCTGAGCAAAGATGATCGGCATGACACCGGCGTAGTTAACACGTAGCGGCATGAAGGTGTGCTGTCCGCCGTAGACTTTGCGTCCGACGACGCGTTTAGCGTACTGCACGGGGATTTTCTGTTGAGCCTGCGTCACAGCGACCACCCCGGCGATCACGGCCAGAATCATGATGCCCATCGTTACCGCCATGAAGGGGGACTGACGAACAACCCCGTCTACCGGTTTAAACATATTGATCATGGCACCCACTGCGGCCGGAAGACGGCTGATAATGTTAACGGTGATAATCATGGAAATCCCGTTGCCGATTCCGCGTTCGGTCATCTGCTCACCAAGCCACATCATCAAGAGCGTGCCGGTGACCATGGTCATAGTGGTCAGCAATAGGAAGCCGAGGCCGGGAATCTGGACAATCGCGGGATTGAAAAAGCCAAGTCCGTTGGTCATGAGCGCTTTGGCCAGAATAAAGGCCTGAAACGCACAAAGAACGACGGTGAGATAGCGGGTGTACTGGGTGATTTTGGCCCGTCCGGACTCGCCTTCACGGGCGAGTTTTTCAAGAGCCGGAACCACGGCGGTCATCAGCTGAATGATGATGGACGCGCTGATGTAGGGCATGATACCGAGCGCACCGATCGCACAGTTTTTGACCGCGCCACCGCTAAACAGGTTGAACATGTCAAGGAATCCGACCCCCCCCCCGTTCGCCGCGGCGTTTTCAATGGTCCGGGTGATCATTCCGAAGTCGACACCGGCGATCGGAATGTTCGCCAGCAGACGGCAAAGAAAGATAATCCCAAAAGTAAATAGGATGCGCTGGCGCAGTTCCTGAATTTTAAAACTGTTTACGAAAGCGGAAAACATCGGTACACCCCGTTCGACTTAATGGTTTATACGGTTTCGCAGGATCCACCAGCGGCTTCGATCTTTTCTTTGGCCGTGGCGCTGAACGCATTAGCTTTGATCGTGAGCTTCTTGCTGATTTCACCATTGCCGAGAATTTTAATTCCGTCGAAGCGGCCCTTCACAAGACCGGCTTCACGCAAAACGGCTTCGGTGACTTCCGCACCGTCGTCCAATTTGTCGAGCGCAGTCAGATTAACCGGGGCGAAGACCTTGCGGTTGATATTTTTGAACCCGCGCTTCGGAATACGGCGGGACATAGGCATCTGGCCCCCTTCAAAGAGAGGTTTGTGTCCAGAACCAGAGCGGGACATCTGCCCCTTCTGACCACGGGCGGAGGTTTTTCCTTTACCGGAAGCGCGTCCACGGCCCACGCGTATTTTGCGGTGGGTGGAACCTTCTGCCGGTTTAAGTGTATGCAAATCCATTTTAAGTTCCTCTTGCTTTTATTTCCCGCGAGCGGCGAGAGCCTCTTCCCGTGTACGCAGGGAGTCGAGGGCGGCCATAGTCGCTTTGGTTACGTTCAATTTGTTGTTGCTACCTAGCGATTTCGCGAGCACGTCGCGCACACCGGCCAGCTCGAGCACCGCACGACAGGAACCGCCGGCGATCACACCAGTACCTTCAGACGCCGGACGCAGCAGAACCTGCGCGCCGCCAAATTCACCGATCACTTTGTGAGGAATGGTGGTGCCTTTCATGGTAACCGGTTTCATCGCGCGTTTGGCGGTTTCGCCCCCTTTGCGGATGGCATCGGCAACCTCGTTGGCTTTCCCAAGACCGCAACCGACCCGGCCTTTGCCATCGCCAACTACAACCAGTGCACCGAAGCTGAAACGACGGCCACCTTTAACCACTTTGGAGTTGCGGTTGATGTGAACCACGCGTTCTTCGAACTCGGGTTTCTTTTTTTCTTTTTTGTCGAATTTTTTGTTGAATTTTTCTCTCACGTCGGGCTCTCCTGATTTTAAAGTTTGAGGCCGGCTTCACGGGCGCTGTCAGCCAACGCACGCATACGCGAACCGAAGGTGAACCCGCCACGGTCGAAGACCACTTGGGTGACGTCTTTCGCCTTGGCGACCTCGGCCGCTTTGGTTCCCAGCTCTTTGGCCGTCTCGACGGTACATTTGCCGCCCATCGAAGAAACGGAGCAGAGTGTTTTCTGCGCCACGTCGTCGATGATCTGGACATAAATGTAGCGGTTGGAGACATATACAGCCATGCGCGGACGCTCGGCGGTTCCCTTTACTTTGTTCCGCAAACGAAGGTGTCTGCGCTTCCGATAATCTGTTTTGTTTTTGACCTTCATGATTACGCCACTGCCTTACCTTCTTTACGACGGATCTGCTCGCCTTTGTATTTAACGCCTTTTCCCTTGTAGGGCTCAGCCGGCGAGAACAGGCGAATGCGCGCGGCAACCTGTCCGACGAGGGCCTTGTCGTGCCCTGAGACTTTAACTTCTACTCCCGCCTTGTCGACCTCAACAGTGACGCCGACCGGGATTTCATACTTAATTTCATGCGAGAAACCGAGAGCCAACACGCAGGTGGTTCCCTGCATCTGCGCTTTATAACCAACCCCGCTGATCTCCAGCTGTTTCATGTAGCCTTCAGTGACGCCAATAACCATGTTGTTAATGACGCTGCGGATGGTTCCGTGCAGAGCGCGAGCCTTTTTGGTTTCGTCTTTACGTCCGACGATCACCTGATTGTCTTCCACGGCCACCGTGACGAGGGCGGGGATTTCCCAGGCGTTTTCGCCTTTGGATCCCTTGACCGTTACGGTCGACCCGGCAACCTTCACTTCCACTCCGGAAGGGATCGCGATGGGTGTTTTTCCTATTCTAGACATCGTTCGTTCCTCGTTTGAAATTACCAAATGTAGCAAAGCACTTCGCCGCCCACATGGGCCTTGCGAGCAGCCGAATCACAGAGAATCCCCGTAGAGGTGCTCAAGAGGGCAGTACCGATTCCGCCCAGCACACGCGGCACGTCGTCGGCACCGACATAATGACGGCGGCTAGGACGGCTAACACGGCGCAGGCCCTGAATAACCGGCTTCTGGTCTTCCATATATTTCAGGTAAAGAACCAGCGTCGGTTTTCCATCGATCTTCTCGGTGGTGTAGTCCTTGATGTAGCCCTCTTCTTTGAGGATGCGAGCAATTTCGCTTTTCATCTTGGAGTGCGGAATCTGAACCTTATCGTGCTCGGCCATGTTGGCGTTGCGGATGCGGGTCAGCATATCAGAAATGGGGTCGCTCAAAATCATTGTTGTTCACCTTTGCTTTTCTGTTCAAACGGCATCCCCATCAAAGTGAGCAGTTCAAGGGCTTCGGGGTCGGTCTTGGCGGTCGTGACAAAGGTTACATCCATGCCGTGAATTTTCTTCACGTGATCCGGATTGATTTCCGGGAAGATGATCTGCTCGGTCAAGCCGACGGAATAGTTTCCGCGACCGTCGAAAGAGGATGCGGGAATTCCACGGAAGTCGCGGATACGCGGGAACGCCACATTAATGAGCCTGTCAAGGAACTCATACATGCGGGCGCCGCGAAGTGTGACTTTACCTGAAAGGGCAACCCCTTCGCGCAGTTTGAAGTTTGAAACGCTCCGTTGGGCATTGATCATCATCGGACGCTGCCCAGTGATTTTCGCCAGATCAGCCAGCACCGCCGTGAGTGCGTCACGGTCGTACTGCATCCCTACGGATACGTTAATGGCAATCTTGGAGATCGCCGGGACCTGCATGGGGTTCGCGTAGCTGAACTTCTTCTGAAGTTCCGGAACCACCTTTTCACGATACTTGGTTTTCATTGTCGGGGTCATATTAACGCCCACTCCTCGTAAATGGTTTGGTGTTGTTTAGTTAGTCTGTCTTCTTCAAATTTGAAAGATGGATCGGGGCCTCTTTTTCAAAGACTCCACCCTGAGGGTTATCCTGTGTCTTCCGCATATGTTTCTTAACGAAATTCAAACCTTCCACCAGCGCGCGGCCGGTTTCGGGGATTACCTGGAGCACTTTGCCCGCTTTGCCATTGTCGTCGCCGGCAATGACCTTAACGGTGTCACCTTTTTTAATTTTCGATGCCATAAATCTATGTCCTCTCTTAAAGCACTTCCGGCGCAAGCGAAACAACCTTCATAAAGTTGCCGTCACGCAATTCACGGGCCACCGGGCCAAAGATACGGGTTCCGCGTGGGTTCAGGTTGACGTCAAGGATCACAGCGGCGTTGCTGTCGAACCGCAGTACGGAACCGTCTTTACGACGGATCGGTGCTTTGGTGCGCACGACAACGGCCTCTAGGACCTCGCCCGCTTTGACCATGCCGTTGGGCTGAGCCTCTTTGACGGTTACTTTGATAATCTCGCCGACCTTCGCATAGCTACGCTTGGTCTTGAGCACCCGGATGCACATGACGCTTCGCGCGCCTGTATTATCCGCCACATTCAATCTGCTCTGAACTTGAATCATTGTATTCCTGCCTTATTTCGAAAGAATTTCGACAAGCCGCCAGCGTTTCAGACGGCTGATCGGACGGGTTTCCATAATCCGAACAACATCCCCCACTTTGGCGTCGTTGTTTTCATCGTGCGCATGCACTTTTTTCTGCACGCGAATCTCTTTGCCCAGTAACGGATGCCGAACCCGGCGCTCAATCATTACGGCAATACTTTTATTGCTGGCCGCGCTACACACACGCCCTTCACGCAATTTGCGATTTCCTCTAGATTCCATGATTTACCCCTCGGCGTTTGCCGCCTGATTCATAATCGTTTTGATGCGGGCAATGGAGCGCCGCACGCCGCGAATCTGCAGCGGGTTTTCCAGTTGCCCGGACACCTGCTGAAGCCGAAGAGTAAACATCTCCTTTTTCGCATCAGCGAGTTGCTCCTGCAACTCCGCGGCCGTCATCTCTGTAAGTTCTTTTGTTTTCTTCATTTGAACACTCTCAATTTCAAAATCATTAACCGTGGCGGGTCACGAAACGAACCCGGATCGGCAACTTCATGGCGGCCAGACGCATGGCGACACGCGCCTGCGATTCGGTGACCCCGTCGAGTTCGAAGAGGATTCGTCCCGGACGAACGACAGCGACCCAGCCTTCCACTCCGCCTTTCCCTTTACCCATGCGAACCTCAAGCGGTTTCTTGGTATAGGGTTTGTCGGGGAAAATTCGGATCCAAAGTTTCCCTTTACGTTTCAGATTGCGGTTGATCGAAACACGACAGGCCTCAATCTGAATGTTTGTGATCCATGCGCGCTCCATCGCCTGCAGACCGTATTCACCGAACGCAATAGTGGTTCCGGCTTTGGCCATTCCGCGACGGGAGCCCTTCTGGACTTTCCGATATTTAACTCGTTTGGGCATTAAAGGCATTGGTCAATACTCCTCTTAAGCTTCCGCCTTTTCGTCCTTCTTACAAATCCATACTTTGATTCCGATTGCACCAGCCACTGTGCGGGCTGTTGCAACGCCGTAATCAATGTTGGCACGCAGGGTGTGCAGCGGAATTTTGCCTTCCTTATAGCTCTCCGTACGAGAGAGTTCGGCTCCGCCCAGACGGCCACCCGCCTGCACTTTGATTCCTTCCGCTCCAGTATCCATGGCCATCTGAATGGCGCGTTTCATGGCCCGGCGGAAAGAGACGCGGCGCTCGAGCTGCAAGGCGATGTTTTCAGCCACCAGCTTCGCGTCCAGATCAGGATTTTTCACCTCATCAATTTCAATATAAACTTCTTTTTTTGTCATCACAGCGAGCTGCTCACGCAGACGCTCAATGTCCTCGCCCTTGCGACCGATCACCAAACCGGGACGTGCCGTGCGGATAGTCACCCGAACACGGTTAGCGTAGCGTTCAATGAAAACATTGGAGAGCGCGGCGTCTTTCAGACGGTTCTGAACGGCTTCACGGATACGAATATCCTCCTGAAGCAGGTCTGCAAACTCTTTCTTTCCGGCAAACCAGCGCGAACGCCAATTTTTGTTTACCGAAATGCGAAGTCCGATAGGATTTACTTTCTGGCCCAAAACGATACCCCTTTTTATTTACGATCCGTTAAAACGACAGTGACATGTGATGTGCGCTTGCGGATGGCACTAGCCGATCCACGGGCACGGGGACGAAAACGTTTCAGTGTCGGTCCACCGTCAACATAAGCATCTTTCACAAAAAGCTGATCCGCGGAGACTCCCTCGTTCGCTTCGGCATTCGCCGCGGCGGACTTAAGCGTCTTGCCGATCTGAGCGGCAGATTTCTTCGCGTTAAACTCGGTGATGCGAAGGGCTTCCGCAACTGAAAGACCGCGAATCGCAGAGGCGACACCTCGGGCTTTCAACGCAGACATCCGCACATATTTTGTTGTAGCTGAAACTTCCATGTTTTCACTCTCTATCCGTTTAGCAACCCACCTTTTCGACGCAAAGGCGGTCACTATACGTCATTCTTTTTTCAAATCCAGTACTTCTGTTAAAAATGTTTATTTAAGCGTCTTATCTGTCGCAATACCGTGTGTGCGGAAGGCGCGAGTTGGCGAAAATTCGCCCATCCGGTGCCCCACCATGTTTTCGGTAACGAAAACCGATACAAACACCTTGCCGTTGTGCACCATGAAGTTATGCCCGACAAAATCAGGGGCAATCATGGACGCGCGAGCCCAGGTTTTGATCGGCTGTTTTCTTCCAGACGCTTCCATCTGCTCAACTTTTTTAAGCAGTTTTGCGTCAACGTAAGGACCTTTTTTAAGTGAACGTGCCATAACTTACTTCTTTCTCCGCTCGACGATGAATTGACTCGATGCTTTTTTCGGCTTGCGGGTGCGTTTGCCTTTGGCAAGCGTTCCCCACGGCGAGGTCGGATGTCCGCCCCCGGAGGTGCGGCCTTCCCCACCACCCATTGGATGGTCAACCGGGTTCATCGCCACACCGCGAACGGTCGGGCGAATTCCTAGCCAGCGTTTACGGCCGGCTTTACCACTGACAATATTTTCGTGATCAACATTACCGACCCGCCCGATTGTCGCGCAACACTTCGTGCGAATGCGACGAATTTCACCAGACGGCATTTTGATGTTCGCAAAATCTCCTTCGCGGGACATCAACTGAGCGCTGGTTCCAGCGGAACGGGCGATCTGCGCACCGCAACCGGCTTCCATCTCGATGTTATGGATCGTGGTTCCCAGCGGGATTTCGGACAGCGGCAACGCATTGCCAACGGAGGGCTCTACGCCGGGTCCGGACAGTAGAGTCGAGCCGACTTCCAGACCGACCGGAGCAACGATGTAACTCTTCGCGCCGTCAACATAGTGCAACAGCGCAATGCGCGCAGAGCGGTTCGGATCGTACTCGATCGCGGCCACTTTGGCGGGAATGCCAAACTTGTTTCGTTTAAAGTCGATCACGCGGTAACGTCGCTTGTGGCCTCCGCCTTTATGACGAGTGGTCAAACGACCCGAACTGTTGCGTCCACCCGTGCTTTTTTTCGGGCGAAGCAGCGAGCGCTCCGGTGTGCTTTTCGTGATGGTCTCGAACGCGGAGGTCACCATATGGCGGCGGCTTGGCGTTGTCGGTTTATATTTTTTCAGTGCCATGATTCAAACTCCTTACACAAAATCAATTTTGCTGCCTTCAGCAAGCGTCACGACCGCGCGTTTCCATGCGGCGGTGCGACCGAAGCTGGCTGTGCGTTCGCGTTTCTTTTTGCCCTGACGGTTCATCGTATTCACGGCAACCACCTTGACCTTAAAGAACTCCTCAACCGCCTGCTTGATTTCCAATTTGTTGGCAGCCGGATTCACGCGGAAGATGTACTTGTTCTCTTCTTCGGTCAGACGGGTGCCCTTTTCGGTCAGCAGGGCCTTATCGATTACCTGATATATATCTTTCATTGAAAATTCCTCTCCTAAGCCAGACGCTGTTCGAGTTTCTCCATCGCCGCTTTGGTGATGATGATCTGCGGATAGCGGACCACCTGATAGGTGTTCATGTTATCCACAACAACCACTTCCACATCCTGCAGGTTACGAACGGCCAGACAAATGTTGTCATTGAGCTCGCTGATCACCAGCAGCAGCTTGCCCTGCACCTCGAGGGTTTTCAGCAACGCGGTGATTTCCCGGGTTTTCGGAGCGTCCAGTTTCAGGTCGTCCAGAACCGTCACGCCGCCAGTTGCAGCGCGTTCGCCGAACGCACGGACAAAGGCCAGACGAGCCGCCTTGCGGGGAAGCTTCTTGCGGACTTTATGCGGATGCGGACCCCATGCAACCGCACCGCCGCGCCATACGGGCGACTGACGATAACCGGCGCGGGCGCGGCCCAGACCTTTTTGTTTCCAGGGTTTTGCACCTGTTCCGGCCACCGCACCTTTGCCCTGCGTATTCGCGGAGCCCTGATGCTGATGCGCCTGATAGTTAATAACCGACTGAAAGACAGCCTGTGAGCCTTTATCGCTCACCGCGAATGTATCGCTCAACGCGACCTCGCCCAGTGTCTTTCCCTTACAATCTTTAAGTGCCAACGTACTCATGTTCGTCCTCTCAAATTATTTCTTTTTGAGCGCTTCGCGCAACACAATGGTGCTGCCGTTGGCGCCGGGTACGGCACCCTTAAGCAAAATCAAATTTTCTTCAGCACGGACCTGAACCACTTTCAGGTTCTGGACGGTGATACCTGCATCCCCCATCTGTCCGGCCATCTTCTTGCCCTTGAAAACGCGGGCGGGAGTTTCGCACATTCCGATCGAACCAGCGCGGCGATGCATATGCGAACCATGGGAGGCACGTCCACCGGAAAAACCGTGACGCCGCACAACACCCTGGAAGCCTTTACCTTTCGTGACACCTACGACATCAACGAAATTCACCTCTTCGAAAACACCGGCGGTGAGAATGTCACCCGCTTTGGTTTCGTCATCCGCGCTGACGATCACTTCAGTCAGTTGGCGCATCGGAGCGACACCTGCTTTTTTGAAGTGGCCGAGAAGCGGTTTGGAAACGCGATGCTCTTTTTGCTCGCCGAAACCGAGCTGAACCGCTTCATAGCCATCGGTCTTAGTCGTTTTGCGCTGCACTACACTGCACGGTCCAGCTTCAATCACCGTCACCGGCACTCGACGACCCTCATCATCAAAGATCTGGGTCATTCCTAATTTTTTTCCAATCAAACTTTTCATGATTCCACTCAGATTTTAATGGTGATGTCCACACCCGCCGGCAGATTCAGCTTTTTGAGCTCATCCACAGTCTTAATGGTCGGGTCAATAATATCCAACAGACGCTTATGCGTGCGGATTTCAAACTGTTCCATCGATTTCTTATTAACAAACGGGGAGCGGTTGACCGTAAACCGTTCGATGCGGGTCGGCATCGGAATGGGTCCGGCAACACGGGCACCCGTGCGTTTGGCGGCTTCGACAATATCTTTCGACGAAGCGTCCAAGACGCGGTGGTCAAAAGATTTCAGACGTATACGTATGCGTTGATTATTCATAAATCTCTCTAGTAGCGGTTTAAAATAGTCTCCTGCATTGAATCAGGGACCGCTTCAAAACTCTGCGGCTCCATCGTGTAACTGGCCCGTCCTTTGGTCAGAGAGCGCAGCGAAGTGGCGTAACCGAACATTTCGGCCAACGGCACATCCACATGCACGATCTGCACCGCATCGCGGGCCTCGATCTCACGGATCCGTCCGCGGCGACCGTTCAAATCGTTCATCACATCGCCCAGATGCTCCTCCGGCGCGATAATTTCCAGTTTCATGATCGGCTCAAGCAACGTCGGGGTCGAATTGCCAACCGCATCGCGCAGCGCCATCACGGCGGCCGTGCGGAATGCCATTTCGGACGAATCGACCGGATGCGCTTCTCCACCGGTTACCTTCACATCCACATCCACCAGCGGGTAGTTGCCCAGCACGCCGGTCATCAGCGCGTCGGAAAGCCCCTGCTTGATCGGCAGGTGAAATTCTGCCGGGATCACTTCTTTGGGAATACTCAAATTAACTAGATTGCCCTCGCCTCGCGGACGTGGAGAAACCTCAACAACCAGTTTTGCAAAATGACCGCGGCCACCGATTTCACGCTCAAAGGTATAGGTGCCGATTCCGGCCTGCTGTGCGGTTTCGCGGTAAGCCACCACCGGCTTGCCGGCATTCGCCTGCACCTTAAACTCACGCAGGATGCGATCCTTAATAATTTCAAGATGTAGCTCACCCATTCCGTTGATGATAGTCTGGCCGGTGTCTTCGTTCATCGTCACGCGGAAGGTGGGATCCTCTTCGGTCATCGACTGAAGCGCGGCGGTCAGCGAATCGCGGTCGGCCTGGGTTTTCGGTTCAATCGCCATGGCGATGACCGGTTCAGGAAATTCAATTCTCTCTAGCACGATGGGAGAATTTTCGGCGCAAAGAGTATCGCCGGTAGTAAACTGTTTCAGCCCAGAGATTGCGCCGATCTCGCCGGAGTAAAGGATTTCGACATCCTCACGGCTATTGGCGTGCAAACGGAGAATCCGTGAAATTTTTTCACGTTTGCGAGTGCGCGGGTTAAATACATTCTGGCGTTTTTCAAGTTTGCCGGAATAAATACGCACAAACACCAGTTTTCCGACAAACGGATCAGTAGCCATTTTGAAAGCCAACGCGCTAAGCGGCTCAAAGTCGCCGGCTTCACGGGTTTCTACAGCCTCGGTCTTCGGGTGGATTCCCGTCACCGCCGGCACATCGACCGGAGAAGGTAGGTAATCGACCACGGCGTCGAGCAACGGCTGAACGCCTTTATTCTTGAGCGAAGAACCGCAGAGAACCGGAACCATTGCGCCGGCAATGGTTGCACGGCGAATGCCAGCAACCAGCAGTTCGGCAGAAACATCCGAGCTTTCCATGTAGGCTTCAAGAAGCGCTTCATCCACCTCGGCGGCTTTTTCGACCAACTCGGCACGGTACTTTTCAGCATCCGCGGCCAACTCTTCGGGAATGGCTATTTCTTCCACATCGCTTCCGAGGGTTTCCTCTTTAAAGCGGAAGGCTTTCATCAAAATCAGGTCGATCACGCCTTCGAAGGTTTCAGAAGCGCCGATTGGAAGCTGAACGGGAACGGCGGGTGCGGCCAGCTTTTCACGGAGCTGATGAACCACCGCATTAAAATCAGCGCCCATGCGGTCCATCTTGTTGACGAACGCGAGGCAAGGAACATTGTACTTTTTCGCCTGACGCCAAACGGTCTCAGACTGAGGTTGCACGCCCCCTACTCCGCAGAAAACCCCTACGGCGCCGTCGAGCACACGAAGAGATCGTTCAACCTCCACGGTAAAGTCCACGTGGCCGGGAGTGTCAATGATGTTGATTTGCTGTTCGCGCCAGAAGCAGGTGGTCGCCGCGCTGGTGATGGTAATCCCGCGCTCCTGTTCCTGTTCCATCCAATCCATCACCGCGGTACCTTCATGCACCTCGCCGATTTTATAGACGCGCCCTGTGTAATAGAGAATGCGCTCAGTCGTCGTGGTTTTCCCCGCGTCGATATGAGCGATAATGCCGATGTTGCGGATCGTAGACAGACTACGACCGCGCGATGCATCTTCCCGTGGGGAAGGCACAACACCTTTCGCATTTTTTCCGTCTTTTTTCACAACAGTCGTCATTTCTAATCTCAAAGAACAAGGGTTGGGACCAGCAGTCCCGAATTACCAGCGGTAATGAGCGAACGCCTTGTTCGCCTGAGCCATTTTGTGCGTATCGTCCCGCTTTTTAACTGCAGAACCCTGATTGTTATATGCATCAAGCAACTCAATCGCCAACGCGCGGCGCATGGGAACTCCGCGGCGGGTTTTAGAATACTGAATCAGCCAGCGGCAGGCCAGTGCGGTCTGACGTTTCGGGCCCACTTCAATCGGAACCTGATAAGTCGCACCACCGACACGCTTGGATTTCACTTCCAACTTCGGTTTGATGCTTTCGATCGCACGGGAGAAAACCGTCAACGGATTTTCGTCCGGCAGTTTGCTCTGAATGTCTTCGAGTGCCCCATACACGATAGAAGCGGCGGTCGCTTTTTTGCCTTTGCCCATAATGGCATTGATCATATAAGCGATCAGCTCGCTGTTATAGCGGGGATCGGGAGTTACGGTACGTTTTACTGCTGCGCGTCTTCTAGCCATGATTCAAAAACTTTCCTTAAGCCTTCGGTTTCTTAGCGCCGTATTTCGAGCGCCCCTGTCTGCGTCCGTCCACACCGAGACAGTCCAGCGCACCACGAATAATGTGGTAGCGAACACCCGGCAAGTCCTTTACACGTCCACCGCGAACCAGCACCATGCTGTGTTCCTGTAAATTATGTCCCTCACCCGGGATGTAGGCATTGATTTCGCGACCATTGGTCAGACGGACACGCGCCACTTTCCGCAACGCGGAGTTCGGCTTCTTCGGAGTCATCGTCTTTACCAAAAGACAAACACCGCGGCGCTGCGGACATGCTGTCAACGCGGGACATTTCTTCTTCTTCTTAATCGGTGTACGTGGTTTTCTAACCAACTGATTCACTGTAGGCATAAAATATTCCTTCCACTCAAAAACAAGCGGCAGATAGTATGTCTCCCCTGCCCGTCCCGCAAGCATTTCATTCATTTTTTTATCATTTTTTTATTTCGTCCCACTGAATGCTGTTCCGATCAAGCCTGTATTGAAAAAACTCAACTCTGCCCGAACCAAGAAATCCGGATTTTCAATCGTTGGAGAAAAGCGGACCAGAAACTTCCAAGGGTTGGAAGCCTATTGCAATAGGCACGTACAAATTCTTCCACTGTTTGGGAAAACAGCCGCCCGTCGCGACTCGGACATCACCCCAGTGCCACCTCATTAAATTTTCAAAGATTAAATGATGAAATAACAGGACTGACACTGCTCTCACTGCCCTCCAACACTTGCTCCACTTGCCCTGTAACCGTTCCGTTCGTACTCTAGATCGCAGCCCGGCTCCAACTACCGTTCCCAGCTTATCAATGTCAGCAAAAGGGTTTTGAAGCGTTATGAGCGTACAACCACACAAGCAGGACAATACCGCAAACAAAACCATTATCATCGTCAGATATATTTTTTCACAATGCTTCCAAGTTTTAGGGGTGATTCAAAAATTAAAAAACGGAGCAGTCCGTCCAATTCGTCATTGTGTTTTTCATCATCCATATAACACCTTTTTTGAAAAAAAAGTATGCCAAAAATTCCAACCATTGGGAAAGCCAGGCCAAAAAAATCCACGGATTGGAAAAACAGGTAACTGTCGCGACTCACAACTTTCAAGGGTTGGAAAATCTGCAGAAAGGACGGGGCAAAAAAAAGCGCCCTGATTTCTCAGGACGCTCTTTCGCAACCGCTGTGGCGGTTTAGAGTTGGATGTTCGGAAGCGGAGCATCCTCTTTGGCGGCCAACAGGTCGCCTCCCAAAGCATCCTCTATACTGATCTCTTCGCCCAATTTGACCGGACGAATGTTTTTGTACATCGGGAATCCACTTCCCGCCGGGATGAGATGACCCATAATCACGTTTTCTTTGAACCCGCGAAGCTGATCGATCCGTCCGAGCGTTGCGGCCTGCGTGAGAACACGGGTGGTGTCCTGGAAGGAGGCTGCGGAAATAAAGCTTTCGGTGGCCAGAGCCGCTTTGGTGATCCCCAACAGAACCGGAGAGGCTTCCGCCGGACGGCGTCCCTCTTCCATGGCGTGCTGGTTGGTTTCCTGGAACTTCTGCTTTTCGACCTGTTCACCCCAGAGGAATTCGGTATCGCCCGGCTCGGTGATTTTGACCTTACGAAGCATCTGACGGACAATCACTTCGATGTGCTTGTCGTTAATTTCCACACCCTGGAGGCGGTAGACCGCCTGCACCTCATTGACGAGATATTCCTGAAGCTCCTGCGGTCCACAGACTTCGAGTAGTTCCTGTGGGACCACGGGACCTTCTGTGAGCTGCTGACCCTTTTGGACCATGTCGCCGCCGTAGACGATGACGTGTTTACTCATCGGGATGAGGTGTTCCTCTTCCGTTCCGGTCGCCAAGTCGCGAATGATGAGCTGGCGCTTCCCTTTGGCGATTCCGCCAAGTTCAACAATCCCGTCAATTTTGGCGATTTCCGCAGCTTCTTTCGGGCGGCGGGCTTCAACGAGCTCGGCCACACGCGGCAGACCCCCGGTAATGTCTTTTGTACGGGACTGTTTGCGAGGCGTTTTGGCCAAGGTGGCACCGGCGGCGATTTTCTCTTTTTTCTGCACCATCACATGCGCGCCGGCCGGGATGGAGTAGTAAGCGAGGGCTTTGCTGCTCTTGTCGGTGACGACGATCTGCGGGTGAAGGTCTTCTTTGTGTTCAAGCACAACCAGACCTTCAATACCGGTGGTTTCGTCTTTAGCTTTCTCGCAGGTGACGCCTACGATAAAGTCGTGGAAGTCGATAGAACCATCCTGCTCGGACAGAATCGGAACACTGTAGGGATCCCATGTGACAAAGGTTTCGCCCTTTTTGACAGAACCGCCGTCATCGACGCTGATCTCGGCGCCGATCACGGTGGAGTAGCGTTCGAGTTCGCGACCCTCTTTGTCGTAGGTGACCACATATCCGTTTTTGTTGAGGATGATGTTGTTGCCCGATTCCGTTTTAACGGTGCGAATGTTTTCATAACGAACGATACAGCTTTCCTTGGCAGAGATCTTCGGCTGTTTAAAGACAGAACTGGCTGTACCCCCGATATGGAAAGTACGCATGGTCAACTGTGTTCCCGGCTCACCAATGGACTGCGCGGCGATGATACCGACCGGTTCACCCAGACGGGCTTCCACGCCGGAGGCGAGGTTACGGCCGTAGCATTTGGCGCAGACACCGCGGCGCGATTCACAGGTGAGTACACTGCGGATGCGAACGGTTTCGATACTGACGAGTTCGATTTTCTTGGCCGCGTATTCGTCGATAATCTCGTTGGCGGCAACAATAATCTCGTTGGCATTGTATGGATCGCAGATATCGTCGCAGGCGGTACGGCCAATGATACGCGCGGCGAGGGAGACGAGTTCGTCGTCGCCATCGGTGATGGCGCTGACTTCAATGCCGTTGAGGGTGTGACAGTCCTCTTCCATAATGATGATGTCGTGAGCAACATCGACCAGCTTACGGGTGAGGTAACCGGAGTCCGCGGTTTTAAGCGCGGTATCGGCCAGACCTTTACGGGCACCATGAGTCGAAATGAAATATTCGAGAACGGAGAGACCTTCGCGGAAGTTCGCGATAATCGGGCGTTCAATAATCTCACCAGACGGCTTGGCCATCAGACCCCGCATACCGGCCAGCTGACGAATCTGCTGACGCGATCCACGGGCACCGGAGTCCACCATGATGAACACGGGGTTGAGATCGCCTTTGGATTTAGCGTTGACGGGATCGTCGTTGCGTTCCAGCGAACTGAAGAGCTTGTTGGTCAGCTTGTCATTGGCATCGGTCCATTGGTCAATGATCATGTTGTAACGCTCACCGTCGGTGATCAGACCTTTTTTGTATTTTTCTTCAACGACACGGATTTCCTTGCGGGCCTTGGCGATCAGCTCCTTTTTCTCCGGCGGAATGATCATGTCTGACAGACCGATCGAGATGCCGGCAGAGGTCGCGTTGGCAAAACCGAGGTCTTTGAGACGGTCGAGAACCAGTACGGTTTCATCGTGCCCTGCTTTTTCATAGCAGTGCTCAATCAGACCCCCGAGAACCTTTTTGGTTACACGGTCGTTGAAGAAGCCGAGACCTTCCGGCCAAACTTCATTAAAGAAGACACGGCCAACGGTGGTGACGATGGCGGACTTGTCCTGATCGCCGAATTTGGTTTCCACCTGATAGTCAGGATTGCGGTAGCGAATGCGGTCATGCGTGCGCAATGCCCCTTCATCGAATGCGGTGTGCACTTCATTGATGTCGGCGAGAAGCGGCAGGTGCTCCTGCTTTTCCTCAGCCCCTGCTTTGCGCAAGGCCAGCAAATGTCCCTGCGAGAAAGAGGTCATAAAGTAGATTCCCAGCGCGATGTCTTGCGTCGGTGTGGTGATCGGCTTTCCGCTCGACGGAGAGAACACGTTGTTCGGAGCCAGCATCAAACATTTCGACTCAACCTGCGCTTCCACAGAAAGCGGCACGTGAACAGCCATCTGGTCGCCGTCGAAGTCAGCATTATAGGCGGTACAGACCAGCGGATGAAGCTGGATCGCATTTCCTTCGATCAACTTCGGCTCAAAGGACTGAATGGATAGGCGGTGAAGCGTCGGCGCACGGTTGAGCATGACGGTGTGACCCTGGGTCACTTCGTCGAGGATATCCCACACGACTTCTTCTTCGCGCTCAATCATCTTTTTGGCGCTGCGCACAGTATGCACAATGCCACGCTCTTTGAGCTTACGGATGATGAACGGCTCGAACAGTACGAGCGCCATTTTCTTCGGCAGTCCGCACTGATTAAGCTTAAGATTCGGCCCGACCACAATTACGGAACGACCGGAATAGTCGACACGTTTACCGAGCAAGTTCTGACGGAAACGACCCTGTTTCCCTTTGAGCATATCGCTGAGGGATTTGAGCGGACGGTTACCGGGGCCGCTGACAGCGCGGCCATGACGACCGTTGTCGAACAACGCATCGACCGACTGCTGCAGCATCCGTTTTTCGTTGCGGATGATGACTTCCGGCGTTTTCAGCGCCAACAGGGTTTTCAAACGGTTGTTGCGGTTGATGACACGACGGTAGAGGTCGTTCAAGTCAGAGGTGGCGAAACGACCGCCTTCGAGCGGAACGAGCGGGCGCAGATCCGGCGGAATGACCGGCAGCACTTCGAAGGTCATCCATTCGGGACGGGAGTGACTTTTAACCAACCCTTCGATGACTTTCATCTGCTGAACCAGCTTTTTGCGGGTCATTTTACTGCGGGTGGCACCCAACGCGTCTTCGAGTTCACCCAGACGGACCGGCAGGTCAATTTGTTTGAGCAGTTCGCGAACCCCTTCCGCACCGATGCGGGCATCGAAGCTGCCGACACCATAGTTGTCGAGGGCTTCGCGGAATTCGAGCTCAGAGAGAAGCTGCTTCATTTTGAGCGGGGTCTCGCCGGGATCAACCACAACGTAGTCGTCGTAATAGATAATGTGCTCGAGGTTGCGCATAGTCATGTCCAGCAGGAGACTCATGCGGCTGGGCGTGGCTTTGAAGAACCAGATGTGGGAAACCGGAACGGCCAGCTCAATGTGAGCCATACGTTCGCGACGGACGCGTGAAAGGGTTACTTCCACTCCACAGCGGTCACAGATGACCCCTTTGTGCTTGATCCGCTTGTATTTTCCACACGAACATTCCCAGTCCTTGGACGGACCAAAGATGCGTTCGCAGAACAGTCCGCCCTTTTCAGGCTTGAAGGTTCTGTAGTTAATGGTTTCAGGGTTTTTAACTTCCCCGAAACTCCATGAGCGAATGTCTTCCGGCGAGGCCAGCTTGATGCTTGCCACATCAGTAACCTTTTCTTCTCCACCGCCGAGTATGTCTGCTGCGTTGCGTGTATCCACGATGATTCTCCTGTCAAAAATTAAAGATGTCCCGGGAAGACGGCGTCTTCTTCGTCCGGTGACTTGACTTCGAAGTTCAAGCCGAGGCCCTGCAACTCTTTGATGAGCACGTTGAAGGATTCAGGACGACCAGCGTCCAGCACGTTTTGACCCTTCACAATGGATTCATAAATCCGCGTGCGTCCGGCAAGGTCGTCACTCTTCACGGTGAGCACCTCCTGCAGGGCATACGCTGCTCCGTACGCTTCAAGCGCCCAGACCTCCATTTCCCCGAAGCGCTGTCCACCGTACTGGGCTTTACCACCCAACGGCTGCTGAGTAACCAGCGAGTACGGACCCACGGCGCGGGCATGGATTTTTTCGGTCACCAAATGGTGAAGCTTGAGCATGTAAATGGTTCCGACCACCACGCGCTGTTCAAAGGGCTCGCCGGTGCGCCCGTCGTAGAGCTCCGTCTTCCCGTCGGTTGAAAGCCCAGCATCACCCATCATCTGGCGAATTTCCGCTTCGGAAATACCGTCGAAAATAGGAGTCGCAGCGTGAATGCCAAGGTGCTTACAGGCCCATCCAAGATGGGTCTCGAGCACCTGTCCCACGTTCATACGAGACGGCACACCCAGCGGGTTGAGTACAATTTCCACCGGAGTTCCATCGGGGAGGAACGGCATATCTTCTTGAGGAAGAATACGCGAAATGACCCCTTTGTTACCGTGGCGTCCGGCCATTTTGTCACCGACCGAGAGCTTCTTCTTGCAGGCGACGTAAACTTTCACCTGTTTGATAATGCCTTCGTCGAGTTCCTCACCGCTGCCAGCGCGATCCATCGAGCGCTCTTTGTCGGCTTTGGCTTCGGAAAACTTATTACGGAAGTTATCGATGATGCTCATGATCTTGATCCGAATCGGACTCGGATCAATTTCGATGTGCTGATAGTTTGCGGCCAGCTTGCGCAGAAGCGTTTTGGTGATTTTACGGTTGGCGGGGATAACGACATCACCCGTTTCCATATTCGTCACATCCAGCGGGATTTTTTCTCCGAGCAGGATGTTGCTCAAGGCTTCGGTCAAGTCTTCGGTCAGCTCGTTCATGGAGCTTTTGTAGCGATCCTCAATCTCTTTCTGGCGCTTCTTGACGTCGGCATCGACCTTTTTCTTGGGCGTTGCGGTCTCTTTGGCATGCTTATTTTTGGAGGAGACTTTAACGTCCATCACAATGCCGCGGCATCCGCTGGTTGCCCGGAGCGAGGTATCACGCACGTCGGCGGCTTTTTCGCCGAAAATCGCACGGAGCAGACGCTCCTCAGGAGCGAGTTCGGTTTCGACTTTCGGGGTAATCTTACCAACGAGGATATCGCCGGGCTTGATTTCCGCACCAATTTCAATGATCCCTTCGTGGTTGAGGTTCTTGAGCGCCTCTTCGCCGACGTTGGGAATATCGCGGGTGATTTCTTCCGGGCCGAGTTTGGTATCACGAGCGCCGCACTCGAACACATCCACGTGAATGGAGGTGTAGATGTCCTCTTTGACCAACTTTTCGCTGATCAAAATGGCATCCTCAAAGTTGTATCCACACCAAGGCATGAAGGCAACTGTCACATTGCGACCAAGGGAGAGTTCCCCCTGGTCCGTGGCCGGACCGTCAGCCAGAACCTGGCCGGTGGAAATTTTCTGGCCTTTTTCGACAATTGGCTTCTGGTTCAGGCAGGTTCCCGCGTTGGAACGCATGAACTTGCGCAGGAAGTATTCCCGGAAATCTTCTTTCGGCGTTTTCTTCGTCGGCACTTCACCGTCTTTAGAAACGATGATTTTCTCAGCCGAAACATACGCGATTTTCCCGGCGATTTCTGAAATCACCAATGCACGCGAGTCGCGGGCGAGTCGCTCTTCAATACCGGTTCCGACAAACGGACGCTCAGAGACCATCAGCGGAACAGCCTGGCGCTGCATGTTTGAACCCATGAGTGCGCGGTTGGCATCGTCATGCTCAAGGAACGGAATCAGCCCGGCGGCAATACTCACCACCTGTTTGGGCGAGACGTCCATCAAATTGACTTCCAGCGGCTCGACTTCAATAAAGTCTCCGCGGGCACGAACCATCACGCGATCGTTCTGGAAAGTCCCGTCATCATTGAGCGGGGCGTTCGCCTGAGCGATCACAAAGGTTTCCTCTTTGTCGGCGGTCAGCCACTCGACGTTTTTGCTGACTTTACCTTTCAGAACTTTGCGGTACGGCGTAACGATGAACCCATATTCATTAATGCGGGCAAATGTACTCAGCGAAGAGATCAGACCGATGTTCGGACCCTCAGGGGTTTCAATCGGGCAGATGCGTCCGTAATGCGAGCTGTGAACGTCTCGTACTTCGAAACCGGCGCGGTCGCGGTTCAGTCCGCCCGGGCCAAGCGCCGAAAGACGGCGTTTGTGAGTCAGCTCGGAAAGCGGATTGGTCTGGTCCATGAACTGGCTGAGCTGTGAACGGCCGAAGAAGTCCTTGATGACAGCGGACAGCGCCTTCGGGTTGATCAGCTTCTGCGAGGTCAGACGATCGACGGTTGTGTCGAAGATCGTCATGCGCTCTTTAACCAGACGCTGGATGCGCGCCAGACCGACACGACACTGCCCTTCGAGCAGCTCCCCGACGGTGCGGATGCGGCGGCTTCCCAAATGGTCAATATCATCCAACATGCCGTTACCCTGACGGATATCGATCAGATGACGAATCGCTTCCACGACATCCTCTTTATCGAGCGTCAGTGCGTTGGATTTCGTGTTGAGCTTCTGTTGCACTTTGTAGCGGCCGACGCGGCTGAGACTGAAACGGGTTTCGTCGAAGAAGAGTCGCTTGAGCATCTGGCGGGCCGAGGCGGTGGTCGGAGGATCGCCGGGGCGCAATTTCTGATAGAGATCTTTGAGCGCTTCGTCCACGGTGCGGGTGGTATCTTTCTGAATGGTTTTCAGGAAGAGACCTTCGTCCCATGAAACGTTGACGACTTCAACGGACTTGTAGCCGGCGAGCTTCATCCGCTCGATCATGTCGAGCGTCAGCGCATCATACTTGCGTCCGATGACGGACTGCGAGTCGCTGTCGATGGCATCGTCTTTAAGCACGAGATCGGTCAATTCGGATTCATCGCTAATCCGTTTTTTCAGCGAGAACTTCTCTACGTTGTAGTAGAGGTCCAGAATTTCCTCGTCGGTTCCGTATCCGAGCGCGCGCAGGAAGGTGGAGGCCAGGAATTTTCTGCGACGGCGTTTACGGTCGAGGTAAACATAGAGTAGTTCGGAGGTATCGAACTGGGTTTCCACCCAAGATCCATGATCCGGGATGATGCGGAAAGAGTACAGGAGCGATCCGTTCGCATGGGTGCTGCGTTCGAAGCAGATTCCCGGGGAACGGTGCAACTGAGAGACAATGACGCGTTCGGCGCCGTTGATCACAAAACTACCGCGCTCGGTCATCAGCGGAATTTCACCCATAAAGAGAGTGTCCTCGCGGATGTCCTCGTTTTCACGCAGCCGGAAGGTGACATAAAGCGGAGCTGAGTAGGTCTCGCCTTCTTTCACACACTCAACGTACGACAGGCTCGGCTCCTTGATTTCGTAACTTACAAAATCAAGCGCGATTTGACCGTCATAACTCTCAACGGGGAACGCCTCACTGAGAACCGCCTGCAAGCCGATTTTCTTACGACGTGATGGGGCGACCCCCTGCTGGAGGAAGTCCACATAGGAGTTTGTTTGAAGCTCAATCAGATCCGGAGCTTCGATTACATCAGTCAGTTTTCCAAAGTTTTTTCTTTCGGCCATTCCACCACCCCTAGGCTGTATATTGGGACGCATCGTGCCGGTAAACACTTTAAAAGTGAAGGCTCCGGACACACGAATATTACACGCGAAAGCTCCGGCGGAAAAAATCCCGCCGGAACCCATCACAAAAACCCGTCGTTACTTAATTTCGACGGTAGCGCCCACGCCTTCGAGCTTGGTTTTGATCTCTTCGGCTTCCTCTTTGGATACGCCTTCTTTGACCGCAGTCGGAGCACTGTCGACCAGCCCTTTTGCTTCTTTCAAGCCAAGGCTCGTGATCGTACGCAGCTCTTTGATGACCTGGATTTTCTGGGAACCCGGCACAGTCAGCGTGACGGTGAACTCAGTCTGCTCAACAGCAGCTTCTTCGCCACCGCCAGCCGCGCCAGCAGCAGCCACAGCAACCGGAGCCGCAGCGGAAACGCCAAGACGCGTTTCGAGCGCTTTAACCAGTTTGGAAAGTTCCAGAACCGAAATTCCTTCGATCCAGTCTACGAATTCAGCCATTTTGCCTTCGAGCTGTACTTCTTCTTTTACTTCTTCAGCCATTTTTCTTCCTCCTACGATGAATAGTATTCAACAATTAAAATTAAGCGCCTTTACGCCGCCTGTTCCTTTTTCTCGCGTACGGCGTTGAGCACATACAACAAACTGCAGACTTTCTGGTTCATGACGCCAACCACCTGTGTCATCGGTGCAGCCAGTGTACCCACCAGTATCGCCTGAAGTTCTTTTTTGCCCGGCAGTTTTGCCAAAGCGATAACATCCTCGGCCGAAAGAACCGCACCCTCGAGCACACCGCCCTTGAGTACCGGTCTTTCCGTTCCCGTGGAAAATTTCTTCAAAATTTTAGCCACTTCAACCACATCGCCTTGACCGAAGACCACTGCGGTCGGACCGACCATCGGGCCCAGATCCTCACAAAGACGTTTCAGCATGCGGTTTTTAACCACTTTCACCTGAGCATCCGCACTGCGGAGCTGTTTTTTAAACTCCGTGGTTTCCGGCATGCTCATGCCGGTGTAATCGGCCAAAATCATATAAAGCGCACCGGAGACGTCCTCCTGCACTTCATTGAACATCGCCTGTTTTTCAGGCCGTAAATTTTTATTTTCTGTGCTCATGAGCGGTAGTTCCTCAACAGTTAAGCTTCTACAGTTTCTTTCGCGTCCACGTGGAGCCCTGGGCCCATCGTACTCGCAATGGTGACACGCTTGATGTAAATCCCCTTAACCGCATCCGGCTTGGCAGCCACGATGGCATCGTAGGCGGCGCGGAAGTTCTCGACTAGGGCCTCCACCGTAAACGAGCGGCGCCCAAACGGGAGGATCAGGTTGGCGTTACGGTCCATACGAAACTCAACACGACCCGCTTTAAACTGCGTCACTGCGGAGGCAGTATCATCGGTAACCGTGCCGGTTTTCGGGTTCGGCATCAGGCCGCGCGGTCCAAGGATACGGGCAACTTTACGAACTTCCTTCATTGCATCCGGAGTGGCGACCACCACATCAAAGTCCATCCATCCACCGGTTACTTTGGCAAGCAGGTCTTCAAACCCGACTTCAGCTGCGCCTGCACCGCGAGCGGCTTCGGCAGCGTCGCCTGTGGCGAATACGATCACGCGGACATCTTTACCGGTTCCGTGCGGAAGCGAGACGGTCGAGCGGACGGCCTGATCGGATTTCGTCGGATCCAGACCCAGACGGAAAGCCATCTCAAAGGTTTCGTCGAACGAAGCGGTCGGGTTGTCTTTCAAAAATTGGATTGCTTCCTCAACCGAATAAACTTTCTCGGCGGAAACTTTCTCCTTAGCTGCTGTATATTTTTTTCCGTGTGCCATGACTATTCAACCTCAATTCCCATGCTGCGTGCTGTTCCGGCAATAATCCGGCAGGCCGCATCCATGTCGCTGGCGGTCAGATCCGCCTCTTTAATTTTCGCAATTTCTTCAACCTGAGCGCGGGTCACTTTGCCGACCTTGTCGCGGTTCGGAACGCCGGATCCTTTGGCAATCGCCGCAGCTTTTTTCAGCAACGCGGAGGCCGGTGGACTCTTGGTCACATAGCTGAATGAGCGATCCTGATAAACGGTAATCACGACCGGGATGATCATTCCCGCTTCATGCTGCGTAGCGGCATTAAACGCCTTGCAGAATTCCATAATATTCACACCGTGCTGACCCAACGCAGGTCCCACCGGCGGTGCCGGATTGGCCTTGCCGGCCGGAATCTGCAATTTGATCAAACCCATTTCTTTTTTAGCCATAAGAAAACTCCGCTTTAGGACGCTTTATCCGCCTGCCAATATTCAAGTTCCACCGGAGCTGACCGTCCAAAGATCGACACGGAAACTTTCAGTTTACCGCGGGTCGGATCCACTTCTTCGATCACTCCATTAAAGTTTAGGAAAGGCCCGTCCGTAATCCGAATGGTTTCACCCGGCTCGAACTGAATTTTCGGCGTAACCTTTTCCTTTTTCTCTTCCACCTGGTTCAGAATGCTGTCCACCTCGTCGTCACGCAGCGGCACAGGGGCTACGCCTCCAATAAAACCGATCACGCTCGGGGTTTCCTGAATAAACGACCAGGTTTCCGCAATTAAATTTTTCTCTTCACCATACAACGCAACATTCGCCAGCACATAGCCCGGAAAGAATTTGCGCTTCACGGTCTTCTTGACGCCCTGCTTCACTTCCGAGACATTCTCGGTCGGAATCAGGATCTCGCCAATGAGTTCCTCCATCTCCTCCTGCTGCACCCGGCTGGCAATATTGCTCTGCACTTTTTGTTCGTGCCCGGAGAGCGTATGTAAAACAAACCACTGTTTTTTCATGTTTGGTTCTCTCTCTGCTGCTTAGCGCAGAACCGCTCTCAGGGTGCTCATCAGCACCGTATCGCTCAGCCCGACAAAAACACTCAAAATAATTACCGAAACAACAACGACCATCGTTGAACCCAACAGCTCCCGCCGAGTCGGCCAAGTGCACTTCTTCAGCTCCGCTTTCACTTCGCTCAAAAACGTCTTCAACGCACCGATCAGTTCAATAATCTTTTTCATGTCAATTTTTCCGAATAAACTGGCAGGCCAGAAGGGAGTCGAACCCCTAACCCCCGGTTTTGGAGACCGGTGCTCTGCCAATTGAGCTACTGGCCTACAACTCTTTAAATTATTTGGTTTCTCTGTGTACTGTGTGGGCTCGATCGTGAGGACAAAATTTCTTCCGTTCAAGCCGACCCGTCGTGAGCTTCTTGTTTTTCGTCGTGGTGTAGTTGCGACGCTTACACTCTGTGCAGGCCAATGTGATAATATCTCTCGCCATGGTCTTGCCCTCTTTACTCGCTGTTGTTCAATGAAGTGATACACCTGCAGAGCAAATGCACCACCTCACCCATATTCAGCCTGCCCGATTACTTAATAATTTCAACCACGCGGCCAGCACCCACGGTGCGTCCACCTTCACGAATCGCGAAGCGCATGTGCTGCTCCATCGCGATCGGAACGATCAGCTCAACATTCATGGAGACATTGTCACCCGGCATCACCATTTCCACACCTTCGGGAAGAGTAATATCACCGGTCACATCCGTTGTACGGAAGTAGAACTGCGGGCGGTAGCCTTTGAAGAACGGAGTATGACGTCCGCCTTCTTCTTTGTTCAGGATGTAAACCTCACCAACGAAAGTAGTGTGCGGGTTGATGGAACCGGGCTTCGCCAGAACCTGACCACGCTCAACTTCTTCTTTCTTGGTACCACGCAGTAGGCAGCCGACATTGTCACCCGCCATACCCTCATCGAGGATCTTGCGGAACATTTCAACACCCGTGCAGGTGGTTTTAACCGTGTCTTTCAGACCCACGATGGCCACTTCGTCACCGGTGTGAACCATACCGCGTTCGATACGGCCGGTTACCACAGTACCGCGACCTTCGATGGAGAACACGTCCTCGATCGGGAGCAGGAAGGCCTGGTCGGTAATACGTTCCGGTTCCTGAATGTAGGTGTCGAGAGCGTCCATCAGTTCCTGAATGCAGTCCGCTTCCGGGCCGGTCGGGTTTGCGATGGCCGGCAGAGCCGCACCACGGATCACCGGAATGTCATCGCCCGGGAATTCGTATTTGGAAAGCAGTTCGCGAACTTCAAGTTCCACGAGGTCGAGAAGTTCTTCATCGTCCACGAGGTCACATTTGTTCATGAAAACAACGATAGCCGGCACACCGACCTGACGAGCGAGCAGAATGTGCTCACGGGTCTGGGGCATCGGTCCGTCGGAAGCGGATACACACAGGATCGCGCCGTCCATCTGGGCAGCACCGGTGATCATGTTTTTGACGTAGTCGGCATGGCCGGGGCAGTCAACGTGAGCGTAATGACGGTTTACTGTTTCGTACTCAACGTGCGAAGTCGCAATGGTCATAATTTTGGATGCATCACGGCGGCCCTGAGATTCAGAAGCTTTTGCAACATCATCGTATGCAACATATGTACCGAGACCTTTTTCTTGCTGCACACAGGTAATTGCTGCGGTCAGTGTTGTTTTACCATGGTCAACGTGACCGATGGTTCCGACGTTAACGTGCGGTTTTGTCCGTTCGAATTTATCTTTAGCCATGACTATTCCTCCTGATCCTTTTCTTATCTAATCCAAATCTTCAACTGGAGCCCATGAGCGGAGTCGAACCGCTGACCTCATCCTTACCAAGGATGCGCTCTACCAACTGAGCTACATGGGCGGCAAATCCCTTGCGGCTCGCGCCTCTAAATACAAAGAAACAAAAGAGCATAAAACGCCGTCCCTCTTACGCTAAATACGGAAACAGACCTTTTATACTCCTCACAACTCTCTAAATTATTATGCGCAAACCACCAGATCAATCTCTGGTATCTCACACAAAGGGGAGCGACTTTAGCGAAAAAGTTCCTGCTGTCAACTTTTTTGGATGAAATATTTACATCCTTTTTTCAACGCCCGCTCCAACACCGCCGCCACCTTTTTTCTGCAACTTTTAGGTTGCCTATATACCCAAATACATTATCGTAATACTCCACTTTACAGACAAAAACCCTTACGAAGGAGAACGCCATGGTAAAAATCGGACAGGAAGTCCCTGACTTCAAAATCGATGTTTTTCACAAAGAAGAGATCAAAAAGGTCAAATTATCCGACTATAAAGGAAAATGGGTCGTACTGCTCTTTTACCCGGCCGACTTCACTTTCGTCTGCCCCACCGAACTCAAAGAAGCCGCCCAACTCTACGACAAATTCCGGGCCGCCGGCGCGGAAATCATTTCCGTCAGCACCGACACCGCCTTTGTCCATAAAGCATGGCACGATGAATCCGAAGCGATCAAAATTGTTGATTTTCCGATGGGAGCCGACCCGTCCGGAAAAATCTGCACCCTGTTCGGCACCCTGATCGAAGAAGAAGGACTCGCGCTACGCGGAACCTTCATCATCGATCCCGACGGCATTCTCAAAACCATCGAAATGCACGATCTGGGCATCGGACGCAGCGCCGTAGAAGCCCTGCGCAAGCTCGAAGCCGCCAAATTCGTCCACGAATTCGGCGACCAGGTCTGCCCGGCCGGCTGGCAGCCCGGCGGCGACACCCTCACCCCGGGCCTCGACCTCGTCGGGAAAATTTAACCATCCAGGGGGATTCGTTAAATCCATAAGCCCGGCTGTTCGCAAGAGCAGCCGGGCTTTTTGCAGGTTGAGCCTGCATCCAATTTTTTCCAATATCTGTAAAAATCTGTGCGACTCTATGCAATAGAGTTCCAAGGTTTGGAAAATTATTGGGTCGAGAAGAGCTTGTCCATCGTCTGCGCGATGAACTTGCGTTCGTCGCCGACAATCCCTTTAACAGCGGTCAGCCGCTCTTTCAACAGAGTCCAGTCGATTCCCATCGGTGCCCCGAGATGCGTCTTCTGCGCCAGCGCCTTGGCCGGATCCATTTTTCCAAGCTCAGCGAGATTTTCTTTCACATAGTGATAGGCATCGCGGAATGGCATCCCCTCTCCCACCAGCTCGAGCGCACGGTCGGTCGCAAAGACATCGGGGGTGAACCCGTCCTTGAGCGCCTTTTTGTTGACCTGAATCGCTTCAACAAACGGCGACAGCACACGCAGACAAGCGCGGGTGGTCGCCACGCCATCCATAAAGAATTCCTTGGCGTCCTGCAGATCACGGTTGTAGCCAGAAGGGGTTCCCTTAATCAGATCGTACACCGCTAGCTCGCAGGCCTTCACCTTGGTGGCGCGGGCGCGCACCAGCTCAATCACATCGGGATTTTTTTTCTGCGGCATCATGCTACTACCGGTACACAGTTCATCAGGCAGAGTAAAATACGCAAACTCCGGCATGGTGAAGATCATCAGATCCTGCGCCATACGCGAGAGCGTCAGCATTACCTGACTCATGGCGGATAAAATAATGCTCTCATTTTTGCCACGGCTGTTATTGGCGTAAAGTACGTTGTGCAGCGGACAGGCGAACCCGAGAAGGTCGGACGTCAGCTCGCGATCAATTTCTAGCGGCACACCGTAACTAGCGGCGGATCCAAGCGGACATTGATCGTTCAATTCATAAGCGCTAACCAACAATACACAGTCATCGAGCAAACTCTCGGCGTGCGCGGAAGCCCACAGACCAACCGAGCTCGGCATGCCCGGCTGCATGTGGGTTCTTCCAACCATTGGAACTTTCTGATGCTTCTTCCCGAACGCCATCAGCGCGGCGGCCAGCGCAGCGGCCTCTTCGAGCGTTCCGAGAATCTGTTCGCGGGCGTACAGGCGCAGATCCACCGCCACCTGATCATTGCGGCTACGGCAGGTATGGATTTTTTTACCGAGATCGCCGAGCGTTTCCGTGAGCGTGCGTTCCACCGCCATGTGCACATCCTGATCGGCAAGGCGGATCTTAAATTTTCCCTCATCGGCCAACGCGCGAATTTTCTTGAGCTCGCGAATCACTTTTTTGCGCGCGGTTTCGCTGATGACCGCCGGCTCCATTTTTGAAAGCATGGTCACATGCGCGGCGGTTCCGATGCAGTCGGCCTGAATCAGATTCACATCCAACTCCACATCACGGCCGGCGGTAAACGCCAGCACTTCGTTATCGATTGTCCCCACCGTCGTCTTTTGTGTTTTCATAAATCTGCTTCCCTCTTCGTAATTGGACCGAGACTACCTTACAAAATCATTATTCGGCAAAATCATTTTTATTCGAAGAAACCACACGCATAAAAGCTCTATGGAATCCAACCCACTATTCCATCACTCCATTATTCCGATGTTCCAATATTCCATTCACCTACCGGTGCTTTCTAAAATCAATGTAACGGGGCCATCGTTCACCAAACTGACCTCCATTTCGGCCTGAAAGATTCCGGTTTCCACATCGACACCGAATCCGCGCAGCTGGTCGACATACTCTTCGTAGAGCGATCTGCCCTGCTCCGGGCGGGCGGCGGTAATGTAACTCGGGCGGTTGCCCTTTTTGCAGTCGCCGCAGAGCGTGAACTGGCTGACAGCGAGCACGGCACCGCCGGTGTCGAGCACGGAGCGGTTCATGACGCCGTCCGCATCATCAAACACTCGCAGGTTGACGGTTTTCTTTGCGAGGTGCGCAGCATCGACGGGCGTGTCGTCGTGCGACACGCCGACGAAGACAAGAAGACCGCCTCCGATTTCGCCGACCGTTTCTCCGTTCACATCCACTGATGCGGATTTCACCCGCTGAATTACTAATTTCATGCCAACCTCAAAAAAGAAGGCCGAACATCCTAAGACATTCGACCTTCCGACTTTAGACGTTCGATTGTCTCTATTCCGTCGCGTGCGACACGCGGAAGGTCGGCAGACGGTTGAGCGCCGCGGCCAGTTCATAGCGGCGCGGACGAGCTAGGTCGCCGCGCAGATCGCGGGAAACAGAGCCGATGCCTTCACTACTGATGTCGCGGTCGATCATGTCGAGCATTTCACGCAGCGGGTAGCCTTCCTGCATGTAGCGCAGTTTCGCGTAGTACAGAAGCAGGCCGATCGTCAGCGTCTGACTTTCGTCTGCGATCTGAGGAACGCTGTCGAGCTCGATCACGGAACGTCCGAACTGAATGGCGTTGAGGTCGAGCGCTTCAATCACTTGATCGAGAAGGCCGACGGAGGCGTCGATACTGCTAGGCATAATCCAGCGCGAACGAGCGAGCATCGGCCCGAGGTTGACGGCCGGCGCGGCGGGCGGCGCTTCAATTGCGAGCGCTTTGGCCTCTTCGGTGATGTCCGTCACCTGGAAATTTTCAACCTTCAGGACGGTGTCGGCGATCGGAATGTACTCCGCGACAAGGTTTTGACCGCCGATCACCAGTGAAATGCCGAGCTCGTCGACCATCTGACGGGCGCGCTGCGCAAGAGAGGCGCGCGGTGTCTCACTGAGCAGACCGGCAACGCGGGTGTCCGTGGTCAGGAAAGAGGAGGCGGAGGTGTGCTCATCGATAATCAGCACGCGAGCACCCACTTCGAGCGCCTCAATAACTCCGGCGGCCTGAGAAGCAAATGCGCCGGCGGAATCGGTGCTGTAGGAGGCCGGATCCGCTCCGTCTATTTCCGTAAAGAACGGGGTCACATTAATTTCCTGAACGCTGCGACCGGGATCGGTTTCAACCTGTACCGCATCGGAAACGGTCACAACGTGCTCGCGACCGTCGCCGGGAATGTGATTGAACACTCCGGCGGCCAGAGCGGCCATGAAACCTTTGCGTCCGTTCGCGACATCGCCCAGAACCACGGTCAGTCCGACCGGAACACCCAGCCCTTTGAGCAACCCGGCATTGGGAACCTCCACCTCGGTCAGCGCGTCGCCTTCCACTTCGAAGGGAGCGATGTTGTCGTAGTCTGGGAAGTCGGAATTCTGCTCGCGAGCAAGGAAGGAGCCTTCGCCGACAAAGCTGACCATCCCCATCGTGGCGAGCGTCTGACGGACGCGGTCGGCATCCTCCATGGTATTCACAAAGTTTTCAGCTTCAGCAATGTCGAGATTGCAGCAGAAGATGCTGGTGCTGATCACTCCAGGCAGATCATCAAAAAATACTTTGCGGGCTATTTCGCTATCGATCAGACGCTCTCCGGACATCGTCACCTTGAACGGCAGGGCGATGCGCAGACGCACATCCACATATTCTTTGGTTACGGCCACCGATGTGCGCGGCAAAATTTTCTGTCCGGGCTCGGCAACCATGATGTTGCGGCGGGCCACGCCGCTTTCGTCAAAACGGGCGATCTGCTCCGCCTCGTCCGATAGGTTGCGGGTCAGCAGATCTTCAAGCGCGGTGCGGCGGACAGGAGAATCGTGGAGATGTCCGGGCAGCTCGGCGATCGACTGCGGAACGCGAATGGTGAACACCGGGGCGTCCGCACCGTCGGCTGTATCAATCTTCGCGCACTTAATAACGTAGCGGGCGAAGTCGAAATCACCGACAATACGCTCATATTCAGCAACCGGCTGACCGTCAATTTCGGCGAGGGTGCTGTAAAATTCTTTTCTATCTTTCATATCGAAACTTTCCCGTCTTGAATTTGTTAATCCTGCCTTCCAAAAAGAGAGAAGATAGTAGAGTTGGGCTCGTCCCATTGTCAAAGTCATTCTACCCATTATCGGACGACTCAGCGGCTTTGGACTTGCGCACCGAAGCCCCCTCCCTATTATCAGCGTCATGAATGATCCCAAAACCTATCTTGAACATCAGGCCCGGGCGGCGAACGCCGAACTGGAAAAAATTCTACCGGCGGAAACGGTCCGTCCGGCACGGCTCCATCAGGCCATGCGTTACAGCGTTTTTGCCGGCGGCAAACGGCTGCGCCCCGCGCTGTGCATTGCCGCGTGCGAGGCGTGCGGCGGAACCGCCGACCAAGCGCTGCGCGCCGCAGGCGCGCTGGAGCTTCTCCATACCTACACCCTGATCCACGACGATCTGCCCGCGATGGACGACGACACTCTCCGGCGCGGACGCCCCACCTGCCACATTCAGTTCGACGAAGCCACCGCCGTCCTTGCCGGCGACGCGCTGCTCACTCTCGCCTTCGAGGTGCTGGCAGAAGTTCCCCTTCGACCCGGCTCAGGGCAGGCAAGCATTGGAAGTGCCCTAGCCTTGGAGCTCGCCAAAGCGGCGGGAAGTCAGGGCGTCATCGGCGGACAGGCCGAAGATCTCGCCGCGGAAGGTCAGCCGGCGAATGCCGACTTGCTGAACTACATCCACCGCCATAAAACCGCCGCGCTCATCCGCGCGGCCTGCGTAATGGGCGGCCTGTGCGCCGGTGCCAATTTCCAAGGGTTGGAAAAACTGGCGGTCTATGGCGAAAATACCGGCCTCGCCTTTCAGCTGATCGATGACCTGCTTGACGAAACCTCCACCGAAGAGGCGCTGGGCAAGAATATCGGCTCGGATAAGGAAAAAGGGAAGATGACCTGGCCAGCAGTCCACGGATCGGAGGCAACCCACCGACGGATTGAGGAACTAACTGCTACGGCCTGCGAAGCGGCGGACAGCCTGCCGAATGGAGAAACCCTTATTTCTCTAGCTCAACTCATGGCCTCACGCCGGTCCTGATCTTTGTCCACGCGGATCAATAGAACCGCGGATCATTGTGGATCAGGTGGAAAATGAATCCAATAGCCCCAAGTGAAACAGCGATAAACAGCGTCAGAATACCGAACAGAAACGGCTGGGCCCTGTAGCAGTCTGCCAGCTGTGAATTCTCAAGATAAACCACCGACACCTGAGTAGCGTATTCCGCTTTCTCCCGAATATCATTAAAAGATACCGGTCTGAGTACAGACGCGATGCTAATTTTATCAAAATTGATAATTTTAGAAGCTTTCAAACCCGAAAGATCTGAGAAATTGAGGCCTTTGGCCTGCGCAAGTGGCATAACTGAGAAGAAGCTGACAGCCAATGTAACTATGTATAGTTTTGTTTTCATAACGCACCTCATTTATTTATCAATAATAAGAAGCAGTTATTGTTCCAATCTCTGGAACCAGAAAAACCCAAACTTTAAAGCCGGGGATTCGAGGATGATTCCTCCGAAGCGGCTGGCTTAAAATCGCCGCAACTGTCCGTGGCCTGAACCTCCTTTTTATGGTGCGAGCAGAACTGCATAAACGGATTCATCACATAATCCGCGCAATAGCGGCAGAGCCGGCGGTTTTCGCCCTCTTCAAACACCTCAACCTTGGGGGAACGGTCCGCATCGGTGAAAATCTGCGGGGCGATCTCCTTTTCTTTAAAGGGAACCTCTTCTTCCGAAGCAAAAACAGCGCCGCAGGCCGAACAGCTCAGCGTTTCACCGGTTTTGGTGAATCCGTCATACACCGGCTCACGGCTCAAAAAAGCTTCCGCCCCGCACTCGCTACAAACAATTTCAACCGGCATCGCTATTGATCCTCACCATTTTCTAATCCTCACAGGTCCCCTCGATCTGCCGGGGAGAGGAAACCGTAAAAACAGTCCCCTACTTTTCGTTCGAAACAAACGGAAGCTGCGAAAGCATCTGATGCTTCCGTTCCACCTCTTCTTCCGAAGCCCTCTGCGCCGATGCAAATTCTGTGTCCTTCATCGTCCGTTTCTCCTACCCGCTTAAATTACCAGTAAGTTCCAACCATTGGAAACGTTCGTGTCCGCTTTTTCCAAAGGTTGGAGCCGCTCGACACGTTGGAAAAATCTGCGCGCGTCTATGCAATAGACTTCCAAGGTTTGGAACTTTTAGCGTATGGTTTCCGAACGTTAGAAATTAATGTTGCCCTTGCGTCGCGAAGCGCTATGCCGCAACGCAGTTCGACGAGCCCGATCCTTCGGGCTGCTTACAAGGGTTGGAAATATTTTATGGAAAAGTTCCAAATAGTGGAAAATCAGGAATGGATCGCACGGCTAAGCGCGGCGCGCAGCGGGCTGTCCGAGTTGCTCTACGCCATGTACTCGAGCCTCACCGACGGCATCACTACCGATCCCGCGATGATGAGCGTTCCGGTGGACGATCATCTGACCCACCGCGGCGACGGGGTGTTCGAGTCGCTCAAGTGCGTGGGCGGAAGCCTTTATAATATACGAGCGCACCTCGAACGGCTGGCGCGTTCCTGCGCCGGAATTGGAATGGAACTGCCCTGCCCGCAGGATGAACTTGAACAGATTATTTGCGCCACGATCCGCGCGGGCGGACAGCGCGACTGTCTGGTGCGTGTGCTAGTTTCGCGCGGCACCGGCAATATGGGCATCGACCCCGCGCAATGTGACGGACCGGTGTTATATGTGATTATCTACCGCTACAGCGCGCGGATACAGGATGGAAAGCTGACGCCAGCGCGGGTCGCGCTGAGCACGGTACCGATCAAGCCGCCGGAGATGGCAACGATCAAGACCTGCAACTACCTACCAAATGTGCTGATGAAGCAGGAGGCCAACCGGCGCGGACTCGATTTTGTAATCACCGTCGACGAAAACGGAAACCTCGGCGAAGGCGCCACCGAAAATATCGGCATTTTGACGCAGAACGACGAACTGCTGATGCCGACCCCGGAGCATGTACTGGCCGGCACGACCGCGCTGCGGGCGCTGGCGCTAGCGCAGACGCTAGTGGCGGACGGAACGCTGAAGGCCGCGGAATACCGGGATATTCCGCTGAAGCAGGCGGCGACCGCTAAAGAAATTTTTATTTTCGGCACCACCACGGATGTCACACCTGTGATTGAATGGGAGGGCGCACCGGTCGGCAACGGCACGCCCGGTCCGGTCGCTGAAAAGCTTTTTGAACTGCTTAAAAGCGATATGACACCGGCGAGTGAAACCTTAACGAAGGTATTCAAATGAAGAAGATACTGATTCCCGCTCTGGCCCTGCTGTTAATGATCACCGGCTGCGCAACCGCGCCAAAAGACACGCTGATGCAGGTTTCGACCATCGATGCGCTGCTGGCCGGCGCCTATGACGGGCAGATGACGCTCGCCGAGCTGAAAACCCACGGGGATCTCGGGCTCGGAACATTCGATGCGCTGGCGGGCGAGATGATTGTGATCGACGGCACCGTCTATCAGGCTCGCGTCGACGGCGCGATTTATGAAATGCCGGACGACGCCACCACGCCGTTCGCCGCCGTGGTGAATTTTGATGCGGACAAGGCGGCTCGGCTGAGCGGGCCGATCAGTGACGAAGCCTTGCAGGCTCAAATCGATAAGCTGGCTCCCAATAAAAATCTATTCCTCGCCGTCCGGGCCGACGGAACCTTTCCGACGATGAAGGTGCGCTCCGTGCCGAAGCAGAAAAAACCCTACCCGCCGCTGGCCGAGGTGGTAAAACATCAGACGGTGTTTGAATACACCAACGTCACCGGAACCGTGCTTGGCTTCCGCTGCCCCGCTTTCGTGAAGGGCATCAACGTGCCGGATTACCACCTTCACTTTATTTCCAAAGATCGGAAAATCGGCGGGCACGTTCTCGACCTGACCCTGAAGGATGCCACCCTGCAGCTCGACGCCTGCAATGAGTTTCTTCTGGTGCTGACCGATCAGGAGGATTTCAGTAACCTCGACTTATCGCAAGACCGCTCACACGAACTTGAAAAGGTGGAAAAATGATGATCCCCGACCTGCAATCCAGTCTAATTTGCGATGATGTGCGCCAGGAGCGAAACGGCAAGTTTATGCTGATCGGCCTGTTCGACGCCATCCACGCCGAAAAGCTGCCAATGACGTTTGCGAAAATCTGTCTGGTCACCCGCTGGTGCAGCGGCGAGGGCACATTCACCCAGCGCTCGCGGATTATTCATCCCGACCAGCAGACCCTTCTGGCCGAGGGTCAGAATGTTCAGGTGAAGCTCCCCTCACCCGAGGCGGCGGCCACCAGCGTGGAGGTGTTCATTAATGTGGCGTTTCCGTCCGCAGGCACCTACTGGGTGGAAATCCTGCTCGAAGGCGACTTAAAGATTCGCTATCCCCTGCGAGTAAACAAACTGGAACACCGTCGCCCGGAAGGATAAAAAACGTCCGTTCATTCGATGCCCCGGCAAATTCACCTCCCTCAGCCGCCCGCAGCGGCCCGAAAGTCACAGCCCCGGCCGAAGGGGCCGATTCTAGCGACAGCGGAACCGCCGAAACGGGGGAAGAATCTGAGGGTGCAAAAGATGCTCTATAAGGGTTGACACCCCCCCGCCTTCTACCCTACTTTGTCCCGTCTTTGATCAAACGAGGAATTTTCTTATGGAAGCGTATGCAGTAATTGAAACAGGCGGAAAACAGTACCGCGTGGAAAAAGATACCATTCTCAGCGTCGAATTGCTCGGCGTCGAAGAAGGGCAAACCGTTGAGTTCGACCAAGTTCTGGCAACCTCCGATGGGTCTGAACTGACCATTGGAACCCCGGTCATCGAAAGCGCTAAAGTCACTGCGACTGTGGTTGAAAACTATCGCGGCGAAAAAATCGTCGCCTTTAAAAAGAAACGGCGCAAAGGCTACCGCAAAAAAATCGGCCACCGCCAGGAACTCACCAAGCTGAAAATCGAATCGATCAGCGCGTAATTTTTAAGGAGCAGAGCAATGGCACATAAAAAGGGACAAGGATCATCACGCAACGGACGCGACAGTAATTCTCAGCGTCGGGGTGTAAAACGCTTCGGTGGACAGGTCGTCACCGCTGGTAGCATTATCGTTCGCCAGGTTGGCAACAAATTCGTCGCCGGCGAAAACTGCGGACAAGGCAAGGACTTCACCCTCTTCGCGCTGAAAGACGGAACCGTGGAATTCGACAAGCAAGGCCGCCGCGTCAACATTCGTGAAATGCAGACAGCTTAATTTTTTCCAAACCCTGGGAAAATAGAACATCAGGCGGGCTTTTGAAGCTCGCCTGTTTTTTTATAAGGACACCGCACGTGAAACCGATCGTATTCAAAGACCGCGTCAAAATCTACGCTCGCGCCGGCAACGGCGGGAACGGCGTAGTGGCATTCTTTCGCGATAAAACAAATCCGCACGGCGGCCCGGACGGCGGCGACGGCGGGCACGGCGGTAGCGTCATCCTACGCGGCGACCCCAACGCCGACTCCCTCACCTCCCTGCACTACGAGCCCCACCAGAAAGCCGAACACGGTGCCAACGGTGCTGGCAACAACAAGCACGGCCGCCGGGGAAAAAACAAGATCATCCCCGTCCCGCTTGGAACGGTCATCAAAGACTCGGAAACCGAAGAATTTATCGGCGAGATCCTCGAAAAGGACCAGGAGATGGTTATTGCCAAAGGCGGCTTCGGTGGACTAGGCAATCAACGCTATAAATCGTCGACCAATCAGACGCCGGAACAGTGTAAAGAAGGCAGCAAGGGCGACGACAACGCCTATCGACTAGAACTCAAGCTGGTGGCCGATGTGGGTCTGGTCGGCTACCCTAGCGCCGGCAAATCTACCCTGCTCACCGTGCTGACCGATGCCACCCCCAAAGTGGCCGCCTACCCCTTCACCACACTCAATCCGATTCTCGGAACGCTTCAGTTTGAAAATTTCAGCCGCATCCGCATCGCCGACATCCCCGGCCTCATTGACGGCGCCGCCGAAGGCATCGGACTCGGTCACTACTTCCTGCGTCACATCGAACGCTCCAGCTTTCTCATCTTCGTCATCGACATGGCCGGCGAAGACGGACGTGACCCCACCGAGGACTACCGCAGCCTGCGCAAAGAGCTCGAAGCCTACAACCCGGAGCTGGTCGACCGCCCCTCCCTCGTGCTCGCCAATAAAATGGACGAAAAGGTCGCAACAGAAAATCTGGCTGAATTTAAAAAAGAAACCGGTCTGGATCCCCTGCCCATCTCGGCAGGACTCGGCGAAGGCTGCGAAAAAATAAAAGAAATCCTTTACGACCACTTCTTTGGGAAGCCGTCAGAGACTGGAATGATGGAATAATGGATGGATGGTTTTGAGGAACCACCCTGAATGCGAAAAAGCGATTCTGTTGAAAAACGTTCTTCCCAATAATCCAACAATCCGATATTCCATTACCCCTCCCGCATCCAAAGGATGCCTTTCGGGGCGTTTAGCTCAGTTGGTTAGAGCGCTACCTTCACACGGTAGAAGTCACAGGTTCGAATCCTGTAACGCCCACCACCTTTCGCAAAGAGAAAGGTGCCGACGCGAAAGCGGCCAAACAAAAAAAACCGCCCAGCCTTTCGGTCGAGCGGTTTTTTATTTTCCAACAGTTCAATCAATTACTTGATGCTGAACTTGCTGGAAACGCTGGCTTCAGCTTCCATCCAATAGTCGGTGGAACCTTTTTTATTGCCATCATTCTGAGCGGCGAAATAAGCGGCCTCAGTCACCATCGAGTAGAACTGCTCTTTGGTTACAACTTTTTTGGCTACTTTCTTGGCGACTTTCTTTTTCGCTACGACTTTTTTAGCCGGCGCTTTTTTCGCGACGGCTTTCTTCGCCGGGGCTTTTTTTGCAACCGCTTTTTTAGCAACCGCTTTCTTCACGACTTTTTTAGCCGGCTTGCCCGCCGTAGCCTTGGCAGAGGCGGGTGCCTTCTTCGCGGCTTTTTTTGCTACTACTTTTTTAGCCGGTGCTTTTTTCGCGACGGCCTTCTTTGCTGTTTTCTTTGCTGCCATTGGTTTCTCCCATTTATTTTTCAAATCCTGCGCGGGTCTCCCGCTGTGTTTCGAGGCAAATGTAATTCGACGCGTTTTAAAAGCAAACCTAATGTACCGTTTATTTATCCTCCCGAAATGCGCTTTAACTGCCCTGCGAAATATGGTTCCATCCCGCCTACTTTTGAACGAAAGAAAACTAATGAAAAAAGAGATCCAACCGATCGAAAAACAACTCTCCGACTGGTGCGCCGAAACCTTCGCGACCTGCTTCCCCGAAACGGATCTGAGCGAAATTCACCTCGGCGTCAACGCCAGCCGCAACGAACAGTTCGGCGACTACCAGTGCGACGCCGCCATGAAGCTCGCTAAAGCACTCGGCAGCAACCCGCGCGCCATTGGCCAGACCTTCGTCGACAGCGCCACCCTGCCCGACATGGTTGAAAAGATCGAAATCGCCGGCCCCGGCTTCGTCAACATCACGCTTAAAAGCGAAGGCCTCGCCGACCAACTGACCGCCATGCTCGCCGACGACAAACTCGGCCTTCCAAACATTGGAAACAACCAAACCGTCATCATCGACTACTCCAGCCCCAACGTCGCCAAGCCGATGCACATCGGCCACATCCGCTCGACGGTCATCGGCAACTCCATCGACCGCCTCTACCGGGCGCTGGGCTACAACGTCATCGCCGACAACCATCTCGGCGACTGGGGAACCCAGTTCGGCCTCATCATTCTCGGCTACCGCGAATTCGCCGACCCCGAAGCGCTCAAGACCGCGCCCGTCGAAGAACTCGAACGCATCTACGTCACTAGCTACAACAGGTCAAAAGAGGACGCCACCTGGCGCGACCGCGCCAAAGCCGAGCTCGTCAAACTCCAGCAGGGCGACAAAGAAAACCGCGCGCTGTGGGAAGAATTTATCAAACTCACTCTCGCTGAATTCGACAAAACCTACAAACGCCTCGACGTCTCCTTCGACCTAACCCGCGGTGAAAGTTTCTATAACGATGACCTCGCTGGAACCGTCGAAAAACTCGACGCAGCGGGTCTGTCCGAAGAATCCGACGGCGCACTCATCTGCAACCTCGAAGACGACGGCCTCAACGTTGCCATCGTCCGCAAATCCGATGGCGGCTTTAACTACACCACCACCGATATCGCCACCGTCGCCTCGCGCACCGAAGAATTCGCACCCGCCGAAATCATCTACGTCACCGACGACCGCCAGCAGCTCCATTTCCGTCAATTCTTCCACCTCTGCAAGAAGCTCGGCCTCGACACAAAACTCACCCACATTTATTTCGGCCTCATGCGCCTGCCCGAAGCCACCTTCTCCACCCGCGAAGGCAACGTCATCAAACTCGAAGCCCTACTCGACGAAGCCGAAGCGCGCGCCCTCGAAGTGGTCAAAAAATCGAGTCCTGACATGGACGAAGCGCAACAACGTGAAGTCGCCCGCGCCGTCGGCATCGGCGCCATCAAATACACCGACCTCAGCCAAAATCCAACGAGCCTCGTCACCTTCACCTGGGAAAAAGCGCTCGCCATGGACGGCAACTCCGCGCCCTACCTGCAATACGCCTACGCGCGCATCGCATCCGTCCGCGACAAATACGCCGCCAAATTCCCCGACATCAACCCCGACGAATTCCCGATTGTTCTCACCGAAGAACAGGAACGCCGCCTGGCTCTGAAAATCACCCGCTACCCGGCGGCCGTCGAATCCGCCGCGCGTCTGCACCGCCCCAGCGTCATGGCCGACTACCTCTATGACCTCTCGCAGGCCTACAGCTCCTTCTACCAAAACGTCCCGTTCCTCAAAGCCGACCAAGGCCCGCGCGAAAGCCGCATCCGCCTCTGCGAACTGACGGCGTCGGTTCTCAAAAACGGACTCGCACTACTAGGGATCGAAACTCCCGAACGAATCTAAAGGGAAAGACCTGAGGCTATAGGCTTGAGACCTAAGGTTTGAAAAAGTAGACGCGGTGTCTCCACCGCGTTTCCAATGGTGAACCACTCTCGATGGTCGTTATTTTTCCTTCAGAAAAATTATCTATCGCTACGCTTTCGGGGAAAAACACCGTGCGACGTTTCCAAACCCTTGGAACATGATTAAATAATAGGACTGACAGGAATGGCACTTAGTTAAGGAGTTTTTTAACCGCGGATTACGCTGCTATGCGCAGATCAAGCAGGAACATTCTTTTAGGGCTCAACAGCTTGAACGTCGGATTAGAAATGTGTTTTTCAAAAGGGTTTATCCATATTCTATCCGTATACATCCGCGTAATCTGCGGTAAATTAAAATTGTTGCCGCATTTTTGAAGCACTGGAAGATCTCTAAACTAAATGCCATTCAGGACTGACACCGGCCCACTACACCCATTGATTTAATGCCAAACAGTATAAGCATTCCAAACTGTGGGAAACTAAACGCTTGCCAACTGACCGGTTCTGCTGTAGAACCAATTTTGCATTAAATAGTTTTACAGGAGAACCGTATGTCTTCCATTACAGATGCGATTAAACGGGCGGAGCAAATTCAGGCACGGCTGCTGACCCATCAGCCGGAGCGACTGCGCGACTGGTCCGAGAATTTCGAAATGCCGCAACGAGCGGGGCTTCTCTCCGGCCCGCGCGGTGTGGGGAAAACCACGTGGATGCTTTCCCAGATCGAAAAACATCACCTGCTCTATTTCTCAGCAGACAACCCCGTTCTAAGCACCACGCATCTCTTTGATCTGCTGGAGGGAATTTTTATGCGCGGCTACGAGGGCGTGCTCGTTGACGAAGTCCATTACGCAACCGACTGGGCGCGTCACCTGAAGGCAGCATACGATGCGTTTCCAAATCATAAAATTCTGGCCAGCGACTCCAGCACAGTGGTTCTCCGGAAAGAAATGTCCGATCTCTCCCGCCGTTTTCCAGCGCACACCATGCCGCTCCTCTCTTTCCGCGAGTTTCTCATGCTCAAATTAAACCGTTCGATCAGCCCGATTGATCCATTCAACCCCGCTACATCCGATGTGCAGGCGTTGGTCAAACAAGTCAATGTTCTTCGGCTTTTCCGAGACTATTTAAACGGCGGATTCCGTCCGTTTTTTATGGAGGACAGCCAGTTATACCAAGAGAAGGTGATGAATACGGTTACCAAAACCATGGAGTCGGATATCCCTTTTCTTGTCCCTCAAATCACAGAGAATCATCTCCGGATCATGCATGCCGTGATTGGATATTTGGCCGTATCGACTGTACCCACCCTGCAAGTGAACTCACTCTGCCGGGAATGGGGAATCGGAAAGGAAAAGCTCTATCAATTGCTGACGGCGATGGAACGCGCCCATTTGCTCCGAATTGTCCGAAAACGGAATGATACGAAAATGAACTCCGTCGGCGCAAAACTGCTACTGCACGAACCTTCTGTTTACAACTTTTTCGGTCACAATGAAGGCACCCAGCGGGAGGCCTATGTCGCCACCGCATTTTCCGATGCGGGGTATCGTCTGTTTGCCGCCACCAACGAGACCGATTGCGACTTTATGGTGAATGACATCCGCATCGAAGTGGGAGGACGGACAAAAAAGGCGAAATCCGCCGACTTTGTAGTTCGGGATAACGCGGATCTCCCGTCCGGTAAGATTCTTCCGATGTGGTTGATCGGCCTCTATTAACCCATTTAGGAATAGTTTTACCCCATTCCTAAAAGCCGACCAAGGCCCCCGCGAAAGCCGCTACCCGGCGGCCGTTGAAATGGCCGCCTCCGTTCTCAAAAACGGACTAACACTGTTAGGCATTGAGACTCCGGAACGTATTTAGTACGAGGTCACACATTGTAGGACGCGGTTGCCACTCCCTACGGTCGTTGCTTCGCAATAGCGAAGCCTCTCTCCCGCTGGTCGAGTCCCGTATTCGGGAGCGTGTGTGCTTCTGCTCGTGCATGGGACACAGGCTCTCTGAGTACAGAGAAGCCTGTCCTACATAAATATGCCAACAACCCGACTTCCCAATCATTGGAGATTTGAAACCGCGAAAAAACAGCGAAGGGGTCAGGCGAAGAGGTCAGTCCGGAATGGCACTAAGTTAAGAGAATTTGAACGAGAGCTGATCATTTTTTTACAGAAGGCAACGAAGGGCCTTACGGCCTGTCATTATTCATCATTGCTTCTGCTCCACTTCGTTTTCTTCGTTGCCTTCTGTAGGATATCTGGGTTTGAAATGAGCTTAACTTAGCGCCATTCAGGTCAGTCCGAGAATTCAGGAATCCCTGCACTCCGCCCTTCGTGTTCTTAGCGTCTTCCGTCTCCGCTCTGCGAGCTTCCGCCTTCGTACAACTACGGCGCGACAGGTCGCCGCGACACGTCGCGGTCATCACTTTTTCCATCCGTCTTCGCTGAGGCTTCCTCCTTCGCTAAAGCTATGGCGGGACAGGCCGGCGCGATAAGATGTTTTAAATATCTGCGCCCATCCGCGTCATCTGCGGTTAAAATTCTCCCGAACCTTGGAAACCTCTTCACCAACCTGCTGAAAAATATTCGCAGCACAAATATTTCAAAGAACCTCCATGACGAAATAATAGAATTGTCACCGAATATTTACATTTGAGCGATTCAATGAGATTCTGTTCGGGAAGCAGCATTCTTGATCGTACCTCAAATGGGAGGAACGATGTCCTCTGAATTCGCGTCGATCCTCCCAAAGAAAACGAAAGATTCGAAGAGCTTCAAAATGGGAAACACACATGAAGACCAAGGAACCCTCAACACCATCTACAATAAAGCGCATTGCTTTTGTGGGAAATTATCTTCCCCGGAAGTGCGGTATTGCAACCTTCACGACCGACCTCTGTGAGGCGATCGCAACCGAACACCCCACCACGACCTGCTTCGCCATTCCCGTTAATGATGTCGAATCCGGCTATAACTATCCGCCCCGCGTTCGGTTTGAATTATTGGAAAAAGATATCGATTCCTATCGGCGTGCCGCAGACTTTCTCAATATCAACAACGTAGACGCCGTTTGCATTCAACACGAGTACGGCATTTTTGGTGGACCCTCGGGCAGTCATATTCTGGCACTGATGCACGAATTACGCATGCCGATCATCACAACTCTGCATACGATTTTGAAGGACCCCTCGCCCGAACAAAAACGGGTGTTGGGGAAGGTGGCCAAACTCTCGGACCGCTTAGTATCGATCAGTCGTCACGGGGCTGATTTTTTACAGAACACCTACGGCGTTCCTCGGGAAAAGATTGATCTGATTCCACATGGAGTGCCGGACATTCCCTTTGTGGATCCCAATTTTCAAAAGGATCTGTTCGGGGTGGAGGGAAAGATGGTTCTGCTCAGCTTTGGGCTCCTCTCGCCCAATAAGGGAATTGAAACGGTTATCTCGGCACTGCCGGCAATTGTGGAACAGCATCCCGACGTGGTCTATATGATTGTCGGGGCCACTCACCCCCATGTCCTCCAACAAGATGGCGAATCCTATCGGCTTTCCTTACAACGGCTCGCCCAAGAATTGGGCGTGGACGGGAACGTGATCTTCCACAACAGCTTTGTCACGCTAGAGGAACTGGTCAAATTCATTGGGATCGCGGATCTTTATATCACGCCCTACCTCAACGAGGGGCAAATTTCATCGGGAACACTGGCCTACACCGTTGGGGCGGGTAAGGCGATTGTTTCGACGCCCTATTGGTATGCGCAGGAACTTCTGGCGGACGGGCGGGGCGTCCTGTTTCCATTCAGTGATCCAACCGCATTAGCCGCCGAGGTGATCAATTTGCTGGACAATGAAACCCAGCGGCATGCCATGCGAAAAAAGGCCTATCTGCTTGGCCGGGACATGATCTGGCCGAACGTAGCGCAACAGTATATGCAAAGTTTCGAACGGGCGCACACTGAACACCGGTACGCTATGCCGACCGATTTTGTGGTCAAGCCACTCGCACGACGCCCCGGCGAGCTCCCTCTCCTCAAGTTCGACCATCTACGGCGCATGACAGACGACACCGGCATAATTCAGCATGCCACATTCATGGTGCCCAACTACCATGAGGGCTACAGCATCGACGACAATGCCCGCGCGTTGATTGTCAGCAAGCTTTCGGCCGAACTGGAATTGGGCGATGAACAGGCCCTGGTACTGGCTACGCGTTATCTCGCCTTTATCAACTATGCCTTCAATGAAAAAACAGGACGCTTCCGCAATTTCATGGACTACCAGCGCAACTGGTTAGAAAAAAGCGGATCGGACGACAGCCATGGACGCACCTTATGGTCGTTGGGAACCGTACTGGGCCACTCCCTTTCACCGTCTGTGCGCGGCATCGCCAGCAAGTTATTTGAGCAGGCCCTACCCGCCATACTCGAAACCACCAGCCCGCGCGCGTGGGCCTTTGCTTTACTGGGTATCCACGAATACCTGCGGCGCTTCGAGGGCGACCGGTTGGTCAATCAGGTCCGCAACCAACTGGCGGATCGCCTCGTTGGGTTATATCAAAACAATCGCTCCGATGAATGGTGTTGGTATGAAGATCGGCTGGCCTATTCCAATGCCGTACTCCCGCATGCCATGCTGATGTGCGGACAATGGATCCCCAACAACCCCATGGCTGAAATTGGATTGGAATCACTTTGTTGGCTTGCGGACCAACAGCGGGCTGACTCTCCGAAAAACCATTTTGTACCGATTGGCTCCAACGGCTTCTACGTACAGGGCGGGAAACGAGCCCGATTTGATCAACAGCCGTTGGAGGCGCAAGGGATGGTTTCCGCCTGCCTCGAAGCCTATCGCTACACTGGGAAGGAAAGCTGGATGAAGGAAGCGCGGTGCGCTTTCGAATGGTTTCTTGGGCGCAACGACCTGAACCTACCCCTATACGATCCGACAACCGGCGGATGCCGCGATGGCCTCCACCCCGATCGTCAAAATGAAAACCAAGGAGCCGAATCCACATTGGCTTTTCTCCACGCCCTGATTGAACTCCGGTTGGCTGAAAACACCATCCAAGAAGATCGTACAGAAAAAAAGAGATAATCTTATGCGTATTGCGATGCTCGCCCCAATTGCTTGGCGCACGCCCCCTCGCCACTACGGCCCGTGGGAAAGCGTCGTTTCGCTCCTCAGTGAGGGGCTCATTGATCGCGGGGTCGATGTCACCTTGTTCGCCACCGGTGATTCCAAAACCCGAGGAAAACTACATGCGGTCTGCGCACAGGGCTACGAAGAAGACCCCGACATCATCCCTAAGGTATGGGAAGGTTTGCATATCTCCGAGGTTTTTGAACACGCGAACGAATTCGACCTCATCCACAACCACTTTGATTTTCTACCCCTCACCTATTCCGGCTTAGTGGAAACTCCCGTCATCACCACCATCCACGGATTTTCATCGCCCGGCATTTTGCCGGTTTACAAAAAATACAACCGGCGGGTGGCCTATGTATCCATCAGCGACGCCGATCGCTCCCCGGAGCTGGATTACATCGGAACCATCCATCATGGCATCGACCTGCATCAATTTGACTTCCAGCCTAACCCCGAAGGGTACTTGCTGTTTTTCGGTCGCATCCATCCCGACAAGGGAGCCAAGGAAGCCATCGAGATTGCCCGGAAAAGCAATCAAAAGCTAATTCTTGCAGGCATCATCCAGGACGAAGTGTACTATCAACAGCATGTTGAGCCCTATCTCGACAACGTTCAGGTGAGCTACGTCGGCAATGTCGGACCCATCCGTCGTAACCAATTGCTTGGGGGTGCGTCCGCGTTGTTACATCCAATTCACTTTGACGAACCGTTCGGGTTATCCATCATCGAGGCCATGGCCTGCGGGACTCCCACGATTGCCTTCAATCGAGGCAGTATGCCGGAACTGATCCATCCTGGGGAAAACGGTTTTCTGGTGAACAATTGCAGCGAAGCCGTCAAATGCGTATCCCGAATACAAGAGATTGATCGGTCGCAATGCCGCAACGCAGTGGAACGAAAATTTACTGTCAGTCGTATGGCTGATGAATACATCAAAGTCTATCAAAAGTTGCTTGAATCCCCGCCGGGCGGCGAAGGGAAAACGGAGGTTGAAGAATGAAAATCAAAAAGGAACGTCCGTTGATCCAACGCTACAAGGAAAACCCAATTCTTACGCGGGACGATGTCCCCTATCCCGTTGGAACGGTTCACAATGCCGGGGTCGTGAAGCACCACGATCGCTATATCATGCTTTTCAGATCACATACCCACAACGGTCGCTCCATCATCGGCAAGGCCGAAAGTCAGGATGGTTTCTCGTTCACGGTCGATCCCGAACCCTTCCTCGTGCCGGCGACCGAAGGCGTGTTTGCAGAATACGAGGCCTTCGGCGTAGAAGATCTGCGTATTACGCCCATCGAGGGGGAATACCTGTTGACCTATAGCGCCTATTCGCGCCACGGCGTCCGGATTGCCCTCGCCCGCACAAAAGATTTTGGTTCCGTCGAGCGCGTGGCGCTGATCACTCAGGCCGATCTGCGTAACGTGGTCATCTTCCCGCAAAAATTCGAGGGGCGCTATGTGCGGCTCGACCGTCCTCATTCCGAAATCACCCCTTGGTCGATCTGGATTTCCTATTCCCCCGACTTAATTCACTGGGGAGATTCCAAAATGCTCATGAAGCCCCTGCCGTATCACTGGGACGAAATGAAAATTGGTCCTGGCGCGGTGCCCTTTAAAACCAGCGAAGGCTGGCTGCATATCTACCATGGTGTATTCAAAACCATGGCGGGCGCGGTGTATCGCCTTGGCGTAGCGCTACACGATCTTGACGATCCATCCAAAATCATCGGCATCTCCGATCGTTGGATTCTACAACCAGAAGATCCGTGGGAAGTCAGCGGATATGTACCCAACGTCGTCTTTACCTGTGGAGCCGTTCCAGAAGACGATGGCACCGTCAAAATCTACTGGGGTGGAGCGGACACCGTTATGTGCGCGGGGACGGCGCGAATCGACGAGCTCGTTCAACTCTGCCTCGAGTCACCTCGAAACCCTTTCTAATAAGGAAAAACCATGAACCCAAAAGTAAAACGTAAAAAAGTAAAAATCCTAGGAGATCCCAGACGCGTCATTGCCCAGCGCTATCTACCGGGTAATCCGGACCGTATTGCAAGAGTCATCCGCCGCGTCATCGCAATGCCCGAAGACGCCGCGGCGAATCTGCTCGAGCAAGTGATGCTTGACTTCGCTAAACGCCATCGCGACATCAACGATATTTTCCGCCGCCACTTTAATCTGGTTGAAGAATACCTGCCGATGGGACCCCCGTTGAGCGAAATCAGGCAGCAACTGATCGGTGCCTATTTCACTAAGGAATATTCGATTGAATCAGCCGCCTTGTTCAATCCTTCGATCATCCTCCATCCAAACCAAGACGGGGTAAAGTCAGGCGAACTTCGCTTTATCATTAGTTTGCGAGCCACCGGCGAAGGCCATATTTCTTCCATTGTCTTTCGTAGTGGAATTCTCAACAAAGACAACGTGGTTCTCTTCGACCCCATCAATGCGTATGTCGAAACACCCTCGCTCCACCTCGACCCCGACTACGACCGACATCTTTTCGAATTGAAGCTCAACGAGATGAACGCCTGCAATACAACCACAACCTGGGTGTTCAACCGGTTGCCGGACGTGTTTTCCTACAACGCTCTAAAAGAGGTCTTGGCTAGATTCCAAGAAGAATACAGCTCCCCCACCGCACACCAGTCTGAAACGCTTAAACTGATCGACTGGCTAGCCCGTTCCAACTATGAAACCACCTTTCGCGCCGAGTATCCTCTCTGCGAACGAGTGATCTTCCCCGTTAAAGAAAGTGAAAGAAGCGGAATCGAGGATGCCCGCTTCGTACGGTTTACGGAAGACTCCGGAACGGTCATCTATTATGCCACCTATACGGCATATAATGGATTTAACATTCTGCCGCAACTGATCGAAACCCAAGACTTCGTTACCTTCAATGTGAGTACGCTCAACGGGAAGGCGATTCAAAACAAAGGCATGGCGTTGTTCCCGCGTAAAACAAACGGCCGTTATGCCATGCTCTCGCGGCAAGATGGCGAAAACAACCACATCATGTTTTCCGACCATCTGCACTTCTGGCAGGAGTCCAAAATTATTCAGGAACCGGAGCGCCCCTGGGAGTTTATCCAAATTGGTAACTGCGGGTCACCGTTGGAAACCGAGGCGGGCTGGTTGGTGCTCACCCACGGAGTCGGACCCATGCGCCAATACTGCATCGGCGCCATGTTGCTCGATCTCGGAAACCCAGAAAAGATTATTGCCCGACTCGAAAACCCGCTTCTCACGCCGTACGAGGAAGAGCGCGAGGGCTATGTTCCCAATGTCGTCTACACCTGCGGGGCCCTCATCCACAACAACGAGCTGGTCATTCCCTACGCCATGTCGGACATCCATTCCGGCATTGCAACGGTAGAAATTAAAGACCTAATCAACTGCATGCGTCCCGTTAAAACATGAATGGATCTCGGAAAAGACCGGTTGAGCAAATTATGCACAAACCGCCTACACCTCAAAATCCATCCATCCGCCAAACAGCACCGTTAAATCGGCAACGATGCACCTAGGATTCCGAACTCAAAAACCGCTATCCCCTGCCGCCGGATGCCACTGCACCAACGAGTTGCTGTAGAACATGCAAACCAACTCGGCGGTTCCCTGAAGAATTTCGCACACTTCATCCATTAAATCCTGCGAATCATATCCCTTGCGAAAGGTCGGAACAGAGCTATCCCGAATCACATATCCGTCTTCATGCGCTCGGACGACCCGGTGCCTGTTCAGCACCGGCCACTTCCCTTGCACGCAAAGATAGGCCGCGCCCTGCGAGTCCGTGCAAGCGGCGATGTCGTCATAGGCCAGCCGGCGCTCCGTCGGAATCAGAATATTGAGAACATAGTTGCTCAGCACCACGTCATAGGTGGAATTGAGCACCGAGCGATCCGGATAAAAGTTGGGGTCGTAGTCATCGACCGATACAGCACCCGCGTTCAGCAGCGCGTCTTTTGCAAACCGATCCAGTCCGGTCCCCAGATGCAGCACCCGCTTTCCCTCTGCCAGCCCGTCCTGACAAACTCGGACGACGGGTTGCGAGGGGTTGCGAGTATGATTCAGCGCCGTCGTGCGCGACAAGGTTCGGATGGCGCTCAACCGGCCCTGCTCGATCTCCTGCAAATCCTTTTCCAGCGCGGCAGCGATCTCCTCCTTCGGCACAGACCAGCCCGAGGCCGGGTCATAGCGATACGCCCGGGCTAGCGAGGCATACACGATCCAGCCCCCGGTCCGTTCACGTACAATCGGCCACCCGGCCTTTTTCATTCCGTCTGAGAGCACTCCCATGGTTTCTCCTTCACTGGTCAACACGTGCTTTGACCCTACCGAACCGATGTGCAGATTCCAAACTAGAGACCTGTTTTTCTGCACAGTCTGCGACGAAGATTATTAAATGCTCACTTTTTTATATCTTCTTGACGTAGATCAAGGTTTCCTCCGTAGAGACATGTATTGTGTTCGCATCCTTTGGAGAGCCCAACCCGATCGGAAGAAAACAATGAGTGAAAAAAATACAACCCCGCCACTAAAACCTCTGGCACTCATTAATTTCAAAAAGACCGACAATGAGCTGGCCAAAATTATCGGCAACTTTTGGAAGCTGACGTGGAATAAGGAAAACCCAGCCATTGACCCAAAGACTAAATATCTACTATCGCTATCCAACGCCGTGGGCGCGCATCGGATCCGTCAGGCGACTCGTGAGCTCGTAAAAGCTTACGCCTTTGGAACAACCGTCGCAGAGCTCGATGAACTGTTCAGTCTGTTTGTCTGGAATCAGGGCGCTGGCCACTTCGCCTCGGAGATCGGTCCGTCCCCGCTGTTCGCCGCCTACCAAATGATCAAGACGCTGAAAAATGAGGGACTGTCCAGAAAGCAGATCGCCCAACAACTGGTCGAAAATTTCGGAGAAAAGAACAAGGACGTCACCACGGGATACGCTCCCGCAAAATCTCAAAACCAAACCCAAGGAGAATAGTTATGTTTTGTTATCAATGTCAGGAAGCCATGAAGAACGAAGGCTGCACCATACGCGGCATGTGCGGGAAAACCGAAGAAACAGCCAATCTGCAGGATCTGCTGATCTACCTGCTGAAGGGAATTTCAATCCGCTGCGAAAAAGCGGACGCCATCGGTTCAAAAACCGGACGCTTCATTCTTGAAAGCCTCTTTGCCACCATCACCAACGCAAACTTTGACGACGACCGCTTCGAGGCGATGATCCGCGAGGCCATCACGATCCGCGACGCGATCCAAGTCGATTCGCTCGATGGCCTGCACGACAGTGCCACCTGGACCGCCGACTCGATGGACGCCTTCCAGCTCAAAGCGGCAACCGTCGGCGTACTCTCCACGAAGAACGAAGATGTTCGTTCGTTGCGCGAACTGATCATCTACGGACTGAAAGGTCTGGCCGCTTATGCAGAACACGCCGCCGTACTCGGTTTCGAAGACGACGCACTCTACGCATTCGCAGTAGAGGCCCTGGCGTCCACCACTCGCGACCTGTCGGTTGACGAACTGGTCGCCCTGACCCTGAAGACCGGCGAAATGGGCGTAAGCTCCATGGCGATTCTCGACAAAGCCAACACCGAAACCTACGGCAACCCCGAGATCACTGAGGTCGACATCGGCGTCGGCACCCAACCGGGCATCCTGATTTCGGGGCACGATCTGAAAGATATGGAAGAACTGCTCGAGCAAACCCAGGGAACGGGCATCGACGTCTACACCCATGGTGAAATGCTACCGGCCAACTATTATCCGGCCTTCAAAAAGTATGACAACTTCCACGGCAACTACGGAGGTTCCTGGTGGAAACAGGACACCGAGTTCGCGAGCTTCAACGGCCCGATCCTGATGACCACCAACTGCATCACTCCCGTAAAAGATGCCTACAAAGACCGCATCTTCACCACCAACACCTCGGGCTATCCGGGCGTGGCACACATTGCGGATCGACCAGAAGACGGCAAAAAGGACTTCTCAGCCCTCATTGAACTGGCGAAAACCTGTGCGGCACCTGTAGAGATTGAAACCGGAACCATTACCGGTGGATTTGCTCACCATCAGGTGATGGCATTGGCCGACAAAGTAGTCGACGCGGTGAAAACGGGCGCAATCAAACGCTTCGTCGTCATGGCGGGCTGCGACGGACGTCACAAAACCCGCAACTACTTCACCGATGTGGCTGAAACCCTGCCGAAGGACACTGTTATTCTGACCGCCGGTTGCGCGAAATACCGCTACAACAAGTTGGATCTCGGCGACATCGGCGGCATCCCGCGCGTCCTCGACGCCGGACAGTGCAACGACTCCTACTCACTGGCCGTCATCGCAATGAAGCTGCAGGAAGTCTTCGGACTCGACGACATCAACGACCTGCCGATCTCCTACGACATCGCATGGTACGAACAGAAAGCGGTCATCGTGCTGCTCGCCCTGCTCTTCCTCGGCGTCAAAGGAATCCGCCTCGGCCCGACCCTGCCAGCATTCCTGTCGCCCAACGTCGCCAAAGTGCTCGTTGAAAACTTCAACATTAAACCGATCGGCGAAGTCGAAGCCGACGTCGCCGCCATGATGGCCGGCAACTAAACCGACCCGCAGAAATGCAGAAACCGGATCGACACCCACGCGTCGGTCCGGTTTTTTTATCCCTCGGAACCGCCGATTGCGCAGAGTGGAGAGGGGGAGTTTTTTAACCACGAACCACATGAACCACACGAAAGGTGGGCCGTGACCTCCGGGCACAAGGCTCGGTCGATTAGGTCGCAAATTTCGCACACGGCCCGCTATGCGCTAGGATTCTGCACAACGGGGGTAGCAGCGCGATCAAACGGATTCATCCGCTGCGAAAGCGAAAACAGATAGGGATAGCTCCGCTCGAGATGCTTCATGTAGATCATCCACTGGAGGGTCAGCTGTCCGTACACTCGTTTAACATCACCGGCAAGGTGATATCGATCCGCGTCCGATAGGTTCTGAAGCGACTCGCGGGCCCCCAATTCTTCGGTCAGATGGAAAACGGCGCGCAGGACTTCGGCGAATGATTCGTGTTCGTGCAAGCTGGTGTTTTCGAGCAGACGCAGAAGAAAATCTTTTTTTGAACACAGGAATTCCCCAGCGGCGTCCCAATCCATTTCCCCAGTTTCAAGGTCATAATGATGCTGCTTGAGAAAACGGCAAATTCGAGCGAACTTCTGCTCGACGGATTCATTACTGGCGGATGGATGGTTCTGAATTTTTTCAATCTGCGGATCGTGCGCAGACAAGATTTTCAGGAGCTTCATCCCAACTTCGCTGTAAAAGACGCCGATAATCATGTTGAGCTTTTCCAGCCGCGCCTGGTTCTCACGCTCCCCCAGCAGGCGATGAATAATTACGCTCACCAGTAGCACTTCGATAAAGACAAAGGCGATATCACCAACTAGATAAATAAAAATATGATGCGCGTCGTGAAAGAGAACATAGTGGAGCCAGTAAAAGATTGCAGAACATGCAATCAGCGAACCGCCTAGTAAAATTTGCCCCAGCCATTTTTTCATCGATCAATCCTCTTTCCGATCCGGCGTCGACCCAGCACTCCGCCCGATCCATCGCCTCTGTTAGAAATCAATTTATGACAATCCAAATTCGGAAACCAATCAAATACGATTCCTGATTCGCAAAAGCCTCAAAAGTACAAACAGGCCAAGGGGCGGAGAAGTTTCCCCGAAAGCGCAACGATAGATAATTTTACCGCAGGGTTAATAACGACGATAGGAGGGATTCATGCTTGAAAACTTCGTTACCGACCAACTGGGCGCAAGGCTAGGTCGATTTGGTTGCGGATTTCGCGCGTAGCCTGCTGCGGATCCGGGGCCTGACAGATCGCGGAAACGACCGCCAAACAATCCGCGCCTGCCCGAATGACGTCGAAAGCGTTGGCAGCGTTGATGTGGCCGATGGCGACGAGCGGCTTGTCGGTGCGCTGGCGGATGGTCTGGATTCCATCCAGTCCCCATTCGGTGACGGTATCGGTTTTGGTCGACGTCTTGAACACCGGACTAATGCCGAGGCAGTCGGAGAGTTGCGCATCCTGCGTTTGGAGCTGGTCGAGGTGCTCGATGGAATAGCCGAGCGAACGGCAATTTTTCCAAACGGAGCGGATGTGGGCCGGGGAGCAGTCGCTGCGGCCGACGTGAATCCCGAACGCGTGCGATTGAATGGCCACATCCAGATTGTCGTTGATGATCAACGGCACCTGATAGGTCTGGAGCATCGCCTGCAAGCGTTCGGCTTTGCGGAGGAATTCATCGGGCGCGGCCTGTTTTTCGCGCAGTTGAACCAGATCGACGCCGCCCAGAACGGCTTGCTCGGCAACGTCGACAAAATCGCGCCCCGCGCAGTCCGCCTCCGAGATCACCAGATACAAACGATAGGGGAACGGGTTGGACATGGTTAGAACTCAATTCGCAGGGTGTTTTCAAATTCGGAGGCGGTCAGATTGTAAAGTTTGTCGAGCAGGTTCATCTGCAGGCTACCGGGCCCGTTGCTTATTTTTTCGGCGAGCTCGCCGGCGACGCTCAGCAGAGCCGTGGCCGCGACCATCGCTTCGGTTTTGTTTTCGACTACGGCCAGAAACGCGCCGATCAGGGCGGTCGCGGTGCAACCGAGTCCCGTGACGCGCGTCATCAGGGGCGTGTCGTTATGCACTTGCACGACGGGCTGGTCCGACACGATAAAATCCGTTGCGCCGGAAATGCCCACCACCGCTCCGGTCTGTTCGTGCAATGTTCGTGCGGCCGTCAGAGCTTCCTGACTTTGCGCGGTACTATCGACGCCCTTTGTCTGGCTCCGGTTGGCATGGGCCAGCGCCAGAATCTCGGAGGCGTTGCCGCGGATCGCCGTCGGGCGCAACGCGATCAGCTGCGCCAAGACCTGATCCCGATAGGCAGTGGCTCCTGCACCGACGGGATCCAATATCCAGGGCTTGTTGAGGATCTGCGCTTGGCGGGCCGCCTGCAGCATGGCGTCGACCCACACATCGTCCAACGTACCGATATTCACCACCAAGACGTGGCTGAGCGCGACCATCTCGTCCATTTCCTGCCGGGCATGTGCCATGATGGGCGAAGCGCCGATCGCCAGCAGAGCATTGGCGGTATTGTTCATGACCACATGGTTGGTGATGTTGTGCACCAGCGGAGCCTGGGCACGAACAGCGAGGATGTGTTTCCAAAGAATGTTTTGCATAACAACTTTCAGTTAATCCGGCAGAGGGTAAGAGAGTGGAACCCGATCAACATAGAGCTACCGTTTTTCCTCCTGCGGATCAACTCCATTTCGGTCAGGCGGCTCGTTCTGTCACGAGCGGCGCGAATAGAGTTTCCTTCACTGCCTTTATTTAAGCGCTAGCGGGATCAACCGCAGTCATCCAATTTCTTGACCGCCATAGCCTTTGGCAACGGCGGTTCCAATGGCTGGAACTTTTGCGTCCATTTCTTCCAATCATTGGAAGCCCCTTTGCGACGTGGCGACGTGGCGAGAGAAAATCTTCGCTTCATTTTCTTCGTTTCCTTCTGTAAACATTCCCCATGACGACGGCGAAGAAAATTGAAAGGCGGCTGAAGGCACTGGGGACCCGAGCCAATGCCGAGCAGGCGCAGCGCTTTTTCAAAACCGGGCCGGGGCAATACGGTGAAGGCGACGTGTTTCTCGGCATCCGCATGCCCGTTCTACGTACTCTCGCCAAGAAGCTAATCGATACCTCGCTCGACGAGACGGTCGATCTGTTGCAGTCCCCTTTTCACGAGGCGCGGATGCTAGCGCTACTGATCTGGGTGGTTCAGGCGAAGCGGGGTGACGATTCCCTGCCCCTCTACCGCGCCTACCTCGCCAACACAGACCGCATCAACAACTGGGATTTGGTGGATGTGACGGCTGAGCACATTGTCGGCGCGCATCTGTTTGCAGAAAACCACCAGCCACTCTATAAACTGGCGAAGTCCAAAAGCCTGTGGGAGCGGCGCATCGCCATCATTTCGACGTTCTATTTCATCCGCCGCAACCAATTTGACGACACCCTCGCCCTCGCCGAAATTCTACTGAACGACAAAGAGGATCTGATACACAAGGCGGTCGGCTGGATGCTACGCGAAGTCGGCAACCGCGACCTCGCCGTTGAAGAAGCCTTTCTGCTCCCGCGCTACAAGCAGATGCCGCGCACGATGCTGCGCTACGCCATTGAGCGCTTCCCCGAGCCCCTCCGCCTCGCCTACCTCAAAGGCACACACTAAAACAAAATGTTTTCCAAGGTTTGGAAATTTCCTTTTTCGGTAGGCTGTGACAAATTCCCTGCATGAACGAACTGGCAGAACATCTCAAAAACGACCGTTTCGCAGATCATATCGGCATCGAACGGTTTCTCTGCGACGACGGAACCTGGTCCGTGCGGCTGACCATCGCCGAACAGCATCTCAACGGAATTGGCGTCGCGCAAGGCGGCGCAATCTTCACACTGGCCGACTATGCGTTTGCCATCGCCTCCAACACCGACGGCCGCACCTCCACCGGTCTGCAGACCGGCATCTCCTATATTGCTCCGGCCCCGCTCGGCTCTGTACTGGTCGCCCGCATCAAGGAAATCAGCCGCCGCAAAACCATTTCGATCTATCAGATTGAAGTCCGGGACGAACAAAACGACACCCTGATCGCCCTCTTCACCGGCACCGCCTTCCGGATTAAATAACGCCTAGGCGGCACTCTGGCTTAAAATGAAGAAAGTTTAACTGCGGATCGACTAAATCCTCATCACCTTTACCGGAACCCGTTCGCGTTCATTCGCGTTCTCTCGCGGTTTCTGCCTTTGGCAGATCCGCCGCAGGCGGAAAAATTCTCTACAGAATTTCTTTGAGGGCTTTGAGAACGGCGCGGTTCTGGGCGGGCGTGCCGATGGTAATGCGGATCCATTCGGGTAGGCCGTAGCCGTCCATGGGGCGCACAATGACTTTGCGTTTCTGCAACTCTTTGAACACCTCGCGGCCGTTACCGGTTTTGACGAGGATGAAGTTGGCGAACGACGGCACAAACTCCAGTCCAGTTTTTCCAAACTTTGGAAAACTGGACGCAAAAAGTTCCAACCCTTGGAAATTTATTTTCCGTGTTTTCGCCAGATGCTTCTCATCATCAAGAGCGGCGAGCGCGGCGGCCAGCGCCATGGCGTTGACGTTGAACGGCTGACGAACGTGATTGAGTAGCGCGATGAGTTTTTCGTGTGCGATGCCGTAGCCGATGCGCAGTCCGGCCAGTCCGTAGGCCTTGGAGAAGGTACGCAGGATGATGACGTTTTCCCGGCCCTTCTGAATCTCTTTGATCAGATCGGGCTTTTTGTCGTCGGGCATGTATTCCAGATAAGCTTCATCAAAAACGGCTAAAACGTGCGCGGGCAGTTTGTTGAGGAAGGTTTTAATCTTCGCAGGCGTGACGATCGTGCCGGTCGGGTTATTTGGATTGCAGACAATCACCATCCGGGTTTCAGGCGTGATAGCGGCGAGCATGGCGTCGAGGTCGTGCGTTAATTTTTTCATCGGCGCGACGATGAGTTGCGCATTGAAGAGTTTAGCGACAAGGCGGTAAACGACAAAAGCGCCCTCGCTCATAACGAAATTCGTGCCGGGTCCGAGACAGACGTGACCGAGAAATTCGATCAGCTCGTTGCTTCCGTTACCGAAGAGCAGGTTCTGCGGTTTCACGCCGAGTTGAGCAGAAAGTTTGTCTTTCAGGTAAAAACAACCGCCGTCCGGATAGCGGTGCATTTCGGTTGCGGCGGCGGCCATCGCCTTCATCGCTTTCGGCGACGGGCCAAGTTCATTTTCATTGGATGCAACTTTTATGATTTCGGAAACGTCGGCGAAGCCGAGCTCGCGCGCGACTTCTTCGATCGGTTTGCCCGGTTCATAAACCGGCACACTGGAAATCCATTCGTTTGTTTTCATATCAACTAACCTTTCAGGCTGAACAATAGAATAATATTTTTAACAGAAGGCAACAGAGGGAAACCAAGTATAAATCGGACAAAGAAAAACAAATCTCTACATTTTCCTACACCCTCCGTTATCCTTCGTTTCCTTCTGTAAAATAAGTCTCATATTACGCTTCGGTGTAAAATTCGGTTGCGGATAAAATTCCGATACCCGCTGATTTCAACACCGTGCAGGCGCGGTCGGAATCATCAAAACGAATGACAATCAGCGCGTTTTTCTTCAGCTTACAGGCAAAGGCGTACATGTACTCGACACTCAGCCCACCGCTTTCCGCCGCCTTCAGAATTTTCTCCAACCCGCCGGGCTCGTCGGCCACTTCAATCGCCATGACATCAATGATGTTTACGGCAAATCCTGCGGCTTCAAGCACCTCTTTGGCGCGCTTCCATTCACGAACAATCAGCCGGAGAATGCCAAACTCCAGTGTATCCGCCAGCGTCATCGTGACGATATCGAGTCCGGCTTCCGCCAGCACTTCACAGACGTGGCTGAGATGCCCGGGACGGTTTTCAAGAAAGATAGAGAGCTGTTTCAGTTTCATCGGATTTCCTCCCCTTCGCTGCGTTTATCAATTACCCGTTTTGCTTTTCCTTCGCTGCGCGCAATGGTGTTTGGTTCTACCAGCCGAATCGGCACACGCAAGCCGACCGTGTGCTCAACGGCAGAAGCCAGCTGCTTTTGTATCGACTCCAATTCGCGGATGCGGTCGCCGAACATTTCTTGGGTCACTTCCACCTGCACTTCGATCTGGTCGAGTCCGCCCTTACGGGTGAGTAGAATCTGATAGTGCGGAACGGTTTCCTCAACCGAAAGCAGCGCGGATTCGATCTGCGACGGGAAGACGTTGACGCCGCGAATGATCATCATATCATCGCTACGCGAGCGGATGCGGTTAATGCGGCGGATGGTGCGGCCGCAGGCACAACGTTCCGGAATAATCGACGTGATATCGTGTGTGCGATAACGAATCATGGGGAAAGCCTGTTTGGTAAGCGTCGTGACAACCAACTCACCTTCCGCGCCGTCGGGTAGGACTTCGTCCGTTTCCGGATCGACGATTTCGATCAGAAAATGGTCTTCAAAAATATGGATCCCCGCCTGCTCGGAACATTCAATGCCAACGCCGGGGCCGATAATTTCCGTCAATCCGTAAATATCAAACGCCTTGATACCGGACTCACGCTGAATGTATTCGCGCATAGCCTCGGTCCACGGCTCCGCGCCAAAGATGCCGATTTTCACACCGAGCTCTTCAAACCGCACCCCGTCGGCATTCACTTTCTCGATCAAATGAATGAAATAGCTCGGGGTGCAACAAAGGGCCGTGACACCGAAATCTTTCATCACCAGAATCTGACGCTCGGTATTACCGCCGGAAATCGGAATGACGGTCGCACCGAGCCGTTCCGCACCGTAATGCGCGCCGAGTCCGCCGGTAAAAAGGCCGTAGCCATACGCGTTCTGCAACACATCGCCGGAGTGCATGCCGGTGGCGACAAACGATCGCAACATGACACTGCTCCAGACCTCCAAGTCGTCCTTGGTATAGCCGACCACAATCGGCTTGCCGGTCGTGCCACTGGACGCATGCAGGCGGACGACCTCTTTCATCGGCACCGCAAACAGTCCGTACGGATAGGTGTCGAGCAGGTCGGTTTTCACGGTGAACGGAAGTTTTGCCACATCCTCTAGGCTGGAAATATCTGACGGCGACAGCCCCCGATCATCCATGCGCTGACGGAAAAGATCCACGTTGTCGTAGCAACGCTGAACCGTATCGCGAAGGCGAGTCAGCTGCAACGCACGCAACTGCACGGATTCCAGATAATCGGGCATACACTCGGGATGGATGTCGGGCTTCATGCGTTCTCCTAAGCTGATTGACGCCCCAGCTCAAAAGCGGCTTCATTCACTTGATGCAGTTTTTCGGGAAGATTTTCGCGAATCACTTCCTGCCAGGCTTCGGCGGGAACCTCCAGATGACGGCTCAGCAGACCCAGCATGGCGATATTAAAGGCTCGCTTGTTACTCAGTTTTTCCAAGTCAATCATCCCCGGCTTGAGAATGACGGTTTGCGACGAACAATCTGCTTCGTAAAGCGGGAACTGATCTTCCTGAAACAAAACCAGATAATCAATCGTTCCGGCGGGGATCATGGGACTGAACACTTTTTCACCGAAACGCACATCGCTACAGATTGACCCGCCGCGCTGGCTCATGCCATGCACTTCCGCTTTTTTCACATCCATTCCCTGTCGGAAAAACACTTCGGCCAAAATCTGCGTGGAGGTCAAAACACCCATGCCGCCGAGCCCGACGATTTTAATGCTAATAATATTTTTACTCATACAAATTATCCTTGGGTTGCCGGTTTCACACCTTTACGGGCCACTGCCAGAATGCAGGGACGGCGAACAATTAAAACGGTCAGTTCATCTTTTTCAAGCGCCTCGACCAGCGCGACCTCAAACTCAACGGATTGGCGGACCGGATCGAATGTTCCAATGTTTGGAACATTCATCGCGCGGACCACTTGTTCATAATCGAGCCGGTTGGCCGGTGAATGATCCAGTAGATGGCCTGTGCCGGGATGTTCCTGCTGACCGGTCATCGCCGTTGTCGAATTGTCGAGAATCAATAAAACATGCCCGGTCGGCGGAACGTTATAGGTCATCTCTGCAAGACCGGTGAGTCCGCTGTGAACAAACGTGCTGTCCCCGATCACACTGACCACGCGCTTGGCTTCGTCGCGCGGCAGAACGTGGCGCAGACCGATGCCGACACCGAGACTCGCGCCCATGCAGATCTGTGTGTCCATTGAGGCGAGCGGCGGAAGCGCCGCCAGCGTGTAGCAACCAATGTCACCCGCGACAATGCAGTTGTGTTTCTTGAGTATTTCGAATGTGATCGTATGTGGACAGCCTGTGCAGAGCTGCGGCGGCTTGCCGCGCGGCGGAGCCGCCTCGGGCGAAAAATCATTCGCCAAAATACGCTTCACCCGCCCCACATCCAGTTCGCCGAAACGATACATTTCCGGCGCGCTTTCAATCGTACCGCCCGCAGCCCGCACGGCATCGGCCATATACGGATCGTTTTCTTCAATCACCACGGCGCGCTCAACCGATGCGACGAACTTGAGCAGGGCCTTCATCGGCGGCGGATAGCTCATGCCGACTTTAAAAAATGAAGCATCCGGAGCGGCTTCGCGTGCATGCTGATAGGCAACACCTGAAACCAAAATCCCAATGGGATTTGATCCCTCGATCTTTTGATTGGGCCCTTCCTTTTCGTTCCACTCAGCGATCTCCGCCAGCTTCTGCCGCAAGCGGCGATGCGCCGGACGGGCGTGACCCGGAACCATGACGTGATACGGAATATTGCGCTCAAAGTGAGCCTTCGGCAGATCGATGTCCGGCGTGCGAGGTGTGACGATTGTGCCGGAATGGCAGACGCGCGTGGTCAGCTTAACGATCACCGGAATTTTCCAACGTTCGGAAACTTCGAACGCCAGGCGGGTGAATTCGTAGGCTTCCTGCGAGTCGGACGGTTCCAACAGCGGCACGCCGGCCGCGACGGCGTAACGGCGCGTATCCTGTTCGTTCTGACTGGAGGCCAGCCCCGGATCGTCAGCTACAATAAAAACCAGTGCGCCGTCGACGCCGCTGTAGGCGGCGGTAAACAGCACGTCGGCGGCGACGTTCAGCCCAACGTGTTTCATCGTCGTGAAAGCGCGCACGCCGGCGAAGGAAACGCCCAACGCCACTTCAGCGGCGACTTTTTCGTTCGGCGACCATTCGGCTTTCCCGCCCAGCTTATTAAACACATCGAGTATTTCGCTCGACGGCGTTCCGGGATAACCGGCCCCGCGGGCGGCGCCTGCATGCAATGCGCCCAGTGCCACCGCTTCATTGCCCATTAAAAATTGTCGTTCCATTATTTTCCCCATTCAAAAACTTCGATAGATCGTCAGATTCAGCAAAATAAACAGGCGCGTCAATCAGCGAAAGACAGCTCCCTTGATCCTCCCACTCCACAACAGGACTTACAGACTGAAACAACCGAAAACCACTCGTTCATCTTCAATCCGTTCAAATCCCATTAGCTCTCGGGTAAGATCCGAGGACGGTGAGAACCGCACAGTGCTCTTTGAGTTCTTCGAGCGCGACCTTGACGTGCGGATTGTCGGCATGACTGTCGAAGTCGACAAAAAAGTAGTATTCCCACGCCTTGTTTTTGCTCGGGCGCGACTCGATTTTGCTCATGTTAATACCGTTACGCTTAAGCGCATCAAGGGCGTCATGCAACGCGCCAACGTCGTCTTTGATACCAAAATAAATGGAGGTTTTATCCTCGCCGGTCGGTTCGCCGTATTTTTTGCCGATGACAAGAAAGCGGGTGGTGTTTCCGCTAACGTCCTGAATATTATCGGCGAGAACATCAAGGCCGTAGAGTTCCGCCGCGAGCTGACTGGCGACGGCGGCGCAGTCGCTCGTCGATGCCATTTCGGCGGCGAGGGTCGTGCTGTTGACCGCGTCGAACTCGATGCCGGACATATTGGCGTTGAGCCAGCGGCGGCACTGCCCGAGCGCCTCCTGCTTGGTGCAGATGCGACTGACTTTTTCGCGCGGCACGGAGGCCATCAGGCAGAGCGAAATCGGTAGATAGATTTCCGCACAGATTTTGAGTGTTGTTCCAGTGAACTGATCGAACGTGTGCGTCACCGCGCCTTCGGTCGAGTTTTCGATCGGCACCACGCCGTAATCGGCGTTGCCGTTTTCGACTGCGGCGAACACATCGGCAATGGAACCGGCGGGATGATATTCCACGCTGGCGCCGAATTTGGAGCGTGCGGCCTGATGGGTAAAGGTAGCCGGCGGGCCAAGGTAGGAAATCCTCAAATTGCTTTCCAGCGCGAGCGCGGCGGACATAATTTCGCGATAGATGGCGCGGGCCGATTTATCCGGCAGCGCCCCCCCCTGATTGAGTTGGCTAATTCGATCAAAGACCTCTTTTTCGCGAGAAGGGACATAAACCTCGCCCCCCTGCTCTTTTTTGGTCTTCCCGATTTCAACCGCCACATTGACCCGCTCGTTAAGTAGCTCAACGAGCTTCGCATCGAGCTTATCAATCTGCTTTCTCAGTTTCTCCAGACTCATCGGGTGCCTCCTTTATCGGAACGTTCTAAATCTGAAATACCCAAAACCGAATGAAACCCAAAGTTAAAAATCAAAAATGAAATCAACAGTTCGTTATTCGTCATTTGAATTTCCTTCCGGATTGGGTGCTTCGTCATTTTGGATTTCTTCCAGTTCTTTTTCCATCTCAGGGAAAGAGTTTGTCTGCTCGACCTTGCGGCTTTCCTCCTCGTCGCGGCGCTTCAGCTCGTCCATGCCGGGCATGTCGTCGAGACTGTTCAGGCCGAAATGCTCCAGAAAGCGCTGGGTGGTTCCGAACATCCACGGGCGACCGGGAAGCTCACTGCGTCCGACCACTTTCACCAGTTGCAGCTCCACCAAGTTGCGCAGGATGTTGTCGACGGAGACGCCGCGCACCGATTCAATTTCGGAACGCAGCACGGGCTGACGGTAGGCGATAATTGCCAGGGTTTCGAGTGCGGGTTTGGAGAGCTTGGTGGTGCGGTCTTTATCCAGCAGAGTACGCACCCACGGGCCACAAGCGGTGTTGTTCTGTAGCCGGAACCCGTGCGCCACTTCGGCCACATGAAGGCCGGTCGCGCCGTTGGACAGCTCTTCTTTCAGTTTTGCGACCGCCTCGAGAATTTCCTTCTCTTTCAGGGAGGCAAACTGTTCGCAGAGGCCACCGTAGCTTTCGCCGGCGCCCATCAGCGCTTTGCGAATTTCCTTGGCGGTCACCGGCTTTTTGGCCGCGAACAGCAGCGCGCCGATAATTTCCTTCAATTCGGGAAGTACTTCGATGTCACTCATAACAATTCACCATCCTCTTCAAAAACAGACACCGGATCGTCCTCGCTCTCCTCTACCTGTTCAATGACAATTTCCTCAAAGTGGCTGTCCTGTCGGGCGGCCAGACGATTGAGTTTAATCAGCTCTAGCACCGCCAGAAAGACACAAACGATTTCGTAGCGGGAACGCATATCGATAAACAACCGGCTGAGCGAAATGGTTTTGCCTCCACAGGTGCGCTCTAGCAAATCATCCACCTTTTCGGCCACGGTAAACTGCTCCGCGAAAATTTCCTGCAACTCCTCTTCCGGGGCACGGTCGAGGGCCTCGTTCAGCGCGGTGATCAGATCAAAAATTCCAACGTCCTGCATCCCGATATCTGGGCGGGCACCGAGCTCGACATGCTCGCCCTCGCGACCAAACACATTTTCCTGTTCCTCTTCAAGAACCCCAAGGAAACCAGCGGCGTCTTTAAATTTTTTGTATTCGACGAGCTGGCGGACCAGATCCCAGCGCGGATCGTCCTCGTCGTCGTCTTCCACCGGACCGCGCTGTTCGTCGGGCAGAAGCATGCGGCTTTTGATGAGCATCAGCGTGGCGGCCATCACAATAAAGTCGCCAGCGATCTCGAGGTTGAGGATTTTCATCAGATCGAGATATTCCATGTACTGGGTAGTGATTCGCCCGATGGGAATATCGCAAATTTCCACCTCATCTTTTTTGATGAGGTAGAGCAGTAGGTCGAGCGGACCCTCGAAAACCTCGAGGTTTACTTTGTATTCTTCGTTGGGGAGCAAATCGGCCATGTAGGTTCTTCTTTTCATTAAGTCCCGGAAAAGGGGTTATTCCAACCCGACGGCCTTGCGGGCGGCCTGCAGGGTACGACGGATTTCAATCCGCGCCTTTTCAGCGCCTTTCGCGAGAACCTCTTCGACAAAATCCATATTGCTTTCGAGCTCGGCACGTTTGGCGCGCATCGGCTCAAAGTGTTCGTTGATTTTCGCGAGCAGCTCTTTTTTGGCGGTGCCGTAGCCGAAGTTACCCGCGCGGTAGCGTCCGGCCAAATCGGCCTGCTCCTCTTCCGAGGCAAACAGTTTATAGAGCGCGAACACATTACAGGCGTCCGGATCCTTCGGATCTTCGAGCTCTTTGCTGTCGGTCACAATTTTCATGACGCGCTTTTTGAGCGGACCGAGTGCTCCGAAAATCTCCAGCGTGTTGTCGTAGGATTTCGACATTTTCTGCCCGTCAATCCCCGGCACCACGGCGACCGAATCGCGAATGAACGGTTCAGGAATCGTAAACACGTCGCCGTACATATTGTTGAACTTGGTGGCGATGTCGCGGGTCACTTCCACGTGCTGCTTCTGGTCACGGCCGACCGGAACCACCGTGGACTGCACCGCGAGAATATCTGCGGCCATCAACACCGGATAAGCAAACAGGCCGTGCGTGGCGGGCATGCCTTTGGCGGTTTTGTCTTTATAGGAGTGGCAGCGCTCCAGCAGACCCATCGGCGTGACCACCGACAAAAGCCATGCGAGCTCCTGAACCTCCGGCACATCACTCTGGCGATAGAATGCGGTCTTGTCGGGATCGAGCCCAGCGGCCAAAAAATCAAGTGCGACATCCGTCGTCATTTGACGTAGCGCGTCGGCATCGCGAACACTGGTCAGCGCGTGGTAGTCGGCAATAAATAAAAACGCCTCGCCCTGCTCCTGCAGTTCGAGCGCGGGCTTCATCATGCCGAAATAGTTTCCGATATGCAGTTTGCCAGATGGTTGTATGCCTGAAAGTATTCTCATCTTAAAATCAACTCCTGTTTTAACCGCGAATTACACGAATGAATGCGAATCAATGCGGATATAACTTTAAAAACAGGAAACTGTAGCCGTAACCGTCAATGCTTTCAAGCTATGGCAGTCACGAAAGGCACCTGAAAGCAGAGCGATAAATAATTTTCTGGAAGAAAATAACGACCAGTGGAAGTGGTTCAAAAAAGCGCGCGAAGGCGCCCTTTATTGACCAGAAGACGGTTTCGTTTTGTACTCGCCGCCCTCTTCCTGCACACGGAGAGCCTCGACTGCAGAAACCTTGTAAGGCTTCCCTCCACGATTGATGATCACGTTCTGCTCCAACTTGGCTTTATTAACCAATTCGTCATGAACCGCACGTTCCAGACACTGGCGACCATCCTCGGTTTTTTTCAGCGAATACATTGATAAAATTTAAAACTGTTCGCCTATAGCGCCGGGCAATAGCCTCGTCTGGAATATCATATCCGCCCGATTCCACCAGCGGGTATTCACAGAGAGCCTACCGGGAATTCCACGACGAACGGGTGTCTTTCTATCTCAGTAGCATAAGAAAAGGAACGACGACGCAGATCTACTCCATTCGCGCCGAGCACGTCGGCAAAGTCAGCGCCCTGCCCGCTACCGTCGAACTCATGTATGAACCCCGCCAAAGCGCTAACTCCGAGGAATATAAATTTCGTATCTCAAGATAAGCGAAAAATAGTGCCGTTCATTTTTCGATCGGGATTCAACCGGCGCGATAAGCACATCGCGCCGCACCTTCTTCATTCGCGCCCATTCGCGTGCATTCGCGGTTAGAATCTAAACCCGCGTTTTTTCGACGAGGTAGTCGCGAATGGCGGCTTCGTCGTTGGCGATGGTGTCGCAACGAGTTTTTAACGACATCATCACCCGGTTTTCGTCCGGTATTCAACCGATTCCTCGGAGACCATACCGGCCGTGCGTTCCCGGCGGACAAGCGGATGTCCGCTCCGTTTCTGCTTTTCCATCAGATCGGCACAAATTGCGTCCAGATCATAATTGAATTTCCGGGCGTGTTCATCGCGAAATTCACGCACTTCATCTACAATCGGGTCATTCATCGATTTCTCCTAAAAATTCATCTGGCGAACACAGCTCCGGACAAACAAGCCCTTGAGACTCTACCGCCCGCCTGATTTTCGACCGAGTAGCAGGATTGTTAATGTGTTTAAAATTCCATGTCACGATCAAATCAACAGCATGCACGGCAGCGGTTGCGATATGGAGCGCATCCTCGGGAAATTTTTCAGGAACCGCACCGTTTTCGATCAAAACTCTGGCCAGTTCTTTACAGGCAACATTGATCTCTAGCTCCTTTAGTCCAGTCAGAACCTCAAGCCGTCTCGCAGCAGCATCCGGATCGCCCTTGCCCGCTTCTTGCAAAACCAGTTCGGAGACAAATACATCGTAATCCTTTATGCGAGCCCAAAAATCAGCCGTAGCCAGCTGATGCCCAGCCATTACAACGTCTTTTGACGGTCGGGCCGTCAAATAACTCACGACGCTGGTTTCAATGTAAATGCTCCTCTTCATAGCTTATGATTATAATTCTGAAACAGGGCGATGGACAGTAGTTTAACCAATTTTCCAAGGCTTGGAAAAATCCGTTTTCATCCGCGCCATCTGCGGTTAAAATTATCCAAGCATTGGAACCCGATTCTCTGCAGACAGGCAGGATGCCTGTCCCACTTTCCAAACAGTGGAAAACGCGCCCGGCCCTTCGATGAACTCAGGACAGGCGGTCGAGTTCCACCTTCTTCATTCGCGTCTATTCGCGTTCATTAGCGGTTAGAATCTACGCCCGCGTTTTTTCGACGAGGTAGTCGCGAACAGCGGCTTCGTCGTTGGCGATGGTGTCGCAACGGGTTTCGGCATCGGCCAGCGCGTCGAGCAGCGGATGATGCGCCGCCTCGCCGAGTGCCTGTTCGATGGCATCGGTGAATTTGGCCGGGTGCGCGGTCGCTAGACAGATGGTCGGGACAGACGGCGCGCTCGGAGAGCTCGCCCTGCCTTTAAACTTTTCAGCAACAACGACGCCGACGGCGGTGTGCGGATCAAGGGTGTAATCGTATTCGTCGTGGTATTTACGGATCGTGGCAAGCGTCTGCTTGGCATTGCCTTCGCCGGCGGCGAACAGGTCGTCCGATCCGTCCACAGTCAGTGAGCCGTTGGCGGAAAAATGATCCATCATTTCGGTGAGCTTTTCGGCATCACATCCGCACCGATAGTAAAGATAGCGCTCAAAATTGCTGGCGACTTGGATATCCATCGACGGGCTGAGCGTCGACACCACGTCGCCGAGACTGTATTCGCCGGTGTTGAAGAAACGCGACAGAATGTTGTTTTCGTTGGTGGCCAGAATCAGCTTTTTGACCGGCAGGCCCATCTTCACTGCGAGATAACCGGCTAGGATATCGCCGAAGTTTCCGGTCGGCACCGAGAACTGCACTTCGGATGCTCCGGTGCGCTCCTGCACGCGGAAGAAGGAGTAGAAATAATAAACGGTCTGCGCCAGTACGCGCGCCCAGTTGACGGAATTGACTGAGCCGAGCGAGTGCTCTTCCTTGAAAGCCACATCAGAAAAGATGGTTTTCATCAGGTGTTGGCAGTCGTCGAAGGTACCATCAACGGCCAGATTGAAAACGTTGTCGTCGAGCACACTGGTCATCTGCTTTTCTTGAATCAGGCTGGTGCGTCCCTTCGGATGCATAATGAAGATGCGGATGTTCTTTTTACCATGCACGCCACAGATGGCGGCGGAGCCGGTGTCGCCGCTGGTCGCGCCGAGAATATTCAGCTCACCCCCGCGCTTTTCGAGAATGTATTCGAACAGGTTGCCGAGAAACTGAAGCGCCACATCCTTGAAGGCGAGCGTCGGACCGTGCCACAGTTCAAGAATATGCAGATTGCCGACCGGCATCACGGGAGCGACGTCCAGCGCACGGAAAGTGGAGTAGCTCTTATCGATCAGCGCTTTCAAATCTTCGGCTGGCATATCGGTGGTGAACAGGCTCATTACCTCGAAAGCCAGTTCGGGGTAGGAAAGATCCTGCCACGCGGCTAACTTGCCCGAAACATCCGGCAAACTTTCGGGCAATAGCAATCCGCCGTCGGGCGCCAGCCCCGTCATCACGGCATCCAGGAAGCTCACCGGCTCCATTTTTCCTCTAGTACTGATGTATTTCATCTAAACCTTCAAAATTAAGAGGCGCAGAATAGCCCAGCCGGAACTCTGAATAAACGAAAAAAGCGCCGATCTAATAAAGGATTAGCAAATTCATGGACAGCAGAACCGAAGACGAAGTCGAGCTAGGCCGGCCTACCGACTTGTCCGCCGTAGCGAAACGTGCGAAGGAGGAAGGCTGGACGGCAGTGAAACGGCAATTATTTTTTACACAAGAAAGGCATCATCTGTATCCGGATATTCTTAATGATTCTGCAAAAAATCTGTCCAGATCCATTTCCAAACCTTGGAAAAGCCTTTATACTGCCGCTTCTCAAAAGGAGGTTTATGATGCAAAAACTAACCCGCAGGGAATTTGTTAAAGCCGGAGCCCTCGGCACCGCCGCTCTAGCCGCCGCTCCCGCCGTCTCCACCGCCGCGGCGAAAGACAAAACCGATGTGTGGGTCTTCGAAGGTGAAAGCAACCGCGCGCTGATGGAAGCCTGCATGAAAACGATTTACGAAAACGGCGGATTTGGGCCAAACGCAAAAAAAGTGGCGCTCAAAGTGAATGCAGCGTGGGATCGTACCCCAGAGCAGGCCGCCAATACCCACCCCGAACTGGTGGATGTATTTCTGGAAAAAGTAATCGAAACGGGCGTCAAGGTGGTGATGCCAGAACTGCCTTGCCAGCGTGCTGGCAAATCGTTCGTTAGCAGCGGTCTGCAAGCCGTAGCCGACAAGCATAAGGTCAAAATGATCGACCTGAAAAAAGAAAAGCGAGAGTTTGTCGACATTGAGATCCCAGGCGGAAAGACCTTAAAAAAAGAGCGCGTCGCCCGCGACTTTCTGGAGGCCGATGCGGTCGTCAACATGCCGGTGGCCAAACACCACGGCGGCGGGACTCTGACGATGTGCATGAAAAACTGGATGGGTGCCGCAGAAGGACGCAAATTCTGGCACGTCAAAGGCCTGCACCAATGCATTGCCGACTTTTCGAGCTTTATGAAGCCGACCTGGGCCATTATCGATGCCACCCGCTGCATGACCAGCCGCGGCCCGCAGGGTCCGTCCGAAGATATGATCTATCCGCACCAACTGATCGTTTCCCAAGATCAGGTGGCCGCAGACAGTGTCGCCGCCCTGCTCTTCCACGACTCACCCTACAAAGTGAACTATCTGGAGATCGCCCGGGATATGGGCATCGGCGAGACCGAAACCAGCAATATGAACATCCACCGCATCACAGTCTAATGGTCAAAACACCGAAACGCACCTGGCTTAAATGGATGGTACGACTGCTAATTCTGGCGGCCGCACTCTTTTTCGTCATTGGCGGTCCGCTTCCGGCCTGGATGGGACGGATCGTGCCTGCATTCAGCCCGTTGACGCTGTTTGCAGAATCTATCTCGCAGCGCACGTGGTATGCCGGACTTTTCTGGAGCATCCCCCCTCTGGTAGTTCTTCTACTGGCGGTCTTCAAGGGCCGGTTCTTCTGCCAGTGGATCTGCCCGCTGGGAACGCTCTATGCCCTTCCAGTAAAAATAAGTCGCAAGACAAAGATTCTACAAATCCGCATCAACGCACTGATTTTCTGGATCATTCTGGGCGGCGCGGTGATCGGCGCGCCACTGCTGCTGTGGCTCGATCCACTCTCCACCGTCAGCCGACTCGGGGTCTGGACACTGGGGCCCGGCCTGCTGATTCCGCTCTTCCTGCTGTTCAGCTTCTTTCAGCCGCAGGTGTGGTGCACCCACCTCTGTTCGCTCGGCTACTGCTTTGATCTCGCCAACCGTAAAACCAGCAAAGCCGTATTCCGGCGCGACCGCCGGCAGTTCATCGCCGGCCTCGGGCTCGGCGCCGGAGCGGCCGCGATTCTTCCAGCCCTTCGACGAGGCTCAGGGCAAGACATTGGAAAAAATCAGCAAAAGTCCTCTGTCCTGCCTCCAGGCGCCATAGGAAATTTCGCCGAAATCTGCACGCGCTGCTACGCCTGCGTCAACATCTGCCCCGTCGAAATAATCAAAGTTAAAAAAGGCGGCCCGCTCAACGAGCTGGCCATGCCAGAACTCGTCTTCGAAGAATACGGATGCGAGGAATCCTGCAACCTCTGTGCACAGGTTTGCCCAACCGGCGCCATCCGTTCGATCCATCACGACCGGAAATGGAGAACGCAAATCGGCGTCGCCAAAGTGGAACGGGAAAAGTGTCTGGGCTGGACGGACAACCAGTACTGCATGGTTTGCGACGAATACTGCCCCTACAACGCAATCACCACCAAAATGCGGGGAAATATCCCCTGCCCGATTGTCGACCCGACCCTCTGCCGAGGATGCGGCGCCTGTGAAGGAGCCTGCCCCGCAACTCGGGAAGGCAAAGCCATTTTTGTTCACCCAGTTCAACCTCAACGTCAACTCAAAGGCCTGTCATGATCATCGACTCAATCGAAAACCACACCCTCTACCCGTACGGCGAACTCTGGGCAAAAGCCTTCGACTTCCTGCGCACAGCCACTCCAGAGCTCGAAGACGGAAAAGTCATCTTGGATGGCGACGACCTCTTCGCCGGCATCAACTGCTACGAAACCAAAAACCGCGCGTCCGCCAAACTGGAAACGCATCAGCGCTATGTGGACATCCAGATGCTACTCAGCGGAACCGAGTGTCTGGAGGTTTTCCCGAAAAGTGGCCTGACCGTTAGCGAGCTCTATGATGCCGACAAAGATGCCGAGTTTTATAAGGTGCCGGAAACCGCTCCCGTACGGATCACTCTGACACCGGGGCAATTCATCGTCTTCTTTCCCGAAGACGCCCACATGCCCTGCCTCAACGCCAGCGGCAGCTCCAAACCGGTTCAGAAAGTGGTCATCAAACTCCGTATTAAGTCGGTTTAAAACTGAAACATGGTTGAGCGGATTACTTCGCCGACCGTCGGGTGCGGGAATACAATTTTCTTCACATCCTCAACCCGCAATTCGGATTCGATCATCGCGGCAACGCCCCAGATAATTTCCGAGCTGTACGCTCCGAACATATGAACACCGAGAAGCACATCGGTTTCGGCATCTTTGACCACCTTGACCTGACCGGAGCCGGTCTTGCCGTTTTCGGCAAGAAAACGCCCGCTCATCATCAGCGGTAGCGAGGCCGATTTGACTTCGAACCCAGCTTCTTTGGCCTGATCTTCGGTCAAACCGCATCCGGCAATTTCGGGCATGGAATAAACCACCCACGGAATCGCGTTCATGCGGAAGCGGTCCGGTTTGCCGAGAATAGTGTTGAGCGCAACCCCACCCATTCGCGTTGCAGAATGGGCCAGCTGCGATTTTCCGGTCACATCGCCGATGGCGTAAACATTCGGCAGGTTGGTGCGCATCTGCTCGTCGGTTTTAATGCCGCGCTGGTCAACGTCGAGCTTGGCCTCCTCGAAGCCCATGCCGGTCAGATTCGGCGCACGACCGACGGACATCAGCACGATGTCCGCGTTGATCGATTTTTCCTCGCCCGTCTTGTCGACATATTTCACGTCGTGCCCATCGATGGCCGTGACGCGGCAACCGAGGTTGAAATCAACTTTGTCTTTTAGCGCGGCGCGAAAGCGCTTAGCCTGACCCTTATCCATAAAGGAAATAATTTCGTCGAGCATTTCGATCACATCGACTTTGACACCCAGACTGCTGAAGAAGCTGGCAAACTCGATGCCAATCACTCCGCCACCGATTACAACGAGAGATTTGGGCAGCTCTTCCACACTGAGGATTTCCTTGCTGGTCATCACGTGATCCTGCTCTGCACCGGAAATCGGCGAAACAAACGGAGAGCCTCCGGTGGCGATGACCACATCGGTTCCTTCATAGACGGTTCCGTCCACTTCGACCTTGCCCGGACCCAGCAGTTTCGCTTCGCCGTTGAGAACCGTGACCTTGTTCTTTCTCATCTGCCCGGCGATCCCGCCGCGAAGCATCTCAATGACTTCCTGTTTCCAGGCCATCATTTTTTTGAGATCAAAAGAAACCTCACCGGTGATGACGCCGAATTTCGGGGCTTCTTTGGCGTGAACGTAATGTTTGGCGGAATTCAACAGCGTCTTGGTGGGAATGCAGCCCCAGTTGAGGCAGACCCCGCCGAGATGCTCTTTTTCAATCAGCAGAACCTTCTGACCTTGATGCCCTGCCTGTTCGGCCATTTCGTAGCCGCCCGGCCCCGCGCCGATGATAATGATGTCATACATAAGGATTCTCCTTTCAGTGGAAATCAACCCATGCATTAAATACGAAAATCCGCCTCACAAGAACCCTCTAAATCCAGTTTTATTTCCCGCACATCAAAAACACCTTTCCAAACATTGGAAACTGGCGGAGTGCCGGAGCGTTTGCGTATACTCCGATCCGAAATCATATAGAAAAGGAATCCCCATGCTTTATCTCTTCCTTGTCTCGTTACTGTGGGCGTTTTCATTCGGATTGATCAAGGGCGGACTCTCCGATCTGCCCTCCTCACCGGTCGCCTTCCTGCGCCTAGCCATCGCCTTTGCGGTATTTGCGCCGTTTCTGCGCATCCGCAACCTGCGCCCCAGCGGTGCAGCGAGGCTGCTACTGACCGGCACGGTGCAGTACGGACTGATGTATGTAGCCTATATCCACTCCTTCCGCTACCTGCAGGCCCACGAGGTTGCGCTGTTCACCGTCTTTACCCCGATCTATGTCACCCTCATCAACGACCGGTTCGAACGGCGCTTTAATCCAACCGCACTATTCGCCGTGTTGCTGGCCGTGGCCGGCGGCCTCGTTATTAAATATCAACAGCTCGGCTCCGAAGATCTCTGGCGCGGCTTCGTGCTGATGCAAGCGGCCAACCTCTGTTTCGCCTTCGGGCAAATTTTCTACCGGCGCACCATGGCCAACCTGCCGGAGAACCCGTCCGATCTGCAGGTGTTCGGCCTGCTCTATCTTGGCGCGGCCTTCACCGCCGCGCTGGCAACCATCGGCTCCGACTGGACCACGTTTGAACTGACGCTCAAACAGGGCGGCATCCTGCTCTACCTCGGCATCATCGCCTCTGGGCTCGGCTTTTTTCTCTGGAACCTTGGCGCACGCCGCACCGGTGCCGGCGCGCTGGCGGTCTTCAACAACCTGAAAATCCCGCTCGGCATCCTCGTCTCCGTGCTCATTTTCAAAGAAAACACGGATTGGCCGCGCTTGGCCGCCGGCGGTGTATTGATGGCGCTAGCACTGCTCATCAATGCGCTAAAAACTACCGGGAAACCCTGTGAATAGCTCAATGATTAAAATCATCACGGTTTGACTTCACTTCGACCCGTGCTGTATAAGTTTCAGGTGTTTTATCACTGTTTATTAAGGAGACCGCTATCATGACCAATAAGTCTGTTTTCCGTTTTGCCGGCCTGCTGTTTGCTCTGGCTCTCATCTGTACCACCTGCGGCTGGGGCCGGATCCTGATCTTCGCGCCAGTCATCATCCACAGCATCCCCGAAGGCGCGGAAGTCTACAGAACAGACGGCACCAAAGCGCTGGGTGTGACCCCGTTTAAAGCCTCCATCTTTCATGCCAGCAAAACGTTCGAAGTGCGCATGGACAAATTCTTTACTCAACCGGTTGTGCTCACGTTCGACTCGGCGAGAGAGGTGTACGTCATGCTGAAGCCGAAACCGATTCTGGTTTACAGCAAACCGACTGCAGAGATTTTTGCAGTCGGCTCCGACACCCCGTTGGGCAAAACCCCACTGAAGGTGGACGTACGGCAGGAAGACCGCAACTATGTGCTCAAAGCTGAAGAGTATTATGATCTAGAAGTGACCCTCGGCGTATCTGTGGACAATCCGGTTGTCGTGGAACTCGCCCATCGACCGCTCATCACCCTCAACGCCAGCCAAAGCGATGTCGACATCTACGAGAACGGAAACCTCCTGTCGAAAGCTCCGGTCACCACGGAAATTGAGCAGCCGCGTTCCTTTGAGCTGCGCAAAGAAGGCTACTACAATAAGACAATCGACCTGACTCCGGAACAGACGCACGAGCTGGTGTATAAAACGACCCTCGAGCTCACCCCGTTTCCGATCATCAACATTGACGTCACCCCGGCGGATGCAGAAGTCTATATCATCGGCAATGACGAGCCGATCAGCAAAGGATCTATCAAGCTGACGATCGAGCAGGAAACCAGTTTTGAAGTCAAAGCGGACCGCTACTATACCGACAGCTTCACGGTTGAAGCCAAAGACCAGCTCGCCAAAGTGATGCTTAAGCCCATGCCCTATGTCACGATCGCCAGTGATCCCTCCGGCGCCGAAGTTTATTTTAATGGGGAACTGCTTGGCACCACACCACTGGAACGGCTGATTGAAGAGGAAACCCCCTTCGAATTAAAACTCGACAGATATCTCCCGCAGAGCGTGACTCTGGGTAGCGACGACATGCGGCCGGTCATCACACTGGAAAAAGTACCTGCTCCGGCGGCCATTGCAATTGAGCCTTCAACACCGGTCGCGGAAGAAGCAGAATCCGACGGCTTTCCGGTCGGACTGATTGCGGGAATCGCCGTTGCGGCGATTGCGGTTGCAGGCATCCTCATCGCCTGGATCAAAAAAGGCAAAAAGTAGTCGCCATACGACTCCACGGAAAAGAGCCGCTCACGCGGCTCTTTTTTTGTGCCCGAACGTTCCAGACATTGGAAAATATGCCGACGTTTTTCCCAACCATTGGAAAAACAAAACACAAAGAAAAAGCCGTTTTCCCAAGGTTTGGGAAAACGACTTTCAGACATCCGGTCCGGAATCTTACAGGCCGGGGCCGGAGATGTAGCTCTGAAGATTTTTGATTTCGAAATCTTTCTGCTCCGCCATGAATTTCACGATGTCCCCGATGGAAATCACCCCAACCACTTTGTCCTCGTCCATGACAGGCAGGTGGCGAATCCGTTTTTCGGTCATAGTGCCCATGCAATTCTCGAGCCGTTCGGCGGGGGTCACGGTGGTCAGCTGGCTGGACATGATCTCTTTGACGGTTACACCCTGCTCGCATTTTTTCTGCAGGTAGATTTTGCGGATGAAATCGCGTTCAGAGATGATTCCGACCAGCTGATCGCCATCCATCACCAGAGCGGTCCCTGCGGAGCGCTCCGCCATTTTTTTAATGGCATCAAAAACAATTGTATCGGGGGATACGGAGAGGATATCGGTTCCTTTTTTTTCAAGCACTTTACTTACTGTCGACATATATTCTTCCCTTTCAGTTGTTCTAAACTCCTCTTCAGTATAATGACCGGATCGTTGCGGGGCAAGCATTGGAAAAAGCTTATTGATTGGCTGAATGGAAATAAAACAATGCCCCCATGCATGAACTTTCGCTAGCCTGCGCATCTCAACCGCGCATCTGTAGCAAACTTGGTAACTGCTAAATATAGGATAAAAAAAACCGCCGCGGATTCCCGAGGCGGATTTCTAAGCGTTCTTAAACGCGCTTACTTCCCACCGAGCGCGCGGGCAGCTGTTTTCGCAGCAGCATCTGCTGTTGCTTTCGCATCGGCAGCGTCAACCTTTAACACTTCAACAACAGCCGTCAATGACTCAACGGCTTCCGAAAGCGAGCTGACGGACGAGTCGAGCTTGCCCTCTACCGCACTCACATCTTCCTCCGCGCTGATTCGGAGATCGGCCAGCTGGCTCTGCAGGTCGTTTACTTCCGCCTGAAGCTCTTTGACCTCCGTGTCCAACGCCGTTCCCAATTGGCCAATGAAGCCCTTCATACCTTCTAGGGTCGCAGCCGAGGCAACCGTCTGCGCATCAAGCTGCGCATCAATCTGTTCGATCTGCGGGGCAACTTTGGAATCAATCATCTGGTCCACTTTGCCGGTTGTTGTACAACCCGACATCAGCAGAACCATCACTAAGCATGAACATGCTATTCTCATTTTCTCTCCTTTTTTTCTACAACAACTCCAGACCTGAGAGCACCTCTCTCAACGTCTCTTTTAGAGCCTCTTCCATTGAACAAAGCGGCAAACGATACACCTCTTCAATTTTTCCCATCATTGCCAGAGCGGCTTTAACCGGGATCGGGTTGGTGTCGATAAACAACGCGTCGAAAAGTCCGATGTATCGGTCGTGCAGAATCTGAGCGGCATCCCACTCCCCCTCGAGCGCAGTATGCACTAGCGAAGCGACGACTCCCGGCACCACATTGGACGCCACGCTAATCAATCCGACCGCGCCGTCGCGCATCATCGGCAGTGCCAGTCCGTCGTCACCGGAGAGCACCTCGATTTCACAGGCGTCGAGCGTCTGTTTCACGCGGGCGACATCGCCGCCGGCCTCTTTAACCGCGACCACCATATTGTGGCCGGCAAGACGGGCAACGGTTTCGATGGCGATTTCGCGGCTGGAGCGGCCAGGCACGTTGTAAAGCACAACCGGCACGCCGAGATCAGCAACCATGGAAAAGTGGCGATAGAGCCCTTCCTGATTGGGCTTGTTGTAATACGGCGTCACCTGAAGCGTAGCGTCAATTCCGAATCCTTTGGCGCGTGCGGTCAGCGCAACCGCTTCCGCTGTGGAATTGGCACCGGTCCCGGCGATCACTTTGGCCCGACCGTCAACATAGCACACGGTCTCCTCAATCACCTTCATGTGCTCTTCGCTATTGAGTGTGGGCGATTCGCCTGTCGTGCCGACAGGAACGATCCCGTCGATCCCGTTTTCGATCTGGAAATCAATCAGCTCACGGTATTTACCGAAATCCACCGACTCATCGGTGTTAAACGGTGTAACAATCGCTGTATGGGCTCCTCTTAAACTCATTCTATCTCCTAAAGTGCGTAACTATGCCTTATGCTGAAAATGATTTCAAACCCTCAAAGTCGAGGGTTGCAAAATAATCTTCGACGGTTTCTTTCCGCCGAATTTGAACAACCGCGCCGTCTTCCCGAAGCAAAAGCTCCGCAGAACGCAGCTTTCCGTTGTAGTTAAAGCCCATCGAATGGCCATGCGCGCCGGCATCGTGAATCACCACCAGATCTCCGATTTCCATTTCAGGCAATGCACGGTCAATGGCGAACTTATCGTTGTTTTCGCAAAGCGAGCCGGTTACATCACAAACAACGTCATGCGCAAGGTCCTCTTTGCCGGGCACGGCAATGTGGTGATAGGCCCCGTACATACCCGGCCGCATTAGATTGACCATGCAGGCGTCGAGCCCGACATATTTTTTATAGGTATCCTTCTTGTGTAGCACACGGCTCACCAGCCAGCCATAGGGGCCGGTAATCATTCGTCCGCACTCCATGCGCACATCGAGCGGCTTCAAGCCACGGCCCGTAATCATCTCTTCGTACAACTCACGAATCCCGTCGCCAACCTTCTCTAGGTCGACCGGCTTTTCTTCCGGCTTATACGGAATGCCGATCCCGCCGCCGATATTGATAAATTCAAATTCAATTTCTAGCTCGACGGACAATTCATAAACCAAATCGAAAAGAAGATGAGCGGTCTCAATAAAATATTTCGCATCCAGTTCATTCGAGGCCACCATCGTGTGTAGCCCAAAACGCTTCACACCCTTTTCCTTCAGCGTCCGATACCCCTCAAAAAGCTGATCGCGGGTGAAGCCATACTTTGCCTCTTCCGGATGACCGATAATCTCGTTGCCGCCCTTCAGCGCACCGGGGTTATAGCGGCAGCAGACCAGCTCCGGAAGACCGGCGCAGTGCTCAAGGTATTCAACATGCGAAATATCATCCAGATTGATAATCGCGCCCAGATCGGACGCCTCAATGTATTCATTCGCCGGCGTATCGTTGGAGGTGAAAATAATTTCATCCCCAGACAAACCAACCGATTCCGCTAGCATCAGCTCGGGAAGCGACGAACAGTCCGCCCCGAAACCTTCCGCCTTCAGAATCTTCATCAAGTACGGATTCGGCGTCGCCTTCACCGCAAAATATTCCTTAAAGCCGGGATTCCAAGCAAATGCCGCCTTCAGGGCGCGGGCGTTGGCGCGGATCGCCGCCTCGTCGTACAGATGAAACGGCGTGGGGAATTCCTTCGTCAGCTCCTCGAGCTGCTCACGATTCAACGGGCACTTTTTGTCAGACATCATTTTCTCCTAAAATTCCGAAGTTTGGAACCGGCTACGTTACCTTTTTCCAAACCTTGGAAAAAATGAAGCAAAAACTTCTGATGTCTAGCAAAATCCTTTTTCCAGACAACAATTTCAGCCACGATCCCTTTGACTCTTTAGCCTCATATGGGGTAATTACCCAAAGTAATCGTATTCAATTCACCGTCCTTTAGGAGATAAAGTCATGCGTTTCGCCATATTAACTATTTTTCTCACAGTCGGCATCGTGGCATTGGCACAAGACCCATCGATTCAACTGGATTCTATAGATGTAGCACTTGCGGACATTGCGACACACGCAAAGAACTATCCTCCAACATTTTCATCGAAAGCCCAGCGCGAAGAAGTCAAAGAAAAGCTACGTGGTATCATCAAACTACTGGACTCTGCTGTTGCTAACCACCCCGATGATCGAGATCTTTTACTGCGGAATGGATTCGCAAACTCGATGGGGCATAATCTTGATTTTGAAGGCTGCGCACAAAAGAGTGCGAATGTATATGAGCACCTGCTCACATTGAGGCCAACCGATGAAGAAGCTAACTATCACTATGGAGCCTTTTTAGGTGGTGTTGGTCGACCAAAAGAAAGCATTGAATATCTCCTGAAGGCTGTCGAACTTGGTTCGACTGAAGCCCATTATTCCTTAGCAATCAGCTATCTCATGCTAGAAGATAAACAGAGCGCCTGCTCACATTTACGGATATATGTCTCACAATATCCCAAAGATAATGACGCAAAGAAACTGCTAGCCGCGGTGGATAACGACAACCTGAAATTTGAAAGAAAAGAAGAATAACCTGCCCCTGCGTCGCAGAAAGTGTTCCAGCCGTAAGTCGCGATTAGTTCAACGTTGTTTTCTCGGGCCATCGATGCGGCTGATACCGAAAGCACTTTCGGAATACCTCAGGTCCAAACCTTGGAAAAAAGAAGAAGGGAGTTTCCAATGGCTGGAAACCCCCTTTTCAATATAGAGCAAGCGTCTCGCTTGCTTATGAACGAGCGAGACGCTCGTTCTACTTTGCTTGCATGGCGGCGCGGACGCGCAGGCGCAGCGCGTTGAGCTTGATGAAGCCGGTGGCGTCGGTCTGGTCGTAGCCACCCTCTTCGTCGAAACTGACGAGCTCCGGGTTGTAGAGCGAGTTGGGGGACTGACGGCCGATCACGTGCACAGCGCCTTTGAAGAGCTTGACGCGGACATCGCCGGTGACGGTCTTTTGGCTTTCAGTAATGGCTGCCTGAAGCATTTCGCGCTCCGGCGCGAACCAGAAACCATTGTAGACGAGCTTGGCGTATTGCGGGATGAAGCCATCGCGCAGGTGCATCACTTCACGATCCATGGTGATCGACTCCATCGCGCGGTGCGCATGGTGCAGAATGGTGCCAGCGGGCGTTTCGTAGATGCCGCGGTCTTTCATGCCGGTAAAGCGATTTTCAACGATGTCGATGCGGCCGACCGCGTGTTCGCAACCCAGTGCGTTGAGCTTACGCATCAGCGCGGCGGGCGAGAGCGCTTCGCCGTTGACGGCAACCGGGATGCCCTGCTCGAAGCTGATTTCAACGATCTCGGCTTCGTCAGCGGCCTGGCTGAGCGGCTTGGTCATGCACCACATATCTTCGGGAGCCTCGGCCCACGGATCTTCAAGCACGCCGCCTTCGAAGCTGATGTGCAAGAGGTTGCGGTCGGTGCTGTAGGGTTTCTTGGCGGAAACCGCGCAGGGAATATCGCGCTCTTCAAGGTATTCAATCATGTCGGTGCGGCCCACAAAGGGAAAGTCTTCTGGCATGCGCCACGGGGCGATGATTTTGATGTCGGGCTTGATGGCGTAGGCAGTCAGCTCGAAACGAACTTGGTCGTTGCCTTTACCGGTTGCACCGTGACAGATGGCTTCCGCGCCCTCTTCGAGGACGATGTCCATCATGCGCTTGGCGATCAGCGGGCGAGCGATGGAGGTGCCGAGCAGGTAGTTGCCCTCGTAAATGGCGTTGGCCTGCATCATCGGGAAAATGTAGTCCTTGGCGAACTCCTCTTCGATGTTATCAACAATACATTTGACCGCGCCGTGCTTGAGCGCTTTTTCTTCGAGACCGTCGAGTTCCTCTTCCTGCCCGACATTCGCGCAGTAGCAGATCACTTCGGCATCATATTTTTCCTGTAGCCAAGTCAGCAACACCGTGGTGTCCAGACCGCCTGAATAAGCCAGTACAACTTTCATTTTTCCAATCTCCTTACAGTCGATTTAAGTCAAAGGTCTTAAGGTCAAAAGTCAAAGGTCATTGACTTTCGACCTTCGACTTTCTGACTTGTTGACTCTATTAAAACGGGATGTCGTCGTCGAATTCACCGGGAGCTTCGGAATCGGCGGGGATCGGCGGACGGTCATCGGCCGCAGCGGTCGCAGCGGCCGGAGCCGGAGCGGCGGCGCCCTCTTCGGCCTCGATTTTCCAGCCGACGAGGTTGTTGAAATAACGCCCGTTATATTCGCGTCCGCGGATATCGAAGGAAACCTTGATTTCCTGCCCTTCAGCCACGTTATCGAGCAGGCTTACCTTGTCCTGCAAAAACTCCAGATTGATCTCCTGCGGGTATTTTCCGTCCTCAACAGTCACCACCACTTCGCGCTTGGTAAATCCGCTCGCAAAAGTCTGCGGTTCCTGAACAAGCTTCACTTTCCCGGTCAATTCATATGCCATTATATTCTCCTCAAATTTCCAAAGGTTGGAACTATCGGGCAACGCGCGCCGGAATTCAACCCAACTCTCTCCCGTTCTTACTCATAATCTTGCTCTTAATCGTACTCCTTCCCCGTTTTAGGGATTAAGAGTATGAGTAAGATTAGGATTAAGACTGGGATCGATAGGGCTCGCAACGCGGGACGAGTGAGGGCGGAACGCGCACCAGCAACTCAGCGACGGGGCCTTCGTACTTTTCCTCCAGCACGGTGGCGGAGTTCTGGAGCAGCGCCAACAAGCGGCCTTCCGAAAGCGGAATGGAGAGCGTCATCAGCTCCTTGTCGCCCTTGAGGCAGTCGGACAGCTCGTCGAGTAGGCCGTCGATATTTTCGCCGGTAACAGCGGAAACGGCCACCGAACGGCCGAGGGTACGGGCCAGTCGTTTTGCCGCGCCGGCGCCCTCTTTGGTATCAATCTTATTGAGAACGCAGAGCACCGACTTTTCCGCCGCGCCAATCTCCTGCAAGACTACGTTGACCGCATCGATCTGCTGTTCTACCTGCGGATGCGAGCAGTCGATCACATGCACAATCAGATCGGCTTCCGTCACTTCTTCGAGCGTTGCCTTGAACGATTCCACCAGATTATGCGGCAGTTTGCGGATGAAGCCAACGGTATCGGTGATCAGGCACAGTTCGCGGTTCGGCAATTCCACCTGACGGGTTGTCGGGTCGAGCGTAGCGAATAGCTGATCTTTGGCATAAATATCGGCTCCGGCCATCTGGTTGAGCAGGGTCGATTTGCCGGCGTTGGTATAGCCGACCAGCGAAACGAGCGCCCAGCCGTGACGGCGGCGGCCGCGCCGCTGTTCGGCGCGGCGGGTGCGCACTTGATTGAGCTCTTTGGTCAGCGTGATGATCAATTCCTGAATGCGGCGGCGGTCCATCTCGACCTGAGTTTCCCCCGGCCCCTTCATTCCGATACCCCCTTTTTGCCGCTCCAAATGGGTCCACATGTTGCGCAGGCGGGGCAGCAAATAGTGATGTTGCGCCAACTCGACCTGCAGGCAGCCCTCGCGCGTTCGGGCGCGCTGGGCAAAAATATCGAGAATCAGTTGCGTGCGGTCGACCACGCGCACACCGATCAGATTTTCGAGGTTGCGGCCCTGCGCCGGCGTGAGATCTTCATCGAACACCACCAGATTGACACCCTCTTCAAGTACACGCCGGCCGATCTCCTCGGCCTTGCCCTTGCCGATGTAATGCCCAGCCTGAATTTTCTGCTGTTTGCAGAGAATCTGGGAGACTACCTCGGCGCCCGCGCCGGCGGTCAACTGAGCGAGCTCGTCGAGCGTATCGCGCACTTCCCACTCTTCGCTCTGCCCGCGCACCCACACACCAATCAGAATCGCCCGCTCGGTCTCTTTATTATCTGTTTCAAAGGTTTCGCTCATAGATTCACCGGAACTTTTTTCCAAACATTGGAAACTTCAGCTACCAATTTTTCCAACCCTTGGAACTTTTGGGCATCGATCCATTCGACGTTGAGCTGGTGGCGGAACCAGGTCATCTGGCGTTTGGCAAGCTGGCGGGTGCGGATGACGGTGCGTTCTTTGGCCTCGGCTTCGGTCATTTCACTGCGCAGGACGGCGAAGGCTTCGGCGTAGCCGATGGCTTTTTGAGCCGTGCTCGAAAGCTCCAGTCCGATAAGACCACGCGCCTCTTCGATCAGGCCAGCGGCGTACATTTTGTCAACCCGCGCGGTGATCCGTTTGTGCAGCACCTCGCGCTCCACATGCAGACCGATCACGGACGGAAGTTCTTTGGGCTGAGTCCGCGGGGCACCGCCGTGCTCCATCAGGCGGACGAGGCGGCGTGGATTTTCGTTGTCGGCGAGCGCAGCGTAGGCTTCGGGCGCGGCGGCGCGGGCCTCGGCCTGCAGTTCGGCGAGGCTCATTTTTTCGGCGCGCTCGCGCAGTGCTTCGTCGGCAACCGGCATGGGGTCGAGCCCAGCGAGCAGGCATTTTACGTAGAGGCCTGTTCCTCCAGCCACAACCGGGCAGGCTGAGCCTGCACCCAACTTTTCCGAGCATTGGAAAAATGCAGGTTTTACGGCGTTGAGCCAGTCGCCGACGCTGAAGGGGTCGGTCGGGTCGGCGAGGTCGATGCCGTGGTATTGAACCGCGCCGCGCTCTTTAGTGGAGGGCTTGGCGGTGCCAATATCCATGCCGCGATAGATATTCATGGAATCGGCAGAGACGACGGGTGCACCGGTCTGTTCGGCCAGACACTGCACAACGGAGCTTTTGCCAGAGGCGGTCGGGCCGACGAGAATAAAGGCGCTAGGGCTACAGGTTGTCATCAGCACTGTTTTTAAGCGGATGACGGGGATGCCACAAGGAGGAAAGCAGATAGAGGCCGACGGCGATGCAGATGGCGGAGTCGGCCACATTGAAAGACGGCCAGTGGTGCGTGCCGATGTGGAAGTCGAGAAAGTCGGTGACCCAGTGGAGTTTGGCGCGGTCGATGAGATTGCCGAGCACGCCGCCGAGCATCAGGCCAAGGGCGATGCGATGGTCGAGCGTCGGGTTGAGCACACGCCGGTGAAAAACTGCCAGCAGGATGAAAACAACGACGGACAGAGTAATGAGAATAACCTGCTGACCGCCGAGCATTCCCCAGGCGGCGCCGGGGTTGCGAACATAGACGAGGTTGAAAAAGCCGGGAATGATTTCCGTGGGCTCCCCGCCATAGACGAAGGTGGAGCGAACCCATACCTTGGTGAACTGATCCAGCAGAACAATAATCAGACACAGAAAGAGTGCCAGCATAGGGGCTCCTTCCGAGGTTAACCGTGCATGGTGCCGCCGAAAGGACGGAACAGGGCGCGACCGCGCTCGAGCTCGGACTGAGCCTGAACGGTGTAGCGCACGTAGGGAAGCGCCAGGAGGCGTTCTTTAGGAATTAATTCCTCGGTCAACTCGCAAATGCCGTAGGTTCCTTTATCGAGGCGGCGCAGGGCCGCATCGATCTCAAAGAGAACTACCTGTTCGGAGCCCATCATGTTGAGTTCCATTTCGCGGTCGAAGGTGTCGGTTCCCTGATCAGAAAGCGAGGGATCGCGCTGGTTGGCGGCCATGTTATCGCGTGACAGGGTGCTGTATTCGCCGGATACCCGTTCGCGAAGCGTTAGCAGGCGGTCTTTAAATACGGAAAGCTCTTTCACCTTAAAAACTTTGCGCGGCTGGATCTCTTTGGCTTCGATCGTTTCGATCGGTACACGCTTAATGCGTTTGATCTTTTTAATCGGAGCCTTGTTGGAAACGGTTTTCTTTACAGGCGCTTTTTTTGCAACCGTCTTTTTTGCCGGCGCTTTTTTTGCCGCCGTCTTTTTAGCCGGTGCTTTTTTCTTAGCGAGAACCTTTTTCGCCGGTGCTTTTTTGGCAACCGTCTTTTTCGCCGGTGCTTTTTTCTTAGCGGGGGCCTTTTTTTCAGCCGTCTTTTTCTTGGCAGGAGCCTTCTTTGCAACCGCTTTTTTCGTCACCTTTTTCACCGGTGCTTTCTTTGCAGTTTTTTTCTTTGAGACCTTCTTTGCAGCCATATTATAACCCTCTCTCTATCACCAAAACTGGATGTGTATAAAAAATGAGGGGGAGCTTTTATCACTTCACCTGAAAGGTGTCAACGACATCCCCCGCTATTTTAAAACCCTTCAAAGTGAAAAAACCTTGCATTTTGAGTCATATATTCAGATACAAAGCGCTCCAGCCTTCCGACGAAATGCCGCCGGCATCTCTAAGAAGCTGGATATGAGGAGTTTTCATGATTTGGATATATTTTATCGCGGTTGCCGCAGTCATCGTTTTTGCGGGAGCAAAACTAACAGTTCTGGCCGAAAAGCTAGCCAAACTGCTGAACATTTCCAGCTCGGTCATCGGCCTGCTGTTGGTCAGCATCATCACCAGCCTACCGGAACTCGCCACCTCTTTGAGCGCGGTTCTCAAACTGGGAGAGCCCAATCTAGCCGTTGGAAACACGCTCGGCAGCGATCTGTTCAATCTAATGATTATCGCACTGTGCGATGTGCTACTGCGTCGAAAGGGACTGCTCCGCGGCGTAGCAACACATATTGCCCCTCTTCTATATTACCTATTCATGTTGACCGTGATTCTGCTCACACTCACGCTGCCCAACCAAATTGTCATTCTGGGGGCTCATTTTAATATCGGAAGCCTGTTGGTGATCGCGCTGTATCTGTTCACCTTTTTCAAAACGCATCGAGACGGACAACTTCCCGTCTTGGAAGGAACAGAGCCACCGGACCGGTCTGAGCTCCGGAAGACAGCGATTCTGTTCTCTATTGCGGCCGCGGCCATCGTGATTTCAGGAGCGCTTCTGGCGCAGCTCGGAGACCGCATCGCAGAACAGACGGGACTGGGCCATAGTTTTGTCGGAACCCTGTTCCTGGCCATCGCCACCTCCCTGCCGGAGCTGACCGTATCCATCAGCGCACTGCGTATCGGAGCTGTCGAGCTGATGCTAGGCAACATTCTGGGCTCCAACATGTTCAACGTGTTTATCAGCGCCATCGCGGATCTCGCCTACCGCAAGGAGGCTTTTCATATTCCGGATTCAATCGCACCGGGCCTGCTTCTCATTGGAGGATGCAGCGCGACGATGGTGTGCATAGCCCTGCTAGCCACACGACAGAAAAAGAAAGCCCACCTGCTCGCATGGGAATCGGTCGTCATGCTCGGCATCTATGCCGCCGGGCTGTTCGCCCTCTATCAGATAAGCATCTGAGCCAACACCCTAGCGACGACCTCTTTTTTGATCGGCTTGGTGATGTATTCGTTCATTCCCACATCGATGCACTTTTGCCGGTCACCGCTCATGGCATGCGCCGTCATAGCCACAATCGGGATGCGGGAAACGGGACCGTTAAGCTTGCGGATTTCAACGGCGGCAGTGTAGCCGTCCATCACCGGCATCTGACAATCCAGCAGCACCGCATCAAAAGCGGGATCGTCTTTGAGCTTATCAACCGCCTGTTGCCCGTTTTTGGCCACGTCCACCGTGATGCCCAGCGAGAAAAGAATCTTTTTCGCCACCAGCTGATTCACCTGATTATCCTCTACCAACAGCACTCGGGCTTCAATTTTTTCAGGAACGGCCGAGATCGGGGTCTTTGTCCCCGCGGTTTCAGACAAGGGCAGCATCAACGTAAAATAAAACGTGCTTCCGGAACCGAGTTCACTGCGCAGACCAATTCGCCCGCCCATCATTTCCACCAACTGCTTGGAAATGGAAAGCCCCAGCCCGGTTCCGCCGAATTCGCGGGTGGTGGAGAGGTCTGCCTGCGTGAACTTATTGAAAATCTGCTCCCGCTGAACGTCCGAGATGCCGACGCCGGTATCCCTGATACTGACCTGCAGCTTCACCGCATCCACCGACTGCTCAATTTTTTTAACATCCACGAACACACCACCCGTTTCAGTAAACTTGATGGCATTGGCGATCAGGTTGGTCAAAACCTGCCGGACGCGCACCTCGTCACCCACCAGATGTGCCGGTAGATCATCCGGATAATGACACTCCAGCTTCAGTCCCTTCGCCAGCGCATCCGGCATAAAAATGTCCTGCACCGTTTCCACCACATATTTCAGATGGAACGGGCGACTTTCGATTTCCAGGTGCCCGGCCTCAATTTTTGAAAAATCCAAAATGTCGTTAATAACCGTCATCAGCGACTGCGCCGAATGTTGAATCGCTTCGGCAGAATGGCGCTGATCCTCCGTAAGCTCCGTCTCCACCAACACATCGGTCATCCCGATCACCCCGTTCATCGGTGTGCGCAGCTCATGGCTCATATTCGCCAGAAATTCACTCTTCGCGCGGCTCGCCACCTCGGCGGCCTCTTTGGCCACCTGCAGATCACGGGTCCGCTCCTTCACCCGCTGCTCCAGACGCGCTTTCGATTTGTCCAGATCACCAATCACTTTTTTCAGCGACTGGCGCATCGTATTCATCTGCTGAGCCAAATTGCCGATTTCATTCAACCCGCTGACGGGCACATCATCGTCCAGATGACCCTGCGCGATTTTCTCAGCGGCTCGGGACAACTCGTTAACCGGGAGAAAAATCAACCGGTGCGTCAGCACAAAGGTGGCAACCGACAAACTAAACACCACCAGAATCGTGATGATAATAATGGCAAAAACCTGCCGCCCCAGCTCCTCCCACACGTTCCGGTTGGAAGCCACCAGCCGAATTTCAGCCTCACGCCCGTCCGGGACAGGCATCATTCGGATTCCCTCCATAAAACGACTCTCGGCCACTTTTTTGCGATGAATAACCCAGTTGAACCCTTCGGTCACTTCATTGTACTGCAGCTCAGGATTTCCGAGATCCCCGACCGTAAGCCCGGCAAAAATGATATCGCGGTCCTCCAGTAGAAAGCGCAGAACATACCGAATCGTCTCTTCATCGTGCTCCACAACCGACCGTTCCAGCGCCAGCTCCATCAACGAGAGCTTCTGCTCCATATTACGCTGGATTTCAAGCTCTACAGAGGTCTTCTCTTTAACAATCAGAGTTCCAGCAATAAAAAAGAGGACCACGCTGACCACGAGGGTCAAGGTTGCAGGAAGCACAAACTCCAGACTTCGAAAAAACGATGCAGGTTTGGCAAGGCTGTTCATTGGAAAAGGAGGATAATGTTGCGGCGCTGAAAAGACAATCGGCTTCATGCTTTTTATCTGACTCCGACGAGGCAACCCTCCGGCATCGGCTCAAACCATTCTTTTTCTATTGTCCGCAGAAGTGACCGTGCTACATTTCCAAACCTTGGAAAAATCAGAGGGATTTCTTCCAAGGTTTAGAACTTTCTGGAGAACACCCAATGGCAAAGAAAAAAAGCGCATACGCAGAGGCTGGCGTCGATATTGACGTCATGATGAACTCGCTCAAACGGATTAAAAAGAACGTCAAATCCACCAACACGCCCGGGGTCGTCAGCGAAATCGGCTCCTTCGGCGGGCTATTCAAATCCCCCGGAAAAGATTTCCTGCTCGTCGCCAGCGCCGACGGCGTCGGCACTAAACTCAAAGTCGCCCATATGGCCGGCAAACACAACACCGTCGGTCAGTGCCTCATCAACCACTGCACCAACGATATCCTTGTGCAGGGCGCCACCCCGCTCTTCTTCCTCGACTACCTCGGCGCCGCCGCCCTTGAGCCCAAGGTGTTCGAAGACGCCGTCGCGGGCTTAAGCAAAGCCTGCCGCGAAAACGGTTGCGCCCTGCTCGGCGGCGAAACCGCCGAAATGCCCGGCCTCTACCCCAAAGGCGAATACGACCTCGTCGGCACCATCGTTGGACAGGTTGAAAAGAAAAAGGTCATCACGGGAGCGAGCATCCGCAAAGGCGACGTGCTGATCGGCCTGCCCTCCACCGGCCTGCACACCAACGGCTACTCTCTCGCCCGCAAAGTCATCTTCGAAACCGCCAGCAAAAAACTGGCCGACCTCGTGCCCGGCACCAAAACCACCTTCGAAAAAGCCCTCTTGGCCGTTCATAAGAGCTACCTCACCCCCGTCGTCGCTCTCATGAAAAAAGTGAAAGTCCACGGCATGGCGCACATCACTGGCGGCGGACTCGTCGACAACGTGCCGCGCATTCTGCCCGGCAACGTCGATGCCGTCTTTGACCGCTCGACCTGGAAAACACCCGCCCTCTTTGAATTCATCGAGCAAGCCGGCAACGTGGATCACGAAGAAATGTACCGCGTCTTCAACATGGGCATTGGCTACGTGATCTTTGTCCGCGCCAAAGACGCCGACACCGCCATGGAACTGCTTAAAAAGCAGAAAGCCCGCCCGCTCATCATTGGTCGCGTCGAGGCCGGCGAAGGCAAATCCCGCCTCATCAACTAGACAACTGCGTTGCAGCAAAGCGCTTCGCGGCGCAAGAACAACCCCGCTTTCCAAGCATTGGAAATGCGGGGCTTGTTTTTTCCAAACTCTGGAAAATCAAATAGATTTTGTGCGGGCATTGCGTCACTTATTATCCAGCGAACCTCTTCCGCCGCTTTTCCCATTGCACTCTAAAAGAAGAAAGCACTACCATTCGTCCATGATAAAAAAAGTCCTGTTTCTCCTGCTCTTTTCCATCGCGCTCTGCGCCGGTGCTATTGAACGCGGCGACACCCGGGAATCTGTCCTTACTGAACTCGGAAAACCCAAAGGCAATATGATACAGGGCGATGTGGAAACTCTTCTTTTCTCGAAAGGCACCGTTACTCTGCAAAACGGCATCGTCATCGAAAGCGACATTTCTGAAAAAAATCTGCAACGAGCTCAAGAACGCACAGCGCTTGCCGCACAGCGGCAAAAGGAAAGAGAAGAGAAAACACGTAAGCAAAAACAGCTTTATCCAGAAGATAAGTTTTCCGTAATTGCCTGCCGATATGAAAAAAACGAGGACTGGAGCTATCTACCAGAACTCATCAGGCCCACAGAGGGCGATAACGGATATCTCCTCTACCTACCGATGGGCTACTATGAATCAGAAAAACGTTACTATCCCTGCCTATTTGTCGAACGTCCGGCTCTATGGGAAGCTGTTCAAGACCGCGTTCGTGAAGAAAAATGGGTGGCTGTCGTCCTCAGCGATCAAACAGACGATCAGCTTGGACGGAAAATGAATGGGAACTTTCTGGCTGCTTATGACAATGCGACCGACCGTTTTCGAATCTCCCGACACAAGCTGTTCACCGTTGGGAATGTACCCTCCCTGCTTTATGCCACCATGCGACCCATTGCTGGCGTGATTCTGCAAGAGCCAGACTTCGACGGCCTGCGAAAACTTTCTCCACCAGTTGATCTACTACGTAAAACCCCAGATCTGCGAGTTTACAGCTTCTTCGAAGCACAAGATGAAAATAACCTTAAAAAACAGGCCCAATTCATCACCACCAACATTCCTAAATATCACATCAACACATACGACGGATACACCAAAATTCTACCCGTTAATCTGGCTGATCTGGCACTGGACTGGATGAAAAAAGAATATCGCCTGCCCTGATAAAAGTGAAAATCAGCGGCCGGAAATAACTGATTCTGCAAGCCGCAGGCCATCGATGCCGGAACTGACGATGCCGCCGGCGTAGCCCGCGCCTTCCCCGCAGGGATAGAGCCCGCGCACTCCGGTGGACTGTCCGGTCTCATCGCGCACCACGCGCACCGGACTTGAGCTGCGGGTTTCAGAGGCGTAGAGCAGCGCTTCGTCCAGCTGAACTCCGCGCATACTACCGAGCATCTTCGGCACCGCACTGCGCAGGGTATGCTCCACAAACTCCGGTAGCAGTCCGCGCAGTTGCGCCGAACGGGCCATCGTGCAGGAGCGGATTTTCGGAAGTTCGGACGGCGACGCCCCTTCGAGAAAGTCAACCAGCCGCTGGGCGGGTAGCGAATAATCGGAGCCGCCCGCCGCGAAGGCCGCCGCCTCCAATTTTTTCTGAAACTCGATCCCGGCCAACGCATCCACATTGTAGGACGCGCTTCCTGTATTCAGGAGCGTGTGTCCCCCATTCGCACAGGCTCCCCCGAGTACAGGGGAAGCCTGTCCTACAATCGAGGGGAAATCTGCCGGGAAGACGGGCACAAGAAAGGCGGCGTTGCCCATCGGCTTGTCACGAGCGGACAGACTCATGCCGTTGGTGGTCAGCAAACCCTCCGAGGAAGCGCAGGACATAACCAGTCCGCCGGGGCACATGCAGAAGGTGTAACAGGAACGGGCATTCTGCTCCTCGCGGCGCGTCAGACGAAAGCTGGCTTTCCCAAGCATTGGAAAAGACCCGCCCCACTGGGTGGTGTCGATACGGTGCTGCGGAATTTCGAGCCGCACGCCAACGGCGAAGCCTTTCGGTTCAAGCGGCACGCCCTGCTCCGCGAGCATTTCGTAAATGTCGCGTGCACTGTGGCCAGTCGCCAGTACGCAATGATCGGTGCGGATCTCTTCGCCGGAGATCACCACGCCGCGCACCGCGCCGTTTTCGATTTCGATGCGGTCGAGCCGCGCACCAAAACGGACCTCTCCGCCCAGTTCAATAATCCGGTTACGCCAAGCGGGAACTAGTTCCTCAAGAATATCGCTTCCGATGTGCGGTTCGGCATCAATCAGAATGTCGGGCGAGGCACCGCAACTGACAAGGATTTCAAGTAAGCGCCGGACGCGCGGGCGATCCTTACTGCGCGAAGTGAGCTTGCCGTCCGAAAAAAGTCCCGCACCGCCTTCTCCATAAAGCACGTTGCTTTCGACATCTAGCGTTCCATCTTTCCAAAAAGATTCAACCCGTTTAGCGCGCGGCGCGGCGGCTTCGCCGCGTTCAATCAGAAGTGGTTTCATTCCGGCTTCGGCCAGCGCAAAGGCGGTCATCATCCCGGCAGGACCGGCCCCGACCACAACGGGGCGCAGACCGGAAAAATCTTTTATCCCCAACGGGATAGTCCGTTCAGCAGGTTTTGCTTTCTCCACATTTCGTAGGCCATTGCGGAGTTTGCCGGACAGATCGACCTCAACCGTCAACATCATGCGGGGCGACCGCCCGCGAGCGTCGATAGAGCGACGGATCGTCTGCAAATTGCTCAGCGCCGACGGATCGCAACGAAGCGCCTTGGCAACGACTTTCAAAAGTTGCTCCGCCGCGTATCCCGGCGGCAGATCAAGTTGGGTTATGCGTAGTTTCATGCAAATTCACTTCCTTTCGCAAAGTATCGCAGTGTCCCTTTTCATGGCGACAAAAAAGGGCTCTTCTCGTATGTGCGTTTTTTCAACCCTGGAGAAATCATTGATGTCCCACGGATAACGTATCCTTTCCCCTTTCGCGTTATTTTGCGTGTTTAGCGGTCAAATTCTCAGATTCTCCATTTTCTGTGCTACTCATTGATTTTCAATGGTGCACGAGCAGCTTGCCCTCCGAAGCCTTTGGCGAAGGATGGGTCTCGCTCGTTTAATTCTAGCGACATTTACTCTCATTTATTGACATTTGATGACACCTACTGTAATTATGTCACTAATTTTTCCAACGAGGTAAATTATGCAACTGTCCGTTAAAGATGTCGCAAAGCTGTTAAACGTCACTGATCGAACCATTTACAGATGGATCAAACAGGAAAGCATCCCCGTTTATCGCATTAACGATCAATGCCGGTTCAACCGGGCGGAGATCATCGAGTGGGCGACTTCCCGCCGGATTCCGCTCTCAGCGGACTATCTAACCGAACCGGAAGAAGGGAGAATGCCGCTCCCCAGCCTAGCCGACACGCTAAAGACCGGCGGAATTGTCTACCGGGTTGAAGGAACTGACACTCCGACGGTTCTGCACAATGTGGTCCAAGTGATGAAGCTGCCCGAGGAAGTGGATCGCGAGTTTCTCTATCAAGTGCTGCTGGCCCGCGAAAACCTCGGTTCCACCGGTCTCGGAAACGGGATCGCCATTCCTCACGTGCGCAACCCGATTGTCCTGCACATCACCAAACCGACCATTACCCTCTGCTTTCTGGAACATCCGATCAATTTCGGAGCCATTGACGGCGAACCGGTCGACACCCTGTTTACCCTGATCAGCCCGACCGTCCGCGCTCACCTGCACCTGCTATCACGCCTCGGCTTTGTTTTACAAAACCCAGCTTTTAAAGCCGCGATAAAAGAGCAGCGATTGCGTGATCAGATTCTGGAAGAGCTGGTCCGAGCAGAAAACGCACTGCCGAACATCAAACCGGAGTCATCCGTGCAATAACATGCAAACCCATCCATCCATTTTGCTGATTCTGAGTTCCGCTGCCCTGCGCGCGCTGGGAATCTGCCTCGAAGGGTACAAAACGCTAGTCGGCGCGTCCGCCAATATTCAGTATTTCATGTAGCTAACAGAAAGAAAAAAACCATGCCAACGACTCCTCAATCCCAAGGTGTGCTGCTCACCCGGTACGACTCCGCCATCCAGTTCCATGCAAGGAAATTCCTGGAACAAACGACCCAACGCATCGACCTGATCACGGCCGAAGATCCGTTACATCTGTTCTTCCATCATGTGGATGACGCAGCGCTGGATGCACTTTGCAAACAGATTGCCGCCTTTCTTGACGGAGCTGATCCGCAGCGGATCGTGCTCGCCGGCGGCCTGCGTTCCAGTACGCTCACGCTCGGCGAAGTCCGCTTCAAGCTCGAAACCGCCGCCTTCTACCTGCACAAACGCTTTCCCGGCGTTCAGGTCGAAGCTCTTTTCGTGAACCAGTCGACCGGAGAGGTGGAGCCAGTGGTTCCCGCATCAATGTAGCACCTGGGAGCCTCATGCAATTATCGCACCCAAGAACTAATCATACATGCATCATCACCTGCCCATCCTATTGATCCTGACCGCCGCGGCCATCAACGCGCTCAGCGGCGTGCCGGGCTTGCTGATGTCTCGGCGAACGATGACGGGTCAACGGCTAGCCACCCTTCTCTCGTGCACCGCCACACTGATCGGATTGACCGGCGTCGCACAAATCTTTCTTCGTGGAACCGACTCATTAAGTCTTTCATGGAGTGCGCTCGGCGAACCCATCCGCGTGACAGCCGACGGATTGAGCGCATTTTTCATGGTCCCCGTCCTGTTAATCGGCGCGCTGGGGGCAATTTACGGTCAGAGCTATTGGCCCCAAACCAAGCATCCAGAAAACGGGAGAGGCCTGCGCCTATTCTGGGGGTTAACCCTCGCCGGGATGACCATCCTGCTCGTTGCGCGTCACGCGGTCCTCTTTTTAATGGGCTGGGAAATCATGGCCGTTTCCGCCTTTTTTCTGATCACCACCGAAGATCATTTGCCAGAATGCCGCGCGGCGGGCTGGATCTATTTTGTGGCCACGCACTTGGGAACGCTGGCTCTTTTCGCGATGCTTGCCCTGTTTCATTCAATTACTGGCTCCTTTGAACTGCGGGCCCTCGCCCCTCACGAAGCAGGGCTCGGCTTACTCTCCGTTCTGTTGATTCTGACCCTTGTGGGCTTTGGCATCAAAGGTGGCATCATGCCGCTACACTTCTGGCTGCCCGCCGCGCACGCCAATGCACCGAGCCATGTGTCCGCCCTGCTCTCCGGGGTGATGCTCAAAATCGGAATCTACGGCATCATCCGCTTCATCGGCTTTCTACCGAACCCGCCCGTCATGTGGGGCATTCTACTTCTCGCGCTCGGCTGCTTCAGCGGAATTTTCGGCGTGGCCTTTGCCCTAGGACAGCACGATCTCAAACGCCTGCTCGCCTATCACAGCGTCGAAAACATCGGCATCATTCTAATTGGATTCGGATTGGCACTAATCGGCCGCTCGCTGAATCAGCCGCTATGGATCATCCTGGGGATGGCCGGTTGCCTGCTGCATGTCTGGAACCATGCGCTCTTCAAGTCCCTTTTATTTTTGGGAGCCGGAGCCGTAATCCACACCAGCGGAACCCGCGAAATCGACCGGATGGGCGGCCTCGCCAAGGCCATGCCGTGGACCGCCGCATTTTTTCTAATCGGAGCCATCGCCATCTGCGGACTTCCCCCGCTCAACGGATTTGTCAGCGAATGGTTTATCTATCTGGGCCTCTTTCACACCCTCACGGAGAGCAGCTCCTTGGCCTGGGTGCCCGCCACGCTGGCCGCGCCCGTTCTGGCGACAATCGGGGCCTTGGCACTGGCCTGTTTCGTCAAAGCCTATAGCACCGTTTTTCTCGGCGCAGCCCGCGAACCCCGAACAGAAGCCGCGCACGACGCACCGTTTTCGATGAAACTACCGATGGGTATTCTAGCCGGAGGCTGCATAACAATCGGATTGCTCCCCTTCCTCGTGACCCCGATTCTCGGTCGAGCCATTTTCGCCTGGGACACCGCAGGGCAGATCCCGAAATCCTTCTCGCTGGCCACGCTGACCCCTGTATCCGCGATTGCCGTGGCCAGTCTAATTTTTTGCGGAGTCTGCCTGATCCTCTATTTCATGGTGGCAAAAAAAATCAAACTCAGCCGAGCACCGCGCGCCGGAACATGGGCCTGTGGATACGCACACCCCACCGCGCGAATGCAGTACTCGGCCTCCTCCTTTGCCCAGCTGCTGACCGGCCTGTTTCAGCGGGTCCTTCACCCCCAGATTCATGAGCCGGGAATCCTGTCGATCTTTGCGCAGCCGTCCCACTTTGAAACGCAGATTAATGAGCCGATCCTGGACCGCAAGCTCCTACCGCTAACGCGGTTTTTCAAAAAACTCTTCAGCCAGGCGCGTCCCTTCCATCGCGGCCTGACGCATCAATATTTAATTTACATGGCCCTGATGGTGATCGCCCTCTTGATCTGGGCCCTCCCCCTTAAATCCATTTTGATCCATTTATTTGCACGATAAGAAACCCATGAAACACAAACTGTACACCCCAGCCCTCTCCCTCCAACTGATTGGCGGAGGCCGAATATGAACGGAATCGAACTCATTTTTGCAGGAACGATCCTCTTGATCGCCAGCGGGCTTCCCGCCTGTTTCCGGTCGAGAAAATCCATCCAGGCCCAGTGGATGACCACGGCGATCATGCTGCTGGGAAGCGGACTCGGTTGGGCCGGACTGCTCGCGACCTCCTTCGGAACCCCAGCCATCGAGCTGACCCACGCCTGGAATTTGCCGTCCGGACAATTTGCCATTGGACTCGATCCGCTGAGCGCGGTTTTTCTGATTCCCATTTTCACCATTCCCGTACTGGGCTCCTTTTATGGAATGTCCTACTGGCGGCAAAATGAACACCCGGAAAACGGACGCGGCATGGGGCTGTTCTACGGACTCCTCGCGGGCGGTATGGCGCTAGTCGTCCTGTCCCGCAACTCGATTCTTTTCATGATCGCCTGGGAAGTCATGGCCCTCGCCGCCTTTTTCTTGGCCGGTGCAGAGGATGAAAAAACTGAGGTTCGACGGGCCGGCTGGATCTATCTAGTGGCCACGCATACCGGAACGGTCTGTTTGCTGGCCCTGTTCTGCCTATTGCGAACGGTTTCAGGCGGAATCGCTCTGAGCACGATCGAGGCGGGTTCGCTATCCTCCGGCATCGCGACGGCCTTGTTCATCCTGACGATTGTCGGATTTGGATTTAAAGCGGGCATCATGCCAATGCACATCTGGCTGCCCGGCGCGCATGCCAATGCCCCGAGTCACGTCTCGGCGGTCATGTCCGGCGTCATGCTGAAGATGGGCATTTACGGAATCCTGCGCATGCTGACGCTCCTGCCTGTCACCGAACTCTGGAACGGCGAAGTGCTACTGGGTTTGGGCGCGACCACCGGAATCCTCGGCATCGCTTTCGCCATCGGACAAAACGATATCAAACGGCTGCTGGCGTACAGCAGCATCGAAAACATTGGCATCATCACCATGGGCATCGGCCTGGCCCTGATCGGACGAGCCCTCCACCGCACCGACTTCATCCTACTGGGTCTCGGCGGCGCCCTGCTTCATGTCTGGAACCACAGCCTATTCAAATCGCTCCTCTTTCTCAATTCCGGTTCCATCATACACGCCGCTCACACCCGCGACATGAATCGCATGGGCGGACTCGCCAAATCCATGCCCGTCACCGCTGGTTTGTTTATCATCGGAGCGGTCGCCATCTGCGGACTGCCGCCGCTCAACGGATTCGCCAGCGAGTGGCTACTCTATCTCGGATTTTTTCACAGTGTCGGCGCCGAAAGCGGTTCCCTCTGGCCGATTGGCGTGGCCGCTGTCGCGCTGGCCGTCATCGGAGCCTTGGCTCTCGCCTGCTTTGTAAAAATCTACAGCACCGTGTTCTTGGGTCCTGCGCGATATCCAAAACAGAACGCGCCCCAGGATCCGAGCCGCCTCATGAGCGCTCCCATGATTCTGCTGGCGAGCGGTTGCGTGTTTTTTGGATTTCTCCCTCAGATTGGCTTTCCTCTACTGCAACAGGCCATCGGCCAATGGACCGGATCAGCGGCCCCCGCCCTGACATCCGCCGCGCCGTTCCAATGGATCAGCGGGGCGGCCGCCATCTTCCTTCTGCTTTCCGTAGGAGGACACCTGCTCCTTCGCCGTAAAATCCGCAGAGCCCCCGCGACAACCGGCACCTGGAGCTGCGGCTACGCACACCCCACACCCAAAATGCAATATAGCGGAACCTCCTTTGCTCAAATGCTGGTTTCCCTGTTCCGCTGGGCGCTGTGCCCCCGAATCAACAAGCCCGACCTCTCCGCAATCTTCCCCGCGCGAACCGCCTTCTCTACCGAGGTTGCCGACACCCTGCTAGAACGCCTCATTCTTCCGTCCTTTTGGAAAACCAGAGGAACTATGATGAAACTGCGCCTGCTACAACAGGGCCGCATCCAAATTTACCTGCTTTATATTTTAGCCATCGTCTCCTTCTTGTTCTGCTGGTCACACTTCGGTTTCTAAAGAAATGAACCCTTATGATTAATCTACTGATCCATCTGATTCTGCTGCTGACCCTGCCCCCGCTTCTGCTGGGAATCATCAACAAAACCAAAGCGCTGTTCGCCGGACGCAAAGGCCCGCCCGTGCTTCAGGTTTATTACGACCTGATCAAACTGGCTCAACGGGACGTCGTCATCAGCGATGTCACCACCTGGGTTTTCACCGCCGCCCCAATCATCACACTGGTCGGCGTTTTGATGGCCGCCCTGCTCGTCCCGCTCGGCTCGTTCCCGGCGCCCGTCTCCTTTGTCGGCGACCTGATTCTCTTTGCCTACTTGCTGTCCATCGGCCGGTTCTTCACCACGATGGCGGCGATGGATACCGGATGCGCACTGGAAGGCATGGGGGCCGCCCGCGAGGTCACCTTCTCCTGCCTATCGGAACCCGCCCTATTCTTTGCCTTGCTCGTACTGGCAAAAATGTCGGGCACCCTGATGCTGGGCGATCTGCTGCATGCCCCGCTGATCGTCGGAACGCAAAGTACCGCCGCCTCAATGGTTCTACTGGCGATCGGCCTTTTCATTTTATTGCTGGCGGAAAACAGCCGCATTCCGGTGGACGATCCCAACACCCATCTGGAGCTCACAATGATTCATGAAGTGATGGTGCTCGACCACAGCGGCCCGTTGCTCGGAATCGTCCTCTACGGCGCCGCCATCAAACTGTTTCTCTTCAGCGCCATCCTGCTGCACATCCTGTTCCCGTTCCAGACGGGTTGCGCCCCGTTGGACTGGGGACTGTTCATCGTTGAAATGGGGTTCGTCGCCGTCACGGTCGGGGTCGTCGAATCGATCATGGCCCGCCTGCAAATGCAGCACGTCCCCTATCTGCTGATTGCCGCCATTCTCTTCTGTTCATTTGGTTTTGTTCTGCTCGTGAGGTAACTTTTTTATGAATCCGTCATTAAATGCATTGCTCGTCGTCGTCTTGGTGCTGAACCTGTTCGCGCTCGGCACCAGCCGATTGGTCACCGTCATCAAAATTGTCAGTCTCCAAGGCGTGTTGCTCGGCATCATGCCGCTGCTGATCGAAACGGAAATTGGGATGTCCGTCATCTTCACCTCCGTGGCCGGTATCGCCCTGAAAGGAATCATCATTCCCTTCATGATGCTGCGCGCCATGCGCGACGTGCAGATCAAACGGGAAATGGAACCGCTCATCGGATTCCTCCCCTCCATGCTGCTGGGCGCACTCGCAACCGGCCTCGCGCTCCTCTTTTCCAAAGCCCTGCCCCTGGCCGACGAACACACCACGCAACTGCTCGTCCCGGCCGCGCTAGCCACCATCTTTGTCGGCTTTATCCTGCTGACGACCCGCGTCAAAGCCATCACGCAGGTGATGGGCTATCTCGTGCTCGAAAATGGAATCTACATTTTCGGCATGCTACTGCTCGGCGCCATGCCATTAGTGGTTGAACTCGGCGTCCTGCTGGACCTGTTCGTTGCCGTATTTGTCATTTGCATCATCATCAACCACATCAATCAGGCGTTCTCCTCGCTGGACACACGCCGCCTCGTTTCACTTAAGGAATAATCGCTATGGCTTTCTTCATGATTCTATTTCCTTTGTTCATGGCCGTTGTTGCGGCGGTGGTTCCCTCCGACCGGATTCGTCCGTGGCTCCTGCCCGTAACGGGGGCCGTCCATTTGGGGATGGTCCTGCTGGTGCTGGCAAACCCCGACTTGGCGGGAGAAACCGGCTGGTTGGTGCTCGACCCGCTCGGCACAATTGTTTTGTTGGTGGTCAGCACCCTTTTCTTCTTCTGCTCCATCCATGTAGTCGACTATCTCAAACACAGCCACACGAAAAACAACCGGGTGTTCTGCATCTGCTTCAACGCCTTTATTGGCGTAATGACGTTGGTCACGTGGTCGCACCACCTCGGGGTCATGTGGGTAGCCATTGAGGCCACCACCTTAGTCAGCGCACCGCTCGTTTGCTTCGAAAAAACGCCCAGCAGCATCGAAGCAACTTGGAAATATCTAGTCATCTGCTCGGTCGGCATTGCCTTGGCGCTCCTCGGCTCATTTTTCCTGGCCTACGCCTCGCTACTCGCAGGGATCGAACCGACGCTGACCTTCGAGCACCTGTTGCATCAAGCGCCCCTGCTGTCCAAACCCTGGCTCCATGCGGCCTTTGTTCTGATGCTCGTCGGCTACGGCACAAAAATGGGACTGGCCCCCATGCATACCTGGCTGCCCGAAGCCCACAGTGAAGCCCCGGCCCCCATTTCCGCCATGTTTTCCGGGGCCTTGCTGATCTGCGCGTTTCTGGCCATCCTGCGGATCTACCACATTTGCATCACCGCTGGCGACCTGGCGTTCGTCTCTCCGTTACTCATTTTCATGGGCCTGTTCTCCATGGCGGTGGCCAGCGTATTCGTCGTGGGACAAAAAGATTTCAAACGCATGCTCGCCTACTCCAGCATCGAGCACATGGGCATTCTCGCCCTTGGGATCGGAATGGGCGGCGCCGCCTTGTTCGGAACCATGTACCATGTGATGACGCACGGAATGACCAAAGGCCTGCTGTTCCTTTCCGCCGGCAATATCTATCACGCCTACGGCAGCAAAAACACCGACCACGTGAGCGGCGCACTCCAACGCCTGCCGATCTCCGGGACGCTCTTCCTCGTCGGGTTTCTGGCCATCATCGGCTCCCCACCCTTCGGCCCGTTCATCAGTGAGTTTTCTATTCTGAGCGCCGGATTCAATAGCGGACACGCTGTGGCCTGTGCCTTCTTTTTAGTTTTCCTACTGATCATCTTTATTGGAATGGGGGCCACCGTACTGAAAGTGGTTCAGCGGCGGGATCCGACCCCCACCCCGCAACCCGTATTTAAAGAAAGCCTCCAGTCGATCCTCCCGCCGATTTTTCTGCTTGGGTTGGTGATCCTGCTAGGCGTACACATCCCCGCTCCGCTGAGTGACCTGTTGCATAATGCCGTAAGTTTTCTGGAGATACAGCCATGACCGCCCACTCCGACCTATACACCACCCGTAACGGACAAGCCGTCGCGCTCAACCAAATTCCTCGTCACGATCTGGAATCGTTCCAGCACATCGTGCGGCAGGCGATCAACGCCGGACAGCGCGTCGCCTCCTTCTTCGGAACCCAGCGCGACGACGGCATCGACCTGATGATGGTGCTCGCCGATGACGCAGAGAATCAGCTGAATCTTCTGTCGACCCGCGTCGACGGCAAGTCCTTCCCGTCCATGACGCCCGACTGCAATTCCCTTCATCTGTTTGAACGCGAAATCTTCGAGCAATTCGGCGTTCGTCCCGAGGGCCATCCCTGGCTCAAACCCGTCCGCTATCCCGATGCCGACACCCTGCTCGGCGGCGGCGACTTCTACAAAATCGACGGCGACGAAATCCACGAAGTCGCGGTGGGCCCCATCCACGCCGGAATCATCGAACCCGGACACTTCCGCTTCCAGTGCCACGGCGAGCACATTTACCATCTGGAAATCGCGCTCGGCTATCAGCATCGCGGCATCGAAAAAGCCCTCGTTTCCCAACCGGCCAAACGCCAACTGCACTATGCCGAAAACATCGCCGGCGACACCGCCATCGGCCACACCACCGCGTACTGCCAACTGATCGAAGCGCTCTCCGGCTGCACGAAAACTGTGCGTTCGCAATCCCTGCGCGGCATCGCGCTCGAATTCGAGCGCCTCGCCAACCACATTGGCGATATCGGCGCGCTCTCCGGCGACATCGGATTCCTGCCGACTGCCTCCTACTGCGGCCGCATTCGCGGCGACTTCCTCAACATGACCGCCGTGCTCTGCGGCAGCCGCTTCGGACGCGGACTGCTTCGCCCCGGCGGCGTGGAATACGACCTCACCGACGATCAAGTTGCCGATTTGCAAA
>CAYVYL010000003.1:0-96497 GCA_964455665.1 uncultured Verrucomicrobiota bacterium
GCCGGGACCGCCAAAAAAGTCGAGAGATGCGCAGAAAAAGCCACCTTTTTTTATATAATCTTTAAGATCATAGGGAACGACATCTTTAATATCTACATCACTCTCAAAACCCCACCAGGCATGACCTGTAAGATCCGGATGTATAGGGTGTATCGACTGTCGGGCCGAATACAGGGCATACTTTGTGTCATATACGTAAATCGTGGTTTTTAAACCTGAATCTGTACCACACAGATTGAATGTGAAATCTGTTTTATATGTGTAGGGAGGTATGATGTTTAGAGTTCGCGTCAACTTGTCGCTCCCGATGCCACCAACCAGATAACAATCTGCAGGGAGATTCGCCTCATCAAAATCAGGATTTAATCCAGCGGTTACCGTGATGGGGCCGGTTTCTGTCATGGAGACGACAAAAGATCTCGTATCAGGATCGCCATCACCGTCATCAATTTCGATCCCCATGTCGGGTTCAATGAACTCGACCTTAAGTATGGTCAGAGTGATGTTGTCGTCAAACTCCACAGGGCCGTTTGTATAGCGCAAGAGCAGTTCAATGTCCCGCGACGCGGCGCTTGCTTCTAGTCCTTCGACGTATAAAAGCGTAGGAACGGTGTCAGTGCCGATGGTCCACGTTTTCGGCAGTGTAACCGACGTGCTCTTGGATGAATCTGTCCAGACTTGGATTTTTGCTCCGCCGGAAACTGCTTCAAGTTTTAGGGCCCCTCCTGGGGACATCGCTGCTACAAGCTTGATCGGCTCAAGCTGCCCAATGGCAACAAGACCGCCATCGCTTACTTCGACGGGGTCGTCATCATCATCGATGTCTCCGTCATGATCCGAGTCCACGTCCAAATCTGCAGAAACAACCGTGAAAGTGACGGTATCAACAAAATCACCGGGGTCAGACGTAAGCGTTAATGTTATATCATGAGACGTACTGCTTGGGCTTTCACCCTGAACATATAATTCTTTGGGAAGGTCTTCGCTCAAAAAGATGTTATCAACCCCGTTAAACGTGATTTCGGTTCCGCCAGTTTCGGCATCAAACACTCTAATTTTCCCGCTGTTCTTTTCGAGCCGAACAGTGGCAGCCCCCTCCTGAGATGAGGGATCTATTGCCCTTAGGATAATGGCTTCTCGCTCACCAACAGCAACCGCGCCGCCGGAGGAGACCTCAAGCGCTTCATCTGGGTCACCCTCAGAAATACTTCCGTCATAATCTGCATCTACGTCAATATCTACAGTGTCAACAGCTACAGAAAACCAGATGGCATCGAATTTAGAATCCCAACTGGCGCTGACATAGTTTGGCGTCGCAAAATGTTGCTGATCGGCGTAAGTCAGCCCGATAAATGTGCCATAAGCATCCGTTGTGTTAGGGAAACAGCGAGGGTTAGACGCACAGGTGTACGGCGCATAATCTGACCACTCTTCATTTGATACCATTGACCAATTACCTCTTGGACGACTTAATGCTTCTCCCTTTACTCGAACAGCGAATTCTCCAGCACGAAGTTCTGAATAGATATCGGTTGGAGGCTGATCAAAACCAGTAAAAAAATAATCCCACAGCCAATACGTTTTGGCCTTTTTATGATCATAAAAAACCAATGGTTCCTGTGTTTCCGCTTTAGACAGGGAAAGTTCAGGGGTTGATACGAGATACATTCTGAAGGACGGTGCATCCGGATGAATATTCAGCTTTTCGAAAACCATAACTCCTTCTCCATCCATGCTGGTATCAATTTTCATCCGGCGGCCAAAAGCTCCGGCGCTTCCTTCTTCAATATGGTAGTCTACAGAAAAAGGATATATAGCATCCTGGGAACAGACGATCCTGTCATCAATACAGAGTTCCCATATCACTACTGGAAAATTAGCACTATCCCTGTAGTCGAGACCGGGGGGTGAAGGATTTATCAACTGCTCGGGCAGAATATATTTCTCACCAGGCAACCCGTAAAACTCTTTTACATATGTTCGCACCGCTCCACCAAATATCGAAGTGTTCTCGGCCAAAAGACGCAAGTCGCGCTTAACAACAGCGCCACCCACCGTCACATCCGGAGGAGGAGTTATAGCCTGACCTAGACCGCCAAATTCCCACACGTTAACCTTAATAGTAAACACTGGAGGATATCGAAGTTCTTCGTTTGCGTTTAATTGACCGTCATCATCAAAATCTAAAGAATCAAGCGACGTGCTGGCCACTAACGGATCAAGACCCTGACCCACTTCAAAACCATCGCCCATTCCATCCTCGTCAGTATCCCAGATAAGGGGTTCTGTTAAATGCTCCAGAACTTCTGCACCATCTGACAGAAAATCCCCATCCGTATCTTTTAACAATGGATCTGTAGAAAGAGTCGGCTGAACCTCCTCAAAATCGGTTAGTCCATCGTCATCTGTATCGGAGCCATGAGGATCTGTTCCAAACCCGTATTCCTCTAAATTGGTTAAACCATCGGAATCTGCATCGCCCCCCGCATCATCCTCTAATGGGTTAAAACTATTTTCAATTTCCCAACCATCCGTCATTCCATCGTGATCTGAATCGTTATTGTTCGGGTCCGAAGACAATGTAATCTCTGCGCCATCTTCCAGTCCGTCATCATCCGAATCGTTGTCCGTTGGCTCAGTATTATACAGGTGAACCTCATCGCCATCGGTCAACCCATCCCCATCCGTATCATCACTGTCAGGATTCGTTCCGGCAAAAAGCTCGGCGATAAACAATAAACCATCATTATCCGCATCCCCCGTCCCATCCCCGCTTAGATCTCCATAGGTCTCATTTTCCCAATGATCAGAAAGTCCATCCCCATCGGTATCGACCCACTCATCAGCCCCGACATCCATCTGTCCGCCACGCAAATCGCCATCAATATCCATCTGCAGCGCATTCGTGGAATTCCCAGCGCCGTAACACGAAGAATTGGTCACGATAATCCGCCAAGAATTATATCCAATGAAAGGGTTGTTCGTTGTGTTTCCGTTGTTCTCATTCCAACCCTCTACGCATGAATAATTCGCCGAAGCAGAGTGCAGCTGCGGATTAACGGGCGCCGTATTCCCCCAGACCAAACAGTTGCGCAGAGTGGCACTTCCGTACACAGCACCTTCGCTAGAACTCGCTTGATTCTTAACAAAGGTACAACTCTCAAACTCTGTGTGCCCATAATCATCACGAACTGCTCCACCCGAGATCCCTTGATTATTCCGAAAAACACAGTTTTTAATTTTTGGGGCAGCGACACTTCCATAGACATATACTGCCCCCCCGTTACTTTCGTTCCCATTCTGTATCATTAATCCAGAGATAAACGGACGCCCCGAAGTGATGTAAAACGCCCGTCCGTTGTTCTCACAATCGATCACGGTCGCAGCATTCGTTCCGCAGATCAGTATATTCGATACGCTAAGCGTAATCTCTTTGTTGCCAACGCCGGTATAGGTCCCCGGCTCGATCAATACGATCGGATACGCATTGCTTAACACAGCGGCAGCCAGTGCCGACTGGATGCTGGGAAAAGTCGGACCATATCCATTTGTGCTTACTCTTACCGTTGGATCTGGGAACGAGAACACATTGGTCGGATTATAATCAACCTCGTCGAACACCCCGTGCATGTATTCATACACGTTGGGGATATGATCCCCATCAACATCCATTAACGCATCTCCTTCGTCCAATGGGTTCAATCTATACTTTACTTCCCAACCATCCAGCATGTCGTCATTATCTGTATCATCAATGATAGGATCGGTATGAGATATGCATATTTCATAGTAGTTACTCAGCTCGTCCCCATCTTCATCAGATAGTTCAGTTCCTGGAGTAATATTATTCATAAAAATCTGTTCATAGGTGTAGACCTCGTTGGTAAAAACAAAATCCGAACCGGAAACATGAGTCACATTGGTAAAGAATTCCCGTTCCCACCAGTCAGGCAACCCATCCCCGTCGGTATCGACCCACACATCGGCACCGATATCGATCTGTTCGCCTCGCAAATCTCCGTCAATATCCATCAGCGGCGCATTCGTGGGGTTTCCCGTGCGATAACATGACGAGTTGGTTGAACCAATCCGCCACGAATTAACCCTAACCAAAGGATCGTTCGTCGCGTTTCCGTTGTCTTCATTCCAACCCTCTACGCACGAGTAGCTCACCGAGGTAGCATATATCTGCGGGGATCCTCTACTGGCGCTATTGCCCCACACCAAACAATTCCTCAGAACACAATAATATCCATTTATTGCGCCGCCGTACCACCCCGCCGTGTTGCCCACCATCGTGCAACTTTCCAGAAAGACATCACCACCGGAAACTGCTACAACTGCACCGCCATTTATGCCAGCCGCGTTATTCCAAAGCACGCAATTGATCAACCTCAACATTCCACCAGAACAGTAAATTGCACCTCCACTATTATACCCACCTTTATAACCGTTCTGCATCACCAGCCCACGGATCACCGGGAGGCCCGAACTGATCATAAAAGCCCGTCCGTCGTTCTCACAATCGATCACCGTCGCCGCATTCGTTCCGTAGATCAGCAGATGATCATTCGCCAGCACAATGCCGTCCCCGCTCGGTGTCGACAGTGCATACGTCCCCGGCTCCAGCCGCACGATCGGATAGGCACTGAGTGCCGAAGCGCTCGCAATGGCGTTTGTTATACTGCTGTATGCGTCGGCCGGCCCGTTCGTGCTCACCACAACGGTATTCGTAGGGACTGAAAGCGCATGGGTCGGATCGGTCGTATTCATGTATTCATACAGAGTCGGAATGCAGTCTCCATCTGGATCATAATACGCATCATCCGCATCCAATGGATTCAGGTCGTAATCAATTTCATACCCGTCGAGCATCAGATCATCGTCCGTGTCTGGATCAAGCGGATCGCTACCTTTCCAGGTAGCATTAAGGTTGGATTCCTCATAATCGCTGGCCCCGTCATAATCCGTATCATTCAGCCTAGGATCTGTTCCACGACGGTATTCCTCAATATTCGTTAACCCATCGGGGACATCATCAACATCGTTCGTTGCTTCGCTGACATCGTAAAGCGTTTCCCACCAGTCGGGGAGACCGTCGGAATCACTATCGACAAACTCGTCAGCTCCGATGTCCGGGGCCAAGCCGGCTGGACGAAATTCCCCGTCCACATCCCTGCTTTCGTCAGAACCGATAGCGGCGTCAATCGCCGGCGAGTTGGTGCCCGCCAAATGAAAATTATTGAGGAGGTTAGGATTTGCTATGATAATATTCGTCCCCGACCCGCTCCATCCGCCTTCCACAATACTGTTTTGGATACTCAGATCGTCTGGAAGGGACTCGTCATACCCCTTCCCCTCATTACCCCATAAAATAGAATACTCTATCAGACCGTTACTCGAATAAACTTCCCCAAATGCGTTTCTATAGGATGACTTGATGCGGTTATTGAAAATAGTGGAATGCGAAAGCGTCCATGGCTGCTCAAAAAAATTAAAAACTCCATAATTCGTATCACATTCGGCAACGATCAGATTAGCACACGCGACTCTATCTCCTCCGGATGCATTCAGAATGGAGAGTGCCGAACACCCAGTAATCTCGACAGAGTTTAACGAAACAGTGGCTTTATAAAAACTAAACATTTGCCCGTCTATTATTTGACACAACGTAAACCTAGAGTTCTCTATGGACACATCACCTCTGGAACTGAATAAATATCGGTCTGAAGTGCACTGGCTAACATACGTATCTTGAATCCTAAGCTCTCCGTTACCGGAAGACTCGAGGATCCCGTATTCGGACGAACAATTCAAAAATGAAAGTCCATTGAGTGAAACATCCAAATTAGTATCCAGCCAAATAAGCCCCCAACCGGTCGCTGAACAGTCTGTGAAGCTCATGGACTTCAGTGCGAGATACTTCAATGCTCCCCCTGCATACACACCCGCCCCTTCATCATGACTCGTGTGGACAACCGAAAATCCATTGATAATAACGATTTCTCCACCCTCCACATTAAAGGCGCGATCAGCATATTCACAGTCAAGCGTCACGCCCTCGTCTGCAAACAAAAGCAGATTACCATTAATCGTCAAATTGCGATTGCCTTCACCCTGATAGGTGTCCGCACACACCCGCACAATGGGATACGCATTCGTCGCCAATAGATAGGCCTGATCAATAGCCGACTGAATCGTTCCACCGGCGTTGTTTGTCAAGGTGACCATAGCCGCAGGAAAACTCGTTGCAGAGGAAAGGTCGGTTCCATACACAAACTCAACAACATTAGGAAACTGATCGCCGTCTAAATCACCGAATGCATCATCAGCATTGAACGGATCCAACCCTAGATCCTGTTCAATATGATCCGGAATTCCGTCGTGATCACTGTCTAAAGCATTCAATGGATCGGTTACCAGATTCCCGCTGGCAAAATTAACCATATCAACCCACGCACAATCATCACCCGTTGACCCTGAACTATCTTTATCATAAACAAATTCAACAGAATTTGTTCCTGGGTCCAAGGCGAATTCCTCGTAAGTCCAATCAATTTCGCCAGACCATTCTTCGATTAAAGCCCCATCAATATATAACTGTAAAAAATCATAATCATACTCTGATGAAACCTTCAAATAAAATGAAAGTGTGTCCGCATCGCATGAGAAGGCAATAGTACTACTCTCGCGATCATCAATATTACCGGATACAATTGAACCACATCCAAAATAAGATTCTGTAAAACAGTTTCTCCACGGAGCATCTCCAGATGTAGTCCATCCATCAGGCAGACCATCAGACTCAAAAGTTTCAAGCTGAGTAATAGCACCATCCGGGAAGAGTTCATCAAAATCGGAGGCACCATCGGAATCCGTATCCGCAAGATCCGGATCAGTTCCGAGGAGACCCTCCAACTCATTAAGAATACCGTCGCCATCCCGGTCTTGTGGCGAAATCAACACCCCAGATAAATCAAAACTGAAGAGGTATTTGAGCTGGCCGATGCTGGCGAGGGCATAGTCATTGGGAGAATCGACCAAACCGCTCCACGGGTAAGGACCAACGGTCATACCGTCGGGCCAGGCATTGGTATAGTTATTGGTCCAGAGCAGGTCGTAAAAAGGTGTGGTGAGATACTTGAGCTGGCCGATGTTGGCGGGGAGATAGTTGTTCGTGGTTGAAAACCCATCAATCCGATTGCTGATGGCAGAGCAGTCGTTCGTGAGTTCTTGATCGAATTCCAGATACGCCTGAGTTGCAACCTGCTTCACCTGCCCCTGATTAACGGGGGCATAGTCATTAGGCACCGCATTGGTATCAACAACTCCCCGATCAATCCACCACTGGGGAACCTCAGCGAAAAGAAGCCCCGCCAGCAGCAAAAGAAATAATACAACCCGATTTTTTGTTACATGTTTCATCACGAAACTCCCGTCATCTCAGGTTGTAGAATTATTGCGGAAGTCCGTTGGTGTAGCTTCCCATCAACAGGTCGCCTTGCGGAGGAATATAGGTGGCAACAAACTGCCCTTGAACTATCAAGTTAGCTTGCGCGATCAATTCGCCACTCAGTACATTGGTGGCCGCATTCTTTTCAACGAAGTTTTCGGCGCCAGCCGTTGTCAGATAGTCGCTGGTGCTTACATATGCCATCGTTCCAAGATGGGTCGTGTTGACTTTTCCAGCCAATGCATTGGTTAAACCGTTGACCTGCGCTTGGGCAATCGCCCCGTTCGTAACCGACAGATTTGCAAAGGTTGCATTGGTCGTAATCGGCTGCAGGACCGGAGCATTTATCAGATCGGCATAGTTGCCGCTCATGGCGACCAATGCTAAAGCCGGAACATTACTTAAACTGTTGTAGTCTCCACTCGTCGCAATCGGTGCCAGCGCGAAACTGTCTACTTTGCCCAACAGCGCATTCGTCAAACCGTTTACCTGTGATTGATCGATATCTCCGACCAAGTTCGTAACACTCAAGTCAGTCAGCCCAGAACCATCACCGACAAAAGAACCGCCGGCTGTCACATCGCCGGTCGTTTCGAGCGACTGCGCTTTAAGCGGCAAAAGATTGGCGGAGTTCGTGATGACAACTCCGGTTTCGGGGTCAACCCCGCTGAGCTGACCCGCGCTGATGGTGATGTCTCGGATTCCGGCATTAGTGAAGGTTAAGCCGACATCATCGGGATTAACCGCCCCGTGGTTGTAGATAAAACCGCCGCGAACATCAATTGTTTTGGTTGCCGCATTGGTTGATGCGTTTCCATTTCCGTTTCCATTTCCATTTCCGCCCATAGCAACCCCAGCAATCCCGATCACCACACCTAACAACATCATTTTCTTTTTTTTCATGCCGTCTCCTTTTTAAGGGTAAAAATACTCGGAAAAGTTACCCCCCTCCCCTATACGTGTCAACAATAAACCTAATTGCTTTTAATGCGAATATACACATCGCTAGAAAGAAATTATTGGACGGCAACCACTCCTATGGATATCCTGTCGGCATGAAAACGATCTCTTCCGCTGACATACGCGAACTCGACCGCCGCACGATCGAGGAATTCAATATTCCCGGTGATCTGCTGATGGAGCGTGCCGGTCAGGGCGTCGCGGAAATCACGCTCGACATTCTACAGTCGCGAATGGCCGACACGGTTTTGCTAATCGCCGGCATCGGCAATAACGGCGGCGATGTATTCGCCGCCGCAAGTTTCCTCGCCGAAGCCGAAGTGGATGTAACCGTCTGGATCTGCGGCTCCAAACGGAAAATCAAAGGTGATGCGGAATACCACCTCAAAAAAATGATTCGCCGCGGCATTCATCCCGTGGAGGTTTCCAAGGATGAGGATCTTGATCTCGAACGCACGCCGGCCGTCATTGTGGACGGCCTGCTCGGCACCGGCGCCCAAGGCGCGCCGCGCGGTTTTATGAGCAAGCTGATCGACTTCGTCAACGAAGAGGCGCTGCGCAGTTTCGTTCTCTCCATCGACATTCCCTCCGGCGTGGATGCCGACACCGGCATTGCGGAAGGCAGTGCCGTTCGCGCCAACCTCACCGCCACGATGTGCCTACCGAAAACCGGCCTGATTCGTCCCGAAGCCGTTCCATACGTTGGAACCATTGAAGTCATCGATATCGGCATTCCCGCAGAGCTTAAAGAAAGGGTTCCCACTTGCCCAGACGCCGAGCTGATCGACCGCGCCAACCTGCTGATTCCCTTCCGCGGTAACGAAACCCATAAAGGAAACCATGGACACGTTTTGCTGATCGGCGGCTCCATCGGCTTTACCGGCTCCATCGCCATGGCCGCGCGCGCCGCGCTGCGCTCCGGCGCGGGGCTTGTCAGCGTGCTAACACCCGAAAAGGTCTATCCCATTGTCGCACAGGCCGCTGGGCCGGAAATAATGGTTCACCCGTTTTCAGCAACTGCGTTGCAGCACAGCGCTTCGCGCTCCGAAGATGATCTCATCCTCTCTCTTTTGAAAAAGTGCGATGCCCTTTGTGTCGGCCCCGGCCTTGGACACCACCCAGAATTTATTGAGCAGCTGCTGAAGGATTGCAGCGTTCCGCTCATTTTGGATGCAGACGCGCTGTGCGTTGCTCCCGAAAAAATCGGCTCGGCAAAATGCCCAATGGTGCTCACCCCACACCCGGGAGAATTTGAGCGTCTTTTCGGCGCACCGGTCACCGACCGCTGGGCGCAGACCCGCGCCGCGGCCGATCAAACCGGCAAGACGATTGTGCTGAAAGGTGCTGGAACGGTCGTGGCGGCTCCGAACTATAAAATGGGCGTCAACATGAGCGGCAACCCCGGCATGGCGACCGGCGGCTCCGGCGATGTGCTCGCCGGTATTATCAGCGCGCTACTCGGACGTGGCATGAAACCGTTCGAGGCCGCCATCACCGGCGTTCATCTGCACGGACTGGCCGGGGATATCGCCGCCGAAGACATGACGCAGGAGGCAATGATCGCCACGGACATTATTCGTTCCCTGCCCGATGCGTTCCGAATGATTCAGTTCAGTTAAGCATGCTAGCGGGCTGGCGGGTGGCCTGTAGAACGGTCTGCCAAACCCAGCGGTCAGGATCGACCTGCTTGCGGCTTCCAATCATTGGAATCGGCAGATGAACCAGTCGATGGTTATGCAGTCCGACAATCATATTGGTCTTGCCCGTCATACCGGCATGCATCGCATTATTGCCGAGCAGTAGACAGTATTCCGAATCGTTGGCGTTGGCCGGTGTGCTACGGATGGAGTAGCTGGGATCAAAATACTTCACATTGATCTCGGTATCCTTTTCCGCAAACCAGCGTTTCATTTCATCACGCAGGTAGGTGCCGACATCCGCCAGCTTGGTGTTGCCAGATTTATCTTTGGCGTTTTCGTGTTCGATCAAATTCTGGCCCGCCCCTTCTGCCACCACCACCACCGCATGATCTTTTTTATCCAGTCGCTGACGCAGATGTTCAAAAAATCCGTTCGGTCCGTCCAGATCAAACGGCACCTCCGGAATCAGACAGAAATTGACGTTGCTGTTGGCAATCGAAGACGATGCGGCAATCCAGCCGGATTCGCGCCCCATCAGCTTAACCAGTCCGACACCGTGACGAACGGCTTTTGCCTCGGAATGCGCACAGTTCATTATATCCCATGCGCCTTCCACTGCGGTTTCGAACCCGAAAGAACGTTCGACCAAACTGATATCATTGTCGATGGTTTTTGGCACGCCAATCACTGCAATCTTCAAACCCTGCCTGGCAACTTCTTCCTGAATGTCACGGGCGCCACGCAGTGTGCCATCGCCACCGATAGTGATCAAAATATCCACTTTGTAGTGACTAAGTGTGTGAACCATCTCTTTGGTGTCCTGAGCGCCACGTGATGACTTCAGGATCGTTCCGCCCTTTTCATGAATTTCATCGGTATTGATCGTATTCAGCTCAATTGGCGGATGAAAATATTTAGAAACTAATCCTTCATAACCATACTGGAAGCCGAGGACTTTTTTGACCCCGTAGCCTTCAAGCGCACAGAAGGTCACTGCACGAATCACGTCGTTCAATCCCGGACAGAGCCCACCGCAGGTCACAATTCCAACCGTCACGTTTTTCGGGTCAAAAAAAAGTTTTTCACGCGCACCGGCCAGCTGAAAAAAATCCAAGTCGGCAACCGATGCCGCCGGATCCAGATCGCGACTGAGCACCTCGCGAATCACCCCGTCGTCATCGCTGTAAAACCGCTGGCGCTTCGCCTTGAACGGTGAATTAAATTTGCACTCCCCCAGTGAGTCAATGGGAATAATTTTCGGCTGATTCATTTATAACTCCTAAAACTGCGCCAGAAACCGCACGTCGTTTTCGTAGAGATTGCGAATGTCCTTAATGCCGTACATGATCATGGCGAGGCGCTCGATGCCCATTCCGAAGGCGAAGCCGGTGACTTTGTCCGGATCGTAGCCGACTTTTTTAAATACTTCGGGATCCACCATGCCCGCGCCGAGAATTTCGATCCAGCGGGCTTTGCCGCCGACTTCAAAGAAGAAGTCCACTTCGAAGCTCGGCTCGGTGAACGGAAAAAAGTGCGGACGGAAACGGATTTTCACATCCTCTCCGAGGAACTGCTTGGCGAAGTAAGACAGCGTACCTTTGAGGTCGGCCATCGAAACCTCTTCCGCCACGAACAGCCCTTCCACCTGATGGAAGTTGGCGCTATGGGTGGCGTCCGGCGTGTCGCGGCGATAGCAGCGACCGGGCGCGATAATGCGGATCGGCGGTGTGTGGCTTTCCATGTAGCGCACCTGCACCGGCGAGGTGTGGCAGCGCAACAGATCGCCGTTATTCAGATAAAACGTATCCTGCTCGTCGCGCGACGGATGATCGGCCGGCGTATTGAGCGCATCAAAGTTGTTCCAGACCGTTTCGACATCCGGACCGTCGGCGACGGTAAAACCGAGGGTCTGAAAAATTTCCGTGATGCGGGCGGTCACTTTGCTGATCGGATGCTCGGAACCGAGATTGGGCCACTGCCCAGGCAACGTTGGATCGAAGGAGCCGGCCCCTTTGGAAACCGTGCTGAGCACGGCTTGCTTCTCTTTGATGAGAGCAGTCAGCTCCTGCTTGAGCTGGTTGGCGCCTTTACCGAACAGCGGCTTTTCCTCGTTCGGCACATCTTTGAGCTGCGCCATCACATCGGTCAGTAGCCCTTTGCGGCTGAGATACTTGATACGCACCTCTTCGAGCGCGGCGGCATCTGCCGCCCCGTTGGCTTCCGCCAGCGCCGTCTCTTTAATCTGATTGAGCTCTTCTAAATTCATAATAATCCCACGTTATATCGCCTTTTCGCCGCAAAGCGCTGTGCCCCGACGCAGTCGGTTCCAATGTTTGGAAACTTTAACCGCGCCGCAAGCGAAGCGACAGATAATTTTGCAAAGCAAAATAGCGCCAACAGGCGCGGTTCATGGACGCGAATAAACGCGAATTTTTCCAATGTCTGGAACTTTTCTTCTGCTTCTCCAGTTCCAATTTTTACGAGATCGCCGCCATAACCGTAAAAACAACCGCCTTAAAGACCGTCTTTCACGATATTCGGGCTGGTTTCCCAAGGCTTGGAAGCAACTACGCCGAGGTTCAGGGATTCGCCTCGCTTCGGTAAAAAAATTCCAAACCTTGGAAAAGTAGGGATGCCTCTCCGAGGCGTCCGCGGACGGTTCAGAGAACCGTCCCTACCCAACGGCGGTCTTATTTGAGAGCCATCTGGATGAAGATCATCACGAACAGCGCAACGGTTTCCACAACCCCGAGGGTGGTCAAATAGTTACCAAAACCCTGACCGGTTTCGCCGAGCGCATCGGAACCCGCGGCGCCGGTTTTGCCCTGATACCAAGCAGACATGCCCATAGCAATTCCGCCGATGATGCCCGCGCCGAGCACGGCCGGCCACATAACGCCAGCGGATTCAAGCAGAGCCATTTTATTGAAAGCGAGTAGCAGCAGCAGTCCATAAATGGTCTGCGAGAGCGGCGCGCCGATGAAAACCAGCAGAATAAAGGGAGCTGGTTTGTTCTGTGCGTAGCATTTTTTCCAGGCGCCAATTCCGGCCATGCCGGCGGTTCCGGTTCCGAGTGCCGATCCGATAGCGGCAAATCCGAGCGCGGCGACGCCGCCTAGTTTGATCAATGCGGGTGCTAATGATGCGTCCATTTCGTTTCCTCCATTTTTTGGACAGGATAACAGGATTTACAGGATTCGTATTCCCTGCCTGTTTTTTTTACATCCTGTCGATCTTGTTAATCCTGTCTAAATTCTTTTGTTCCGGCTCGTTTTGAAAAGGGGTTAAAGTGAATTCCGGCCCACTCGATGCCGGCATGTCCTGAGAACTCAAGGGTGTTCAGGCGGATGCCGTGAACCATAACGCCCATGGCGCCGAGAATGATGTTCAACGCGTGGCCAGCGAACAAAATGGCGGCCGCTCCCAGGGCGCCGATTCCGCTGAAGCCAATATCCATCGCCATGCCGTTGAACGCCTGAGCAATCGCCAGTGAGGCCGCGCCCACCGCATAGAGGCGAACATAGGAGATGATATCAACAAAGTTGCTGATAACATCCAGTGCGAGCGTCACGAGTCCAAAGTAGGATTTAGTCAATACAAGGCTGAGAATAATTATTGCGATACCCACACCGAGCAACGGTAGCTGAACGGCAGGAATCCAAGCCCATCCGGACATACTGGAAAAATCATAATACAACACCATGCCGAGAATAATGGTGTATAGAGACCAGGTGCAACACAGCCATCCCAGATCACCGAGCGCTGCCCATGAATTAATCTTACGAATCAGATTCCAACCATGCGCGATCGTCAGGTGAAGAGTCCCAATCGTGAAACAGATAAACATAATATGGTTTGCCGCCCGGTCGGAATTCCAAACACCTTCCCGATAACCGGTCATGAATTTACTAGAAAGTCCCTGCATGACCGGAGGAAGCGATTCAATCGAAATTCCAAAATAGTTGCCGGTGAGCACCCCGAAAATCACACAGGCGGCGCTCATAATCATCAGCAGATTCAATGCAGGTTGCGCCTCTGCCTTCCCTTTGGTTTTGAACTTACCAAAAAGAGTGAGCGCAATGAACAACAGGCCGTAACCGGCATCACCGATAATAAAGGCGAAGAAGATGCTGAGAAAAATAAGGAACAGTGCGCTGACATCCAGTTCTTTGTAGCCTGGGATAACTCCGATCATGTCAAAGACGGCTTTGATCGGGGAAACCCACTTGGGGTTGCGCAGAAGGGTTGGCACTGGATCATCGGCCGCCGGCTTTTCAACCAGCACAGCCCAACCCTGTTTGGATGCGGCGATGCGCAGTTCTTTTTCACGCTCAGCGGGAAAGAATCCTCTAAGGTACGTGACGTCCTCTTCAAGCCCCATGCCGTTGCGGGCTTCAAGCCAGACAACATGGTCGCCAGCCTCGCCGACGATTGCGATCACTGCGTCGTGATCGCCAGAATAGGTTTTGAATTCTTCTTCCGTTTCTGCGAGCTGATCCGTCAGCGCGGAAATCTGTTCTGCCATTTCAACGGCGGAGTGTTCGGGAAGCGGCAACTCCTCGGCATCAATCGGCATCTCCGTGCGACTAATAAGAACGAAGTAAGCCGATGTGCGATCGCGGCCCAGCTCCACGAGGTTTGCGCCGTCGGGCGGTGTGGGAAGCTGTTTTATCGGAGCGGCCAGCAATTTGACAAAAATGCCCTGCTCCTGAAGCTTAAAGATATCATCTACGCTGAACGCCCCGAATGCCTCATAGCGGGCGCGCTCCATTTCGAGCAGGTCGATTTTTTCAGAAAGCGCCTGCTGGCGGTGAATCAGTTTCCAAACTTCATCAACCACATCGTGTGCGGACTTTCCGGACGGCGCGGCATTCACATGTTTGGGAAGCACTTCGAGCGCACGCTTCAGATAGGCAAAATGGTTACGAGCTTGATCGAGCCCCTCGCCTTCGGGAGATTTCACATGCCGCAGATGCACCGCGCCGAGATCGCGCAGTGCATCAAGCGTCACCTCGCGCGAGGCGCGGGTACACAGCAGCGTCATTTTTTTCATCCGTACTATCATTTTTTTACTGCCCACGAATCACACGAATAAACACGAATCAAAGAACGATTCGTTCATATTCAAGATTCGGATAATGTCCAAAGTTAACGATGATTCCTAATTTTAGCCCTGTCGCATGGAGATAGTTTAAAACCTGCGCCCGATGGGCATCCGTGATCTTATCAACGGCCTTCAACTCAAGAATAATCTTCCCGAAGCAAATAAAATCCGGCTGATAAAAATGTTCGAGCTTCTGCCCTCTATAAAATAAATCCAGTTTCTTTTGCGACTCCGCCGGAATCTTTTGAAAATCCAACTCAATGCCCATGCACTCCTGATAAACCGGCTCCAGAAACCCGCAACCCTTATCATTATACACGTTGAAGCACGCTCCGATGATGGAGAAGCTTTCTTCTTTATATAGAATGTCTTTATTCGTGTTCATTCGTGTGATTCGTGGGCTAACTTACAATCTTCTCTGCGCTTTTGCCTTTGGCAATTTTGGAACGGGCTACAGCAGCGGTTTGCTGATCGCCCATAAAGATACGAATAACACGGATGTTTTCCTTACATTCCGGGATCTTCACTTTTTCGAAGAGGTTCACGCGCTGAGAGGTGGTACGCAGCTCGGCGGACAGCAGACGGTACTGCTCTTCAATGATCTGCCGTTCCACACGCAGGCGGATCAGCTGACGAAGCAAATCGATGCCGCGATCCACCCAGGCGGCGGTTTCAAACAGGTCGGGCGTTTCTTCAACGAAGGAAATACTTCCAAAAACGGGAATCGCCACCCCGGCGATGTTGCCGGTCGAGCGCTCGATGGTTTCGACCTGGATAGTTGGCGAAAAATCAAATGATTCGGAAAAGAGCTTCACCCAGGATGCCAGATCGGATCGGGCGGCCTTTTCTTCGTCGCGCTTGGCGTTGATCTCCGCATCGAGTCCGCGCAACTCCATCTGCAACTGTTGCTTTTTCAACTGCAACGTCGGCAAATAACGCGTAAAGCGCGCCAGCGAATCCCGCTGCGTTTTCTGCTCATTTTTCGTAAATTTTATTTTTGCCATGTGGCTTCGCCGGTTATCAGTTAAAAGTTATTTGTTATCAGTTTGAGATGCTCGTTTCAGGTAATTCATATAGCCATTCAGCAATCTCGCTGCCTGATTCACCAGATCGCGGCCCTCACTCAACATTTCATCTGAAATCATGTCTTCATCATTCGCGGTAATCAGATGGTCAAGAACTTCCCAGGCAGAGCCACGAGAATTGCTACAAAACTTCGCGTTATCCATGTAATGAAAGCGTCCGTACCCTTCGGCAATATTGGCAGTGGTCGACCGCGCCGCGCGCAAAACCTGATTGGCCAACCCAAATTTCTCGTCCTTGGGCAAAACAGGAACAACTGTTTTGGCAATAAACAGCCGAAGCTCCCGACAGGCTTTCCAGCACTCTAGGTCTTCAAATGTTTTAATTTCATTGCTCATACATTATTCCTGATAACTTTTACCCAATAACTATTCACTGCAAGGCTATGCCTCGCTCGGCCAAAACTGGTCGGTCAGTTTCGATGCAATGCCCGTTTCCTGCGGTTCAAAGCAGTCGGCCAGCATTTTCCAACCGAGGTCGAGCGCCTCTTCAAGCGGGATGTTGACGGACAGCGCCATCATTTCTTTTTCAAAACGGTCGCCATACTTGAGCAACTTGGTATCCCATGCGCTCATGCGGAACCCCATCGACTGTTTCTCGAGCGTCTCTTTGAAGGAGGCATAAAGCTGAATCATGGTATCCATGATGGTGCGGTGGTCATCACGGGTTTTATCGTTGACCTGCTGTTTCAATCGGGAAAGCGAGCCAAACGGCTCAATGCGTCCGTTTTTGAGATAAAACTGCCCTTCGGTAATGTAACCGGTGTTATCCGGAACCGGATGAGTTACATCGCCACCCGGCATCGTGGTCACCGCCAAAATGGTGATGGAGCCGGAGCCTTCGAAGTCGACTGCTTTTTCGTAACGCGAAGCGAGCTGCGAGTAGAGGTCGCCGGGATAACCGCGGTTGGAGGGGATCTGCTCCATGGTGATGGCAACTTCTTTCAGGGCGTCGGCGAAGTTGGTCATATCGGTCAACAAAACCAGCACACGCTTATTCTGCAAGGCAAACTGTTCCGCGGTAGCCAGCGCGATATCGGGAACGAGCGTACATTCGACGATCGGGTCGGCGGCGGTATGTACGAAGAGCACCGAGCGCGAGAGTGCGCCGTGTTCCTCCAAGAAGTCGCGAAAGTAAAGATAGTCATCGTGCTTAAGGCCCATGCCACCGAGAATGATGATATCGACTTCAGCCTGCAGGGCGATGCGGGCAAGTAATTCGTTGTAGGGCTCCCCTGCCACCGAGAAAATAGGAAGTTTCTGCGACTCAACCAGCGTGTTAAACACGTCGATCATCGGGATTCCGGTGCGAACCATATTGCGCGGAATAATGCGTTTGGCCGGATTGACCGACGGCCCGCCGATCGGGATCATGTTTTCGGTAATTTCCGGCCCCTTGTCGCGCGGGACACCGGAACCGGTAAACACGCGACCCATGAGATTTTCCGAGAACGGAACCTGCATCGTATGGCCGAGAAAACGGACTTTCGCGTCGGTGGCAATTCCGCGACTTCCGGAGAAAACCTGCAAATAAACCCGGGGCCCTTCGAGACGAATGACCTGAGCGAGCGACGTGCCGAATCCGGAGGTGACCTGAGCCAACTCCCCGTTGATGATGTCTTCGGCGCTGACCACAATCACACTTCCTGCGATCTGTTCAATACGGTGATAAACCTTATGCATAATTTTTCTCTCCGATAATAAACGGGCTCGGCCCGTTTATTCGTAGCTGGTTACTGCCGCGATCTGGTGATCGAGCTTTTCTTCCTGTTTTTTAAATTCGTCCGAGTCAAACGCAATCTGATTCCAGTCGCGGGCGGCCTGAGTGAGGGTCTGGAAGAAGGCACGCGCGGCTTCTTTGTCGGTAAACTTGAGGTTCGTCTTCAAAAACCGGGAAATGTATCCAAAGACATGCGTTTGGCGAGCCACCGGCGTAGCGGAATCGACCTCGTTAAACGCGTTCTGTTGCAGATAAACCGAGTCGAGATATTCGCTTTTCAGATAGACGATAAAGTCCTCAATGGAGGTTCCCTCTTCGCCAACCACTTTCATCATCTGACCGACCTCACTGCCCACACGCAGCATACGGCGGGCGGCCTCAAGCTCTTCGTCGTCCACCACACTGGGGTATTTGCTCCAGCTTTCGAGCGGGTCGATCGCGGGGAAACGTCGCGCGTCGGAACGGGCGCGACTCAGGCCATGGAACGCACCAACCACTTTAAGCGTTCCCTGCGTAACCGGTTCTTCAAAGTTGCCGCCGGCCGGGGAAACCGTGCCGCCGATCGTAACCGAACCGGTTTCGCCGTTATGGAGGCGAACCACCCCGCCGCGCTCGTAAAAAGAGGCGATCACGGATTCGAGGTAAGCCGGGAAGGCTTCTTCGCCGGGAATCTCTTCGAGACGGCCAGACATTTCGCGCAAGGCCTGCGCCCAGCGGGACGTGGAGTCAGCCAACAGCAGGACGTCGAGCCCCATCTGGCGGTAGTATTCAGCCAACGTCGCACCGGTATACACAGAGGCTTCGCGAGCGGCTACCGGCATGGAGCTGGTGTTACAAATAATGATCGTGCGTTCCATCAGGCTCTTGCCGGTCCTCGGGTCGGTCAGCTCTGGAAATTCGCGAAGCATTTCCACCACCTCACCGGCACGCTCGCCGCAAGCGGCGACGATCACTATATCGACGTCGGCGTGACGGCTAGTGATCTGCTGAAGCACCGTTTTGCCAGCCCCAAACGGACCGGGAATGCAATAGGTTCCGCCACGGGCGACGGGAAAAAAAGTGTCCACAATGCGCTGAGAAGTGGCCAGTGGATCAGTCGGACGCAGACGTTCAGCATAGCACTGGATCGGCATTTTTACCGGCCAGACCTGCATCAGCTTCACGTCGTGGTCGCGGCCTTTGTCGTCGGTGACCACCGCGACGGTATCCACAACGGTGTATTCGCCGGCGGCTTCAACCGACTTAACAGTCATATGGCCCGGCAAGCGAAACGGCACCATGATTTTATGATCAAAAATTCCTTCAGGGACGGCTCCGACGGCATCGCCGGCAACCACTTTATCGCCGACATGGGCGGTCGGCGTAAACGCCCATTTAGTTTCGCGCGGAAGCGGATCGAGATATTTGCCGCGCTGCAGGAAAAATCCACACTCCTCAGCCAACGCCGGAAGCGGATTTTGGAGACCGTCGAACACCTGTGTCAGCAGGCCCGGCCCGAGCTCCACCGAAAGCAGATTGCCGGTGAACTCCACCTCATCACCCACTTTCAGACCGACTGTATCCTCAAACACCTGCAGGTCGGCATTGGTTCCACGTATGCGAATAACCTCAGCCTTGAGCTGGACATCCCCCAGCTTCGCAAAACCCACCTCATTCTGAATCACGGGGTTTTCAAATGCCACCGTCAGCAGGTTTCCGTTTACTCCAACAATTTTGCCTACATTCATGATAATTAGTTATTCGTTATTGGTTATTGGTTATTGGGCTCTTCAAGCGCAACAAGAACCAGATTCTCTACATTTTCCTGCCCGATCGAATCATCCATCCCCGCCCAGCGCTCGGCGATGCGAACTTTGACTGCGAAGGTGAGGATGGCGGCGAAGCCGAACGGTGCCGCGACAGCCAACTCATCGACCAGCGTCCAGCGGGCGCGGTCGAGCTCCATCTCCTGCTCCAGCGGATCAGGGCGAGTGAACGCATCGGTCACCATTTTTTCAATTGTAGCGCTGAACCCATCATACGGTTGCAGAAAGCGGGCCGCATCGGTGTTGCGGTTTTTGGCGCGCACCCGCACAACCGCATCGCGCAGCTGCACTTCGCCGTTCCACCATGCGGACGCGCAGCCGATCATGGTTGGCTCGCGGTTTTCGAGCACCGCATCAATAATCTCCAGCTCATCCTCCGACAGCCAGCCGATGCAGGCCGCACGGAACGCTTCTGCGCCCATCGGCGGTTTTTCGCCGATACGCAGAGTCGGAAGCGATGAAACTAGATACCAGTGATCCATAGAAAATTCTCAATACGTAATGCTCAACTCTCAATGTTCAAGTGTAAGCATCTTTGCATTCAGGCCTTTCGTTGTTAATTGAGCATTGAAAATTGATTGTTGATCATTCGCCGCTAGGCGCGACGCCTTTGGCGACGCGGCCAACGATGTCGGCCAGTTTCGGGCGTAGGAAAGCGGTTAGTGCTTCGGCGATGGCCTCCTGGGTAAAATCGAGATAAACATGGTCGTCTGCAAAGCTGACCTTGAAGCCTTTGAGGATTTCGTTGTCCACTTGTAGCTCAATTCCCTCAACCATCTTGTCGGAATACTTCGATGCGAAAAACTTCACGAGCTCATCCTGATCGGCTTCGCCGACCAGCAGCTCAATCCGAGTCTCGCCATGCTGTTCAGCACAAGAGGCCGCCATGCTGATCATCATTTTTTCAAGCACCTCAATCCCGAGCGCTTCGTCGACGGATGCCGTGACGATTTGGGAGAGAATGTTTTCGATGCCCTGCCCAACCGTGATGAGCACGTCACGCGCGGATTGTTCGAGCGTAGCAATACTACGCTGCGTGAAAACCTCGGAATCGGTTTCCGCCTTGGCGACCAGCGCTTTGGCTTTTTCTTCGGCTTCGCGCACCATCTGCGCGGCTTTTTCCTTGGCCTGCGCGAGAATCTCGGCGGCTTCGGCTTCGGCCTTGTCGACCCCCTCTTTGCGGATCTGATCCAGTAACGGTTGCAGTTCTTCAGCCATAACATTCTCCATGTTTTTTAAAATTCAGAGTGGCAATATTATTCTTTGATCCGCCCCCTGCAAGGATCAAATCAATAAAAACATATCGATTCATAAAACATCCTTCATCACCCGACCCGTTTCAATATCGAGCCGGTTCAGCACCAACTGACAGGCAATGTATGATGACGCGTAGCCGGTGCGCGCCCGCACCAGATCGGTCTGCGCCTCATTCAGACGGGTAATGGATACGGCTCCGGCACGATAGGCTTTTTCGATGCTATCGCGCACCCGGGTGGACAACTCATATATTTTTTTCTGCCGTCCAAAAACCTCTGTGGCCGTTTCCGCTTCGTCGATACGCTGGCGCAGTACCGAGCGAATAGACAGACGCAACGCCTCCTGCTGATCTTCCAACGCGCACATTTCAGCCTGCGCTTGTTTAACCATATTGATTTTACGACCGCCGGCGAACAGATCCCATTTAACGGTAATTCCAACGAACGAATCATAATCGCCATAGTTCTCAACGACCGATCGGTCTTCGGTTTCCGTATAAGTCATGGAACCGGTCAGCGCGACCTTCGGCAGCAGGTCGCCTTTCGCGGCACGAACCTGCTGTTCAAGGGCAAGCCGTCCCGACTGCATGGCTTTGTAATCCGGCCGATTGCCAAGCGCATACTGCAGTTCTAGATCAAGTTCTGGGACGGCTCCGGGAAGGTCGAACCCCGCGGCAACGGGCCGGAGGCCTTCCGACAGCTGCGCGTCGGGCAGCGCCATCAGCTCGGCCAGTACTGCGCAAGCGATTTTGTAGTCAAGCTGGGTCTGCAGCATTGAATTTTCGGCCCGGAGCGCACGAATGGAAAAATTGTACACGTCCGCCTCCGGCAACATTCCGACGTCGAACCGTTTTTGCGCATCCCCCTCCAAATTGGTGTTGAAGGCGTAATCCTGCTCGGCGACTTCAATATTCTGCATAGCCAACTGCGCCTGACGGAATGAGACCGTGGCCGAAAGAATGAGGAGACGGCGGGTTTCATCGGCTAGCTCACGCGATTGTTGTAGGCCGTATTTTGCGGAAAGCGAACGCGCCTCACGGGCGAAGCCGTCAAACAGCAACCAGCTGGCCTGCAACCCACCAGACGCTTGTTTCATGCTATCGTTGTAACGATTCGTGATGTCGCTTTCCGGATGCACACTGACATCCATGTAGCCAATGCTTCCCGCAAACGAAACTGTCGGCAAGTAGGCGGAATGCGCTTGTTTAAGCACGGCCTCAGCAGACGCAATGCGCTGAAGCGATTCGCGCACCGACGGATTGGCGGACAGCACCGCAGCGCGCGTTTCCGCCAGAGTCAGGCCATTGGGTTGCGCCATCAGTAGCGATGGCGCAAAAAATATTAAAATTAATAATTTTTTCATTTCAAATCTCCTACAAATGTTTGTGATCAACCTCAATGCGATAAACCATTAAATAAACAACCGGCACAACAATCAGGGTAAGGAAGGTGGCCGCAGAGAGCCCCCCCATGATGGTAACCGCCATTCCGGAATAGAGCGGATCCGCCAGAAGCGGCGCCATTCCAAGAATCGTCGTTCCGGCGGCCATCATGACCGGGCGCATGCGGCTGACCGACGAGTCGAGCACTGCTTTATATTCCGGCACACCGCGCCGCAGCTGCAACTCGATTTCATCGATCAGTACAATCGCATTCTTAATGATCATTCCGGAGAGCCCGAGGAACCCGAGAATGCACATAAAGCCGAATGGTAGCCCGGTCAAAAGAAGAGCGGCAGTCACCCCGATAATCGAGAGCGGCACCGTCATAAAGATGATCAATGGGCGGCGAACCGAGTTGAACAGCCAAATGGTGATCACAAACATACCGAGCATACAGATTGGGAAGGTTGCCTTCAGAGGAGCCTGCCCCTCACCGGACTCCTTGAATTCGCCAGCCCATTCGAAATGGTAATCGGAAGGGATCTCAATCGCTTCAACCTGACCCTTAATCTTCAGGCGCAAGGCGTTCGGGAGACCGGCCACCGGATTGCACTGTACGGTGATGGAGTTGCGGCGGTCACGGCGCTTAACCAGCGGCCACTCCCATTCGTTTTTCACGCTAGAAACGACCTGCCCAATCGGGACAAATGTTTTGTTGGCAGAACTCCACACCTGCACATCGTCAAAGTTGTCAACGGTGGTTCGTTCCTTTTCCGGCAGGCGCATCATAATTGGAATCAGCTCATTTCCCTCGCGGTAAAGTCCGCCGACGATCCCGTTGAAGTTGAGCTGCAGAGATTGCGACAAGTCCGAACGGGTTACACCGACACGACGCGCCTGAGTTTCAGAAAATTCCGGGCGCAGCACATGAACGGGCTGCCGCCAGTCCAAACGGGCATCTTTGGCCGTCGGCTCCAACCGGATAATATCGAGAGCCTGCCGCGCGAGATCTTCAAGAACTTTCTTGTCCGACCCCATGAAACGAGCTTCCACTAGAAACGACATCGCGGGTCCATTGGGGATGGTATTGCAATACGGTTCAGAGTTGGGAAAGTTTTCGCGAAGATACCCACCGACCATCTCAATCAGTCCAGCCATATTGCGATAATCATCGACCTCAACAAGCAGCATGCCGTAACTGGTGTTCGGAGTTTCATAATTGAAGGAAAGATGGAAGCGAAGCGAACCTTCCCCCGCAAAGCTGGTAACGTTTTTTACGCCTTCCATATCGCGAACGTGATTGCTGATCTGTTCGAGATCCGCCGAGGTCCGGTCAATGTGCGTCCCGTCGGGGAGCCAGTAGTTGATATAGAAGTACGGTGTGGTTGAGCCACCGAAGAAGGATTGCGGAACGGTTTTAAATCCGATCATGGCCACCACGAGCAGACCAACCGTCGCGCCAATCGTGATCAGGCGATGCTTGACGGCACTGTGCAGCAGCCTGCGATAGCGGCGAAACATCGGTTTGTCGAAGGGATCCGCTCCATGGGTCTCTGGAATCTTCAAAAACCAAACACAAAAAAGCGGAGCAATCGTTACCGCGAGCACCCAACTAAGCGACAGGGAAATGGCCATTACATAAAACAATGACTGACAAAACTCCCCGACATTCCCGGGGGCAAAACCGATCGCCGTAAAGGCCAGGATCGCAATAAGGGTCGCGCCGAGTAATGGCCATTGCGTATCACGAACCACATCCGCCGCCGCTTCTTCCCGACTTTCGCCACGTTCGACGCGAACCAGAATGCCGTCAGAAACCACGATGGCATTGTCCACCAGCATCCCCAGAGCAAGAATCAGCGCACCCAGCGAGATTTTCTGCAGGGTGATATCCATGACATACATGCCGAGCAGCGTCCCGCAAATATTTAACAACAGCACGGCCCCGATCAGCAGCCCGCTTTGCCAGCCCATGAAAAACATGAGCAACACGACCACGATGACGACGGCCTCAATCAGATTAAGCACAAACCCGTTCACCGCGCCGGTCACCATGTCGCTCTGATAATAGATGGCGTGCAGTTTCATCCCGTCCGGGGCTATCGGCTCGAGCTCTGCCAGTTTCTCGCGAATCGATTCACCCATGGTCACCACATTGCCGCCGGCCACCGTAGAGATTCCGATTCCAATGGAAGGCTCCCCGTTAAACTGCATGCGGTTGCGCGGCGGATCGTAGTAGCCGCGTTTCACCGTGGCGATATCCCCAAGCCGGACCAGACCGTCTTTACCACCCACATAGAGATCGGCGATCATCTGCTCGCCGGAAAAGTCGCCCGTTGGCATGATTCGCAGATAATTATCATCCACATTAACCTGACCGCTGGACTGAACGACATTTTGCTGTTGCAGGGTCGACGCAATGGATTGAGGGGAAAGACCCAGCTCGGTCAAACGGGCGCGATTAAATTCCACATAGATGACTTCCTGTTGAAGCCCCCAATAATTGACTTTTGCCACGTCATCGCAGGAGAGCAACTCCGTTTTAAGCACTTCAGCGTGATCCTTCAGCTCGGCATAGGTGTACCCCTCACCGGTCAGGGCAAAAAAGACCCCAAATACATCACCAAAATCATCGTTGACGACAGACGGCCCCGCCCCGGGAGGCAACGTCCCCTGTATATCGCCAACTTTGCGTCGCAGTTCGTCCCATACCTGAGGAAGCTCTGCGCTGGCATACGCATCCTGAATATCGACGTAAACCATGGAGGTCCCCGCCTGCGACGTTGAATAAATTTCTTTGATCTGCCCCATGGCCTGAACGGCCTCTTCAATGGAATCCGTCACTTCCTCTTCGACTTCTGCCGGACTAGCTCCCGGATATTGAGTAATAACCAATGCGGTTTTAATGGTAAAATCCGGATTTTCAAGCCGACCCAGTTTCTGGTAGGAGATCAATCCAGAGACAATCAGAAAAATGGTCATAACGACCATCACCGTACGTTTTTTTAAAGCAAATACTGCGGGATTCATAACAAAATTTCCTTTAACGAATCGCTGCTGTTTTCAGCGGCAGGTTTTCATGAATCAGACGGCTGCCGGAGACGACCACCCGCTCGCCTTCAACCAGCCCGTCGGTGATGATCACCCGCGACGCACCGGTCAGCTTCCCTTCCGTCACGCGGCGCGGTTCGGCACAATTGCCGGATTCGCCGTAGACCCAGACCAGGGAGCTCCCGTCAGCCCGGACCGAAAGGGCTGATGCGGGAATCGTGACTGCCGATGACGGACAGGAAGGAGTATTCCAGGAAACAGTAGCCGACATCCCGGGCAGAATTCGAAATCCTGCCGGAGCAAAAAATTCAAAGGTAACCCCGTACGTGCGGGTCAGAGGATCGGCCGACGAGCTCCATTCCGTCAGCCGGGCGTCAAACTCTTTTCCAGGGATTGAGGGGAAGGAAACCCTCGCAACCGTATCCTCATTCAAAGAAAACCCAACGATTTCATTCTCCGGTACACTGACGGTCACTTCCAGTGCCTGAATACTGTGGAACCGAAGTACAACGTCACCGCTACGAATCATTTCGTGATTTTCAACGAGTTGTTCTGAAACCGTTCCGTCATACGGAGCCAGCAGCGAGGTATCCTCCAATGCATGACGGGCTATCTGAAGCTGTGCGTTCAACGTCTTTACCGAAGCGATTGCGGCGTCCTGCGTACTGGTGGAACTATCAAAATCGGACTGAGGAACCACCTTTTCCTTAAAGAGTTTTGAAATACGAGCGTAGTCCTGTTGCGCCTTATTCTGAAGCGCCGCAGCCCCGGCCAGTTGCGCCTCCAATGATTGAATGCGATCTTCAAAGTCGCGAGGATCGATCTGCATCAGCAAATCGCCTTTTTTAACCGGCTCCCCCTGCGTGACCTTCACCTGAACCAGCGGTCCGCCGACACGGAACGAGAGAGCGGACTCGTCCGCTGCCTTTACAATCCCGGGATAACTGCGTCTCTTGTCAGCAGTTAACGCCTGGACCCGCTCCGTTTTCACCGGTCGCGGCGAATTTTGCAACGCAATCTTCGTATCCGCCTCCGCTTGCGCCGCCCGCTTTTTGGCCGCACCGGAAATCAATACTCCCGCAACAGCCAGTACCAGAACGCCGCCGATAAGCCCCGTAATCAATCGTTTATTCAACTTCATCAAAAATCCCCTTAAATCCTTTAATCTTGCGGCAGTCCCATCAACAACTGAGTCTGCTTAACCAGTAAATCTTCCATTTTCTGCAAATAGTCTTCCGAGTATTCTTTAACCCGCAACTGTTTCAGAAAGGTTTTTTTATAATGTGCATGCACAAAAATCGGCATTTTCAGTGCGATGCCATGCAGGAAAACATCCTCATCCGACATTTCCGGATCGAGCAAACTAAAGAAGCGAGAGGTGCTATTCATATCTGGATTCATCACCTCTGCCTTGAAGATATCGGACAAAACATCATCACGCTGCAACAGCTGATAAATCACCTGCGCGTGCCAGTCGGGACGATTCGAGCGAAACAAACTCGTAATTTCACCCGCAATGACAATCCGCAGTGCCTGTGAGAACTCCTCGGGAGTCGACTTGTCACTCAACTCCCCCATCGCATTGCGGAACCCTTTATCCACGCAACCGTCCACCGCATCGCGAACAACGGCCTCAAAAAAACCTTCTTTACTGCCAAAATGATAATGAATGCTACCAATATTCTCTCCGGAGAAATCAGCCACCGCCCGGGTCGACACATTGTCAATTCCGACCTCTGCGGCCAGCTCACCGGCCGCGTTAATCATTTTCATTTTCGTGGTGTCACTGGAAGTGTAGGTCGTCATATGGCTCTCCATGATTTAATCATTCGACTAAATTTAGTCAACTGACCAATTTAGTCAACTGATTAAATCAAAAAAATATTCGGCGATGGCCGCATCACCTTCACCGCGCGCAACAGTAAAAAGAACAAAACCTATTTCGTCGTCCTCGGCGTCTTTGAATTCATCCACCGCGTCCTACTACACATTCCGCCGCCCGGCTTCATGAAAATCCGCTTCTACGGTTTCCTGAAAAAAAGGTGGAAAAGGTGTCATCCCCATTATTTTAGTATTAAGGGCTGACAAATAGGGTCTGCAGGGATGGAACAAGGGCATGAGAAGAGTGCCTCGAATTAAATTCTGCGACGCGGTGTATCATGTGATGTGTCGCGGGAACCGGCCGAGCTGAAGGAAGCACTAAAATAATAGGACTGACACCTTCGATGACACCTTCGACACCTTCGACTGACACCTTCGATTTGACCGGAACCTCTAATGGGTGACACCTTCGACTGACACCTTCGACCTTCGATGACACCTTCGACGCCGTCGCCGAAGGCTAGGCTGATTCCCCGCGGTCTCTGCGGCTCTGCTAGAAAAACTAGATTTCCTCTTCGTCTTCTTCGGTGACGCGCAGGATTTCTTCGACGGTGGTAATGCCGTCGAGGACTTTGCGCCAGCCGTCGTCGCGCAGGGTGTGGAGACCGTGTTTGAGCGCTTCGCGTTTGATGTCGCCGGCGGCGGCGCGATTGATGATGAGCGGGCGAATGTGATCGTCGACGCTGAGGATTTCATAGATGCCGGTGCGGCCTTTGAAGCCGGAGCCACGGCAGTCGTCGCATCCAACGGGCTCATAAATTGATTTTGTTTCGAGCTCTTCAAGGGGGAAGCCCTCTCTTTTGAGAAATTCGCGTTTGGAGACATCGATTTCAACCGGCTTGCGGCAGGTCGGGCACAGACGGCGGATCAGGCGCTGGGCGACGATTCCTTCGACGGATGAAGCGACGAGGAAAGGCTCGATGCCCATGTCGAGCAGACGATTGACACTTCCGGCGGAGTCGTTGGTGTGCAGGGTGCTGAAGACAAGGTGACCGGTAAGCGCGGCGCGGATGGCGATTTCGGCGGTGTCGCGGTCGCGGATCTCACCGACCATGATGACGTCGGGGTCCTGACGCAGGAAGGTTCGCAGTACGTGGGCAAAGGTGAGACCGATTTCGGGCTTCATCTGCACCTGATTGACGCCGGCCATTTCGTACTCGATCGGGTCTTCAGCCGACATAATGCGCAACTCGACGGAGTTAATGGTGTGGAGCCAGGCGTAGAGCGAGGTGGATTTTCCGGAACCGGTGGGGCCGGTACAGAGCAGGATGCCGTGCGGGCGGGTGATCATGCGTTTCAGCACTTTTTCGTCGTCGGGGGCGAGGCCGAGCTGGTCCATACCAATCATGCCGCTGCCGCGCAACAGCAGACGCAGACTAACGCTTTCACCGTAGACGGTGGGCATGGTGGAGACACGGACGTCAATCTCTTCGCCCTGAATGCGCAGACTGATGCGACCGTCCTGCGGCAAGCGTTTTTCGGCGATGTCCATGTTGGCCATCACTTTGATGCGCGAGATGATGGAGGACTGAAAGCGCTTCAGCGTGGCGGGAACCGGGGTTTGATGCAATACGCCGTCAATGCGGTAGCGGATGCGCAGATCGATTTCCATCGGCTCAATGTGAATGTCGGTGGCGCGGTTCTGGTGCGCTTCCCAAATGATCTGGTTAACAAATTTAACGACGGAGGCTTCCTGGTCGAGATCGCCCAGATCCTGCTTGAGCAGCGCGTCGCCGTCGAGGTCGATGCGATCGTCGTCCTGCATCATGCGATCGAGGGTTTCGGCGCCGACCCCGTAGAGCTGTTTGGCGGCGAGTTCAATATCGCCGCCCGGGCTGAGCGCAAGTTTGATGCGTCCGCCGGTGACGAGGCGCAGGGCATCGATCAGACCGGGCTGCAACGGGTCGGATGTGGCAATGCGAAGAATTCCGTTTTCCTCGGCCACAGGTATGATGTTGTACTGAAATACCGCTTTGGGCGGCACTTTGCTGAGAATCTCCTCCGCAATCTCGGCCTGTTTGAGCCGCATGAAGGGCAGATCCATTGCTTCGGCCAGCTTTTCGAGGAAGAGCTCATCCTTGACGCCGGATTGCTCGACGACGGTTTGGACAAATTCGCCGCCCGCTGCCGCCACAGCCTGAAGAAGCTCTTCGACCTGCTCGTCGGCGAACAGTTCGGTCTGCTTCAGTAATGTGGCTAGCTGGCCGTTTTGCATAATGCGGGTGCTCCGTTCAGCGAACGATACCAATTTTCGAGTCGCGAATAAAGTCGAGCAGGTAGTTTACTTCTGGTGTGGCGGGTAGCTCCTTTTCGATTTTTTCAATCGCCTCAGCCAGCGGAAGTTTCTGACGATACAGAATCCGGTAGGCTTCTTTGATCGCCGCGCGCGACTCCTCAGAAACGCCGCGTCGCTCCATGCCGATTTTATTGATGCCGCGGATCTGAATATCGAGTCCGTCGGCGATCATGAACGGCGGCACATCCTTAGTCGCTTTGGTATACGCCCCGAGAAAGGCCATTTTGCCGATGCGGCGGAACTGAACCGCTCCGCACAGCCCTTCAATGATGGCGAAATCTTCGACAATCACATCGCCGGCGAGCTGGGTGCCGTTGGCGATGATGACTTCGTTGCCGATTTTACAGGCGTGGGCAACATGGCTGTAGGCCATCAGCAGGCAGCCGGAGCCGACTTCCGTCATTTCGCCGTCATGGGTTCCCGCGTTGATGGTGACGCATTCGCGCATGACCGTACGATCGCCAATGATGACCCCGGGGGCTCCGCCTTCATATTTGAGGTCCTGTGTCCTTCCGCCAATGCGGGCGAATGGATGGATGACGCACTCGTTACCGATGGTGGTGTAGCCGTCGACAACCGCGTGCGCCATCAGCTCGGTTTTGTCACCGATCTTCGCATGCGGGCCGACCACGCAGTAAGCGCCCAGCTTGACGCCTTCGCCGAGCACGGCGCCCTTTTCAATAATGGCGGTGGAATGAATATCGCTCATAGTGATTATCCTGCGGAGCTGAACATTAGGTCGGCTTCGGAGACGAGTTGCTCGCCAACAAAGGCTTTGGCGTGCACCTTAGACAGGCGCGGCTTGGCTTTGATGATTTCAATTTCCATGCGAAGCTGATCTCCGGGCACAACCGGACGACGGAAGCGGGCGTTATCGATCGCGGCGAAATAGGAGATCTTACCCTCGCCGCCGAACATGCGGTTGAGCAGGATGCCAGCGACCTGCGCCATGGCTTCCATCTGAAGAACGCCGGGCATCACCGGCTGACCCGGGAAGTGTCCCTGGAAGAACAGTTCATTAAAGGTAAGGTTTTTAATACCGACGATCCGCTTTTCGTCATCACACTCCAGAATACGGTCGACGAGCATAAAGGGATAGCGGTGCGGAAGAATTTCAAGAATTTCCTGTATATCAAGTGCTGGCATAACAGTTTAGCTCCTTCTATTGGGGTTTCAAATTGAGGCGTGATTATCTGCAAAAGCCCCTGCCGGTTCAACGCTTAAGCTGATTTTTGTCCATCTCTTCCAACGCGGGACATCCCTCAGCGACACGCCAGGTATGCGGAAAGTTGCGGCACTGCTCTGGGCGGGCCTCGTAGAATGCGCATCCGTCCTCTTTAAGAAAGATGCAACGACCGTCCGAATGCTCCATGAGACTCAACTGGCGGCGGTTTGACGCCAGCACAGTATAACGCCTGATGAACCCCTCCTCGGACAAGCCGGTCGCCGCTGCCATCCGCGCAATATCCTCCTGCGTAAGCAAAACATGCCCCGGCCAGCGGCAGCACGTACCGCATCGCTGACATGTAAATGAAAGACCTGATGTTTTCTGTGTCATACAAACCCGACAGTTATTTGGGGCGAAGATATTGACATAACCCCTGTTAAATATGAGTATCTACTTTTACCTGTCCCAAATCAGGACAGGAAGAAGTTCACAACCTGAGGGAGAATTCTGACATGACCAAAACTAAAAGAGCCAGCCTTTTCATCGCAGCAGCCGTTCTGATTGCGCTAACCGCCGGATGTTCAAAGGAAAAAGCACCGGAATTTGAAGAAGTCGATTTGACACAGGTTGCCGACCTTTTTGAAAAACCGTTGCAGCCGAACCCCCTCGCCCTAGCGCCGGAAGACGTCATTGTAACGGTTGAAGGCGAAGACATCACCCACGGCGAAATCATGCAAGCCGTACAAGCGACCATGATGCAGCTTAGCCGTCAGGTTCCGCCGCAGAAACTCTCACAGATGTATAGTCAAGTTTACCAAAACATGACCGACAGCCTGATCGCCAACATCCTACTCAGCAAAGCCGCTGAAAACTCCAGTCTGGCAGTCAGTGACGAAGAGCTGAGCGAAGAAATCGAAAAAATCAAAGCCGCCGCGCCGGAGGGCCAGAGCCTCGAAGACGCTCTGGCGGAAAACGGACTCAATCTTGAAGAGTGGAAAGACAACCTGCGCTCGCAAATGCTCGTCAGCAAACTGGTGGATGAAAAAACGGCTGACGTCGCAGAAGCAACTCCCACTGAAATCGCCACGTTCTATAAGGAAAACCTCGACTCCTTCAACGTGCCGGAAAACGTGACCGCCAGCCATATTCTGATTGCCTTCACCGAGGAAGACACCGATGAAACCAAGGCTCAGAAAAAAGAAAAGCTGGAAGCAATCCAAGAACAAATCGCAGGCGGCGCCAGCTTTGAAGAGCTGGCCACAGCCCACTCCGACTGCCCTAGCAGTCAGCACGGCGGCGAGCTCGGTTCCTTCGAACGCGGACAGATGGTTCCGGAATTTGAAGAAGTGGCTTTCAGCATAGAGCCCGGCGTTGTCAGCGATATCGTCGAAACCAGGTTTGGCTATCACCTGATCAAAGTGGCTGACCGCCAGCCCGAAAGCGTCCGTTCCCTAGCCGACGTCAACGAACAGTTGAAAAGCTATCTCACCGGCCAGAAAAAACAGAAAGCACTGGTCAGCTACATCCAAACGCTGCGTGAAACCGCCGATGTGGTTATGCAGAAACAGGACATGGATGCCGGAGAAGCTGAGTAAGCCTGCCCCATCCATACTGAAAACAAAAAAGCGCTCCCTTGGGGCGCTTTTTTTCATGTCCGGAATGTCCTTCGACTCCCTTGCGGTCGCTCAGGACATTTGCCTCGTTCGAGATCGAAATGGCCCGCCATGAGCGAGCTCGCAAAGCGAACGAGTCGAATGGTGCACCCGAGAGGAGTCGAACCTCCACGCCGTTGCCGGCACAAGGACCTGAACCTTGCGTGTCTGCCATTTCACCACGGGTGCATTTAGAAAGCGCGTAATTAAACAGGAACTATTTCCAAAGTCAACGCTTCCAAAACGATTTTCTTTCCTCCTTGTTACTTCCCCCTGCCCTGCCTATACTTCGCTTCTTACTAGAGCAGATTTGTAGCAAACGGAAAGGTTCAGAAGTTGTGCTGAAGATAGACGAAAAATCATGGAAAGCCCTGAAGACCAAGCTTGCCCGATCCAAGGTGATCGAAAAGTTGGACATGGGTGATTCCGAAAAAGAATACGTCCATTCCCGCGGCGTCGACATTCTGCAGTTACACGCCGCCGACTTCGTCCGCAAGCGCCTTGCCCCGGCAGAGCCGAAAAATGACGGCCGTCAAACCCCGCTGAAAGGACACCCCGTTTTTATCGCCCAGCACGCCACCGGAACCAGCGATCGAAAAAAACTTCAGAAATTCCACGGCATCAAACAAGGCGTCGAACTCACCGATAAAGAGATTTCCTACATTGTCGATGTCATTATCCTCTGGATCGAAGAACAGATCGGCAAACCCGCCTGATTTCTTAACCTTGCAGGCCTTGGCGAACCGCGAAACGCCTCATCTGCGTTCTCACTTAATTCTGCAAACCCAACTTGTCCGCCAAAGCTTTAGCGAAGGAGGGTGTTATGGGCCCAGCCGCCGCCGAGGGCTTTATAGAGGCGAATGAGCGACAGCGTACTTTCACTTTGGCTCTGCACCTGCTGATCTTCTAGTTGAAGCTGTGTGCGCTGCGCGTCGAGTACGGTATCGAACGGTTCGAGTCCATTTTGATAGCGGTCATCCGCCAGATCGGCGGCGGTACGCGCAGCATCGGTCGCAGCGGTCAGCGCGTCGAGACGCAACTGCTCATTGCGGAAGGCGGTCAGCGCGTCGCGCGTTTCCTGCACGGCGGAGAGCACACTTTTTTCATAAGCGGCTAGCGCCTTTTCCTGAAGCGCCGTCTGCGCTTTGACATTGTTGCGGATCTGCCCGCTATGGAAGATGGCCCAACGCACCGACGGCCCGAAGCTACTCGAATCATTGCCCGACTCGCTCAACCCAGAAAAGCTCAACGCCTCGACCCCAATCGAGCCGCTAAGCATCAGCTTCGGGAAATAATCGGACTTGGCGATTCCAATGCGGGCGGTCTGTTCGGCCAGCTTGCGCTCGGCAACCCGCACGTCAGGACGGCGACGCAACAGATCTGCCGGAATGCCGGTGACATCTTCCATTGAGCCCTCAGGAATTTTCCAATCCTTGGAATTTATGACGCCGGAGGCGTTAAGTCGCTCATGCAGTGTGCCGGGCATTGCACCGGTCAGCACCGCCAGCGCGTTGAGCGTCCGCTCCACGCCGGTTGCGAGCGTTGGAACTGTCGCGCGGGTGCTTTCGAGGTTGGCGCGCGCCTGCTGCAGAGCCAGTTCGTTGATCAGTCCGCTGTCGAAACGCGACTGAAGCAGGTCGAAGGTTTCCTGCTGTAACGCCAGATTTTCCTGAGCGACGCGCAAGCGCTGCTGGACGGCGCGCAGCTGCACATAGGCCTGAGCGGTTTCGGCGGCGAGCGATACGTCAATGTCGGCACGCATTGCGTCCTGCCCCTGAAGGGTTGCTTTGGCCGCTTCGCTAGCGCGGCGCACACCGCCGAAAATGTCGAGCTCCCACGCGGCATCGAAGCCGGCGCTGTAGAGATCGCCGTCAATTGCCATCGGTACTTCGTCACTCGGACTGCTACGCGAAAAACTTCCGAACGCATCGATTTGTGGACCGAACGAGGAGCGAACCGCTCCGAGCTGCGCACGGGCGGCACGCACCGAGGCGATGGCCGATTTTGCATCCGGGCTATTGGTCAGCGCCTCGCCGACCAGCTCGGTCAGCATCGGGTCGCCCAACGTGGTCCACCATTCGGCGGGTGTTTCGAATTGTGCGTTTCCAACCATTGGAAGTTCCGGCGGCTCATAATCAGGCCCAACGGTCAGACAACCGCCAAAGAAGAACGGAATCACGAAGATGAGTAGCAGATGAAGCTTGTCCGTGCGCAGGCGGATTTTATGCCCTTTTTCGCGCAGGGTCTGGAACAGCACGTAGAGCGCAGGGACCAAAACGATACCAAAAAGTGTGGCGGCCATCATGCCCCAAAAAACAGTCGTACCGATCGCGCGGCGCGCGGCAGAGCCGGCCCCATGCGCAACCACCATCGGGAAGATTCCAAGAATGAAAGTAAAGGCGGTCATCAGCACGGCGCGAAACCGCTGCCCAGCACCGTCGGCGGCGGCGTCAATAATTGAAAGCCCCTCCTCGCGCCGGGTTTTAGAAAACTCGACGATCAGAATCGCGTTTTTGCTGGCCAGACCGACTAGCAAAATCAGCCCGAGCTGAGCATAGATACTGAGCGGCATGTGCAGGACAAATAGGGCCGCCAACGCACCGAACGCCGCCACCGAGGTCGAGAGAATCACCGGCAGCGGAATCGTCCAGCTCTCGTATTGGGCGACGAGGAACAGGTAACCAAACACCAGCGCCATCACCATGAGAACCCCGGCGCCACCAGCGGCTTTGGCTTCCTGATAACTGAGTCCGGACCATTCCAGATTGTATCCCGCCGGCAGAGCCGTTTTGGACATCTCGTTAACTTTCGCCATCACTTCTCCACTGCTAAAAATCGGAATCAGCATGGCGGTGATGGATGCGGACGAAAACTTGTTGTAGCGCTCGACGGTGCGCGGCGCGAGCGTCGGCGTGATGTTCAGTACGCTACCCAGAGGAACCATGGCTCCGGCGCGGCTTTTGACATACAGCGCTTCGATGTCCGCCCGCTGATCGCGGAAGATGCTGTCCGCCTGCACAACTACCCGGTTGACCTGACCCTCAAAGTTCACGTCATTGACATAGCGCGAACCAAAATTGTTCTGAAGCGCCGCAAAAATATCGCTGACGTCCACCTGCATCAGCGAGGCTTTCACGCGATCCACCTCCAGATAAAGATGCGGCGTGTTGGCGGCGTAACCGCTGAAGGCGAACATGGTCTCGGGCATCTGGTTGAGCTGCATCAAAAAGCTTTGCAGAACCCCATTGAGTTTTTGAGGATCATTGTCATCGATCGCCTGCAAACGAATGTCGAGACCGCCGCTGACGCCGAGCCCCATGATGGCGGGCGGCACAAAGGTGTTGATCTGCGCGCCAGGCACTGCCCCCAAACGACCCTGCAGTTTCTGCTGAAGGGCGGTCACCTCAAGCTCTGGACTTTGCCGTTTGTTCCAACTGTCGAGACCGAACAGGAAAAAGGCCACGTTTTCGCCGGAACCACTCATCATACTGAACCCCGTCACTTCCACACAGAAAGCGACCCCCGGCTCTTCTTGAAGCGGCGTAATTTCTGCCGCCATCAGTGCCTCGGTCTGTTCCCGAGTCGCGCCTTCCGGAAGTTGAACCGCGCCGAAGATCACGCCCTGATCCTCTTTTGGAAGGAAGGAGGTCGGGTTCATCGTACCCAGCAATACCGCCCCGCCCATGACGCCAAGCAAGATGACGGCCGTCAGCACGAGCCGCCGCGAGAGACTCGTGGCAGCGTGAACGTAGTGCCCGCGCACGCGGCCGAGACCCGTGTTGAACCAGCGCAACGGACCGTGCTGCTTCGGTTTGATCACATGCAACAGAACCCCGCACAGCGCTGGGCTAAGCGTAAGCGCATTGACGGTTGAGAAAAAGACGGCGGCGGAAATGGCAACGGCGAACTGCTGATAGATTTTGCCGGTAATGCCGCTAACAAAACCGATCGGCACAAAAATGGCGAGCAGCACCAGCGTGGTGGCAACGATCGCGCCAGTCACCTGCTCCATCGCTTTGATCGTGGCGGCTTTGTGATCGAGCCCCTCGACCTCCATCAGATGGAGCACACGCTCCACCACCACGATGGCATCGTCGACCACCAATCCGATGGCCAGCACGAGCCCGAATAAGGTCAACGTGTTAATGCTGTAACCGAAGACCATCAACACGCCAAAGGTCGCGCACAGCGAAACGGGAATGGTCATCATCGGCACCAGCGTGGCACGCCAGTCCTGCAAAAAAATGTAGCAGACAATGATCACTAGAAAAATCGTCAGCAGCAGTGTGGTGGCGATCTCCCGAATACTAGAGCGGACAAAGTCGGTGGCATCGTACGGCAGAACAATATCCATGCCGGAGGGGAAGCGGGCGCTCAGGCTATCGAGTTCCTCGCGCAGGGAGTCCATCGCTTCGAGCGCGTTGGAGCCGGCAGAACGGCTGACGCCGATGGCCACCGCACGCTTGCCGTTGTATTTGGCGCCGAACAGATAGCTGTCGGCCCCCTTCTCGATGCGGGCGACATCTTTGAGTGCGACCACCGCGCCGTCGCTACCTGTTCGCACCACGATGTCCTTGAAGCTTTTCACATCATTCAAACGCCCCTGAGCCTTGAGGGTGTACACCATGGCTCCATTGCCGGGCGCGCTGCCGACCGAACCGACCGAGGCTTGAATATTCTGGTTGCGGATCGCGGCGATCACATCGTCGGCACTCATGCCAAGCGCGGCGATACGGTCGGTATCCATCCAAACGCGCATACTATATTTTGGCGCATAAACCTGAGCGCGACTGACGCCGGGAATGCGTTCGAGTGCGGGCTGAATTACCTTGTAGGTGTAATCGCTCAAATACAGTTCATCGCGCGAGTTGTCCGGCGACTGGACCATAATGAACCCGAGCATATCGGAGGATTCAGTTTCGACAGTGACGCCCTGTTGGGTGACTTCGCTCGGCAGCATCGGCTCCGCCTGCGCGACGCGGTTTTGCACCTGCACCTGAGCGATGTCGGGATCGGTGCCGACCTCGAAGGTGACGGTCAGCGCATAGCCGCCGGAACTATCGGATGACGACGACATATAAATCATGTTATCGACCCCGTTGACGGCGTCTTCGATGGGGCTGGCGACGGTGTTGGCCAGCACTTCAGCCCCCGCGCCCGGATAAGTCGCACGCACCACCACCTGCGGCGGCGTCACCTGCGGATACTGCGCAATCGGCAACGCCCGCATGGAGATGATCCCCGCCAGCGTCAATACAATGGAAATCACACCCGCCAACCGCGGACGTTCAATAAAAACTCTGGAAATCATGGTTAGCCCTCCGGGCTAGAAATTTGAAACCTGAAACTTGAAATTTTCCCGCCTCCGGCGGGTCCGCCGCAGGCGGAAAACACTAAACCCGAAACTCATTCCCCCATCACCTGAACCGTTGTGCCGGGAATGGCTTTCTGCACGCCATCGATGACCACCCGGTCGCCCGGCTTGAGTCCAGAGAGAATGATGGCATCCGGCCCAACCTGATCGCCGACTTCAACGCGGAGAATACCCACGATTCCGGCCTCATTAACGCTCAGCACATACGCGCCGTCCTGATCGACCAGCAACGCACGTTGCGGAATTTTGATTCCGGTTTCGCCCGCAGGATTGCTGAGCCGCACCGTCACGTAGCCGCCCGGCAACAGCAGTCCATCCTGATTGTCAAAGAGGTAGCGTACGGCAAGGGTGCCAGTCATCGGGTTAATGGCGTTGTCGTCAAAATCTTTTTTTCCAATGTTTGGAACTTGTGATGCGGGACGCATTAAAACCGATCCGTCCGCTAGGATGACCCGCGCTTCGAACGCTTCGGCATCACCGGAAAGTTCCAACCTTCGGAACGCAAGATACTCGCGGTCGGTCTGCGAGAAAACCACGCGGATTGGGTCGACCTGCACAATGCGTGCAAGCTCGATACTGGAGGGCGTCACAACATTACCCTTCTTGACCATCGCGGCGCCGATGCGGCCGCTGACCGGCGCTTTGATTTCTGTATAATTCAAATCAACCATCGCCAGTTCGTAGGCGGCTTTCCCACGCAGGGCTTCGCTCTCTGCTGATTCCAAGTCGGATGCGGACACGCTACGCACGTCGGCCTGCTTGAGGCGATCGTAGCGTTTTTGCGCACGGACCATTTCGGCTTCCGCTGCATTGGCGGTCGCCTGATAAGCGGAGTGATCGATGGTAAAGAGCAAGTCGCCCTCTTTCACAACAGAACCTTCCGTGAAATTCACCTGATCAATTTTTCCAGACACTTCGGGACGGATGATCACTTCCTGCATCGGCTCGACACGGGCAATACTTTCGTCAGCTGCGTTGAGCAGAGTTTCCTCCACGACAAGAACCTTCACCGTCGCCGGCGGCATCTGCATGCCGCCCATTCCCGGCGGCGGACCACCGCCGCCCATCATTCCTTTGGCACACCAGCCGAGCGCCACTCCGGCGACCACCGCGCCAACTGTTTTAAAAACTGCTTTTTTATTCATGCCTGCTCTCCTTAATAAATTTCTGCTGCATAAAAGCCCCGCCACACGAGAGGGATAATCCGTGTACCCGGCAGCCCCGCCTTCATAAAATGTTTCTTCCTGCGGCTCATTCAGAGTCGCTCCTTCCGCATACCGTTCCGGCAAGTCGGGGTTGGCAATAAACAACTGGCCCCATGCCGCGGCATCGGCCTCACCAGACTCCACCAGCGCCTCGGCGTCTTCAAAACTGAGTTGCTGATTGGCGATAAACGGACCACCGAATTCTTTCTTCAACGCGGGAGCCAGCCGAGGCTCCGCCAACCCTTCGCGTGCAAAAAGAAATGCGATCTTGCGGCGTCCGGCTTCGCGGGCGATATAGCCAAATGTCGCGGCGGGATCCGAGTCGCTCATATCGTGAGCGTCGCTGCGCGGCGCGAGATGTAGTCCGACTCGGTCAGCCCCCCAAACATCGATGACCTCATCAAGCACCTCCAACATCAATCGGGCACGATTTTCAATGGAACCCCCGTAACGATCCGTGCGCCGGTTCGTGCCGTTCTGCAAAAACTGGTCGAGCAGATAACCATTGGCTCCGTGCACTTCAACCCCGTCAAAACCGGCCGCTTTGGCATTTTCAGCTCCCCGACGATAGGCTGCAACGATGGAAGAAATCTCTTCGGTTTCGAGCGCGCGCGGCGTTTCGAAGCCGCGCTTGGGACGCACCAGATTAATGTGCCCAGCGGGCCGGATGGCACTAGGAGCAACGGGCAGCTCGCCGTCCAGATAGATCGGGTCGGAGATGCGTCCAACGTGCCAGAGCTGCAACAGGATGCGCCCGCCCGCCTGATGAACCGCCTGCGTCACCCACTTCCAACCTTCTACTTGCTCTGCGGACCAAATCCCCGGTGTATCTGGATAGCCGACCCCCATCGGCATGACCGAGGTCGCTTCCGAAAGAATCAGCCCGGCGGATGATCGCTGTGCGTAATACTCAGCCATCAGGGCGTTCGGGATGCGGCCCGCGCTGGCACGGCAGCGAGTAAGCGGAGCCATAACAAAGCGGTTCGGCAACGTCCAGGCTCCGATACGAACCGGTTGGAAAAGTAGATTAGATTGTTTCATTGCGTGCTCCTTGTTTTCAAAGCTCCATTCATGATGCAGTCAAAGCTGCTTGATACGGCTGATATCAAATCAATCTTCGGGCAGGCTCCTAGATAAATTTGAAGCAGGCCAATCCACTGCCCCGCCAGCGTAACCGCCAGTTGCCGAGCATCAATCCCTTCCCGAAACTGCCCCGCAATGTGCGGAGCACTCAGCACCGCCGCCAATTTTTCAAATGGATCGGTGCGCACCTGATGAAGAATATTGTGAGTTTCCGTCAACAGCTCCTCTGACCACTCCATTTGGAACATCATAAAAAACTCAAATTTTCTCAACTGCGGATCTTCCGCAACGACTCGGGCATGCTCGATAAAGGCTTGGCGGAAATCCTCCAGCGAACGGATCTCTGAAAAATGCGTCTGCACCCGTTCTTCTCGAAGAGTGCAAAAATGGTCCGTCATCGCCGCCAGCAACGCCGGTTTATTATTGAAGTGCCAGTACACCGCCCCGCGCGTCATGCCGATCCGCTTCGCAATATCACTGAACGTCGTTCGGGAAAATCCCTTTTCACTGAACAGATCCAGCGCCGCCATCAATATATTGGCCCGTGTTGTCGCCGCCTCTTCTTTTGTTTTTCTAGCCATAATGCAGTCCTTAACCTTGAGGTGTATGTTATACATACATACATGTATGTATGTCAATAAGTTGTTTTCCAAAGTTTGAGAAAATTTTCCGCAGTTTTCCCAGACATTGAAAAAGGAACCCCGTGCCGCAATGCAGTTCGAAGATCCCGATCCTTCGGGATGCTTACAAGGGTTGGGAAAAAGATCAGCCGACGGGTATGGGCTGCGGCTCTAGCGCGGGAGCGGACTCTTCGGCAGGAACCGGCTCCGCGCCAGCAGGAACAGATTCTTCTTCGTTGGGCTCGGGTACTTCCTGAACAGGAACCAACTCCGCGTCGGCGGGTTCAAGTCTTTCGTCGGCGAGTTCGAGCTCTTCGTTGGCGAAACCCGCCTCCTCAGGCGGTGCGGACATCAGCCACTCTTTTACAATCCCGGGCAGATAGGGCTCAATTCTCCCGTAATCCGCCCGGTAAAACTCAAAAATGAAGGCACTTTCAAAAAGCAACACCAGCAACACGCCGAGCACAGCCAGCGAGGAAACCAGATCAAATCGTTTAAATTGAGGTTTTTCTTTCACAGGGAACAGCTTCGCCTTTTCACTTTCTTCTTTCAACTCCAAACGGTTTTCGGCATCCTGCGCTTTCATTTCTTAATCCTAATCAACCTCATCATCTTAAGCTGCTCCCGCGCAGAAATCCCGGTTGAGATTAGGATTAAGAGCAAGATTATGATTAAGAGGATATAGATATGAAACCAAACGATTATCATGTTTCGATGGATGCGCTGGCCTCGCTGTGCAAGCGCCGCGGCTTTATTTTCCAAACCTCGGAAATCTACGGAGGCATCAACGGCTTCTGGGATTACGGCCCGCTCGGCGTGGAGCTGAAACGCAATATCAAAGAAAGCTGGTGGAAAGCGGTCGTCCAGACCCGCGAGAACGTGGTCGGACTCGACAGCTCGATCATCATGCACCCGAAAGTCTGGGAAGCCTCCGGCCACATCGGCAACTTTAAAGACCCGATGGTCGACTGCCGCGAAACCAAAGGCCGCTACCGCGCCGACCAGGTTTCTGTGCTCAAGCACAAGACCGACCCCGCCGCACTCATGTTTGCCTTCCATGAAGAGGCCTCCGCGCCGGCCGAGAAAAAAGTCAAAAAAATCGCCAAAGGGGATATCGCCGACTATGAAACGGTTCCGCTGCTCGACATTCCGGTTGAAAACTACGACCGCCTCGTCGGTCCCGAAACCAATGAGCCGGGAACTCTGACTGAGCCGCGCGCCTTCAACCTAATGTTCAAAACGTTCGTCGGCCCGGTTGAGCAGAGCTCGAACGTCGCCTACCTGCGCCCCGAAACCGCACAGGGTATCTTCGCCCAGTTCGGCAACGTGCACGCTGTCTCGCGCCAGAAGATCCCGTTCGGTATTGCGCAGATCGGTAAAGCGTTCCGCAACGAGATCAATCCGCGCAACTACACCTTCCGTTCGCGCGAATTCGAACAGATGGAACTCGAATTTTTCATCGCGCCCGGTACTGACGCCGAGTGGCACGAATACTGGGTCGCCGAACGCCTTAAATGGTACGAAAAAGTCGGACTGCCCGAAGGCCGCATGCACCGCGACATTCACGAAGGCGACGCCCTCGCCCACTACGCCAGCGCCTGCACCGACATCCTATACGACTTCCCCTTCGGCACCCAGGAGCTCGAAGGAATCGCCGCGCGCGGCAACTTCGACCTCACCCAGCATCAGGAATGCAGCGGCAAAAAACTCGAATACCTCAACGACGAAACCAAGGAACGCTACATCCCGCACGTCATTGAACCCTCCGCCGGAGTCGACCGCATCGCCCTCGCCCTGCTCTGCGAAGCCTACCGCGTCGAATGGATTCCCAAAGGCAAAGACGGCGGCGAAGTCCTCACCGCTGAGCCGGGTGTTGAACGCGCGCCCGAAGGCTACGAAGCCCGCACCGTCCTGCGCTTTGCCCCCTGCATCGCGCCGTACAAAGTAGCCGTCTTCCCGCTACTCAAAAACAAAGAAGAGCTCGTCGGAAAAGCCCGCGAAGTATTCGAGCGTCTCAACGAGCGCTGGACCTGCTTCTACGACCAGACTGGTGCCATCGGCCGGCGCTACCGCCGTCAGGATGAAATCGGCACACCGCTCGGTGTCACCATCGACTTCGACACATTGGAAGACGACACCGTCACCGTCCGCGACCGCGACACCATGGACCAGGTCCGCATGCCGATCAGCGAGCTCGAAAGCTACATCGCCGAACGCGTGCGGTTCTAATCACCACAAAAAAGCGCAAAAGCGAATCTTCTGTAAGGCGGGGTCCGTGACCCCGCCTTCTTTTTTGATCACGCTGAAAGCGTAGCGATAAATAATTTCCGAAGGAAATAACGAAGTGGTTCATCGCACGAATTTACGCGAATGGTGGAACCTGAGCTCCGAGCAGGTTCAAAGCGTGCCCGGAGCGCCCGCTCCACCCATCGTTTCCAAGGATTGGAAAACTTTTGGACGAGACAACGAAATCGACAGGATTTTTTTCCAAGGTTTGGAAAGTTGTAGCCGCGTCCGTCGGGCGCGATCACCGCCCGCACCTACAGGCTCTAGAGTTGAAACTTATTCGCCGACCGGCGGTTTTTCAGACGGCTCCGCAGACTCTTCCGCCGGTTCCTCAGCAACAGCATCATCTGAAGCAGATCCTTCTTCAGGAGACTCTGCTTTTTCTTCAGCAGCCGCTTTCGCGGCCTCTTCTTCCGCCCGTTTTTCTTCGGGGGTTTTGCCATTTTTCAGCTCATCGGGAATCTCACCGGTTTCAAGCATCCGCATCACCTGTTCCCCGTCGATGGTCTCGTAGGTGATCAGCACTCCGGCAATCAGTTCGAGCTTGTCGCGATGCTTTTCGAGAATCGCGCGGGCCGTGTCGTGAGCCTCTTTGAGAATCCGATCAATCTCGGAATCAATTAGCTGCGTAATTTTATCACTGTGTACTTCATTGCGATGGATTTCGCGGCCGAGGAACATCTGCTGCTCTCCAGAGCCATAGTCGCGCGGGCCAAGGATGTCGCTCATCCCAAACTCACAAACCATCGCACGGGCGATGCGGGTGGCGCGTTCAATATCGTTTTGCGCACCGGTGGTCACATCATTAAAGATCAGCTCCTCAGCAACGCGGCCGCCCATTAGGCCGATCAACATGCCCATCAAGCGGGTGCGGCCCTGCGTATAGCGATCCTTTTCCGGCAGCTGCATGGTAGCGCCCAGCGCACGGCCGCGCGGAATCACCGTCACTTTATGAAGCGGCTCCGTCTGCTCGGTTTTAGCAATCACAATGGCATGCCCAGCTTCATGATAGGCCGTCAGCTTTTTCTCTTCGTCGTCGAGCATGTGGCTGCGGCGTTCGCGTCCCCACGAGACTTTATCGCGCGCCTCTTCAAAGTCGGAAAGCTCGACGGCGTCCGCGCCGCGGCGGGCGCCGAGCAGCGCGGCCTCGTTGACGAGGTTCATGATGTCCGCACCGGAAAAGCCGGGTGTTCCGCGTGCAACTTTTTTCAGATCCGCATTTTCGCTCAACGTGACGCGTTTAACGTGAATTTCGAGAATCTCTTCGCGGCCTTTCAGGTTCGGCAGGTCGATAAAGACCTGACGGTCAAAGCGGCCCGGGCGCATCAGCGCGGGATCGAGCACATCGGGCCGGTTGGTGGCCGCGATAATAATGATGCCCTCCTCGGTTTCAAAGCCGTCCATCTCCACCAGCAGTGCGTTGAGCGTCTGTTCGCGCTCATCGTGCCCGCCACCCATACCGGAAAAGCGGCTGCGGCCCACGGCGTCGATTTCATCGACAAAAATAATACACGGCGCATTTTTGCGGCCCTGCTCAAACATATCGCGCACACGACTGGCGCCGACCCCGACAAACATTTCAACAAAGTCCGACCCGCTGATATTAAAAAACGGCACGTCGGCTTCGCCGGCCACCGCTTTGGCGATCAGGGTTTTCCCCGTTCCGGGGGCGCCGGCCAACAAAACGCCTTTGGGCATTTTTCCGCCGAGGCGCTGGAACTGTTTCGGGTTTTTTAGGAACTCAACCACTTCCTGAAGCTCATCCTTGGCCTCTTCGACACCAGCCACATCGGCAAAAGTGATCTTGTTATCACCATCTTTTTTCATCAGCTTGGCGCGGCTCTTGCCAAAGCTCATCGCGCGACCGCCGGCGTTTTTCATCTGCCGGGAGAGGAAGAAATAGATGACAATGAAAATCAACGCGAACGGCACGATATTCCAAAAGATCGGCCAAAAGGTCGATGCCGGCTTCACTTTGAACTTCACCCCATTCTCTGTGAGCATCGAAAGCAGATCCTCGGTAATCACCACATCCACCTTGAAAGCCTTAGGACCGCCCTCCGAATCCAGATCGGTCAGCTCACCGGTCACATAATCGGTCCCGCTGGCCCCCCGGACAACATCGCACTGGATAATCTTCCCGTTCTTCACATACTGAACAAAATCGGGGTTATAATTCAGTTTCTTGCTATCGGCCGTCTTCGGGCCGAACATCTGCACGCCCACCATCACCAGCGCCATCATCAGAAACCATAGTGCAAAGCCCTTCATCTGCATGGGCGGCTTCACCTGCGGCGGCTTCTTGCGGTCATCCTTCTTTGGCGGCGTCGCGGGTATGTTTGTTTTCGGGTCCATAGTCTAAAAATCCTTTAAATGAGCCGGGAGCCTATCTCTCCCACTGATTTGAAGCAACATTAGAAGCCAAACAACTGGAACTGGGCTCATCCAATCCATCTGGACAGCATCACTTGCTAAACAGATGCAGCGCGGGGTCGTTTTCCGACGAAAGCTCCCAACCGCGGGCAATGCGGTAGCCGGGCAGCCAGATGATTTCGCCGCCACACTCCACCACCGGCCACTGCGCGCGCTGCGCTTTCGGAATTTTCAAATCCGTAAAAATATCCTGCAGCTTTCTGGACCCCTCCATGCCGTAAGGGTTCATGCGGTCGCCCGGCTTTGCCGCGCGGACGACTACCTCACGACCCGCGATTTTTTCGAGCAAAACCGACGCCTCCCATTTGCCGCGCAGGATGCCAACTCCCTCTTCCATTCTGATTTTTCCATTACTTGGAAAACGTAGACGCGGTGAGGACGCCGCGTCTACGTTCAGAGTCCCGTATTCATTCGTGACGCGGAGGCCTTCAAGATCGAGGTGGTGCGTTCCATCCGTGCGGGCGGAAAATTCGATAAACTGTTCGACGGCATCGAAAGTCGGGCTCACGCCATGCTCGATCAGCCAGTCGCGCGCCTCGCGGCGGGCGGCGGCCTTTTCTGGGAAAAGCTCTTCGTCGCGCAGAATCTCCATGGTGCGCAGAATATTTTCGGCAGCGCGCTCATTGATTTTTCCAAGGATTGGAAGAATCTGATGCCGCACCCGATTGCGCGGAATCGTTTCATCGGCGTTGCTCGCATCCTCGCGCCATTCTAGTCCCTCGTTTTCCAACCATTGGAAAATTTCCTGCCTTCTGATTCCAAGCATGGGTCTAATCAAATTTAAATTCTCCACCCCTTGGAAACTTTTCATGCCCCCCAGGCCGCTGGGTCCACTGCCACGCGCCACGCGTAAAAAGAATGTCTCCAATTGATCATCGGCGTGGTGCGCCAGAGCGACCACGACTTTTGACTTTTGACTTTTGACTTTCGACCGAAAGAAGTTATGCCGGGCTTCGCGGGCGGCCATTTCGAGCGAGATGCCCTTTTCTTTGGCGAAGGCGGGAACGTCGACTTTGGCTGTGACACACTCGACGCCCAGTTTTGCGCAGAGCTGTTTAACGAACTGCTCATCGGCGTCGGCCTCTGCCCCGCGAATGGAGTGGTTGAGATGCGCGGCGGTCATGGAAACTCCAAGCCGGTGCAAAACGTGTAGCAGCGCGACGGAGTCCGCCCCGCCGGAGACGCCGATAATGACGCGTGCACCTTCAGGGATAAGGTTTTCCCGTCCGATCGCGACCTTTACCTGTTCAACCAAACTCATATTTCCTCACAACCCAATCACTCTATAATGCTGCCATTGCTGATGGAAACCAAAACTAGATGCTCGGCGGGTCCTCTTCCAGAGCGGTGGAGACATCCGTGATTATTCTTGAATCAGGGTTTGCCCTGTGGTGAAGAGATAATTGGCGTGTGCCGCATGGACATTACGGCGCACATCGAGAAGCTGACGCTCCGCTCGAATCAGATTTTCCTGGAGTCTCATCCAGTCATCCGGCGCGCCAGCAACGTATTTACGCAGCATCTCGACCTCTTTCCCGGTTTCGCCTGTCAACTCAACAAACTCCCCATGATGCATCTGCCACTCTTCTATCGCGCTGGTCCACTCTCGGGCAGCCTGTTGGACCTGCCGAGCAATGGCGTCTTGAGAGGCATCAATTGATGCTTTCTGTAAGGTCTGCTCTGCGAGGGCTTGTCGCTTCTTTGAACCGCCAAACGAGAAAATCGGAAGGCTGACAGCCGTCTGAATACTCCACTCTTCTGAGCTTTCGTCATAGCTAGCCTGCACGTGATTAAACCAAGGAATTCGCTCAACGTCGGCCTGCCGCACGAGGGCTTGAGCCTGTTGAAGCTGAGCATTCATCAGGTGAAGATCCGGACGCAGCTCAAGGGCAAACTGAATGGCAATATCATAATCGATGAAGTCGGGCATTTCGAGATCGGGAAGCGGATCGAGTTGCAGAGACTCAACCGGACGCGCGACCCGCTCGGCGAACCAGTTTTTTAAAAGGCCCAGTTCTCTCTGAAGAACACGTGCGTCGCGCTGTACATCGCGCAATTCCCAGCGCAACAGCAGGGCATCGGCCGACGTTTTCATGGCGGCATTTACCTGTTCGCGTGCGAAGTCAGACCTCTTCTGTTTAATTTCAATCAGTCGACGAATCAGTGCCAACTCTTTTTCCAAACATTGGAAGTTGCGATACTGCTGAAATACTTCGGTGGCAATCTGGATGCGACCCATTTCCATTCCCGCAAGCGAAATGGCCGTTTGAGAAGCACGCTCCATACTATCCGCCTGAAGCTGCCAGGGGTGTGGAAAACGAAGTCGAACGGCGGTATCAACGGAATGGTCCTTGGAGTCGATCCCAGTTTCAAAGCGAATCTCCGGGTCGTCCCAAACCACCGATTGATTCTGCTTCAACTGCGAAATCTTCAGTCCGGTTTTGCCGGGAATCAAGCGAATGTCGTTTTCGAGAACCAACTCAGTGGCCTCTCCGAGAGACAGCGTCGATTGAGCCGATGCCGTCAGGCCGGAAAAAACACACAGCCAAAATAGGATACGACGGATCATTGGGCGCCCTCAACTGGAAGCTGAAGAGTCCACGGACTCCGGAAATTAATTTGAACCTCCTGTCCGGGAAGAAGCTCAGCACCGGGATCGGGCCGAAGGATAACACGCCGCCCCCGATAGGTCTTCGTCGGAACCGGATTCACCCGTCCGGGCAGGGCAAAAACATCGGGCGTCAGCGAGATGACTGTGGCGTGAATCACACTGCCTGGACCAGAACTCGCAGTGAGAAATGCATCCATTCCCACGGAGACATCACGCGCATTATACTCAGATAAAAAACCCACCACGGTCGGCTCCTGCTGAACAACCGACGATAAGACAGGCAAACCGGACTGAACAATATCGCCAAGCGTATTGAAAATCCGGGAAACAGTTCCTCTGGCATTCGCACGAAGGGTGCAATTTTGAATGCGCATATCGAGTAGACGCATCTCTTTTTCAATCTCTGCTGCGGAGATTTGGGCCTCTAGCGATTTTTTCTTGATGCGCAAAGACAGAATGTCCTGCTCACCGGCAAGATGTCGGGCCATCAAATCTTCGAGCCGCTGCGTTTCGGCCGTCACGGCGGCAAGCTCGCCGGCCAGTGCTTGCGCCTCGGCCTGAAAAATGGCTTTTTGAGCAACCAACAATGCCGTATCCATTTGCACTAACGGATCCCCTTTTTCAACGAGATCTCCCACCTTGACAAAGAGTTTTAGCACCCGACCGGCTTCCAACGGCGCGGCGTTGTCAAAGGTGGTGACAACCGTTCCAGTCATCCCGCCGAACTGTCCGCCATGGTAATAGATATAAACAGCGGTCACAGCAACCACGAGCCAGACAACAAACGGAACTCGCGTTTTTAAACGGCTGATGAACACTCGGGGGTGCATCGGCGAGGATTGGTATTTTTTTTGCTGACTCATAATCAAATCTCCACCGTTGCACGATGCATCAGCAGATGGGCATCACTGACGTTCTCGATTTCTATAACGGCATTGAGCAGATCGACTTGATAGGTGGGGTCGATCAACCGTACCTGATAGGAATATTCAAGGCATTCGCCCTGCGTCGCTTCCCGCATCGAAACGAGCGCGACAGACGAACAATATTGCTTCATCACATCGAACATCTTCTCCTGACCGTTTTCCATACTGGCAGGCAAGGTGAAATGCAACAGTCCCTCATACACCCGCAAGGAGGCAAAAGGAGACCAGTGCAGGAAAAGGGCGACAGCGCAAAAAAACAGTGCGCCGAGAATCGCGACATGGAACACGCTCGCACCGCAGGCAATTCCGATGGCCAGACAGGCAAAAAGAAAAATGATGTCGCGCGGATCCCGAATCGGGGTACGGAAACGAACGATCGCTAATGTACCGAGAATACCCAACCCGCGGGCGAGGTTGTTGCCGATGGCAATAATCAGGATCGTGGTCACAATGGCGGCCAGAATCAGCGTGTGAACAAACGACCGGGAATAGGAGAGTCCCTGATAGGTCCAACGGTAAATATAGGCGATCGCCGCCGCCAGCACAAAGCTAGCCAGCAGGGCGCAGGCAATTTGCTCCAATCCGAGCACACGGGTCGACCCGAAGGCCTGAAGTACTTCATTCATAAGGTAATCCTTGCGGGGTTAAGGAGACTCTCGTCCTCATTATAAACTTGCGAATAAGGCGCACCATAAAAGGCGGCTTCCAGATTCATTGCGGTTGAATATTTACAAAATCCACTTCGCACCAGGCTGAAACGCTCCGTGAGCTCACTCATCCACAGCGGCACATCACGAAAGGTCTTCAGCTCAAGAATCACACCGGGATACTTGCGATTCAATGCAACCGTCGAATCCATCGCCCGCCAGCGGTCACCGGCGGCCGGGAACGTCCAGTCGCGCGTACGGCGGTAGCAAAGCTTCCGGTCAAACGTGACGCGCGCATAATGATAATTTTTCCCGATGTAAGACTCGCGGTGATAGCGAATGAAAACAATCGGCTTCATGTTCATTTGCTCGCGAAGACGAAGAAAATCGAAAAAGGCGAACGCCTCCTTTTGACTGCGGAACTCGGGGCGAGGCCCGTCGTGGAAAAGCTCTTCGTTGTAGAGCTCACGCGGAATCATGACGCGGCTTTTGGCAATGGAACCGCGAAGCTTTCGTTTAATTTCTAAAAAAACAGGAATGCGTTCGTCGGTTCCGTAGGTGCGGATGCGCATCTTAAAGCGGTTGATCGCATCCTCTTCCTTAGCGCGGTGAAGGTGTAGTCCTTCGGAGTCGAGCTGCAGTGTGGTGATCATATATTCGGGGGGATCGCCCACACCATGCGGATCTTTCTCACAGAAAGGGGCAATAAAGTCCCTAATTTTGGGGACCAGCGAGGGCGGAATAATATACTTCGCCTCATAGCGGTTGAATTCGCTCTGAAGTGACAGCTTCCTGCGCAAGCTAGATCGGTCTGAATCCATAAACTACAAGTTTACCGGAATGAAGCTTACTTCGCAAAAAAATAGTTTGCTGAATAAAACTATCGCCGCGAAATCTTCCACTAGTTGGAAGCCGCCGCCCATGCGCCGCGTCCCGAAGGGTCGCTAAAAGCGCTGTGCCGCAACGCAGTTGCCTAACCAAGTTTTTCGAGGCCGCCCAGATAGGGGCGAAGGATTTCGGGAACAGTGACGGTGCCGTCAGCGTTCTGGTTGTTCTCAATGATGGCAACGACGAGGCGCGGCAAAGCGACACCGGATCCGTTCAAGGTGTGAAGGAACTGCGGCTTGCCGTTTTCGTCGCGACAGCGAATGCGCGCGCGACGGGCCTGGTAGTCGCCGAAGTTACTGACGGAGGAGACTTCGAGCCAACGTTCAACGCCGGGAGCCCAGAGCTCGATGTCGTAGCACTTGGCGGCGGAGAAGCCGAGGTCGGCGGTGCAAAGCTCGATGACACGGTAGTGCAGGCCGAGCAACTGCAGCACTTTTTCGGCTTCAGCGACGAGAATCTCGTGCTGCGCGACGGATTGCTCCGGTTTGACGAAATTGACCATTTCGACTTTGTCGAACTGGTGTAGGCGAAGCAGTCCGCGGTTCGTAGAGCCGGCGGCGCCGGCTTCACGGCGGAAGCACGGCGTGTAAGCGGCCAGTTTGATCGGCTCGCTGACGTCGATTATTTCATCGCTATAGAGGTTGGTGAGAGGCACTTCAGCAGTCGGGACGGGATAAAGCTCGTCGGTGTCGATATAGTACATGTCTTCCGAAAACTTCGGCAGCTGGCCAGTGCCGGTCATAGCGGCGGCGTTGCAGACGAACGGCGGTTCGACTTCGGTGTAGCCGTGCTCGGTGGTGTGCAGATCGAGCATGTAGGAAATCAGTGCGCGCTGGAGTTTGGCGCCCTGCCCCGTGTAGACAGGGAAACCGGAGCCGGTGATTTTCGCGCCGCGCTCGAAGTCGACCAACTTAAGTTCTTCGCAAGTGTCCCAATGCGGTTTGACGTCGAAATCAAATTCTTTCTTTTCGCCGAAGCTGCGCAAAACGGGGTTGTCTTCTTCGGACGAACCGACCGGAACGGTGGTGGCGGGCATGTTGGGGATGTAGAGGATGATGTTGCTAATTTTTTCGTCGAACTCACGTACCTGTTCGTCGAGCACAGAAATGCGATCGCCGATTTTGCGAACCTCTTCCTTGGCGGCCTCCGCGTCGTCCTTTTTGCCCTCTTTCATGAGGCCGCCGATGGTTTTTGAGGCGGCATTGCGTTCGGTCTTGAGGCTTTCAGCTTGAGTGATAGCCGCGCGGCGTTTTTGATCGAGCGCGAGCAGTCCGTCGACATCAGCCTCGGCTTTGCGGTTGACGAGCGCCTGTTTGACGACATCCGGATTTTCGCGAATGAATTTAATGTCGAGCATCGGTTTTTCCTCACAAATCTTTCAGCAGAGTATCAGGATCCAACAAATTGTGAACCCTGCAACAATCAAAGACTGAGCGCCGCGATGGCGGCTCCGACGACCGGCGCGTCGTCGACATGCACGCAGAAATAGTCGATGCCCGCCTGTTCGAGAAGCTTTTCCAGTTTTTCTTCGGCCTGTTCACGCAGGCGGAAGGTTTTAAAGAAGGTGGAGCCGTCGCGGTTGATGCAGACCGGTGAGGTACCATTGCGAATGGCGGCGACCGCGAGGTTGACGGCACTCAGGTGAGCGGCGCGGTCAACGACAGCGTTAAACACCGCCCGGATCCATTCGCGGTCCGTTTCCAAAAAGCGCGGATCATCCAGCGGACCGACGTCGCGCCCGTTCTGCGCTACGAAGTTGTCGGTATGAATCAGGCCCAAGGTGTCCAGCTCCGCAATCGCCTGCACGCCGCTTTCGGAAAGCGGAGCCTTCTTGAGGGCGGCCAGCGTGAGCGATCCGAGGTAGTTGCCGGAAATCATTTTTTCAAAAGTCTGTTCGCCGGGGTTAATGGTGGCGGCATCGAGCTCGCGGTCGATTTCGGTGATCGGCAGTTTGTTGAATCCGCCGGATTCGACGTTGATGACCTTGCCGTCGTCCAGATAAGCGATGTTGGTTCCAGTGCCAAGGATGAAGCCAACGTAACCTTTGGCTCCGTTCGCCCGCCCTTCCGTAACACCCGCGATCATGGTGGCCACGGCGTCGTTGAGCAGTACGATTTTTTTGCGCTTAACGCCGCGGGCTTCGAGCGCCCGGTTGAGTTCCTCGCCGAGCAGACAGCCGATCACTTCCGGCGCGTCTACGCCTTTGGTCCACTGCAACAGTTTACCGTCATGGTTGGGTTGAATTTCGCAGGGGTATGAAAAACAAAAGCCAATGGAGTCGGATTCGTGGACCACCGGCATCACCCGGTCGACGAGTTTTTCAAAAAACTCCACCTTGGAAATTCGCCCGTTAAGACCGATCATTCCTTTCTTCTCAAAATTTTCGATCTGCAGATCGCCCGCATCGTCAAACAGCGCCGTGCCGACGCGCAAGGTGGTTCCGCCCGCGTCAATGACGATGACTTTCCGGTTTTTCTCAATGCCATTGCCGACATCCAGATAGGCTCGGAGCATCGACAACGAGTTCTCTTCGCCGGCCAACCCCTTGTCCATTTCAGAAAAAAACGACTTCATCAGGGACTCAGCGTCGTATCTCTCCGCACTCAGCCCCAGACTCTCAATAAAATTTTTCACAAACAAAATCCCTTCGGATACAGAAAATCGATCTCTTCAGAAAGCGCGTCCATCCGTTTCCCAAAGCTATAGAAGATACTGGAAAATTTATCCGCTGTCTTTAAAAAACTCCCAAAAAATTCTTTCGAATACAGTAAATCTCTCTTCTCGGAAGACGCATCTTTCAATTTCCAGAGCTATCAAACGTACTAGAAAAATTCTCCGCTGTCTTGAAAAAAACCATAAGTTTTCTGAGAGGGAGGGCTCAACCGCCCGTCAGAGCCAATAAAAAAACGGTGACGGCATTAAAACAGGCGTGCATGCCGATCGGCACCAGTAGCGAACGGGTGCGGGCGTAAGCAACGCAAAACATGACCGACAGCAGAAAAAGCGGCAGAAACGACGGCAAATGGAAATGCATCCCGGCAAACAAAAGAGAAATGATCACGATTCCCGGCCACATGCCGGCGCGGCGGACCATCCAAGGCAGAAGCACCCCGCGGAAAAAAAATTCCTCAAAGACCGGCGCGAGCACAATGGCCACAAAATACATCGCCACGCGCTCCAGCAGCGGAGCGGGCGCGAGGAAAACCTGCGCCACCTCCTGCAGGTAAAAATCGTATCCGAGCTGATAGAGGAAAATCTGATAGAACACGCTGTAGAACCAGAGGATCGGGATGGCCGCCAGATAGAGCAGGACGGAAAGCCCCGCCATCGCCGGAGCGCGCCGCCAGGAGAGGCCGAGCTGCTCCCGCCCGGACCGGCGGCGATAAATGAAAACACCGGATAAAATGATCAGCGCGGGAAAATGGAAGAAAAGAGCCATAAACAACAGGGTATCCGGCTGAAGCTCATGGGCATCGGGAAAAAGGGCGCCGTACGACAGCGAACAGGCCGCGTAAAGCGCGACCAGTGTCAGCAGCAGGATCAAGACCATCTGGCCAGGCAGCGCACGCGCCGCTAGATCCTCATACCACAACCGGGGACGGGCGGGCCGTTTGATGAAATATACAACCAGTACCAGATCCAGCACGATCCCCACGCACAGCAAAAGCAGAAAAAACAACCCTGCCAGCACGGTTCCGTCCGGCGGCTGGCTGTAGTCCCAAAACACCCCGCTCTGCGGAACCATCTCGGCTAAAAATGGAAAATATGTAAACATCTCGGTCACAATAGCGGCTTGTTTTTAGTTTTTAAATCAAATACCGTTCCCGACCTTTTGGGGAAAGGAAAATTGGATTACAGGAGTACTTGGATTATTGAGGAACAGAAATCCCTATCATCCATCAATCCGAAATTCCATTATTCCAGAACTGTTGAATTTTAAATCTACCTTAGGAGTATGACATGAAAGTTGGCTTAGTTGGATGGCGTGGCATGGTGGGTTCCGTTTTAATGGAGCGTATGCGCGCGGAAAATGATTTTGAAAAGATTGATCCGGTGTTTTTCACCACCTCGCAAGCCGGGCAGGCCGCGCCGAACGTCGGCAAGGGCGACTCGATGCTGCTCGACGCATTCGACATCGATGCGCTCAGCACGATGGATGTGGTGCTGACCTGTCAGGGCGGCGACTATACCACCGCCGTGCACGGCAAACTGCGCGAGTCCGGCTGGAACGGCTACTGGATTGATGCGGCCTCCACCCTACGCATGGCCGAACAGGCCATGATCGTGCTCGATCCGATCAACAGCCCAGTGATCGACGCGGCGTTGGCCGACGGCAAAAAAGATTTTATCGGCGGCAACTGCACCGTCAGCCTAATGCTGATGGCGATCGGCAGCCTCTTCAAAGCGGGCCTCGTCGAATGGGTCTCTTCGATGACCTATCAGGCCGCCTCCGGCGCGGGCGCAAAAAATATGCGCGAACTGCTCTGCCAGATGGGATCCCTCAACGACTGTGTGGCAGCCGAACTGGCCACCCCCTCCTCCGCGATTCTTGAAATCGACCGCAAGGTCACCGCCTGCCTGCAGGGTTCTGACATCCCGACTGAAAACTTCAGCGCACCGCTGGCCGGCTCGCTGATTCCGTGGATCGACAAAGCCGTCGACGACGGCCAGACCAAAGAGGAGTGGAAGGGTTTTGTTGAGACCAATAAAATCCTGCAGAACGATCCGCTGATTCCGATCGACGGCATCTGCGTGCGGATCGGTGCGATGCGTTCGCACTCGCAGGCGCTGACGATCAAACTGACCAAAAATGTTCCGGTTGACGAAATCATGGAAATCCTGCGCAACGACAACGAGTGGGTGGATGTGGTCGACAACAACAAAGAGGACTCGCTCGCGCGTCTGACGCCCGCGGCGATCTCTGGCACGCTCACCGTTCCGGTGGGACGCATCCGCAAAATGAAAATGGGGCCGGAATATCTGAGCGCCTTCACGGTCGGCGACCAGCTGCTGTGGGGTGCGGCCGAACCGCTACGCCGGATGCTGCGCATTCTTCGCGATGCGTGATTCAGGATCCGAGATCCGGGATGTTGTGAGCAGATCTCGCATCCCAAAACCCTTATCGGCGGTTTAGCGAAAGCTAAGCCGCCTTATTCGTACCCGCTCATGCCGGGAATACCGACGCTGCCTTCCCATGAAGCGGGTGTGCCCCAGGGCATATCGGAATATTCGCGCGGGGTGCCATCCTCATAGGTCGGGGTGGCGCAACCAGCGATAGCGGCGGCGAGCAGAAGTAAGACTATACATTTTCCAAACATCGGAAAATATATGCTCTTTTTTTGCCATTCCTTCCAGTCATTGCTTTTGAAAAATTCAAAAGCCTCTCTCCGCTTCTCTCCGAGTCCACTGTCTGGAAGCTTAATTTCCGCGGACACGGGAGAGGCAGGCGAAGAGTTCAGGATAGAACGCCGTCTGTGCGCGGTTAAGCAGGTAGAGGTGAATGCCCGGCACGCCGTTTTCAACCAGTTCTGAAATCTGCTCAATCGCCCAGTACAATCCGATGCGCTCGGCTTTGGCCGGATTATCCTGCGCGGCTTCGAGATCATGCAGCAGACGGCTCGGCACATGAAAGTCGCAAAAATCCTGCATCCGGTTGATCTGCTTCAAGGAGATGACCGGAAGCAGGCCGGGCAGGATCGGAACCGTGATGCCCGCCGAGCGGCATTGGTCGACAAATTTAAAATAGACCCGGTTATCCAGAAAAAGCTGCGTGGTAATAAAATCGGCCCCCGCATCCGCTTTTTCTTTCAGGCGGGCGATATCCTCTTCAAGGCTTGCCGCCTCGGGATGCTTTTCTGGATAGCCGGCCACGCCGATGCAAAGCCCCGGGTGCCGCTCGCGCAAAAATGCAACCAGCTCGGCGGCATACTGAAATCCGTCGGGTGCGGGCTGAAAGGAGCTTTCTCCCTTCGGCGGATCGCCGCGAAGCGCCATAATATGATTAAATCCCTGTTCCGCAATGGCGTCCGAGGACGCCTCTAGGTCGGCACGAGACATGCCGACACAGGTGCAGTGCGGCATAATGGATTCATAGCCGAGCCCGGCAAGCTGCCGGCACACCTCAAGCGTCGGCCCGGCGGCGGTGCCGCCCGCCCCGCAGGTGACGGACACAAAATCGGGGTTTAACCCAGCCAGCTCGACGGCGGCTTGGTCAAACGTACTCCGGCCCGCATCAGTTTTCGGTGGGAAAAACTCCACCGAAATGAGCGGACGGTCAGCGGTCTTGAGTTGTTGTGCAATCGTCATGAATATCTGCCTATCCGGATAGACGGAATTATGCAAGTGTAAAAAAACAACCGCTTCCGGAGAAGCGGCCATTTTTCGCAACTGCGATTAGCCAAGAACTGCGTCTTTAGCGGCTTTAGCAATACGGAACTTGAGAACCGTTTTCGCAGCAATCTGGATTGTTTCGCCAGTAGCAGGGTTGCGACCCATGCGAGCTTTGCGGTCAACTTTAACAAGTTTACCGAGACCAGGAACCGTGAAACCATCTTTCGCACCGGCGTAAGCCTGATTAACGAGCGACTCGATAGCGGCTTTTGCCTGAACTTTGCTGATGTCAGCGTCTTCAGCGACTTTTGCGATGATCTGTGATTTGGTTGCTGCTTTTGCCATTTTGAATTCTCCTATTGCAGTTGTTTTTGTTCGCGCGGCCTGTTTAATCGACCCCAATTCATTGGAGGATTGTTACTCCAATTAGAAAACCGGCGCAAGGTGAAATACGATAATAATGAAGTATAGATAGCGATTGGTGAAATCCAGCTCCAGTTTTTTGTCCGGTTTTTCATTGACCCGACTCCGCAGAAGAACAAAATGCCCGATTCTATTTTGCGTGGATATATTATGAATCTTAAAAAAGTACTTTCAAAAGACTCGATTCTGCCGGATTTAAAGGCGGAAACAAAAAACGCGGTTATTGAGGAGCTAGTCGACTTTTTGGCACAAAACGGAAGCATCGGCGATCCCGCCGCCGCCCTGCAGGCCGTCATGAATCGCGAAGCGAAAATGTCCACCGGCATGCAAAACGGCATCGCCATTCCTCACGGGAAAACAGACACGGTCAATCAGCTGCTCGTTGCGATTGCAACTAAGAAAGGCGGGGTCGATTTCGATGCGATGGACGGCCAGCCCTGCAACATCTTCATCCTGACCCTCTCCCCCGAACACCGCGCGGGCCCGCACATTCAGTTTCTCGCCGAAATCAGTAAACTGCTCGGCAACGTGCACCTTCGTGAAAAACTGGTCGCCGCGGGTTCCGCCGATGAGATCCTTAACCTGCTGACTGCCTAGGGAACCCGCCATGGATGCTACCAATGCTGTAATCCAAGCGACTCATCAAACGGCGGAAGCTGTCGCCCACGCGGCCGAAGGATCCGGCCAAGGCATCACCCACATGATGATGCTTCTGGTGATTCAATTAGCCGTCATCATCATCGTCGCCAAAATCGGCGGCTACCTCGCCCAGCGTTTCCTTAAAATGCCCTCCGTGCTCGGCGAACTGATCTCCGGCATGATCATCGGCCCCTACGCGCTCGGCGCAAAAATTATTCTCCCGGACTTCGGCCCGCTCTTTGTGGAACACGCCGGTTTTGCCGCCTCCGCCGAGCTCTACGGCATCGCCACCCTCGCCTCCATCATCCTGCTCTTCCTTGCCGGACTCGAAACCGACCTCGCCGCCTTCCTGCGCTACTCCGTTGTCGGCTCCGTCGTCGGCCTCGGCGGACTGCTCACCGCCTTTATCATCGGCGATCTCACCGCCGTGCTCTGGCCCGGCAACGGGATTGAATCGTTCATGGACCCAGTCGCGCTCTTCCTCGGGGTTATTTCTGTCGCCACCTCCGTCGGCATCACCGCACGTATTCTCGCCGAGAAACGAAAAATGGCCTCGCCGGAAGGCGTCACCATTCTGGCTGGCGCGGTGTTTGACGATGTCTTCGGCATCGTCGCGCTCGCCATCGTCATGGGGATGGCCAAAGTCAGCCTCGGCGGCGGCGAAGTCAACTGGGGCGAAATCGGCATCATCGCCGCCAAAGCCATCGGCTTCTTTGTAGTCGTCACCGCGCTCGGCCTGATCTTCGCGCGCAAAATCACCTCTGCCATCAAACAGTTTAAATCCAAAGAGATCATGGTTTCCATCTGCTTCGGGCTGGCCATGTTGCTCGCCGGCCTCGCCGAGATGGCCGGACTGGCCATGATCATCGGTGCGTACATCATGGGCCTCGCCCTCTCGCGCACCGATCTGGCTCACGAAATCGAAGAAAACCTCGAAGGCGTCTACAACATCCTTGTCCCCATCTTCTTCTGCGTCATGGGCATGATGGTCGACTTCTCCGCCATGAAACCGGTTCTGGCGTTCGGTGCCGTCTACTCCCTGCTGGCGATCTTCGCCAAAGTTCTTGGATGCGGCATTCCCGCCTGGGCCATGCGCTTTAACGTCCGCGGCTCGCTGCGCATCGGTCTTGGCATGCTTCCGCGCGGCGAAGTCGCACTCATCGTCGCCGGTATCGGGCTGGCCGCCGGTATCATCGATCAGGGAATCTTTGGCATCGCCATTATGATGACCGTCATCACCACCATTCTCGCCCCACCGTTGCTAGTCAAATCCTTTGAAGGCGGCAGCGGCCTGCGCAAAGAAATAGCGGGCGGCTTCGAAAATACCGAATCCATCGACCTTGAATTCCCATCCAGGGACATCACCGAATTTCTACTCAACCGCTTTGTCCGAGCCCTGCGCAACGAAGAATTCTACGTCAACCGCCTGCACACCGAACAGCTGACCTATCAGGTTCGGAAAGACGACATCATGTTCGTGCTGATCGAAGACGACCACATCTTGCGCATCAACACCCCAATCGAACACCAGCAACTCGTACGCCTCATGCTTACCGAAGAGCTTCTCTCACTCTCCGACCTGCTCGAAGCCACCCAGAAAATGGAAGACCTGCAGTCCATGGGCTCCGGCCTGCTCGCCGGGATGTTTTCCTAAGAGGGGGAGTCCAACGTCGGAAAGTCGAAGGTCCAAAGTCCTGACATTTGACCTTCGACCCGAAAGCCACTAGGCTTTCGCCCCATGAGCAAAAAACTATTTCTTCTCGATGGCATGGCGATGGTCTATCGCTCCTACTTCGCCTTCATTCGCAACCCGATGATCAATTCGAAGGGCCGCAACGTCTCCGCCATCTTTGGTTTTCTAAACTCCATGCTGGAAATCATCGATAAGCAGGAGCCGACACATATCGCCGTTGCCTTCGACGTTTCGGGCCCGACCTTCCGCCACGACGAATTTCCGGAATACAAAGCGCAACGCGAAGAAACCCCGGAGGAGATTCGTGCCGCCGTGCCCGCCATCATGGAATTCCTCGCAGCCTTCAATATTCCCGTGCTCACCAAACAGGGCTTTGAGGCCGACGACATCATCGGCACGCTCGCGCGCCGCGCCGAAAAAGAGGGCTTCGACACCTATATGGTCACGCCCGATAAAGATTTCGCCCAACTGGTCGACGAACACACCTTTATGGTGAAGCCCGCCAAAAAGGGGCAGGACCCCGAAGTGCTCGGAGTCAAAGAAGTGCTCGAACAGTGGGGCATCGAAAAGATCGAGCAGGTCATCGATATTCTCGGCATGGCGGGCGACGCGGCCGACAACATTCCCGGCATCCCCGGCATCGGACCCAAAACCGCGCAGAAGCTGATTGCCCAGTACGGCTCGCTCGAAAACCTGCTCGAACACACCGACGAGCTGAAGGGTAAGCAGAAGGAAAATATCAAGGCCAACGTCGAGCGCGCGCATCTCTGCAAACGACTCGTCACCATTCATACCGAAGTGCCGGTCGACTTTGATCCCGACGGACTGATTCGCGGCGAGCTCGACGAGGAAAAACTCGGTGCCCTCTTCTCCGAATTTGAATTCACCTCGTTTTCCAAACGGCTGTTCGGCAAAGCGCCCACGCCGGTCGCCCATTTCGCGCCGCCCCCGCCCACCGACGGACAAGGCGACCTCTTCGCCTTTGCTGCGGCGAACCCGCCGCCGGTTGTCGAAGAGGAACCTACTTACAAAACCATCGACGACATCAAACACAAATACACCCTCGTCCAGACCGCAGAGGATCGGCAGAAGCTCGCTAAAAAATTGGGTGCAGGCTCAGCCTGCTGCTTTGATGTTGAAACGACTGGGTTGGATCCAAGAAAAGATAAACTGATTGGCATCGCCTTTGCGCTGAAGCCGCACGAAGCGTGGTATGTCACCCTTCCACCTGTCCTGAGCACCGCCGAAGGGCTTGATGATGGGGAACTGCAAAAAGCGCTGGAGCCTTTCGCGCCGCTCTTTGCCGATGAAGGAATTGAAAAGGTCGGCCACAACTTGAAATTCGACATCGCCATGATGCAGGCGGCGGGCGTTGAGGTGAAGGGCAAACTGTTCGACACCATGATCGCCCACTACCTGCTCGATCCCGATCAGCGGCACGGGCTCGACCGCTTGGCCGGAACGCACCTCGGCTACGCGCCGGTCCCGATCACCGCGCTGATAGGGGAGAAAAAGAAGGAACAGATATCCATGCTGGACGTACCGCTCGACAAACTGAGCGACTACGCCTGCGAAGATGCGGACGTCACCATTCAGCTTAAAGAGATGTTGGAGCCGCAATTAGTGGAACGGGAACTCAAAGAGGTCTTTGAAACGATTGAGTGCCCGCTGATTCCTGTTTTAGTTGAAATGGAAGCCAACGGCGTCGCGCTCGACACCGCCGCGCTCGGCGAAATTTCTATCAAACTGGCGGGGAAGATTGCTGAATACGAAAAGCATGTCTTTGAACTGGCCGGACACGAGTTCAACCTCAACTCGCCCAAGCAGCTCGGGGAAGTGCTGTTCGACGAAATGCATCTGGTCGACAAGCCCAAGAAAACCAAAACCGGGCAGTACAAAACCAACGAAGAGGAGCTGCAAAAGTTGGCGACCGATCATGAGATCATTGGCACCATTCTCGACTACCGCGGCGCGACCAAACTCAAAAGCACCTACGTCGATGCCCTACCCGAATCTATTTCCGAAAGCACCGGACGCATCCACACCTCCTTTAACCAGGCGGTGACAACCACCGGGCGGCTGGCCTCGAGCAATCCCAACATTCAGAACATTCCGATCCGCACCGAACAGGGACAGGAAATCCGGCGCGCCTTCGTTGCGGCTTCTGATGAGTTCACTCTGCTGGCCGCCGACTACTCGCAAATCGAGTTGCGCATCATGGCGCACCTCAGCGGCGACGAAGGAATGAAGCAGGCCTTCCTTTCCGGCGAAGACATCCACACCGCCACCGCCGCGCGCGTCTTCGGTGTTGAGCTTGTTGACGTAACCAAAGAGCAGCGCCGCCGCTCCAAAATGGTCAACTTCGGCATCATCTACGGCATCTCCGCCTTCGGCCTCTCGCAGCGCCTGCGCATCCCGCGCAAAGAAGCCGCCGAAATTATCGAGAACTACTTCGCGCAATATCCCGCGGTGAAAACCTTCATGGACGGCATCATCGCCGGCGCCAAAGAAAAGGGATATGTCGAAACGATCTCTGGACGCCGCCGCCACATCCGCGACATCAACTCCGCCAACGGAACCGTGCGTGCCGCCTCCGAGCGCTACGCCATCAACGCACCGATCCAGGGCTCCGCCGCCGACCTCATTAAAATCGCCATGATCCGCATTGAAAAAATGCTCCGCGGCAAAAAGACCAAACTGCTGCTTCAGGTGCACGACGAACTCGTCTTCGATTTACATAAGGACGAACAGGACCTCATCCCAGAGATTCAGAAACTCATGCAAGACGCCCTGCCCCTCAGCGTGCCGCTGATCGTCGACTGCGGGGTTGGAGACAACTGGCTTCAGGCGCACTAAAGATATGGACAGCAAACTGGAAAAAAGATTCAGAGACCGCGCGGTGGAGCTAGGAAACTCCGGCGATCCGGCGGCACTGCCCGAGTTGGCCGAGCTGACCCGCTCACCCGCCGCCAACATACGGCGGCTGGCCGCATCGGCCATCGGTAAAATGGCCGGACTGGTTGATGCAAAAACGGCTATCTCTGCTCTCGCTCCGATGCTCCGCGACACCAAACCCCAGGTGAGGCAATACGCCGTGAAAGCACTCAAGGCCTACGGAACCGCCGCCAAAGATATTTTGCCGGACTTGCGCGACATGGCGATCAGTCCCGTCGAAAAGGACTATAACCAACGGGACGCGAAACTAGCCGTCGAAACGATCGAGGAGGCTTTGCGTATCGAAGAAAAGCAAGCCATCCACCACTGCCAGCGTTGCGGCGTCGAGCTGGAGCCCGACGAGTTTGTCCGCTCGCAAAAAGCGTTTCAGCGCCCCTTCTGCAACTATTGCTTCGACGAGGTTTTTCTGGAGCGCCGCAATTTTGAGACCAAGGTGGAACTGCAAAAGAAAATCCGCGCCAAGGACGGCACGTGGGTGCAATCCCACGGGGAACGGCTGATCTGCGAAACGCTCGATTCGGCAAACATTAAATACCGCTACGACGAACGCTTTCGCATCCTTGACGGCTACGCCATTCGCCCCGACTTCTACCTGCCCGAATTCGATGTTTACATCGAATATTGGGGCATGGACACCGCTGACTATAAAATCGGCATGCTCAAAAAACAAAAACTCTACCAACAGCAGGGCAAGCGCCTCATCTCGCTAACTCCCGCCGACAAACCCCGCATGAAAGACACGCTCATGAACAAGCTGGAGCAGGTTCGATGAGGACGCATTAAGATTTTGAACCGCGAATGAACACGAATGGACGCGAATTAGAATGAAGAAAAAAGACCCCTACTTACGGTTTAGAATCTTTGCGGGGATATTCGCACTAATCTGGCTTTGCATGGCGTTAACTGCTGGAATTCAGGCCACAGTTGTACTGACCACCGGTGCCGAAATATCTGACTGGAAAAACGGAATAATGACCCCACACTGGGGTTTTACAGCAATGGGGATATTTTTAATCTTTGCCAGCCTCCCAATCTACATGGTGATAAAACCACAGCGCTTCGTTGCTGGAATGAAAAAAAATGCTGATTGAAAAAATATGAAAAGAAGTGACACTGGACGCCCGCCCCTCAGTATGCAGCTAATTGTCGACTGCAGCGTTGGCGAAAACTGGCTGCAGGCTCACTGAGATTTTACTACAAAATGGAGAGACCATGTCATTCCCAGAAAAACTCAAGGTGGAAATACGGACTCAATGCCACCACAAATGCTGCCTTTGCCAATCGATTGGCGTAGAAATCCACCACATTATCCCGCAAGAAAAAGGTGGAGAAAACACTCTCGATAACGCAGCACCTTTATGCGCCCACTGCCATGAAACTTACGGAGCAAACCCAACGAAACGAAAAATGATCCGTGAAGCAAGAGACAATTGGCTCTCCATCTGCAAAACCCGATATGCTTCTGATTCTTCGCGACTTCAGGAAATCCACGAAAGGGTTTCTCGGCTCGAAAGTGCGCTTGAAATAAGCGCGGATAAATCAGCTCCAGAACGTGGCACCTATGAGCATCTCCTAAAAGACGAACACATAGAGCGGACATCAGAATCTGGCATGGCTCTTGGCTCTATAATATCTCGAATAATAGAATTCCCAAAACTACTGCCTATAAAACAACAGAGCCTCTCTGTTACTCATGCGCTTCTGTTCGAGACTGAAGGGTCCCCGGAAGATGAAAAAGATCTAGAATATAATATAATCCGAGATCAATTCGCGGCGGCTTTTGGCCGACTAGCGACAATGGGTTTAGCCGCCTACATAACACACCAGACAAATCTCGACTGGGAAGTCGGTGTCATTGAACCGGAAGGGAACAAAGCTCTTTCTTGTAACTTCGCGGCCATGGTTATGCTTTTAAATCATGAAGACATTCCCGGAGTCGAGCTCCCTTTAATTATTGATTTTACCGAGGATGGGAATCTGAGAGCCAAAGCAGCAAGGGGCGAGGGCGAAGGGGTTCCGCCTTCGCGTGAAGCTACGGCCTGACAGGCAGTCCTATAAATTAATATTTTCCAAGGTTCGGAACTTTCCGTGTATTCGGTGTATTCAGTGGTTCAACTTTTTCCACTGCTTGGAACTTTTGTGGCTTTTCGTGTTTTTTGTGGCGATCAATTTTCCAATGCCTGGAAACCATTCGTGTTCATTCGTGGTTCGTTTTCCAAGGTCTGGAATTTTTGCAGTTCTCTTTTCCAAAGGTTGGAAAGATCGCGCGGGTTCTGTAGGCTGATCGGGAATTAAATAAAGGATCCCCCATGGCACTAGAACTCAACTATTCAAATCTGGAAGGCCAGGTATCGATGTTACGGGATTCCGTCCGATGCAAAGCGTTTCAACGCGCGATTTCCGAGGTCGTAACCCCGGGCTGTGTCGTGCTCGATATCGGTGCCGGAACCGGCATCCTGAGCATGTTCGCCGCTCAAGCGGGAGCCAAAACCGTCTACGCCGTTGAGCAAACAAAAATTGCGGAGGTCGCAACACAAATTGTGGCTGCGAATGGCCTGAGCGACCAGGTGAAGGTTCTGCAGGGCGATATGGCGACTCTTGAACTTCCGGAGAAGGTCGATGTGATCATCTCCGAGTGGCTGGGCGGATATGGTGTGGATGAGAATCTACTTCCGATCGTTCTTCAAGCTCGGGATCGCTGGCTAAAACCCGGGGGCAAAATGATGCCCGAATCGGTCAATGCCTGGATGGCCCCGGTCTTTGATGAACGTCTCCAGCAGGAGGTCGATTTTTGGCATAGCGACCCCTATGGCCTGAATCTCGACTTGGTTGCCGAGGCAACGGCCCGCCAGCTTCAACCTGCATGCAATCACATCAAGCAGGAACACCTCATCTCGACGGCTCAATCCATGTGGGAAACGGATAGCATGACCTATTCCCTTGAGGATGCGAAACAACCCTTCCGTTCGGAACTGGAGTTTATTGCAGAGCGGGATGGGCAGTTCAATGCGCTCGCCGCTTGGTTCTCAGCCCCGCTAAGCGATCAGGTCCTTTTGCGGAATGGCCCCTCGGATCCGAATACCCATTGGGGACGACACGTTTTCCCCGCCGGAAAAACCGTGGATGTAAAAAAAGGAATGCGGATCCGTGTTGAGTTCACCATGGAACCCTGCGGCAAAGGGGAATCCAATACTTCATGGACGATTGAGACGGACAACTACCGCTTCCAATCGGAGGGCCTTACGGTCTTAACCGAACAGGGCGAAGAAGTCAGTCCTGAATGGCATTAAGTTAGTGTGTTTTCACAAGCTGCAGCTGTGAATAAACTAAAGAATTTTAACCGCTGATTACACGGATGAAAACGGATCAATGCTTTATTTTTTAAGGCCAGGAAGGCTGTCTGCGAACCTGTAAAATCCCAGATGCCAATCTGCGTTATCAGCGCAATCCGCGGTCAAAAAACTACGGAGAACCGAGCTTGCGAGATAGGCTTTTGTATTCAACAGCAATGGAGTGGCAATCTGGCCCGCTAAATACGCGAAATCGGCTTCGCCGTGCGCGAAAACAACAGCTATTTTCCCAAACATTGGAACCTCTGCGATCTCTGCGTGGAATCTCTCCCCCCCTTCGACCCCTTCGACAAGCTCAGGGCAGGCAAGCTCAGGGTAGGCAACCATTGGAAGATTCGCGTTCATTCACGTAATTCGCGATTCACTTTTCAGCGCGACTGTGGACAATACGCACATGAGCAATCCGTTTTTAATTCTGGCGCCGATGCGAGGCATCGCCACGATGCACTACCGCAAGGCGTTTGTGCGACACTTCGGCGGCCTCGACGCGGAGATGGCGCCATTCATTCCCACGGTTAGCGCGGAGAAGATCAATCCAAAGCTGCTGAAGGATGTCCTGCCGGAAAACAATTCCGGCCTGCCGCTGATTCCTCAGCTAATCGGCAATAACGCCGCCGACTTTGTGAATATGGCCAGCGCCCTGCACGAGTTGGGCTATAAAGAGGTGAACTGGAATCTCGGCTGCCCGCACAAGCCGATCCGCAACAAGCAGCGCGGCTCCGGGCTGATTCCCCACCCCGAACGGGTCGATGAGCTGCTCGAAACCCTCTGCGCGGAAAGTCCCTGCAAAATCTCAGTCAAGGTGCGGCTCGGCGTGTCCGATAAATCCGAACTGATGAATCTGATTCCGGTGCTGAACCGCTACCCGCTGAGCGAGGTGATTGTCCATCCGCGCACGGCGATGCAGATGTATGACGGCAAGGCCGATCTCGGGGCCTTCGCTCTGGCCTTTCAGGAAATCAAACTGCCGGTCTGCTATAACGGCGACATCACCGATCTGGAATTTTTCCAAACCTTGGATAAATGTTTTCCGGCGCTGGACAAGTTCATGCTGGGGCGTGGATTGCTGGCCAATCCGTTTTTGTGCGAGGTAATCAAAAGCGGCAACCCGGTCACCGAAAACGCAATCGAACGGCTAAAAGGGTTTCACGATGAGGTGATGGCAAATTATAAGACGGTGATCGACGGCGATGTTCCCATGCTTGGAAAAATGAAGGAGTTCTGGGTCTATCCGGCGCAGCATCTTTCCAATGGTCGGAAGTTTTTCAAGAAGGTGAAGAAATGCCACCGGCTCTCCACCTATCAGGACATTGTCAGCGAGTTTCTGGCCGAGGCGGAGTGGACGGCCAGTCACTAACCCGGGCGACCCGCGGCGATTCCCTCTTTTCCAAGGTTTGGAAAAACGCTAGCCTGCCGCAATGAAACGAGTCTCCCCACTTCTTGATGAACTGCGGACCTGGCTACGCGGGCGCCTTTCGATGACCGGCGAGGAAAAGGTGTGGCTACTGATGATCTTGGTCATTATCTGGGTCGGCCTTCTCGGGCGCTACCTCCACCTCAAAAACCAGACCGCCGAGCCGCTGACCCCCGCGCAGGTCGAACAGCTCCTCGCCCCATAGTTTTTGACCTTCATCGCCCGAGTCCCTATGCTCTGTCCAATGAACAACGCACTGCTGATCCTTTCGCACGGAAGCCGCCTCACTAATATTTGGGCAATTAGGAGTGATAACAGTAAAATGGAGATAACTCATCGCTCATAACTCATCATTCATCAATGTCGCTGTCGTTCATTATCATGCAAGGCCCGGCGGCGTAATGCGGGTGGTTGAACGCGCGGTTGAGTCGCTCGGCAAAAACGCGCACTGCCTGTTTTTCACCGGCGAAGCCGCGCGCGGCGAAACGCCCCTGCAGAAAAAAATCCGCGAAGTTCCAGGCCTTGGATATTCCACCGACCAAAAGTTCCAGAGTTTGGAATTGTTGCGCCGCGCGCGCGGCGCGTTCGGCGGCGAGCCGGACGTGTGGCATATTCACAACCACTGCCTCGGCAAAAATCCGGTGCTCACACAGGAGGTCAGCAACCTCGCGATGGCGGGTCAGAAAATCCTGCTGCAGATTCACGACTTTGCCGAAGACGGGCGGCCCGATAACTACACCAACCTCGGCAAACTCAAAGACCGCCTCTATCCGACCGCCTCGCACATCCACTACGCCGCGCTCAACCAGCGCGATTTCAATTTCCTTAAAGCCGCCGGAATTCCCGAATCAAACCTTCATCTTCTCCCCAACGCCGTTTCTCCTCTATCCCATCCCGAATCGCGAATCGCGAACCCCGAACCTCTCTACGTTTATCCCTGTCGGGCGATAAGGCGCAAAAATATCGGCGAGCTGCTGCTGTGGAGCGCCGCCATGCCGGAAGCGAAGTTTGCCGTCACTCTCGCGCCGAAAAACCCGGAGGTGAAACCGATTTACGACGCGTGGGTCGCCTTTGCCGAAGAGCTCGGCCTCAATGTCGAGTTTGACGCCGGCGCAAAATGCTCTTTTGAGGAGATGGTGGCCAAAGCCGATGCGCTGATCACCACCAGCATCGCCGAAGGATTCGGCCTCGCCTTCCTCGAGCCGTGGCTGGCCGACAAGCCGCTGGTCGGGCGCAACCTGCCGGAGATCACGGCCGACTTTGAGCAACACGGGCTCGACCTGTCGCAGCTCTATAACCGGCTCGGCGTCCCGCTGACTTGCAATGATTGGAACATTGGCCCGCAATTTTTCCGAACATTGGAAAACAAAATGCGTGCCGCCGCCGAGGCGTATGGAATTGAATGGACCGACGAACGGTTTGAAGAGGCCAAAACAGCATTGGTGCAGAACGGCACGGTCGATTTCGGTATTCTTAATGAAGACCTGCAGCGCGTGATCATCCGCGCGGCCCAAGCGAACCGAGACATGTTTGGCGACGGGCTGGGCGATTCCTCCGCGCAGGTGGACGGCAACCGCGCTGTGGTCGAAAAGGCTTACGGCACCGAGGCCTACGGCGCGTATCTGCTTTCGATTTACCAAGAACTGTTACGTACCAAGCCCGGCACAGTCGGTTATGCTGATGGCGATGCGTTGCTGAATGAATTTTTAAATCCAGCGCGCTTTAATCTGCTTCGAACCTAATATGAATGGACTGATGACAGCTTTTGCGATTGCGGGCGGACTGGCACTCTTTATCTTCGGTATGCATACGATGACCGACGGGCGGCGCGGCTGCGCCGGAGTGAACCTGCGACGAATTCTCTCAAAAGCCCCTTCTTCTGGCTCAAACAGCACAAGTTGGGCCGTCTCGCCGACCTCTACACCGAAAAAGAGATTCTCGATGAACTGGACGAATCCGATCTGTTCGATACCCTATAGACTATGAAAACGCTGATCGACTCCATCAAAAATCTGTCCGCACCGCTCGATCCCATTCCGACCGGTGCGACGCTCAAGCTCGACCCGCTCGACGGGGTCGAAACGGTTCTGTTCGACATCTACGGCACACTGCTCGTCTCCGGATCCGGCGATGTCGGCACCGCCGCCGCGGTCAACAGCGCCGAAGCACTGACCCAGTCGCTGATCGTCTCCGGCTACGAAGGCGACCACGAGCGCGCCGGCGAGCTCGGCCCGGAACTGCTCCACGCGCACATTGAACACTGGCACAAAGCGGCGCGCGAAAGCGGAATCGACTTCCCGGAAGTAGAAATTTCCAGGGTTTGGAAAAGTATCCTTGAGCGTTTCCAATCATTGGAAATTATCCGATTCGACGACGATCCACGGCGCATTGAGCGGCTTGCTGTGGAATATGAATGCCGAGTGAACCCAGTCTGGCCGATGCCCGCCGCGCGGCGGACCATCGAAAACCTGCGCGAGCGCGGCTTCCGGCTCGGGATTGTCTCCAACGCGCAATTCTACACTCCGCTCACCATCGAGGCGCTCTTCGGCAAGCCGCTCGAAGCACTCGGGTTCGAAAAAAAGCTCTGCGTTTTTTCCTACAAAGAGCTGAAAGCAAAACCGGCAGTTGAACTTTTCCAAAAATTACCTGCCCTGAGCTCTGTCGAAGGGAACGACGAAGGAGCCAAAGGGGGGGAATCAATTGACCTGAGCAAAACACTCTATGTCGGCAACGACATGCTCAACGACATCTGGACGGCTTCACAGGCCGGATGCCGCACCTGCCTCTTCGCCGGCGACCAGCGCTCCCTGCGCCTGCGGGAGAAAGATAAACGTTGCAAAAAACTTGTGCCCGACGCCGTTGTAGACGACCTTCATCAGATTACAGAAATAATTTGAATCTTAGGACAAATCCAATGCGCGTTTTTTTGAACCCATTGCGCCCCTCCACGGGACGTGCTTTTTTTATGCTTTTCGTAGCCGTTTTTATTAGCGGCTGTGCTTCGCAACAGCACATAACCGTCCCCGGAACGGTGCCGGCAGCAACGCCGGAGCAGATCCGTGAGGATGTCTCCACATACCCGTGTACTCAGGGAGCTCACCGCGGCGACTCCGTTGTGTACATGGAAAACACGCTCGCGGCCATTCGCTCGGCCCGGCAAAATCCGAAATACAAGTTCATTGAGTTTGATGTGCAATATTCCGCAGACAAGCAGGTGGTTGTTTTTCATGATTGCAGCCTGAGGCGAATCTTCGGGTTGCGGGATAAAGTGAAAGAAACCCCCTACAAAGAACTCTGCCAGCTGAGCGGAAATGGAATACCTACCTATAAGCAGATCATGGAGCTGGCGGTGGGTAAACCGCTCAACATCGAAATTAAATCACAGGGGAATCAAGCGGACGACGAGCAACTGATCGATTACATTATGGCCGATATTCAGGAGCGGGGAATCGAAGATGACATCCTGATCAGCTCGATCTCTGCCGACGCGATCAAATATGTGAAGGAACGCTACCCCGAGATGCCCACGGGCCAAATCTTCTGGCGAAAGGCTTCCACTTACCTGCCGTTCGATTTTCTAACCGAAGGGCTCTACCAAGAGATTGAGGATTCGAAAGCCGACTACCTCATGCTCCACGTCTCCAATCAACGAAATATCAAGGATCTGCTCCGGCTGAAGCCCGAAGGAAAAACCCTCGTGTTCTGGGACTTCGATGACACGATGTATCTCGTGCAAAAAGATCCAACCGACCGGCTGTGGAGCGACCCCTCACCTCAACCGCTTATGGATCCGGTCAAGCAGTATGCTTTGCACCCGTTCACATTGATCAAGTAGCTTGATAAAGCCCTGACGAGTGGCATACATTCCCCTTCATGATTTCAGCAGTAATTTTTGATTTTGACGGGGTGGTTGTCGATTCGGAGCGGTTGCACTGGGCGGCGTTCAATGCGGTGCTCAAACCGCACGGCAAAACCATTTCATGGGCGGAGTATACCGATGTGTTCATCGGCTTCGATGACCGCGACACGTTCAAGACCGCGTTTCCAGACCTTGGGAAAATCGAACTGGCGAAGCTGATTGCGGACAAAGCGGCGGCCTTTCAGGATCTGCTGGCCGAGGGCGGCGCGGCCGCGCTGCCCGGCGCGGTGGAACTGATCAAGCATCTCTCCGGCAAAATTCCGATCGCGATCTGCTCGGGCGCACTGCGCGAAGACATTCTTCCAATCATTGGAAAACTGGGTTTGGGCGATGCGTTCGACACCATCGTAACGGCCGAAGATACCCCGAGAAGCAAGCCGGATCCCGCGCCCTACCGCCTGACGAAAGAACGGCTCGGCATCCGCGACGGACTGGTGATCGAAGACACCCCGGCGGGAATTGCTTCGGCGAAAGGCGCGGGGCTGAAGGTGCTGGCGGTGACAAATAGCTATGACCGGTCGTACCTGACGGAAGTCGCGGACGCGGTTATCGATTCGCTCGAAGGGTTGACTCTCGAAACGCTGAATGAGCTGGTTTAATCCCGACCGAATTTTTCGCGGTATTCCGGGAGGGTGATCATGGGCGGGCGTTCTTCTTCGACGATCTCGCATTCGGTCTGCTCATAATTTTCGTCGTGCGCCTGGAACTGGCGCATGATGCTCGAGAGTTTACTCATGTCGACGTCCAACCCCATGGAGGCTGAGCGTGCCAGAAAAGCGCGCAGGATGCCGAAGGCCATTTTGCCGAGGCTGAGGGTTTCCTGGTTGCGGTGAACGCGCTGGTCGAGGTCGGTCTGACCGAACGCTTCGAGTCCCCACTCTTTGTAGACGTCGAGAATGTGGGAGGTTTCCACACCGTAACCGATGGGAAACGGAATTTTTTCGAGCACTTCGCGTCGCACGGCGTATTCGCCGGAGAGCGGCTGGATGAGACCGGTCAGATCGGGGAAGAAAAGGGAGAAGAGCGGACGCACGAGAATTTCGGTGACGCGACCACCACCAGAGGGGCGGATACCATGCGAGAAGGCCAGCGGACGGTCGTAGAATGCTTTTACATATTTCATCTCTTTGTTGTAAAGGAGCGGGGCGATCAGTCCGTAGGCGAAGCGCGGGTGAATGTTGGCAATGTCGGCATCGACATAGCAAATGATGTCGCCTTTGAGCTGATAGACCGCTTTCCAAAGGTTTTCGCCCTTCCCCTTTTTCTCGCCGACCTGCGGGAGAATGTCGGCGGAAAGATAAACGTCCGCGCCGTAGGCGGCGGCGATCTCGCGGGTTTGATCGGTGGAGCCGGAGTCGATGACGGCGATTTCGTCGAGTAGCGGATAGCGATCCATCAGTTCGGATTTGAACAGGATGATCTCTTTTCCGATGGTTTTTTCCTCGTTGAGGGTCGGCAAGCAGAGCGAAATGGTGAGCCCCTGTTTTTCTTTCTCCTCAATCAGTTGCTTGATATCCCAGAACTGGGAGTGGTGAAAGGTGTTTTCTTTGATCCATTTATTCAGATTCATCGCAAAAGCCTCCGTCGATGGCCAGCAACACGGCAACGAGTTGCACCAGCCCGGTAAAAATGGGATCAATCTTTACCGTTTCGCGCTGCTCATGCAGGCGTTCGCCGTCGGTGATGCCAAGGGTTACTGCGGGAATGCCGTGAGCAATCAACGTGGAAAGTTCGGAAATGCTGGGTGTGATATGCGGGAGCAACTCGAGTGAACTCATGATCTCGCGCGTCTGTTTGACCAGCGAATGGCCGATCGGCAGGCCGGCCGGTTCACGGCGAGCGATTACATCCAGCGTAACCTCCGCCCCGGTTTGCGAGGCGACGTCTTCCATAATATCGTCCAATTCCAAAGCGATCTGCTGAACGATTTCGGCGGACTCACTGCGGACTTCAAAGCAGAGTGTTCCTTCGGTGGGAATGATATTGAACCCGGCACCCGCTTCGACAGAGCCGAGCACAATGGAGGTTTTCGGACGGCGCGGCAGCGAAATGCTGAGAATGCGATTGATGACTTCGTTTAAGATCAGGATAGCGCCGGTGGCACCGCGCCGGATCCAGTCGTATTCCTCCGGAACCCGGCAGGTCACTTCGCCGCGCAACATGCCGGCGGAGGCATAACTGAGGCGTCCGAGCTGCACGCCTTCCACACAGATTCCGGCCGTGACGGGGATTTTATTATTTTCGAGAAAAAAGCGGGTTCCTTCGAGATCACCGCGACCGAGGCTGCGCGCGGCGCCCATCAGAATGAGCCCAGAATCGAGTTCCAGCCCCAGTTTTTCGAGCAGCGTCGGCAGGGTGGCAAGCACGGCCAGTCCAAGGCTGTTATCCGCAATCCCCGGCCCGTGAATGTGGTCTGTATGAACGGACACGGTATGGTCGCGCCGTTCGGAAAAAACGGTGTCGGCGTGCGCCAGCAGCAGAATGTTGCGGTCACGGGTTTTACCGGGCAAGATGCCCAGCCCGTTGCCGCACTCGTCCGATGAGGTATTGGTCAGTCCGCATTCGCTGAAGCGCTGCAACAGGAAATCAACCCTCGCCTCTTCCTTAAAGGTCGGCGCCGGAATCTCGCCGATCATCACCAGATTGGCCAGTAGCGTTTCCCGTAGGGATACACACACCTCGCGAATCGCAGGTAAATCGCCGATAATTTCTTCAATGCTTGCGTACGTTCTACTCATCATGCCCCCTAAGTGCCCCTATCTATAGGGCAAAACCTGTCGGGTCGCAAGACCGCCGCCGAAGTTTCCAGACATTGGAAGTCTATTGCAGACATGCGCACAGATTTTTCCAAGGTTTGGAAAAAATATCTGTGCCCCGATGCAATCTATTCCAAACCCTAGAATAATACGAAGAGCTGATCTTTTGACAAAATCTCAAGATCAGATTAGTCTGTTTTCCTTTATTATCTTAAACTGACGGGTTATTGGATGAAGGGATTAATCAGCATCGCGTTTGTATTATTTGTGGCAGGTGTTCACGCAGAAGAAATCACGCTCAGAAGCGGGGGGAAGATTCAGGCCCCGCTACTGAAAAACAACGCCGAATCCATTGTTGTGGATCTCGGCCACGACGTGTTGCAAATCCCGCGCCATGAAGTGCTTTCCATTCAGGACACAACCACCGCGTCCTCCTCCAAAATAGTCGCCGATACAAACCATCTCTACACAATCCAGTCACCGCCACAAATTACGACCACCGAAGCGGCGGAACATTATGCCCCGGCCGTTGTGCTGGTTAAAACCGCGGCGGGTCTGGGCTCCGGGTTTTTTATCAACAAAACCGGAGACCTGATCACAAACTTTCATGTCATTAAGGGTGAAAAACATATTTCGGTTACCCAATTTATCAAGGACGGTCAAATTCTGCGGCGCGTAGTGTATAAAGACGTCGAAATCGTCGCAACGGCCCCATTCCACGACCTAGTCGTTCTTCGCGTCAAAGACTTCGATGCTGAAGTGATGCCGGTTATTTTTGAACCCGAAGAAAATCTCAAAATCGGCGAAACGGTTTTTGCCATCGGCAATCCGCTGGGACTGGAGCGCACGGTCACAGAAGGAGTTCTCAGTCAGACGCATCGCAACTTCGGCGGAATTCTTTACCTGCAGGTCGATGCGCCCGTAAACCCGGGCAATTCCGGTGGCCCGCTGTTCAATGCCTGTGGGCAGGTGATCGGTGTCATTAATATGGGTGTTCCAACAATGGAAGGTCTTAATTTTGCCATTCCCGCCCGTCACTTAAAATATATTCTCGATCACATTGATGCGTTTGTCTATGACGCCACCAACCCCGAATCCGGTTTTGTCTATCCGGACCCGCCGCGCCGACCCGGTAAATTTTCAGAAAAACAAAAGGAGACCGAACATGCTCAATAAATATTTCCGGCCGATCTTCATCCTGACCCTGTGCGCCATACTAAATGCATCCGCGCTCGAACGACTCTCCCTGCTTCCGCCGGATTCACAGATGCATATGCGAATATCCAACACCGCGGAATTCTTCAGTCAACTCAAGGAAGCACCTGTAGGGAAAATGTGGACTGACCCGCAATTTCAGGACTTTGCCGGAAACCCCACCGAACAGACCTGGATAGATCTTCTATACCCAGAAAAATCAGAAGCATACAAAGAGATTATGCTGAATCAATTGAAGATGCTTCAGGGCGAACTGATCGTCGACCTAAACATCAACACCAACGATTTATATATAATCGCAACGATGACCGACGAGGATTACCGGCGCAGCTTGGAACAGGACAAAAAACTGAAAGAGCTGGAAGACAATCCTTTCGAAACTGTTAATGATAAATTTCAAGGGGTAAAGCTGATCCGGTATGTTTACAACGGCGGCACCGAAGAGGAAAAAAGCAGCTGGCAGGCACACCTTGCCAATACCCTGCTGGTGGGCCCAAACCGGGAATGGATTGAACGTTCGATCATCCAGCTGAAGAAAGAGTCGCCGGAAGAACCAGAGGGTTCTCCCTCCATCAATGCCCGAATGCAGGTGACGGGCTTGGTTCAGAAATGGATCGAAAGCATGGACAAACAATCTCAACCTGCGCAAAATGCCTCGAATAACAAAGCCATTTTTGAGGCATTGGGGCTACTGGAGGTTGAAAGCATCACCTTCTCTTTTTGTTTGGAAGAAACTGAATCGGTCGCAGACTCCACGTTCCAGATTTCCAACTTAGACCGGGGCCTTTTTCGCCTTCTTGACACACAAGCCTCCACCCTGCCGACCGTAACCTTTATCCCTGAAACCTTCTCGGCAATAGAGGTTGGGCGCGTCAATCTGCTGGGTCTCTGGAGAGAATTGCCAAATATCATCACCAGCATTTCCCCAGCAGGAAAAATGCAATTCGACATGATCGCCGGTATGATTCAACAGCAGACGCAAATTGATATCGATCAGGATCTGCTTTCAAATCTCGATACACAGTATCTCTCTTTTTCTGAAACCGATCCCGAAACCAAACAGCAGGTTTCGGTTATGGGAATGAAACTTAAAGACAGCACGTCCTTTAAAACGGCGTTGGAAACCGCGCTAAGCGCCCCGGCACTGCAGCCGCAAGTCGCGGCACTACTTGAACAGGAAACTTTTTTTGAACACACAATCTACACCATTAAAAGCCAGCAGGAAGGTGCCGCCAAAGAACCCGCCGCATTTAGCGTCGCCGCCGACTATCTGTTTTACGGTCCACCGGAAGCCATTCGCCGAGTCATCCGTACTCAGGCCGGCTCAGAGGTCGCGCACAATAATACATTTGAACATTCACCGCTCGTGCGGGGACTGCGTCAGCACGTTCCAAATAATGCATTCGGGTACAGTGCAACCGATCTGAAAAAACAAATGGAGCACCTCATTAAGGAAATCACCAACCCACTTGCCATTGAAGCATTCAAGAAGGGGCTTAAAAAATCGGATAAAAAGTGGTCGCTGCCAGACGTCAGTAAACTGCCGCCCACTGATCATCTGGCATCGTTCTTCAACGCCTCTTACCAGTATTTCGAAAAAACAGATACCGGACTGCACCAGCGTATTATCACCAAGTATTGATAAAGGATTCCCATGCGTACTGTACTTCTATCTGCCCTGCTTTGCTTTTTATCGGTTGCGGCTTGGGCGGAAACGCCGGCGACTGAACGGGATTTCGGGTTTCAGCCGCTGGAAATCTATGAATTTGACAACGGAACCTCTCGCCTGATCGTTGAAGACATGAACGGGGACGGGCTCGATGACATCCTGTTTTCCAACAACCATGTCTCCCGGCTGGAAATTCTTATTCGCAAAGTTGATCCCGCAGAAACAGACGGACTCCCGGAACTCAAAGACCGCTTTGAAAACAACGGAATCCTAGTCGACCAAAGTCTCAGAACCCTTCGCACAGCCGACTTGAACGGAGACGGGCTCAAAGACATTGTCACTTTCGGAACCGCGCTCGGACTACAGATCCGCTATCAGACGAAAGACAACTCGTTCAAAGAACCGGAACGAATCTTCATCAACAACCCGGAAGACGTAACGACATTCCAGATCGGCGATCTGAACGGAGACGGAAAACAGGATATTCTGATTTGCCGCAATAGCCAGGCCGACCTGCACTGGAACCGAGGGGAGATCCCATTTCAGGAAAAGAAAACCATTCTCTTCTCCCTTGATAAATGCACCTATGGCGAGCTGTTCGACATCAACGGCGACGACATCACGGACCTCGTCTTTTACTGCAACACCACGCGCAATCCGCTGCGAATACGGTATGGCAAAGGCGGCGGCCGCTACGGGATCGAACAACCGATTGATCTCCCACCGAGACAACACGCCGCCGTTATTCAAACCGGTGACTCTCCGCCGAAAGTTGGCCTGATCCTGCGCAACCGGCTCGCTTTCCGAGTTTACGGCATGGGCGAAAAAAAGCAACCTCAGTTGCTGCAGGCTCAAGAGGTTTCACCCGCCCGCATCGGGCTGGAAGGAACCGATAAAAAAACAGCCCCGACCTGGCTCACGACCGACTTGAATGCCAACGGATTCGAAGACCTGCTCATCGCCGCTCCAGAACTAAACCGCCTGCATCTTTACTACGGCTCCGCAACCGGCCTCAACCCGGAACCGGAACGGATCGATACACTCTCCGACGTCACCCGCATCTCGCAGATGGTCTGCGGCGACCTGCTGGTTATCAGCAAAAAAGAAAAAATTGCCGGCATTCATTCTGCCGGCTCGATGGACACTTTTCCGGAAATCCTCAAGACACCGGGAGACGTTCTGGCTGGCTGTGCAATCGCCCGAACAGACCAATGCTGGCTGGTCTGTAAAAATGAAAACGACGATCTGCTTCTGAACCGGATCAACCGTAGCGGTGAGAATTCGACCTATCCCCTCAAATTGAACAATGACCCCAACGACCTGCTGGCCTTCTCTCTGCCGGACAACCAAACCGGACTCCTGCTTTTCATGCCGTATGACTCTCCAAAAATGTTTCTATTCGACGACACACAACTGACGGAACTTTCCAGCGAATCATTCCGCGCGCTCAGCGACACACTCATCCGCTCCAACATTCATCTGGACGCCCCCGGCGACGGCAGCAAGCTCACCGTCACCAGCGAATCTGTCGCCCGCCATTTCGAGTGGACGGCCGGTCAATATAAAATCACCCGCCAATTCAACCCCGAAAACCCCGTCGCCAAACTGGTCGCCTCCACTCGATACGCACTAAACAACGGAGAGCAAGGCACCCTGCTCTACGACCGCAGCTCCAGCGACCTGATCTGGTTCGATGCCGAAAACGATGAAATGGGCAAAATTCATATTCCCGACGCAGACCAGACAATCTTTGATCTGGTTCAGCTTAAAAACAAAGAACGAGATAGCCTAATTCTGATCGACCGCACCGGACTAAACGAAATTCTCGGCAACGGTTCCCGGCTCACTCCGATCTCTGAAGCTGAATACATTTCCCCATCAGAACAGCCAATGCTGTCCTATCTGCGAACGGTTGAGCTCAGCTCCCCGCCTCGCCCCATGATCGCTCTGGTCGATCCCGCAAACCGCAGCATCGAGCTGATCAGTCAGAAAGATGGCACCCTCCAGACCGAACTGATTTTTGAAGCATACCTCTCTTCCGACTTTGTAAACCGCGAACAAAAACGAGGAACCGAACCGCACAGTCTGCGCAGCGGCGATCTAAACGGAGACAATATTGGTGATCTGGTTCTCCTCTGTCATGACAAGTTGTTAATTTATTTGGGCGAGTAGATCTGTCAGATAGACTCGGCAACACAAGTGTTCAACAAAAGCACTTTTCCTTCTTCATAAATCCGCATTCGAGACTATGCTTGGAACCATGAGCGAAAGAATTGGATTTATCTCAACACGGTTTGCTGGCACGGACGGCGTATCGCTGGAAAGCGCGAAGTGGGCGCAGGTGCTGTGGGACTTCGAGCACAAGTCGTTCTGGTATGCCGGTCTGATCGACCGCGACGCGGACGTGAGCCACTGCGTGCCGGAAGCGCACTTTGAGCATCCGGAAAACCTGTGGATCAATGAGCGCATCTGGGGCAAACATCAGCGCGACCCAATCGTCAGCCGCCGTATCCATGAAATGGCCAGCTACTTGAAGTCCACGCTGTACGATTTTGTCGAACGGTTCGACATTTCCATTCTGGTCGCCCAGAACGCACTCACCATTCCCATGCATGTCCCGCTCGGCGTAGCGCTCACAGAGTTCATCACCGAAACACGCATCCCGACGATCGCCCACCACCACGACTTCTACTGGGAACGCACCCGTTTTTCAGTCAATGCTGTAAGCGACTATCTCGACTTCGCCTTCCCGCCGCGGCAAAGCGGCATCCAGCATGTCATCATCAACGAGGCCGCGCAGGAAGAGCTCGCCTGGCGCAAAGGGGTTTCCTCCACTCTGGTTCCCAATGTGTTTGATTTCGAAAACAGTCCGCCGGAACCGGACAACTACACAAAGAATATCCGCGCCGAGCTGGGCTTTGCCGACGACGACATCATCATTCTGCAACCGACACGCATTGTTCCGCGCAAAGGGATCGAGCACTCCATCAAACTGGTCGAGGCACTCAAAAACCCGCGCGCCAAACTGGTAATTTCCCATGCGGCGGGCGACGAGGGCTATGAATACCGCAACATGCTCTCCGAGCTGGCGCACGACTCCGGTATCGACCTGCACTTTATCGACAACCGCATCGGCGATGTTCGCAAAAAAAACGCGGCCGGCGAAAAAATGTTCACGCTGTGGGATCTGTACCCACACGTCAACTTTGTTACCTACCCCAGCCTTTACGAAGGGTTCGGCAACGCATTCCTCGAAGCGATGTTCTTCCGCCTGCCGATTCTCATCAACCGCTACGCCATCTTCGCACGCGACATCGAGCCCAAGGGCTTCCGCGTACCGCTGATGGATGGCTACCTGACCAAACAGGTGATTGAGGAGGTTCGCCGCCTACTCAATGACGATGCCTACCGGCAGCAGGTCGTCGACCACAACTATGCCGTCGCCCGGCGCTTCTACAGCTACGCCCTGCTGCGCCGCCGCTTACGCACCATGATTACCAACGTATCGGGGATGGAAGACCATGATTAAAAATTTATCCTCCCACCTTCTCGACCGAATGCGCGGACGCTTCAACCGGCTCTACGGCATACGCCGCGCCGACCAATGCATCGAACGGCTCGCCGCCATGATCGGCCGCTACGGCGTCGGATACAACCGCCTCTCAACCCATTCGCGCTGGGACGAAAAACGCACGGTGCTCATCACCTACGCCGATACGGTGCAGCGAGACGGCGAACGCCCACTGGTCACGCTCAAACAGTTTGCCGACCGCCATCTGAGCAATGTCATCGACAGCATTCATATCCTGCCCTTCTGGCCGTGGTCGTCCGACGATGGCTTTTCCATTATTGACTACAGGCAGGTCAACCCCGGGGCCGGACGCTGGCAGGATGTACAGGCCATCGGTGACAACTTCAGCCTTATGTTCGACCTCGTGCTCAACCACTGCTCCCGCTGGAGCGAATGGTTCCGCAACTACACCGCGGATGTCGCGCCGCACCGCGACTACTTCATTGAAATGGACCCGAAAACCGACCTCTCCGCCGTCATGCGCCCGCGCAACACCCCAGTGCTGACTGCCGTCCATAAAAACATGGATGAAGCACACGTCTGGACCACCTTCAGCAACGATCAGGTCGACCTCAACTTCGCCAATCCCGATGTGCTCTTCGAGTTCTTCGACATCCTGATGCTCTATCTCTCCATGGGCGCGCGCATCATCCGGCTCGACGCCATCGCCTACCTATGGAAACAGCCCGGCACCTCCTGCATCCACCTCGAACAGACCCACGAAGTGGTAAAGCTCTTCCGCGACCTACTCGACATGATCGCCCCCGATGCCGTCCTGCTCACCGAAACCAACGTCCCGCACAAAGAAAACATCTCCTATTTCGGAAAAAACGACGAAGCACACATGGTCTACCAGTTCAGCCTGCCGCCGCTGCTGCTGCACGCACTGACCACCGGCAACGCGGAAACGCTGACCACCTGGGCACAGACCGTCTCCGTCTGCCCGGAAAACTGCACCTACCTCAACTTCACCGCCTCGCACGACGGCATCGGCGTGCGCCCCCTCACCGGACTCATCCCGGACGAGGAGCTCAACGCGCTGGTCGAACACATCAAAGCGCAGGGCGGACAGGTTTCCGTTAAACGCAACTCCGACGGAAGCGACAGCCCCTACGAACTCAACATCACCTACTTCGACGCGTTGGGCGGCGACGAATTCCAAATCGACCGCTTCCTCTGCTCGCAAACCGTCATGCTCGGACTCAAGGGCGTGCCCGCCATCTACTTCCATAGCCTCACCGCCACGCCCAACGACCACGAAGGCGTTGAACACACCGGCCGCGCCCGCTCCATCAACCGCAAACAGTGGGACATCAATGAGCTCGAAAGCGAACTCAAAGGAAACGGTGCGAGTGCGCGGGTCTTCAGCGAATACCGCAGACGGATTAAAGTCCGCACCCGTCAGAAAGCCTTCCACCCCGACGCCCATCAGCGGGTGGTCGAACTCGGCGACGGACTCTTCGGCTTCGTGCGCGTCGCCACCGACAGCGAACAGATCATCGCCTGCGTTAGCAATCTTTCAACTGTTCGGAAAACCCTCGCCGTCGACAGCCGCTTCCCCGAGTTCGACAGTCCGCAGCCCGTCACCGACCTGCTTAGCGGCGCGCGCACCGCCGGCGCCGACAAACAAATCCCGCTCGAGCCCTACCAGACCGTTTGGCTCACCACAGGATAGGAAGAGTGGAATACTGGAATGATGGATTATTGAATTCTTAATCCCGCGGGAACCAGACTTTGACATCGCGATATTGAACGCCCCAATTCTCGCCGGAACGGTGCTGCCAGAAAAAGAGATCGAGGTGGTTGCCGTTGATGGCGCCGCCGGTGTCGCGGGCGACGGCCCACCCGTAGCCGGGAATGTAGAATTTGGTTCCCATCGGAAAAACCTTCGGGTCGACGGCAACCGTGCCGGGACGAGCCTTCTTCCCGCTGGCGGTCTGGCCGATGATTTTGAATTTTCCTTTGAGCGGACCGGAGGCATAGACCGGCATGCCGAACCAGTTGAATTTCCAGCCGCAGCACTTGGCGCAGGCGCAGTAGCCGGTGGTTTTCATTTCCATCACCGCATCCGCTGTGCGAAACGACGGCGCAACCAGATGGCAACGGGCCAGCACCAGTAGATACAACACGCCCGCGCCGATCAAATAGAGTTTCCAGTTTTTGCGCCGCCGTTTCATGAGGGGAGTGTAATCCGTCGAAGGTCAAAGGTCAAAAGTCAAAGGCTTGTGGACGGTTCGGAGAACCATCCCTACCCAAAGAAAAACCCGGGTTTTCCAATAATTGGAAAACCCGGGCTACATAATTTCCAAAGTCTGGAAACTATTTGGCTTTGGAGGCATACTCTTTGATGAGCGCCGCGCCAATAACATCGCGCTGAATCTGGTTGGTGCCTTCGTAGATCTGGAGGATCTTGGCATCGCGCATCATTTTTTCGGCCGGATACTCTTTCATGAAGCCGTAGCCGCCGAGCACCTGCACGGCGTCGGTGGTGACGGACATCGCCACATCCCCCGCGTAGCATTTGCACATGGCGGAGATTTTGGAGACGTCTTTGGTTCCGACATCGATGGTGTTACACGCCGCGTAGGTGATGGCGCGAGCCGTCTCCACTTTCATGGCCATGTCGGCGAGCATCCACTGCAAACCCTGATTGGCGATGATCGGCTTGCCGAACTGATGGCGAACACGGGCGTAATCAACAGCCATGTCGAGCGCACCCTGTGCCAGACCGACACCCTGCGCGGCGATACCCGGGCGGGAGACGTCGAATGTTTTCATGGCGAGCAGGAAGCCCATGCCTTCGCGAGCAATGAGGTTTTCCGCCGGAACTTCGCAGTCTTGGAAGATGAGCTCGCGAGTGGCGGAAGCGCGGATACCAAGCTTGTCTTCTTTTTTGCCAAATTCAAAACCGGGCATTCCTTTTTCCACGATGAAGCAGGATACGCCGCGGGCACCTTTGGCTTTGTTGGTGACGGCCAGCACGGTGTAGGTGTCGGCTTCGCCGCCGTTGGTGATCCACTGTTTGGTGCCGTTGAGGATATATTTGTCACCCTTCTTAACGGCAGTGGTGGCGATACCGCCTGCGTCAGAACCGGCATTCGGCTCCGTCAGAGCGAAAGCGGCCCATTTTTCACCAGTGGCGAGCGGAGACAAATATTTTTTCTTCTGCTCTTCAGACCCGCCGATGATGATCGGGTCGGCACCGAGGGCATTGGCGGCGTAGGAAACAGAAACACCGATACAGTATTTACTGAGCGTTTCAACAGCCACAGAAAAGCCGAGATGACCCATGTTCATGCCACCGTACGCTTCGTCGATGTAGAGACCCATCATATCCATCTGCGCCAGCTCTTTGAGCAGATCGGCAGGGAAAATTCCTTTTTCGTCCAACTCCGCACGCACGGGGAGGATGCGCTCACGGCCAAATTCGTCGAGCATGTCGCGCACTTCAATCTGCTCTTCGGTTAAGCCCCAGTTAATTTCTGACATAATGTTCTCCTTATTTCAGTTCTCAGTTCAAAGTTCTCAGTTCAGGGATCTTGGTTTTCAGTTAGTTCGTTAAACGCCCAACTTTGAACTCAAAACTCTGAATTTCAAAACTATTCCATACTTTCTAAATAGCGTTCTGCTTCAACCGACGCCGCACATCCGGAACCAGCGGCGGTGATGGCTTGGCGATAAACCGAGTCCTGCACGTCGCCGGCAGCGAAAACACCGTCGATATTGGTGCGGGTATTTTTTGTGATCAAGTAGCCGGTGTGATCCGTGTCGAGCTGCCCGGCAAAAGGTTTTGTGTTCGGCTTATGACCAATGGCAATAAATACGCCGGTGACGGCGAGCTCGGACACTACATCCGTTTTGACATTGCGAACCTTCAGACCCGTAACTTCGTTTTTCTCCACATCCATCACCTCTTCGATCACCGTATCCCAGAGTACCTCGATTTTCGGATGCGCGATGACGCGGTCGGCCATAATCTGCGAAGCGCGAAACTGGTCGCGACGATGAATCACAGTGACCTTGGAAGCAAAATGGGTGAGGAAAAGCGCGTCTTCCATGGCGGTGTCGCCGCCGCCGATCACGGCGACGGGCACATCGCGATAGAACGCGCCGTCACAGGTAGCACAGCCGGAAACACCGCGACCGATCAGTTTCTGCTCAGATTCGATACCGAGATACTGCGCACTCGCGCCAGTGGCAATGATGATGCTTTTCGCCTCGATCTTTTCGCCGTCACTAAAGGTCAGCGTCAGTGGACGGCAGTCAAAGCAGGCTTCGGTCACTTCTCCACTTTTAAAACGGGTACCAAAACGCTCGGCCTGCTGACGCATCTGCAGGGTCAGCGCGGTGCCGTCGATTCCTTCCGGGAAGCCGGGGTAGTTTTCGATTTCCGAGGTGGTGGTGAGCTGCCCGCCGGGCTGGAAGCCTTCAACCACCAACGGAGCGAGGTTGGCCCGCGCCGCGTAAATCGCGGCGGTCAAACCCGCAGGTCCCGTTCCGATGATGACTAGTTTTTCCAAGGGCTAGAAACTCCTCTTAGGCTTTCAGTGCAGCGATCTGCTTGGTGAATTCCGGCACCACTTCGTGCAGGTCGCCAACCAGACCGAAATCGGCCACATCGAAAATCGGCGCGTCCGGGTCTTTGTTGATCGCGATGATGAGGTCGGCACTCTGCATACCGGCCAAATGCTGAATGGCTCCCGAAATCCCGCAGGCAATGTAGATCAATGGGCAGACGGTTTTACCAGTCTGTCCAACCTGATGGTGGTGAGAAATCCAGCCCGCATCAACCGTGGCGCGCGAGGCACCGACGGCGCCGCCGAGCATGTTGGCCAGCTTTTCGATCTTGTCGAAGTTTTCGGGCGCGCCGATTCCGCGTCCGCCGGACACGATGTACTCAGCGGCTTTGAGGTCAACCATGTTGATTTCCTCTTCGACGCTCTCAATGCGTTTCATGCGTTCGGGGACGTCGGAGAGATCAACGGTGACATCGATGACTTCGCCGGTTTCGTTCTCGCTGACCCGTTCCTTTTTGAAGACGTTGGAACGCACGGTCGCCATCTGCGGACGGTGATCTGGGCAGATGATGGTGGCCATAATGTTTCCGCCGAACGCGGGGCGCGTCTGGAGGAGAATGTTGCGTTCGGTGTCGAAGTCGAGTTCGGTGCAGTCGGCGGTGAGACCCGCCCAGCCCATGACCGCGACAGTCGGGGCGATGCTGCGGCCAATGGTGCTGGCACCGTAAAGCACAATTTCCGGCTCTTCGGACTTCAGCAGCTGATCGACCACTTTGGCAAAGTAGTCGTTCTGGTAGGTGACCAGTTTTGGATCTTCAACGTTATAGATCTTTTTGGCCCCGTAGTTGAACAGTTCCTGATGCATCGGCTTGCCGTCGGCGGAGGCCAGCAGCGCACAGAGGGTGAAGCCCGATTTCTCGGCCAGCTTGCGGCCTTCGGAAAGAAGTTCGAACACGGTTCCGGCCAATTTGCCGTTTTCCTGTTCCGCATATACCCAGATTTCTTTTTTGGTGCTCATAGGACCTTCTTCTCCCGCAGTTTGAAAATGAGTTCTTTAACCATGTCAGCCGGTTCACCGGAGAGGATCTCCTTGTTCAATTTAATCGGCGGAGCAAATACCTTGTTTACTTTAGTGGGCGATCCGCTCAAACCGATCTTTTCCTCGTCGGGGTTGAGGTCATCAAAGCCCCATGTGGGGATCTCGGCTTTTTTGGCGGCCAGTTTTTTGCGCAGGTTCGGCATGCGCAACTCGTTGGCTTCTTTCACCACCGTCAGCGCAGCCGGTTTTTCGACCTCCCAAAGGTTGTACCCGCGGTCGGTCACCTGTTTAACGCGGAAGCCGTCGTCGGTCACTTCGCACTCTTTGGCGTAGGTGATCATCGGCACACCGTAGAAATGAGCCACACCCGGCCCCACTTGTGCGGTATCACCGTCGATGGCCTGCTTGCCGAACAGGATCAAATCGATCGGATCTTCAATTTTTTTGAGCGCCAAGCTCAGCGTATAGGAAGTAGCCCAAGTATCGGCTCCGCCGAACTTGCGGTCGGAAACCAGAATGGCCTCATCCGCACCTAATGAAAGAGCGGTGCGAAGCGCCTCTTCGGCTTGCGGCGGACCCATTGAGAGCACCGTCACTTTTCCGCCGTGGTTGTCCTTGAGCTGCAGCGCCATTTCCAGAGCGTTTTCGTCAAAAGGGTTAATAATACTCGGCACGCCAGCGCGGTTGAGACGGTTTGTCTCGCGGTCAATGGTGACCTTGTCCGAATCGGGTACCTGCTTGATGCAGACCACTATGTTCATAAACCTTCCTTTCGAAGTGTAGAAATAAGGAGTTGTTATAGTGATTTAGCACGCTTCTCTCAAGCCGAAAGACCCTATTTATCGGTTGCCTGACTCCGATGAATGCTCTATTTTGCAACCGGTTAGGACGCAGATTAAAAAAAGGAGTTCCGTTTATGAAAAAATCACTGTTTTACATCACCGGCCTCATCGCCGCCGCCCTGCTGGCCGGATGTTCCAGCACCCCGGAATCCAAAGCCAAAGCACAGCGTCCGCTCTTCAATGATTTCCAGGAAATGTCCACCGAAGTCCTCGAGTCCGGCGGACTCGCCGTCGTAGGCATCGGCGAATCCAAAAGCCTCGAGATCGCGCTGAACAAAGCCAAAACGCGCGGCCGGGTCGAACTGGCGCAAATGCTCGAAACAAAAATCGAAGCCCTGCAGAAAGATTTCGTCGAAGAAGTTGGCCTAGCGGAAAATGCGCAGATCCTCGCGCAGTTCAGTAGCACCTCACAGGCGATCACCAGCCAGCAGATTCGGGGCAGCGCCGCCAAAGAGCTGAAGTATGAAATCATCAATGGCACCGTCACCGCCTACGCCCTGATGGAACTCAATCCGAAAATCGTGATGAACCAACTCGCAAAAGAGGAAGAGCTCTACACCCGCTTCCGCGCCACCAAAGCCTTCGAGAGCCTCGATGCCGAAATCAAGGAATATGAAGCCTACAGAAAAGAGCAGAGGGATGCCTTGATGGAACAGTAACCCCGCGCCGAGCGCTTTCAAACCGCCCTCAAAGGGCGGTTTTTTTATGATGACCACCTACATTTCCAACGAAGAACATTATAAGGACGTGCTGCTCAAAGCACTCGAAGCCAAACGCACCCTATGGATCGGCACCGCCGACATCAAAGACCTACACATCAAACCCGGGAACCGCGCCATCCCGTTTCTGCACGCCCTCGCCGACCGCATCGAAGACGGCCTCGAAGTTCGCCTCATCCACGCCAAAGAGCCCGGCCCGCGCTTCCGCGAGGATTTTGACAAAAACCCCGTGCTCGCCACGCACCTCGAACGGATGCTCTGCCCGCGCGTGCACTTCAAACTAATCATCATCGACTGCGAAACCGCCTACATCGGCTCCGCCAACCTCACCGGTGCCGGTCTTGGCATGAAAAGCCCGGACCGCCGTAACTTTGAAGCCGGTATCTTGACCGACGACCCCGCCCTCGTTGAAGCCGCCATGGAACAGTTCGACGACGTCTGGATCGGCACCCCCTGCCAAACCTGCGGCCGCACCGACTATTGCACCGACCGACCATAGCCTAGCGGCTGATTTTTAACCGCTAATCAACGCGATAACCAATAACCGGGCCGGCGGCGCCGGCTTAAATCAAGCCATGATCGCGGGCGAGTGCGGCGATGGAGCGGTCGTAGGTGGCTTCGCCTTTTTGGGTGAAGAAGCAACCGGGCACCTGGCCTTTATCGCGATGAGCGGCCACGCATTCGCAGCAAAGGCCGTGTTTGTCGCAGGGATAGGTGCAGGTGCAGTGTTCTAAATTCTTTTCTCTATTCGGGCAGTCGGCCATTTCTACTCCCCTCCATGTAGGACGCGCTTCTGCCAGCGGCAGAGCGTGTGCACAGGCTCCCTTTGGGAAGTCTGTTCTACAAATTTATTTCGCAAGGATTTCTTCGAGCGCTTCGACAAGCGCCATCGTCTGATCGTTAGTGCCAACGGTGATGCGCAGATACTCCTTCGTTCGCTCGCCGTCAAACCAGCGGACAAATACATTGCGCTTTTTGAGTTCGTCGAAGATTTTCTTTGCGCCGGGCTTCGGCGGCTTAACCCATAGGAAGTTGGTTTCGGACGAGCAGACTTCAAAGCCAAGCGTCGTCAGTTCTTCAGCCATCAGTTTGCGCGAATTTTTAACCGCCTTGACCATCGCCTCCATGGTTCCCTGATCGAGCAGCGCGACGCGCGCCAGCTCCTGCGTCAGGGTATTGACATTGTAGGAGTCCTTGATTTTATAGAGCGCATCGATCAGCTCTTTGTTCCCGACACAATAGCCAAAACGAATGCCCGCCAGTGCGTAGGCTTTGGATAACGTGCGGGCGACCAGCACGTTGTCATATTTCGTCGCCAGCTCCATACAGTCTTCGGAGGCAAAGTCGACATAGGCCTCATCAATCACGACCACGCCTTTGAAATCCTTCACGAACACTTCGATCGTTTCTTTCGGGAAAAGCAGGCTGGTTGGGGCGTTGGGGTTGGTCAGGAAAAAAACAGACGCTTCAAACCCGTCCAGCATCTGCCACCCGAAATTTTCATCGAGCGCCACGAGGCGCATTTCAACGTCTTCAATTTCCGCCAGTACCGGATAGAGCGAATACGACGGATCAAACGAACCGACGGAACCGTCATCGCGCTCTACGAACGCGCGGATGCACAGCGCAAGCACTTCGTCCGAGCCGTTACCCGCGAATACGTTGCCGATGCCGACACCGTGTTTCTCCGCAATCACCTTGCGCACTTCGGTACAGACCGGATCGGGATATTTTGCCAACACGGAGACATCGATTTCGCGCAGGATGTCGTGCACTTCCACTGAACAGAGCCACGGGTTTTCATTAGTGTTGAGCTTCACCACATCGTCGCCCTGCGGCTGTTCGCCCGGAATGTAGCCGTCCAGCACTTCCACAGATTTTCGTATCAAATTTTTCATAAGGATTCCAATGTTCGGAAGAGTTTGCCTGCAAAACGTCACCAATAAACAGGAAATTTCCAATATTTGGAATCTGGAACCGCCGCAAAATGAAGGTCTGTAACCCCATCGGGGCAAAGCGGCATCTGTTTATAGGGGTTCGGCACTGAGAAATTCATAGAGGAGAACAGCCCTCCACAGGTCGCACGAACAGGCCGGACTAGCCCATCCAGTTGACGGCGTCTTCGTCGGGGTTCTCTTGGTCGTTCTCTTCCGATTCCCCGTCGGCTTGTTTCATACGCTGTTTATCCTTATTGCGCATAAAAATCCGGAAGAAATAGCCTTTAAGTTGTCCGTCGTGCTCCATGTCGGAATGAATCATTTTTTCAACCGCAGTGACAATTTGGAACGGAAGGTCTGCGTTGGTGATTGCTCCTTTTCTTGCCACAGATCGCGCATAGCCGATAGCCCCTTCGAGCTCTCTCTCATTACAGGGCCAGGTGTAATTACGCAGGGTCTTCTCGGCCACCGCATCTACATCCCATGTCCGCGACTGAAGGTCCGTTTTTTTGCGAAGAACCTGGTCAACAAGCGGAAGAATGTCCTCTTGTCGGTCGCGCAACGGTGAAATATCAATGCGAACCGTGCTGACCTCCTGGTAAAAATCTTTCCGAAAAACCTTCTTATCCACCAACAACTGAAGGTCTTTGCTCGAGGCCACGATAAAACGTACATCAACCTCGACCGGCCGAGCGCCTCCGGTTTTAGATATTTTTCCTGTCCGCATCACCTCGAGGCACTGGGTCTGCAAGTCGATGGGCATTGCGGTGATTTCATCGAGGAAAAGAGTCCCTCCATTCATTGTTTCGAGCGCGCCGTCTTGAGCCCGTGGAAACGCATCTTTCACATATCCGAACAGATCTAACGCCAGTTGATGAGAAGACAGACCTTCACAATTGACCGCTAGAAACGGCCCGGTCTTTCTGCGGCTGGAGCGATGAATCGTGCGGGCAATCTGCTCTTTACTGGTTCCATCCTCCCCGCAGAGAAGCACGCTGGAGTCCGTCAGGGAAACCTGGGAAATTGTATTGGCAATCTGAAGCATGCTGTTACTTTGAGCCACAATGTCTTCAAACGGATTGAGCTTCTCCATCTCTGCTTTCAACCGTTTGTTCTCCGCAACGGTTGCGCAATACTCAAGAGCGTGCTGCACCGTTAAGAACAAATCATCGACCTTCACGGGCTTGGTAATATAATCAAAAGCCCCTTTTGTCATCGATTCAACAGCGACCTCGGTCGAAGAAGCATTGGTAAGCATGACCACTTGAAGGTCGACATAGAGCTCACGGCTCTTTTTCAGCAGCTCCAGTCCGTTTACGGGCTGCATGTCGACATCGGAAATCACCAAATCAAGAGTCTCTTTTTTGAGGACCTCAAGAGCGGCGTCTCCATCTTCAGCCTGAAAAATCTCATGCCCCTTGCCGGCAAGGAGCCTTTCCATCAAAGACAAAAACAACTTGTCATCATCTACAATCAAAATTCGAGCCATGCTACGTCCCCCACCATCATCTATTGTTAAGGCGTTCAGAATTCGTTTCGAGAAAAATGATCTTTTACCACCTATTCACACCCGCTCAAGAAAAATCACTTAAAACTCACTCGTTGCTCCGCTACAACTCACCAAGCAGAATAAACAATCACTTCAGAAAAAACAAGCTCCTTAGAGCGCCCACGCACTTGTTGTAAGTACATCTTTCTTACAGGCGAAATGTAGCAGAGCGGGCGTGAGCGTCAAGGGTTTCGACGCGGCCAAAGGCTTCGACAATCGATACCGTCTCTTCGAGATCCCCTTTGGTAAAATGGATCAAACTGACACGGCGGCGGAAGTCTTCAACCGTCAGGCCGGAGAAAAAAGCAGCCGTTCCGCCGGTCGGCAGCACATGACTCGGGCCGGCGGCAAAATCGCCAACTGCTTCCGGCGTCCACGGGCCGATAAAGATCGCGCCAGCACGATCAATTTTTTTGGCAACCGCTTCTGCCCGCTTGGTGATCACTTCCATGTGTTCCGGAGCAAAACGGTTACACAACTCGATTCCTTTTTCAATATCGGCAACCACCGTCAAGATACAACCGCGCGCCAACACCTTGGCAACCGGCTTTTTACGGGGTAGCTGTTTGGCCTGCGCATCGAGTTCCAGGCGAACCTCTTTGGCCAGTTTTTCGGAAGGGGTCACCAACAGCGCTTTTTCAGATCCCGTTCCATGTTCGGCCTGCGAAAGAAGGTCGGCGGCAACGTGAACGGGATTGGCAGACTCATCGGCCAACACGGCAATTTCACTCGGGCCAGCGACCATATCAAGAGCCACCTCACCGTAAACCAACCGCTTGGCGGCGGTCACATACGGCCCGCCCGGGCCGACAATTTTCTGCACCTTGCCAATGCTTTTGGTTCCATACGCCATTGCGCCGATGGCCTGAATACCACCGACTTTATAAATCTCAGTTGCGCCCGCCAGATCGAGCGCATAAAGGATGTAGGGGTTCACCTTGCCTTCGCTGTCAGCAGGTGTGCAGGCGACCAACTCCGGAACACCGGCAACCTGCGCCAGCGTCAACGTCATCAGCGCGGTGGAGGCGAGCGGCGCGGTACCACCGGGGATGTAGGCGCCGATACGGTCGAGCGGCACAAACTTTTCGCCGAGCCATCCGCCCTGCGGGGCGGGCATCCGCCAGTCCTCGCGCAAACCGGCCACAGCAAACTGAGCAATGCGTTTATGCGCCTCTTTGGCTGCTTTTTTAAAATCGGCATCCACCGCTTTTTTAGCGGCAGTCATTTCCGCTTTAGAAACCTGCAGCTCCGTCATCGTCGACGGGGCGCGGTCGAACTGCCGGGCATACTTGAGCACGGCGCTATCGCCTTTTTTGCGAATATCTTCGAGCACCTTGCGGGCGATCTCATCCGCACCCTTCTCGACCGGCGGCCGCAGCAGAAAATCTTCGATTTTACGGGAGCGCCCTTTGGCGCTGTATTTCAAAATGGGGGCATCTGTCTTTTTCATGCAACTACGTTACAAACCAGTGCTTCGCATCGCAAGAGCAGAATACATTCGTCCACGTCCCAATGCACTGTACCGCAGCTCAGCGGCTCACTTCCCGATACAGAAGCGGGAAAAGACGTTATCGAGCAGCTCGTCGTGATAAACGCGGCCGGTGACCTGGCCGAGGCTTTCGAGCGCCGAGCGCAGGTGCTCGGCGGCCAGCGCGACGCCTTCGTCTTCTAAGCCCGTCAGCTGTTCGCGAGCCTGTTCCAGCTCCATCCGCGCCTGTTCCAACAGATTGCGGTGCCGCTCCGAAATCACAGCGTGCGGCGGCGTGTACAAATCGACACCGGCTTCCAGCTTCGCGGCAATGGCGCGCTTGATTTCGTCCAGACCGGTGCGATCGATCAGGGATGTTTCAACAGGGTTGAAACTCGAAACTTGAAACTCGAAACCTGAAATCTGGACATCAGATTTGTTGAGAACAACGACGGTTTTCTCCGGTTTTAATTTAGCGAGATGCTCGACGTCTTCCGCGGAAACCGGCGCGGAGGAATCGATGAGATAGACCGCGATGTCGGCGGCGGCGGAGTGCTCGCGGGCGCGGCGGATGCCTTCGCGCTCGATTTCGCACTCGGCCTCACGCAAACCGGCGGTGTCGAGGATACGCAGCGGAATCCCCTCGAGCACTAGCCCCTCTTCGATGACATCGCGGGTGGTGCCAGCGAACTCGGTGACAATCGCGCGATCGCTCCCGAGCAGCGCATTGAAGAGTGTGGATTTGCCGGCGTTGGGTCGGCCCATAATGACGACGCGCGCGCCTTCGCGTAGCAGGCGGCCTTCGTCCCAGGTGGAAAGCAGGTTTTCCAAACATTGGAAACTTTCATCCAGTTTTTTTCCAAGCATTGGAAACACCTCATCGGGCAGTTCGTCTTCAGCGAAATCGAGAGTCGTTTCGAGGTCGGCGGCGATGTCGACAAACTGATCGTAGAGGGTGTTGAACTGTCCGCTTAAGGACCCTTCGAGCTGTTCGAGCGCGGCTTGGGCGGCGCGGTCACTGCGGGCGTGAATCAGGTCGGCCACGGCTTCGGCCTGCACGAGATCCATCTTGCCATTGAGGAAAGCGCGTTTGGTAAATTCGCCCGGCTCGGCCATCCGCGCGCCGGCTTCGAGCGCGCGGCGCAGAATTTTTTTCAACACCACGGAGCCACCGTGGCCCTGAATTTCGACCGTGTTTTCGCCGGTGTAGCTTTTCGGCGCGCGGAAGATCAAACAGAGCCCCTCGTCAATCTCTTTGCCGGCGGAGTCAACGATCTTCCCAAAAACAAAAGTGCCGCCTTCTTTGGTGGATGGTTTTACCCCTTCGACTCCGCTCAGGGCAGGCAATGTTTGGAAGATTTCATCGGCGATTTTCCAAACATTGGAACCGCTGATGCGCACGATGCCGACCCCGCCCTCTCCGGGCGGCGTGGCAATGGCGGCAATGGTGTCGGTGGTGCTCATGGGGCGATGTTGTAGCAGACCAGCCCCGATCAGCCAACCATAGGAATGATCACACGGAATAAAAGATGATTGCAACCGAGCGCGATCAGCGCGGCCAGAAAATCGTCGATCGTGATCCCGAAGCCCCCGTGGATGTCCTGCAGCTGTTTGATCGGCGGCGGCTTGGTGATATCGAAGATGCGGTGGAAAACAAACCCGCTCAAGATGACCCACGGCGTGAACGGAAGACCGAGATAAACGATTGGCAGGGTCAAATATTCATCGGCCACAATACAGCTCGGATCTTTGCCGCCAATGATTTTTTCCGCCGCCCCGCAAATCGGAATGGCGATCAGGGTTAAAATCAAGCAGATGCCGATCTGACACCAAATGGTAGGAAGCAGCATGATTCCCCATGCGAGCGGAATCCCCCAGAGCGTGCCGACCGTGCCGGGCATCACCGGGCTCAAACCGAAACCGAATCCGGTGGCGAACAGTTTAATCAGACGGTTTTTCATTCGGCGGCTTCCGAGAGGTGGCCGATATCGTGCCAGTCAAGGCCCAGCAGTTTCGCGGCTTTTCGGTCGAGCTCTAGGGGATCGAAACCCGCAAGAATTTTTCCGATGGGCGGGTCGCATTCCGGGCCACCGAGATGACTTTGTGAAAGTCCGACCGATGCGTCCATGACGGTGAGATCGGCATTGCGGTAGCGATTGAGATCGATAATCGCCTGCTCCAGATTTTCGTGAAAAACGGCTTTTTTCCAGCAGCCCTTCTTGCCACCGCTGTAGTGGCGCGGCGGGGCAAACCCCATCATGTTTTTCATCGCGCCGGTCATGGCGGACAGCGTATGCGCTTTGAGGACCGGAACCGAAACGATGTAGTGGCTGAAGGCGATTTCCGGCAGAGCGATCTCTGGGAACATTTCACAATCAGGATCTTCGCGCCATTCAAGCGGTGCATCATTGAGATCAATCAGATGAACGCCCTTCTCCAGCGCCCAGTCTGCATAACCGAGCTCTACAAAAACCTCGTGCGTATCCATGTTCGGATCGCCGCAGCCGTCGCCCACCACAATCTCCGCAGCGGGAGCGCAGGCGCGGACATAATCGAGCACGGCATCGCAGCACTCAATGGAGGTCGTCACCGGAAAGGGTTGCGGACCCATCAAATTCGGCTTAATCAAAATTGCAGTCTGCTTCTCCAGAGTTTCACAGGCTCGTATGGCATCAAGCGCTTCTCTGATGCTGTCCGTATAGTTTGTGAAATCAACAATTGCGGTGTCCATATAAAGCCCCCTTTACAACTGGGTTATACGCTTTTCCTCAGACTTTCCGCAAGCAGGCTTATCAGCCCGATACACGCAGTATCTGTACGCAATATTCGCGGGCCCATGCCAAACACCTCAAACCCGTGCGCCTGAAACATCTCCAGCTCATACGGCGTCCATCCGCCCTCCGGCCCGATCCCTAGAAGAATACGCCGCTCTTGCGCCGCGAAGCGCTGTGCCCCGACGCAGTTCGGAGAGCCTCGACCCTTCGGGCCAGTTCCAATGCTTGGAACTTTTTCGCCGAGATTTTCCAATGTTTGGAAAAGAGAATGCTCTCCGGACGGATCGGCGATTAATTTTTTTTCAATGGTTGGAAACGTCTCCGTCTCAAGGAAAGGCTTGAGCTGTTTGATGACGCTGACTTCCGGCAGACGGGTGTCGCGCGCCTGCTGCAAGCCTTCGATGAAGCGGGCATTGTAGAAGTCCGGATTGAGCACGTGCGTGTCGAAATAGAATCGCTCCACTTTTTCGGCATTGGTGAGAATGATGCGTCCAACGCCAAGTGCGGCGAGCTGCGCCCAGAGGCGTTTGAGCACCTTGGGGCGCGGCATGGCCAGTAGCAGGTCGAGGGTCGGGCACGGCGGCGCAGCCGCCTCCCATTCACACGCGAGCGTCACGGATCCCTCAACCATCTCTTCGACCCTGCCGCGGCCGAACGGACCGTTGAGCAGGCCGATACGCAGCACTTTCCCCGGCTCCGCACGAAGCACGTTTTGGATGTGAACCGCGCGTTGATCGGTCAGCTTGACACGTCCATCGGGGCCGGTCTCTTCAGGAAAAATAAGGATCAAGTTCATGGGTTGAATTCTTACCACATTGCACTTGTTTTCCCGAACCGCTTTTTCTATGTTCTCCACTCTTCTGATGGCGGAGTAGCTCAGCTGGTTAGAGCACGGGAATCATAATCCTGGTGTCGGGGGTTCAAATCCCTCCTCCGCTACCATCTTCACTTCACCCTTTATTTACAAGGGTTTGGTGATTTTGTCTTTTAAAGATTCCCGAAAGCATAACGGTTGAGCATAACTTTTCTTCCCGTGTCTGCCGTGTTTCCCGTGCTTCTATCTGTCTGACTCCGGACACAAAAAAACAGCAATCGGTGTCCGGCTGGACAAAAAAAAACCGCCCTCGGTGTCTGGCCGGGTTCTTTTCTTGCGGAAATCTTTCCGGCTTCGTACAGTGCGGAAAAGCAAAGGGGA
>CAYVYL010000004.1:0-70957 GCA_964455665.1 uncultured Verrucomicrobiota bacterium
CTGCGGTTCGCATATGAAGCGTGGCCTCGATTTTGACTTCGCCGCGCAGGCCGTCAAGCCGGGCCGGGATGACTTTGGTGTTGTTGCCAATCAGCAGGTCGCCGGGCTCAAAACAGTCCGGCAAATCGCGCATCATGCGGTCAACGAACGTCTCACCGGTCAAATCGAGCAGGCGCGCGGAATCGCGCGGACTGGCTGGATGGTTCGCGATATAACGCTTTGGTAAATCAAAATCGAACAGGTCTACTTTCATAAGATCGGAGTATTGAGGTGTTGGAGCAATGGAGGGTGGAGTATTGGAAACCTGATTTCAACCCTCCATTACTCCAACACTCCACTCTTCCATTCGCCTATCTCCTGTTGGTATGCTTCCCATCTGAAATCCAGGAACGAACCCAATGACTCAAAAAAAACAACAATCTGCCTTTGTGAGCGAGATCTTCAGCTCCGCGCAGGGTGAAGGCGTCAATATCGGTCGCCGTCAGCTCTTTGTGCGGTTTTCCGGTTGCCACCGCAACTGCATTTACTGCGACACCCCATTCGAACGCACCAAGACGACCGCTGTAGAGCGCGAGCCCGGCAGCGGAGTGTTTGAGGCCGTTCCCAACCCGCTGACCGTGGAACAGTTGCTCGACCTGCTCAACGAGCTGAACACCCCGGAAATCGCCCACGAGGATCTGTTTATCACCGGTGGTGAACCGCTGCTGCAAGCCGATTTTCTGGCGGAATTTCTTCCGGAGGCGCGCAAACAGTTCAACTTGCCTATCCATTTGGAAACCAGCGGGGATCTGGTTGTTCAGTTTATTAAAATTGCTGAACACATCGACCACGTGCTGATGGACATTAAACTTCCGAGCGTGACTGGAGAGCCGGAAACGTGGGAAGCGCACCAGCGTTTTATGGAAAAAATACGAGCGGATAAAATCAATGCGACCATTAAGCTCGTCGTAAGCGCGGACACCGCGGACGAAGATCTGGCCGAATCGGTCGAGTTGATCACCGCCACAGACACTTGCGCTCATGTCGTACTGCAACCCATGACCGCCGCGCTGAAAACCGATCGCGTGCCAACCGCAAAACAAGTGCTGACCTGGCAGTCGCAAATGGCCTACGCACTGGGACACAGCGTTCGCGTTATTCCGCAATGTCACAAACTAATGGGGTTGCTTTAAGAATGGAATATTGGATTTTTGGAGTATTGGATTGATGGAAAAACAAAGAAAGAAAGCCGTCGTTCTGTTGAGCGGCGGACTGGACTCCGCCACCGCTTTGGCCATTGCCAACGCCGCAGGCTTTGAATGCTACGCCCTCTCCTTCCGCTACGGCCAGCGCCACGCCATCGAGTTGGATTGCGCGAAGCAGATTGCCGAAGCGCAGGGTGTGACCGAACACCGGATGGTCGATATCGACCTCGCGACCTTCGGCGGCTCCGCGCTGACCGATAGGAACATCAATGTGCCGCACGGCGAAGGCCCCGCGGATGAAATCCCCGTCACCTACGTGCCGGCACGCAATACGATCTTTCTGTCCTATGCCCTTGCGTGGGCCGAAGTGCTCGGCAGCAGCAATATTTTCATCGGCGTCAACGCGCTCGACTACAGCGGCTATCCCGACTGCCGGCCCGAGTTCATCGCCGCCTACGAAACCATGGCCAATCTCGCTACCAAAGCCGGTGTAACCGGCGAAGAAAAAATGACGATTCACGCCCCGCTGATCGACCTTACCAAAGCACAGATCATTCAACAGGGCCTGAAACTCGGTGTGGACTACGCACAGACCACCAGCTGCTACGACCCCGCCCCCGACGGCGCATCCTGCGGAACTTGCGACACCTGCCGTCTGCGCCTTAAAGGATTTAAAGAAGCCGGACTCACGGATCCGCGAGCGTATCAGTAAAATTATAAACCCTAATATCGAAACACGAAACAAACCCGAACTCCAAAATCCCAATGTTTAAAACATTTATACTTTCTCCTTTAAATTTGTTTAGAATTTAGAGATTAGTGCTTCGGATTTGAAAGGAAACACCATGCCTGAAATGCAAATTTACAAAACGTTACGTTTCGATGCCGCCCACCGCCTGACCGGTGTGCCGCCGACTCACAAGTGCTCGGCCATGCACGGACACGGTTTTGAGATTGAAGTTCATCTCAAGGGTGAAATGGATCCTCAAACCGGCTTCGTGATGGATTTCGGCGATCTGGCCAAGGTGTGCGAGCCGGTGCTCAAACAACTCGACCACGCCATTCTCAACGAGATTAAGGGCTTGGAAAACCCGACCAGTGAAAATATGAGCGTCTGGCTGTGGAATATCCTTAAACCGCAACTGCCCCTGCTCTGCCAGCTGATCGTCAAGGAAACCCAGACCTCCGGGTGCATCTACACCGGCCCGTAGGCAATTTCACCCCTCTTAATCCTAATTTTACTCCTAATCGTAATCTGAACAAAGCATGGCCCTGGAAAACCAGATTAAGAGTAGGAGTAAGATTAAGAATAGGAATAGGCAGTCTTACTGATCGGCGGAGTCAACCCGCACGCTGGAACGAATACCGCCGCGGGCGGTAAAGTCGCCAATCACAATCAACTGACGCGGCTTGAGCAGTTCAAACAGGTCGGTGTAAATACGGTTCGTGACGTCCTCATAGAACGAGCCCTCATTGCGGAAGGAGAAGAGGAACAGCTTGAGCGACTTACTCTCGACGCAAAGCTCGTCGGGAATGTACTCAATCGTGATGCGGGCAAAGTCGGGCTGTCCGGTGATCGGACAAAGCGAGGTGAATTCGTCGGTTTCAAAATTGATCCAGTAGTCGCGCTGCGGGTTGGAATTTTTGAACGTTTCAAAAATGGACGCATCCGGCGTTTGCGGATAGTTCATTTCGCCTTTTTTCAGCAGTTTCAGTCCGTCTGTATTACTCATCGTTCTAATCCCCGAAATTTTTAAACCGCTAATGCACGCGAATATACGCTAATGACAACATCCTGCAATAAAACTGTTATTCGGGGTTAAAGAACTCCACGAGTTCGTTAAACCCATGCCATGTCTGATCGGCACTGAATTCAGCGGCATATCCGATGCCATAGGTCACGAACCCGCTTTTCACCCCAGCGTTGTGCGCCCCTTCGAGATCCGTGTGATGATCGCCGATCATCCATGTGTTTTCCTTTGAAATTCCAGATTCTTCCCTCAGCGTTTCAATCCCGTCGGGCGCAGGCTTCAGGTTGGACAGGTCGCCGCCGCCAAACATGCGAAAAAACAGGCCATCCACACCGAGATGCTTTAAAATCGCGCGAGTCAGATCGCCCGGCTTGTTGCTTAGTACCGCCAATTCGTTGCCGGCCAACGCGCGCAGCCCCTCTTCCACACCGAGATAGAGCCGGGTTTCATCAAACATGTGTTCCGCGTAAAACTGTTTGTTGAGCGCAAGCGCTTCATCCACATCCACTCTGGCATCCCGCACCGAATGCTCCACCAGTTTACGGGTCCCGTTGCCGATAAAACCGGTTACGGTATCCACATCGAGCGGCGGCAGATCATACTGCGCGCGCATCAGGTTGATGCCGGTGGTTAAATCCTGCCGTGTTTCCGCCAGCGTTCCGTCCAGATCAAAAATAAGCAGTTGTTTTTCCATTAACCTCTCGCAGTTCCTTCTTTATAAAACGGCAGATCGACCCCAGTGGCAGGGAACTGTTTGCCGCGTATTTCTACCTCCAGAACGGTTCCGATCGTAGCACAATCGGCTTTGACTAATGCGAGTGCCACTGCTTTTCCAAGGCTTGGAGAAACGGATCCGCTGGTGACCTCTCCGGTTTCCAACCCTTGAAAAAACACCTTATCGTGCGCCCGCGCGGCACGCTTGTTTTCAAACTCCAGAGCGACCAGAAGCTTTTTGGGCTCTTCCAGATCGCGCATCACCGCATCGCGACCGATAAAATCGACATCCTTTTTGATGAACATGCCGCGACTGACTCCGGCGGGAGTGCGGTCTGAAGACAGTTCATGTCCATACAGCGAGTAGCCCATTTCGAGGCGCAGCGTGTCGCGCGCCCCGAGACCAACCGGTTTGATGTTTTCATTGGCCAGCAGCGCGCACCAGACGCGAACGGCTTCCGAAGCAGGAAAATAGAGCTCATAACCCAGTTCGCCGGTGTAGCCGGTGCGGCTGATTAATATTTCAGTTTCCAAGCATTGGAAACGTTTCGCTTTAAAATATCCAAGGTCTGGAAATTCTCCGATCACGGCTTCCAGATCGGCGCGGGCCTGCGGCCCCTGCACATCGAGCTTGGCCAGCTCCTCCGAGCAATCCGTAAAAACAGTTTCCGGCGACAGGTGTGCGCGAATCCATTCGGCATCGCCTTCGAGCGTGGCGGCATTGACGACCAGCATGTAGCGTTCGTCATCGAGCCGGTAGCAGGTGAGGTCATCGATCACGCCGCCCTGCTCGTTGAGCATAAAACCGTAACGGCACTGGCCGACCGCCAGTGTGGAGATCTTCAGGGTCAGCAGGTTTTCGAGATCCGCGGCGGCGGTCGGGCCGGTCAGCTCAAACTCGCCCATGTGGCAAATGTCGAACAGGCCGGTCTGCGTGCGGGTATGCTGATGTTCCGCCAGAATTCCTTCATACTGAATCGGCATGTCCCACCCGCCAAACTCCGCCATGCGGGCACCCAGCGCAATATGTTCCTCGTGAAGCGGTGTGTTTTTCAAAAAAGATCCCTCCATGTGAATTTTTCAAGGCCCTCGACGGTCCGTCCACTGCCGTTTTCAATCATCAGCACCGGGCAACCGGCGGCCCGCGCAGCCTTGACTCCGGCGGGGCTGTCCTCAAATACAATCACATCATGCGGTTCCAGACCCAACTGTTCGAGCGTCAAGATGTACATTTCCGGATCCGGTTTGCGGCGCGTCACATCATCTGCCGTGCAGACCGTTTCAAACAGATCGATCATCCCACCCTCAATGAGCACCTTTTTCACAAACTGCTTCGGAGAGTTGCTGGCCAAAGCCAGCCGCTTGCGCCCCCGCCATTTTTTTATGAAATGCACCGCATGCGGAAACACGTCTGTTTTGAAATTCTCCCGCACATGCGCCCGCTTATAATCGAGAGTCTCCTCCACGCTTAAAGTAAGTCCATGCCGTTCCGCCAGCACCGGCAAAAAGGTGCTGGTGTGCGCTTCGAAGAACTCGCGCCGCTCGGCCTCCGTGAGGCTGTATCCGGTCAAAGCCTGGACCGCCTGCTCAAAACCATCCGCATGATACTTTTCGGAATCAATCAGCGTTCCGTCCAGATCAAAAATAAATGCTTTGTATGGGTTCAAATCCGGTTTCATAAGGTTTCTGAATTTCAGGTATAAACCCTCCTCTGAAAAGAAAGTTCTTCCAGTTTCTGAGCGCATTCCGCGCCTTCACAAATTTCGGCGCTGTGCAACGGGAGTGCGTTTGATCAGATATTGAAAAATACAGAGTGAATTTGCGGTTTTAAAAACACCCTCTATTTAACAAAAAATAACGCCAGAAAGGGTTGCACTTCTCCTCCAGAAGAGTACAAATCGCCGCAAATCAAACCGGAAACAGGTTCCGGGGAGAAAAAGACCATCAACCTGGAAACAGGAGGAAAAGATGAAAGAGAAAAAACATACAGAAAAGATAACCCGGCGGCGCAGCAGCGCCAGACGTGACTTTCTGCGGAAAAGCATGTCTGAAAATGTAAAAGGTCCGATGTCCTGGACAGCCGGAATCTAAACCAAACCCGTGCGGGAATCCGCACACAACCATTTACAGGGGCGGCGCGGAAACGCGCCGCCCTTGCTGTTTTCGGTATTGCCTCTCAGCCGCCCTCTGGTATTCTTTCCCGCTCCTATGGAAAATCAGTTCACACTTATTCGGGAAACAGAGGTTGCCGAGCTCAACGGCACCGTCAAAGAATACCGCCACGAGCCGACCGGTGCGCAATACATCTCCGTTGAAAACGACGACAACAACAAGGTCTTCGGAATCACCTTCCGCACCCCACCGTCCGACTCCACCGGCATTGCACACATTCTGGAACACACCGTTCTGTGCGGCTCGCGCAAATATCCGCTGAAAGACCCCTTCGTTCAGCTGCTCAAAGGCTCGCTGCAAACCTTTCTCAACGCGATGACCTACCCGGACAAAACCGTCTACCCGGTCGCCAGCCAGAACGTGCAGGATTTCTACAACCTCGTCGACGTCTACCTCGACGCCGTCTTCTTCCCGCGCATCACCCCCGCCTTCTTCCGCCAAGAGGGCTGGCACTACGAGTTGGACAACCCAGATGCACCGCTCACCTGCAAGGGCGTGGTGTACAACGAAATGAAAGGGGTCTACTCCTCTCCCGACAGCCTACTGCTCGAACGCTCCCAGCAGTCGCTTTTCCCCGACACCACCTACGGCCTCGACTCCGGCGGCGACCCGACGGTCATCCCCACCCTCACCTATGGCGACTTCCGCGAATTCCACGAAACGTGGTATCACCCCTCCAACGCTCGCATTTTCTTCTACGGCAACGACGACCCCGCCAAACGGCTCGAAATTCTCGAAGAATACCTCGGCGGTTTCCAAACATTGGAAAACCCGCCCGACTCCTCCATCCCGCTACAGCCCGCCTTCAAAAAGCCGGCGCTGATCAAGGAAACCTACGCCGCCAGCGACGAAGACGCCAAAGCCTACGTCACCGTCAACTGGGCGCTTCCCGAAGGCTCGCTTCACTTTGCACTCACCGTACTCGACCACATCCTCACTGGCACCTCCGGTTCACCGCTGCGCAAAGCGCTCATCGAATCCGGCCTCGGCGAAGACATCGCCGGCTTCGGCCTCGAAACTCATATGCGCCAGCCCGCCTACTCGATCGGCATGAAAGGAGTCGACGCTCCAAACCTTGGAAAAGTTGAAGAGGTAGTTTTCCAAACCTTGGAAAAACTGGTGAAAGAGGGTATCGACCGCGGCGACATCGACGGCGCGCTCAACTCCTTTGAATTCGACCTGCGCGAAAACAACCACGGAAGCTGCCCGCAGGGGCTCTCCGTCATGCTCACCCTGCTCGAAACCTGGCTCTACGACTGGGACCCGCTGGTGCTCGCCGCCTACGAAAAGCCGCTGGCCGGCCTCAAACAGGCACTGGCCGAAAACCCGCGCTACTTGGAAGAGCTGATCGAAGTCAACCTGCTCAACAACCCGCACCGCGCCACCGTCCGCCTCATTCCGGATTCATTCAAAGCCGAACGCGAAGATGCCGAGGACGACGCGGTGATGCAGGCGGTAAAAGACGCCATGATTCCCGACGAAATCAAACGTACCATGACTGCCGCCGAACGTCTGCTCGACATGCAGAAAGCGCCCGACAGCCCAGCATCTGTGAAAAAACTCCCCTTACTGTGCCGCAACGATCTGCGCAAAAAAATCATCACCATTCCGCGCGAAATCGAACCATTCGACAACGCCACGGTGCTGTTCCACGACCTCTTCACCGGCGGCATCGCCTACATCGATGTTGGCTTCGACCTTCATGGGCTCGATGTCGACGAGTTACCATGGGTTTCGATTCTCGGAAGTATGCTGCTCGAAATGGGCACACAGGAAGAGGACTTCGCCTCGCTCTCGCAGCGTATCGCGCAGAAAACAGGCGGACTATACGCCACCCCTATCCACGCCACGCCCGAAGATTCCGCCGAAAGCGTCAGCCGCCTCTTCCTGCGCGGCAAATGCATGGCCGACCGGATCGACGACCTGTTTGCCATTCTCAGCGACATTCTCCTTCTCCCCGCTTTTGACCAGCCAAAGCGCTTCAAAGAAGTGCTGCTCGAACAGAAAGCGGAAATGGAAAGCGGACTCGTTCCCTCCGGCCATACCGCGGTGCTTTCGCGCCTCAAAGCGCACTACCACGAATCCGCCCGCGCCGCCGAAGCCATGGGCGGTATAGACGCCCTCTTTTTCCACCGCGAAGTCGAAAACCGCGTCGAAGACGACTGGCCGGTCATCCTTGAACGCATTGAGGGCATCCTGCAGAAGCTGCTCGCCGGCGGACTGGTTATCAATGTGACCGCCGACGCGAAAGACCGCGCCGCGATTTTCCAAACCTTGGAAAAATTTCTGTCAAAATTTCCAAGCCATCGCATGGCGGCAAAAAAAGAATGGGTGTTTGAGCAGAACCTATCCACATCCGAGGCGCTGCTGGCGCCGTCGCGCGTCAACTATGTCGGCGCGGCCATCAATCTGTTCGACAACGGCTATGTGTATGACGGCTCGGCGCTGGTCATCACCAAATATCTACGTACCGCGTGGCTGTGGGAAAAAATCCGCGTACAGGGCGGAGCCTACGGTGCGATTTGCACATTCGACCCCCACTGCGGTTCGTTCGCCTTCGCCTCCTACCGCGACCCGAATCTGAAAGATACGCTCGAAGCCTACGCCCAGACCAGCGAGTTCCTGAAAAATCTGGAGATTGACGAGGATGAATTGACCCGCGCGCTGATCGGCGCCATCGGCGGCATCGACACCTACCTGCTGCCCGATGCCAAGGGATATTCTGATACCTTGCGCTGGCTGACCGGCATCACCGATAAAAAACGCCAGCAGCGACGCGATGAAATCCTCGCCACCACGGCCGATCACTTCCGGCAGTTCGGGGAATTTCTCTCCATGGACAATGCCGTCATCGCGGTGCTCGGCTCGAAAGATGCCGTTCAGGAGAGCGACGTCCCGTTTGCTCAAACCCTGAAGGTCTTATAAGCCAACGGCTGTGCGCAGCGTATCGACCTCTCGCTCATCAAGCTCGCGATGTTCACCGGAACGAAGTTTTTCGAGACGCAGCGGACCGACCGATACGCGCAAGAGGCGGAAGACCTTGCAGTCCAATGCTTCCATCATACGGCGGATATGGCGGTTACGCCCTTCTCCCAGTGTCAGCGTGTACCCAAAACGTCCCTCGAAAATCCGGCGCAATGGTTCAATCCGCAACGCTTTGAGCTTTTCACCGCGACAATTGAGCCCTTCAAGCATGCGGTCGGTATCGGATGTTGAAAGTTCGCGGTCGATCCAGACTTGGTATTTTTTCTCGATGTGGTGGCGCGGGTGCATCAGGCGGTGAGCAAGATCCCCGTCGTTGGTAACCAGCAGAAGACCTTCGCTCATTACATCGAGGCGACCGACAGTATACAGGCGACTGGAAAAAGCCGGAAGCATGTCGAGGATGGTTTCACGGCCCTGCGGATCATCCGAAGTACAAATCACGCCGGTCGGCTTATTGAGCATGATCCAGAGCTTTTTCTCCAGCGAAATGGGCTTGCCATCACAACTGACTTCCTGGGTGTCCGGATCAATCTTCGTGCCCAGTTCAGTGACCACCGTTCCGTCAACCGTGACCCGCCCCTCTTCGATCAGTTTTTCAGAGGCGCGCCGTGAAGCGACCCCGCACTCAGCTAAAAATTTCTGAAGTCTGATCATTTCAAAGCCCTATTCTACTGAAAAACCATTTACAAAAGGTAACAAAGGCAACCAAGAATGAGAATTAAGAACCCCCTCGTTTTCTTCGTTTCCTTCTGTGAAAATTATCCTACAAAAAAAAAGCCCCGCAACGCGGGGCCTTATAAATCGGCAAAATCGATTTACTCGGGTTTGGTTTTCGGCAAGCCGAATCCGCGGTCGCCTTCTTTCCAGCGGCCTTCTTCTTTGAGTTTGTCCACGCGCTCAAAACGTTTGAGAACGTTGCGTTTCACTTCAATTTTGGCGGCATTTTTCAAACTGGGATGCATTGTCATGGTGCTTCTCCTAAAAATCTTTTCTTCCGAATTAGCGGCAAAGAATAGCGTTTTCGCAGATGATGTCAAATACCGACCCCGAACTTTTTTGGGAGAAATCTCAATGACGAAACACCCAATCCCTAAAGAAATCGGAATTCATAAACACCAAGTTGTCAAAAATTCACTATTGGGGTTTGTAGAGCGTAGCTTTTCCTTCGTAGTTGGGTGCTTCGTCACTTACTCCGTTTTTTACGGAGTTTCCGTCCGACATACGAAACTTTTTCTGCTTTTCGCGGTTTTTGAGGCTCAAGAGAGGTTTTCAGCTCATACAACTCGTCGCGAAGGAGCGCGGCGCGCTCAAATTCCAGCTTTTCAGCCGCTTCGAGCATTTCCTGCTCAATCTCATGGATGACCTGATTCACATTGTAGTTCTCGCCGGTTTCACGCACCACCATCTCTTCAACCTCTTCAGCGCCCTGCTTAAGGGTCTGAAGGCTGTCGGCGATCTCTTTTTGAATCGTCTGCGGAACCACCCCGTGCTCGGTGTTGTAGGCCACCTGCTTTTCGCGGCGGTGGTCGGTCACCTCAATCATACGCTGCATGGAGCCGGTGATCTTGTCGGCATACATGATCACCTTGCCGTCAATATGGCGCGCGGCGCGGCCCGCCGTCTGCACCAGCGCGGTTTCGGAGCGCAGGAAACCCTCCTTGTCCGCGTCGAGAATGGCGACCAGCGACACCTCCGGCAAGTCGAGCCCTTCGCGAAGCAGATTGATGCCGATCAAACAGTCGAACTCGGCCAACCGCAAACCGCGCAAAATGTCGACCCGATCCAAGGCGGACACATCGGAGTGAAGATACTCAACCCGCAGACCTACTTTCTTTAGATACTCCGTCAGATCTTCGGAAGTGCGCTTGGTCAGCGTCGTCACCAGCGTGCGTTCGCCGCGCTCGGCGCGCAAACGGATCTCCTCCATCACATCATCAATCTGACCGGTCAGCGGACGCACCTCAACGGGTGGATCGATGATACCGGTCGGGCGGATAATCTGCTCAATCGGCGTTCCAGCTTTTTGAACTTCAAACGGGCCAGGCGTAGCGGTGGTGAAAATCATCGGACCGGTGATGTCTAAGAACTCCTGAAAGCCGAGCGGACGGTTATCGAGCGCGGAGGGAAGCCGGAAGCCGTGTTCAACCAGTGTGCCCTTGCGCGCTTGGTCGCCGTTAAACATGCCGCGCACCTGCGGCAGCGTCACATGCGACTCATCAATAATCGTCAGAAAGTTGTCGGGGAAATAGTCGATCAAACAGGCGGGCCGCTCACCCGCCTCGCGGCCGCCGAGATGGCGGGAGTAGTTTTCGATGCCGCCGCAATAGCCGATCTCACGCATCATTTCGATGTCGTAGGCCGTGCGCATACGAATGCGCTGGGCTTCGATCAGCTTGTCGCGCTCCTCAAACCATTTCACCCGCTCTTCGAGTTCGGCTTGAATCAACACGATGGCCGGCTCGAGCTTTTCGGCGGGCATCACAAAATGTTTGGCTGGAGAAATGGTGATGCGATCGAGCACCTCCTCGGTCTCGGCGGTCAGCGCATCGATGCGTTTAATGGAATCGATCTCGTCGCCGAAAAACTCGACGCGAATGCCGTGCGTGGCATACGACGGAAAAATATCGACGGTGTCGCCGCGCACGCGGAAAGTTCCCGGCTTGGGCTCATAGTCGTTGCGCTCATATTGAATCAGCACCAGCTTTTCGAGAATGCCGTCGCGCCCGCAGGTTTCGCCAACATGAGCGGAAAGCACCATCTCGCGGTAGTCCTCCGGTGAGCCGAGGCCGTAGATGCAGGAAACGGAAGCGACGATGATCACATCGTCGCGGCTGAGCAAGCTGTCGGTCGCCGCCAGCCGCAGGCGCTCAATCTCGGAATTGATGGAGGCGTCTTTCTCAATGAAGGTGTCGGTCTGCGGAATGTAGGCTTCGGGCTGGTAGTAGTCGTAATAGCTGATGAAAAACTCGACCGCGTTGTTCGGGAAAAAGGATTTCAGCTCGGCGTAGAGCTGCGCGGCCAGCGTTTTGTTGTGCGAGATCACCAGCGCGGGACGTTTCTGGCGGGCGATCACATTGGCGATGGTGAAGGTTTTGCCCGAACCGGTCACCCCTTCCAAGGTTTGGAAACGCTGACCGCGCTCCAACCCTGCGCACAGCGCGTCAATCGCCGCCGGCTGGTCGCCGGTCGGCTGAAAGGCTGATTCAAGCTGGTAGGGATGCTTCATTAGCCCGCAGAATACCCCGAGCACCCACTGTTTGAAAGATTGAGTTTGCCCGCGAATCACACAAATCAACACGAATGAAACCCTCTATATATTTGTGAAAATTCGTGTGATTCGTGGGCCAATTCTTTACATTCTGCTCTCTCCAATTTTTGAAAGGGATCTCTCATGGCCGGTGAATATGTTTATAACCTGCAGAATCTGACCAAACAGCACGACAAGAAAACGGTCCTCGACGATGTGACTCTCGCTTTTTTCTTCGGCGCGAAGATCGGCGTGATCGGCGGCAACGGATCGGGTAAATCGAGCCTGCTGCGCATTATGGCGGGCGTGGACAAAGAATACATGGGCGACATGCAAATCGCCAAGCGCGCCAAGATCGGCTACCTCGAACAGGAGCCGCAGCTCGATAACTCCAAAACCGTCATGGGTAATGTGATGGAAGGCGTTGCCGAAGCTCAGGCGATGCTCAACCGCTACGACGAAATCTGGGAGCTGCTTTCGGGCGACGTGTCCGACGAGGAGTCCGATCAACTCAACGACGAAGTGGCTAAGTTGCAAGACATCATCGACACACAGGATTTGTGGAATCTCGACAACAAAGTTGAAATGGCAATGGATGCCCTGCGCCTTCCGCCAAGCGACTCAAGGGTCGATAAACTCTCCGGCGGGGAGTGCCGCCGCGTGGCGCTCTGCCGCCTGCTGATCTCCAATCCCGATGTGATCCTGCTCGACGAACCGACCAACCACCTTGACGCCGAATCGGTCGCATGGCTGGAAGAATATCTGGTGCGCTTCACCGGCACACTGATTGTGATTACCCATGACCGCTATTTCCTGAATAACGTGACCGAGTGGATTCTGGAACTCGACGCGGGTCGCGCCTTCCCCTACAAGGGCAACTACGAAGCATGGCTCGAACAAAAGCAGGCGATGCTCGCCACGCAGAACAAACAATCGGCCTCGCGCAGCAAGGTGCTGGCCCGCGAGCTCGAATGGGTGCGCGCCAATCCGTCAGGCCGCCGCGCCAAAAGCCAGGCCCGACTCAAAAACTACGAAAAACTCGCCGCACAGGAAATCGACACCCGCGACGAGAGCGTCGAAATTCAGATTCCCTCCGGCGAGCGACTCGGCAACCTCGTCGTCCGTGCCAACGGACTCACCAAGCACTACGGCGAACGAGTCATTATGGAAAATGTCAGTTTCGACCTGCCGCCCGGCGGCATTATCGGCGTCATCGGCGGCAACGGCGCTGGAAAAACCACCCTCTTCCGCATGATCACCGGACAGGAAGAACCGACCGACGGCTCGCTCGACGTCGGCCCAACCGTCAACCTCTCCTACGTTGACCAGAGCCGCGATGATCTGAACCCGAAAAACACCATCTACGAAGAAATCTGCGGCGGCAACGACTGGATTGAGCTCGGCGGCAAGCGGATGAACGGACGCGCCTACTGCGGTAAATTTAACTTTAAAGGCGGCGAACAGCAGAAACCGGTCGGGGTGCTCTCCGGCGGGGAACGCAACCGCGTCCATCTGGCCAAGTTATTGCAGCGCGCCGGTAACCTGCTTCTGCTCGACGAACCGACCAACGACCTCGATGTGACCACCCTGCGCGCGCTTGAAGAAGCACTCCTGAGCTTCGGCGGCTGCGCCGTCGTGGTCAGCCATGACCGTTGGTTTCTCGACCGCATCGCCACCCACATCCTCGCGTTTGAAGGCGAGAGCAAAGTCACTTGGTTCGAAGGCAACTACGAAGCCTACCACGAAGAACGCCGTCGCCTTTACGGCGACGAAGCCGACAAACCCCACCGCGTCAAATTCCGGCCCGTGTCACATAACTGATCATCTCTCACAGAGCCACCAAGAACATCAGACTACCCTCCAATCGCTTTGCGCCTCTGCGTCTTGAGCGAGTCTACGAGCGGGCGCGAGAATATTTTTCCAACTGGTTGCCTGCCCTGAGGCTCTCGAACAGAAAGATTTTTAACCGCGGACTGGAACGAATTTCAAACAGAAGGTGTCAGTCCTATCTTTTTACCCTTTCGCGTTTTTTAGCGTATTTCGCGGTCAAAAAAACAGCAGAGAATCCGGCCCGCTAAACACGCGAAAGGATCGCGAAAAAGAGAGGGTTTATCCGCTTTCCCTTTTTGCGCTCTTTGCGACCTTGAGCGAAGCGGGTGTTTAAAACTTTCCAATGTTTGGAAAAATCAGATGCTGAGGCCTTTGATGAATTTGCGAAGGACCTGTTCGGGGCATTTGGCGAATTTGGGATGGCCGGCACTGCGGAAGAAGGATCCGAGTTCGGCGTTGGAGACATCGAATTCCGCTTTTTTGAATACGGCGAGCATGTCGTCGGATTTGAGGTTGTAGGCGATTCGCAGTTTTTTAAGAATTTCATTGTTGGAGAGGAATTCGATCGGTTCCGGCACATTGCCGGAGGGATGCGGCCCGCGCTTTTCAACGATCAGTCCGTCGAGGAAGCTGCAGAGATTTTTATCGGGGAGTTCTACAAAGCCCGGCTCGTCTTCGAGCTTGAGCCAGCTGGCGACTTCGGCTTCAGTGGTTTCGCGTCCGGATTTCGATGTAATTTCAGCGAGGGCCAGATCGTTCCGGTTCAGGGCATAGCGCAGGCGGCGCAGAGTGTCGTTATTGGTCATAGGGTTTTCCTTAGTTGGGGAATGCACTCTACGATATGCCTATTGCATAGGCACGCACAGTTTTTTTTCAATGCTCGGAAAAAGAAAGTGAACCCCCGCACAGTTGGTTCCAAACATCCGTCTTCGCTAAAACCACGCCCTGAAACGTTTTAAAAGCGGCTCCCGCGCGGACTTTTTATTTACCATTCCGCCGCACCGCGTTAGGGTCGCATTTGTCGCCTGCGAACGGTAAGGAGAACTTATGAAAACGAAAAATGCTCCGGGAATTTTGATTCGTGCTTTCTGGCTCGGCATCCTGATGCTGGCTTTCTGGGCCAACGTCTTTCTAGTCTGGGACGTCCGGCTGTACGCCAGCCACGCCATGTGGTTCGGCCTCAGCTTCCACGAGTTCCAGCTCTTCATGTACGGCGGCATGATTGTTTTAAAAATCTGCCTGCTCGTCTTCTTCCTGCTGCCCTATCTCGCCATCAAGTGGTTTGAATACAGCAAAAAGAACGCGGATTGAGCCGATATTCCAATGGTTGGAAGCTATTGCATAGGCGCGCGCAGTTTTTGCCAATGGTTGAAAAACAGAGAGCCCTGACGCCAGTCCGTTAGCGCATGCGGTGGATGAGGAAGGGACTGGCAGTGCCGAAGAGGATGATGGGCAGCCAGCCGCCGAGCCAGGCGGGAATGAGTTCGAGTTTGCCGACGTACTGCGAGCCGAGTTGCAGAGCATAGAAGACGAAGAAGAGGGTCATGGCGACCATGATGCCGGCAAAGGCGCCGCGGCGGCCGGTGTGCGCACCGACGGGCACGCCGATGAGGGTGACGATGAGGCAGACAAGCGGCGTAGCCATGCGAGCGTGCAGGTCGACCCGAAGCCGACTCCGGGTGCTTTCTGAAATGTCTTTTTTAGATTCCAGATAGTTGATCATTTCCTTAGAGGAGAGATACTCCCAATCTTTGACTTCGGCCATGAAGGTCTGCGGGGTTTCGTCGATCTCGCGCATTTCTTTCTGCAGGATGAGTTCGGGCGCTCCGCTGAGATCGTGGTTTGGCTGATAATGCTGCACGGTGACATCCATGAACCACCACCGGCCGTCGAGCCAGAGCGCTTTTTCGGCCTGATATTTGACAGCATCCGATCCGTCCGGTCGCTGCTCAATCAACTCGACGTTGTACATGGATAAATCGCGGGTGTCGAATTTCTGGATCATCCAGACGTGGTCGTTGTTTTTGAGCGCAAGGTTGCGGGCAAAGTAGATGTTCTCCCCGGCATCTGTCGTCTGATATTTCAGAAACTGCTCCGCTCGGTAGGCGGCATTGGGCGCGACGGTTTCATTCAGGACGGTACTGATGAGTGTAGCCAGCAGACCAATGCCGATGAAGGGCATGACGATGCGATAGATGCTGATGCCGCCAGCGCGCATAGCGGTGATTTCGCTATAGCGGGTAAGATGGGAAAGGCTATAGAGCATCGACAGAAGCAGGCAGACCGGCAGAATCAGCACGATCGTGGAGAGGATCAGCAATCCGTAGTAGTGCAAAATGGCCGATGCACTGATTTCGCTTTCAAGGAAGTCGCTGAAATTGTCGAACAGGTTGTTGATGACAAACAGCAAGATGAATCCGAGCAGGCAATAGAACAGCGGGGCAACCAGGCTTTTCAGAAGATATTTGGTCAGAATTTTCATAAATTAACGTTGAACGGTAGCCTGAAAGGCGCAGACCGGCAAGTGCTGATGCATGCGACTTGAACATCCGCGAAGAATGCCGGATAGTCGGGTTCAACAGAAATGGAGAGTGCAGGATATGTCCATACTGGAAGTGAAAGTTAAGGAAGCGGTAACCTTCGTTATTTTCGGCGCCACCGGAGATCTGGCTCAGCGCAAACTGATGCCCGCCCTTTATACTCTGTTTAAGGACGGCGCACTGTCAGAGAACTTCACGATCGTAGGCTTTGCCCGCCGCGAACATGACGATGCGAGCTTTTGCGCTCTGATGGAAACCGCGCTGAGAAAACACAGCCGGATTCCGGTGGACGATGAATCGCTCCAGTCGTTCTGCTCTCATCTGACCTATCACCGGGGAGATTTATCAGACCCAGCGACCTTTACCACGTTCCGCGAGAAATTCAGCGGCAGCGATACCCTGCCCGCTAATCGTCTGTTTTATCTGGCGATTGCCACGGACCTAGCGGAGCAGACGGTGGAGCAACTGCAGACATCCGGGTTGATCACCGCACCGGGACAAAATCCGTGGACCCGCGTGGTAGTGGAAAAACCGTTCGGCCGGGATCTGGAAAGCGCGAAGGCGCTGAATCAGAGTCTGCTGAGCTACCTTGATGAAAGTCAGATTTACCGTATTGATCATTATCTGGGTAAAGAGACGGTTCAGAACATTTTATCGTTCCGTTTTGCGAACACAATTTTTGAACCGGTCTTTAACCGGACCTATGTGGACCACATTCAGATCACTGCGGCGGAAACGGGCGGCATGGAAAGCGGGCGCGGCGCCTTTTATAACCGCACGGGCGCGCTGCGCGATATGGTTGCGAACCACCTGTTCCAGCTCCTCTGCTTTGTCACCATGGAGCCGCCGGACGGTCTGACCGCGCAGGCCATTCGCGCGGAAAAAATGAAAATCCTGAATGCGCTACGCCCGGCGGATCCGGACTATTCGCATCCATCCGGCTGTTTCGGACAATATGCCGCCAGCGACAAAACCAAGGCCTTTTGCGAAGAAGACCGGGTGGATCCGGACTCCAAAACCGAAACGTTTGTCGCACTCCGGATGGAAATTAATAACTGGCGCTGGGCCGGCGTACCGGTTTATCTGCGCACCGGCAAACGCATGGCGAAGAAGACCACGGAAATTGCTATTCAGTTCCGGAGCCCCGCCATGCAACTTTTCCAGCATGTCGCCTGTGAGGGGGATGTCTGCGACCTGACCGGCGTAAAGGCCAACACACTGATTTTCCGCATCCAGCCGGACGAAGGAATCTTTCTGCAAATTTCCGCCAAACGACCCAGCATGCAGCTGGTTGTTGAGGGGGTCGACATGGACTTCTCCTATTCCGGCAAATGGGATAAGGATCTGCCGGAGGCCTACGAACGGCTCCTGCTCGATACAATGCGCGGAGACTCCACCCTGTTCACGCGCTCCGACGAAGTAGAGGCCGAATGGGGAGTGATTGAAGCCATTCTGGAAAACATGAAGGGGCACTCCCCGGCCCCCTACGAGCCGGGATCCTGGGGCCCTGCGGAGTCGGATATGGTTCATCTTTCCAATGCCTGGGAAAACGAATGAGTGCCCAGCTGATTTATGTGACCGTCCCGACGCGTTCCGAAGCCGAACGGATCGCGGAGACCGTTGTGACCGAACACCTGGCGGCCTGCGCGAATATGTTCGACGGCGTGCGTTCCATCTTTGAATGGGAAGGGACGCTCTGCCGTGAAGACGAGATAGTTCTAATCCTCAAAACTCAAGCGGAACGGGTTGCGGAATGTACCGAACGGATCCAGCAACTCCACTCCTACGAATGCCCTTGCATTGTGAGCCTGCCCATCGAAAACGGGAACCCCGCATTTCTGGACTGGATTTCATCATCCACTGGCAGACAAAAACCTGATAAATAAGCACACAAGTCGCTTACTTACAAAAAAGCAATATTTCCCCTTGCAACTCTCACTGATTAGTCTATCTTCCTCGACTTGCAAGTGATTGCGGGGTGGAGCAGCCCGGTAGCTCGTCAGGCTCATAACCTGAAGGTCGTTGGTTCAAATCCAACCCCCGCTACCAATTTGAAAGGTCAGCCGACAGGCTGGCCTTTTTCATTTTCAGGGTTGGATGCAGAACCTTGGTTCACAGCGAGCTTTGCAAGCTGAGGCCGACGCGTCTGCGGCGGCGCCCTTTGGGCCGAGGCCGCAGGCCGAAGCAAATCCAACCCCCGCTACCAATTTGAAAGGTCAGCCGACAGGCTGGCCTTTTTCATTTTCAGGGTTGGATGCAGAACCTTGGTTCACAGCGAGCTTTGCGAGCTGAGGCCGAAGATGGCCTCTTTTTGCTTCAACGGCGCTGCCGAACCGCCTCATACAAAACAATCGCCGCTGAAACGGAGACATTCAGCGAATCGTTTTTCCCAAACATTGGAATTTTCACATTCAATTCCGCTGCACTTGTCCACACATTGGAAAGGCCCTGATCCTCCGCGCCGACGACAATCGCCAGCGAGCCGGTCAGGTCGCAATCGGTATAGACCGCATCCGCATCCGGCACAGCGGAAAGAATCCGAATGCCCCGCTCTTTCAGGAACGCGATGGTTTTTTCTGAAGAAGCCTCGACCACCGGCAGATAAAAGAGCGTGCCGATGCTGTTGCGGATGACATTCGGGTTATTCAGATCAGTCGCTGGATCGCAAACGATCACCGCATCCGCGCCCGCACCGTCGGCGGTGCGCAACAATGCGCCGAGATTGCCGGGTTTTTCCACCCTCTCCGCTACCAAAATCAGCGGGCTGTCCGGAAGCTCCAATTCCGCCAGCGTTTTTCCGACCAGCGGCCCAATCGCCAAAACCCCGTCCGGGTTGTCACGATAGGTAATTTTCTTAAAAATGTTTTCCGAGCATCGGAAGCAGGCTGCCTGTCCGCCGTAGCCTTGGCGAAGGAGGGAGCCTGCACCCATTAATTTTTCCAACCCTTGGAACGTTGCAAGCCCGTCGGTGCTACCGACCCAAAGCTCAGTCGGAACCCAACCGTTTTCGATCGCGCGGGAGACTTCGCGCACGCCCTCAATCACGGTCAATCCTTCCGCACGGCGGAACGAGGCTTTGCGCTGAAGCTTCACAATCCGCTTCACGCGGACATTTTGGGCACTGGTGATCTCTTCCATAACGAACAGAATTAACGTAGACTTCGTACTGATGAAACAAAAAACGACATTGCTGTTGTTGTCCATCCTGCTCACCCAAGCCGTTTCTGCTGAAATGGGCAATCCGGAAGATGTCCCCAATGCCAGACGGATCCGAATTGACGCAAACCTGCGGCGGGAGTGGGACAACGTAGAATGGGCCCCGTTAAGTCACTCGCTAGACGGCCAAGCGGTCAATATTTCCAATGCGTTCTGGTCGATTCAATGGAATGATGATCCGGCTCTCTTTATTGCCGTGCGCTATGACGATGCGGATCCGGTTTTGCAAGACAGCTTCGTCAATTCGAACACACAGGATTGCGTGGAAATCTATGTGCGCGGAGATAACGGCAGCGAACCGCTGGACTATTCAAAAACACAGGTTAGCGCGCAGCATTATATTTTTGGTTTGTCCAAAGACAAAACCACCGTTTGGAAAAAACTCGCCAACATCGACCCGTTTCCATTTCACAACCCGGCTAAAGCGGCGATCACCCTGGACGGAAAATCCTTCATTTACGAAATCAGGATTCCAATTTACGACGAGTTTTATGCAAAGGCCCGGCGAGATTGCGAAACCACCGAAGTGATGGAAGCACTCGAAATCGGCGTGGACATTACCTTAGTCGATGTCGGTTCAACCGGCTATGCGGGTAGAAAATCGGAAAACACGATGGCTGGCAAGGCGAACAATGCCGACGCCATCGCCCTGCACACGTTAGGCGAATAATCAGCACTCGTAGTCGCAGACGGCGCGGCCGGCAACCAACGGCTTAACGAAATCAACCACACTCAGGTGGTCCGGATGAGACTGATAAGTCGCAAGATCTTCGGCGCTGGCGAATTCTGAAATTAGTGACATTGTTCCGTTGTCGTAATCAATGCCCACCTCAATGTTAAGCAATTGAGGAATTTTTCCGTTCAGCGCCATCAGCCGGAGCTTCATCTCCAGTTTCTGCTCCGCCGTTACTTCCGGCTTCATTCCCCAAATCACGATGTGTTTTATTATCTCAACTCCTTTTCCCACGAATCACACCAATTTTCACAAATCCAACGACTCTTTATTTGTGAGAATTCGTGTGATTCGTGGGTAGTTCTTTATTCTACGCTGTAAACTAGATCCATATTCTTCGCGGCGGCGACTTCGTCGAGACGGCCGACCGGCGTGGTGATCGGCGCGTTGTGCAATGCATCGGGATCGGTTTTGGAAAGCTCCAGAATCTCTTCCATCATTTCCACAAACGAATCGAGTGTTTCTTTGGTCTCGGTTTCGGTCGGCTCAATCATGATGGCTTCCGGCACGTTGAGCGGGAAGTAGATGGTCGGCGCATGCACGCCGCGGTCGAGCAGCGCTTTGGCCAGGTCGAGCGTATGGACCCCCTCGCCCAGTGATTTGCCGCTGAAAACGCATTCGTGCATACAGCGGCTCTCTGAAACGGCGTCGTACGAAGCGCGCAGTTTTTCGAGCAGATAGTTGGCATTGAGCACCGCGCGATCACTGGTTCCTCGCAATCCTTCGCGCCCGAGCATCAGCATGTAGGCGTAGGCGCGGACCAGTATCGAAAAGTTTCCGTAAAACGGCGCAATGTAGCCGATGCTCTTGGGATGATCGTAGTCGAGCGTATAGGTTCCGTCCTTGGTCTTCGCCACGCGCGAGATCGGCAGAAACGGCCGCAGTTTTTCGCAGACGCCCACGGGGCCGGTTCCCGGTCCGCCGCCGCCATGCGGCGTGGAAAACGACTTGTGCAGATTCAGGTGACATAAATCAAACCCGAGAGCACCCGGCTTGATGCGCCCCATAATCGCGTTAAAGTTGGCACCATCATAATACATCAGCCCATCAACCGCATGCACCGCCTCAATGATCTCCTTGATCTCCGGATTAAACACCCCAAGCGTGTTGGGAAGCGTCAACATCACGCCGGCGGTTTCGTCATTGATGGCCTCTTTCAGCTTTTCGAGATCAAGCATGCCGTTTGCGTCGGAGGGGATGATGACCACATCGAACCCGCCGAGCGTCGCGCTGGCCGGATTGGTTCCGTGCGCCGAGTCGGGAATAATGATGTGCGTCTTCTTATTGCCGCGGTCGCGATGGTAAGCCGCCATCATCATCACAGCCGTCAGCTCACCGTGCGCACCGGCCAGCGGCTGCAGCGTAAATTCGGCCAGTCCGGTAATTTCAGAAAGCATCCGTTCCAGCGAATAGAGAATCTGGAGCGAGCCCTGCGTCAACAGTCCACCGTGGCGCAGCTGCGGCCAGAGCGGATGCGTTTCGCACAGCTCCGGCATCGAGGCGGCCGCCTCGCAGGCGCGCGGGTTATACTTCATCGTGCAGGAACCCAACGGATAAAAATGAGTGTCGACCGAAAAGTTCAAGCGCGACAGGCGTGTGTAGTGGCGCACCACTTCGCTCTCGGACACCTCCGGTAGTTCGGCAAGCTCACTACGAAGCAGCTCGGCTGGCACCATCTCTTCCGGCGAAATCTTATCCTCAGGGATCCGCACTCCACCCCGTCCCGGTGAACTCTTTTCAAATATTAACTGCATAACATCCAACTTCTATTTTTAACCACTAATCGACACTAATTTTCACGAATCAATTTCAACAGCAGATTTAACAATATGGTATTTTGGATTTCCTCACGGTAACGCCCAAAATATCATTCGACTCCAACAAACTCGTAATACCCGACTCGGCATTAATATTCCTCGGCCCGAGAACGACTTCTCGAATTCCAGAATAGTCCAACGGGAAATCCTTGTAAGGTATAATTTTATTGCCAATTACGCGATAATTACACCCGTAACCCGCCATATTCCTTTCGTCCAACTGAATAATCACGCGCCACTCCCGCTCCTCAGAAAAGCCCTCATCTTTTAATCGAAAAACTTCAGGAAGCAACTCCATCGTTCTAGCCTGCAATTCATTATAAGCATCGAGTCTATTATTATGTTCTTTAGCAGAAACACCGAAATCAGAAAACAGCTTAAGCGGATCTCTGGAAGCCACGTTCTTCATTACTTCAAAAACAGGCCTTATAAGTTCCTTTTGCCGAGTAAGATCATATTCAACCTGAACAAACTGACCATGCGTGCTTCTCCAACGGAGATCTTCACCATCAGAAAATTTCTCCAAATATCTCTTTGAAAACCCAACTGCAACTCCTGATGCATTGTCCGCATACCCTCGCCACTGGCTCAACAAATCATCCTCAGCAGACAGACAAAAACCCAACGCATGACAATTTTCTTCCGCCAACTTTATATACCCCAGCAAGTCATCCATTTCTACCGACTCTTCCCTTGCAAGGTCTTTAAAAATTCTCGAGACGAGCTTCCCCTCTGCCTGGTCATTTGAAAGGGACAGTGAAGAAAGTCTAATCGACCCACTGTTGATGATCGCGCAAAACGCTTCATTCGAACAATAGTGGTAAAATGTATCGTTTTGTTCCATAAGTATTTCCTACCTATTGCGGGTGTCTTGCACTGACTAATATTTTCGTCGCGTAAGCAATTCTTCTTTTCGGGCGGCCTCGGATCTTTCCCTATCTCCATTTTCTTTGAATAACTGAGATGCCGCCCAGTACAAATGGGCTCTTTTTCTATTCTCTGCATGCGATCTGGCATCGAAACAATTGGCCTGACCATAAAGCGCAAAAGCGAGTTTTTTTTTGTCGTCAGCATCCCTCGCCAACTCAACGAGCTCTTCATACAAAGCGCAAGCCACTCCCCACTCCTCTGCACGTTGAAAAAAGGCTGCTTGCGACCACAAAGCATCCAGTACCCCGGCCTGATCATCGAGCTCTCGCCGCAAAGAAACTACGTCGGCATAAATGGTAGCGGCCTTTGCCCAACTGCCTTGTTCGCTTTTTCCAGGCCGACAGCAATATGCTAATTTCAACAAAGCTGAGGCTCTAAATGACTTGTTATCGACCTGACCAAACAGCTCAGCAGCTTTTCGATAATTTTCCTCTGCTAAATTCCAATTGCCATTAGGGTTATTATCTGGATCTAAACACCACGCTTGATAATAAAGCGATGCCGCCTGCCGATCTAGATCACCAACCTCTGCTCTCAATTCAGATGACAACCGGTACGCCTCACTAGCAACAGACCAATCACCTTTTTCATTATTATCCGGACGAACACAAACGGCTTTGTTATACAACGCCTCAGCCTGTCCTTTTAGATCTCCATTAGCCCCCTTTAAATCTGCAACAGACCCATATAACTCACCCGCAAGAACCCAATTCCCATCGGGGTTATTCTTTGGATTTACGCAATATGCCTGCCAACTCAGGGCCTCTGTTTGCCGAGCGTGATTCCCAAGCTCTTCACTTATACGGGCCTCTAACGCATATAATCTCGCTGCTTTAGCCCAATCACCTTGAGGATTCACATCAGGTCTAAAGCAATGTGCCTGCGAAGACAGCACCCGAGCCAGCCCAGGTTTATCCCCAACAGATTGCCTCAATTCTCGAACCTTCACGTATATGGCAATAGCCTCATCCCAACTTCCCTCAGGATTATTATCAGGTCTTTGGCAACGCGCTTGAAGATACAACATAGAAGACTGAGCAGCCTTATCACCCAATGCGCCATTCAGCTCCGCCGCCTGAGCATACAATTGGCCAGATTGACTCCAGTCCCCCTCAGGATTGTTGTCTGGACGCAAACAGTATGCCTGCTGCATCAACGCAGTATCAGCCCAAGGATGATAACCTCCAGATTTACACCAACAATCGAATGCTCTATTAAATCTTTGCGCAGCCTCGCCCCAATCCCCTTTTTGATTATGATCTGGCCGCATTAATTCGGCATAGCAAAAATACCAGTTACCCAACTCGAATATTTTATCTTCCGTTGGTTTCTGAGAATCGAATATACTTGTCATTCCTTCGGAAATCTCAAATTGAAAAAACTGCCCTAATTCGCGATGTAGCCAAGCGCATTCATGAAACACCAACCAATCTTTTACAGGGTCACTCTCTAAGAGAGCTAAAGCTTGATTAATACTGTCGACCGCTTCCTGATCATTTTGTCTTCTAGTAGCCAAATTTGCCAAAGCAATTGAATAAATCTGTCTTATCGTTCTTCGTCCTATTCTCTCAGCGCTAGTGCTCCATTGCTTCAACTGTTCAACATCAAGCTCTTCGCTAAAATTCCACATCCCCTTTTCAAAAAGGAAATTCACCGCAAAAATATCACCACTCACTGCATTTTGAACAAGATCCGCCTCATCAAACTCCAAAGAATACTCGAAAGACGCCATCATATTTTTAAAATCAACACGCAGTAGTTCCCACTGCTCTCGAGCAAAAACTGGATCAACAAGTGTGCGTATCTGCTCAGCACGCTGTCTAAATGTCTCGTGCGAGGACTGATTATACTTTTTTATAAAATCGTCAAACTTTTCCCATTTTTTTAAAAACACGGCCTCTGCGGCGTTCAGATCATCTATTTTCTGCCGCAAATCATGCAACGACCCATAGACCGCCTGATACAACGCTATTGCTTCCAATGGAGGGGTAACAGGCAGTGCAGCCATCTCCATTGTTTTGTTAACTTCATCCCAATCATCGCCACCATATTTTTCAAAAAATGCCTGATACTTATCTACCAAGCGATCAACTTTATCTTTTTCGGAATAATATTTTTCAAGACGTATTATGCTATTGTGCGTTTTGTAGCGCGACCCCACTTTCTCGGCCAGCACTCTCGCCGCGCCCAAATCACGATGCTCAATCGCCAACCCGAACGCTTCAATACGACGGTTCAATGTCATTCGATCAGAAATAACCAGCCCCATAAAAATGACTACAATCAAGGGCAGCCCAACCGCGGCAATTCGGCGATTGCGCTTAATCCTTTTAACACCGTTCTCCCGCACCACATTCACCTTCTTTTTAAAGGCGGAAATATCCTCATCTGGCAACACTTGAAACAACGTTGGAATCTTTTTCAAAAACTCATCAACACAAGCTTCCCAAGCAGAAAAACTAAACAGAGGAATGCCTTGATTTTTAAATGCGACCAGCATTCGAGAGAGAACCGTTTGGTTCTTCTCAATTTCGACCAACCTTGGAAGGTTACAAACCTTTTCAGAAGTGAGCAGTTCGTTTTCAGGGTCTAGCTTTGCCAGCTCCTTCGCCATTGCAGAAGCCCGAACATACGCACCTCTTCGCAAAGCCGCCTCAAGGTCGTTAATAAAACGTTTCACATCTTCTTTACGTCGAAGTTCTCGCTTCTTTTCTTCCGCCTTTGCCTTCTCCACCCGCAGCAACTCCGCTTTTTGCTCTATATCCTGAGCCCCCAATTCATCCGCACGAGTTTTGATGTATAAGGCTTTTGCTTGGTTTTCGTCACCACCCGTTTGAGCAAATATCTTTGCCCAGAGGGCTTTATCCGCCCGATCCGCCTCAAGCTCTTCAAGAGCTGCCTGAAAGAACACATCGCTATCCGATCGAGTAACCTTGATAGGTTTTTCGGTGCGTGGCCGGTCGGCGGACGCTTGTGTTTTTTGACCAACACCATCAATGAATGCAGGTTTCTTAATGGAATCAAACGTGAACCGGGGCTCTTCTCCGAACTGATTGGCTCCGTGCGTCCCCTTTCGGATTAGTAAATAAATCAGGGCAATGATGTAGCCGCCGGGAATCCACATACTGACCCAATAGGGCCAACTGCTTTGATTGACATCGTGAAGACGGCGAAACATCGACGGGAGATTAATGGCGAAAAATATTGCGACGAAGAGAACACCTTCCAGCTGATTGCTCATCAGCAAGCTAATCAGACCTTCGCCTAAGGCTCCAGCGAACCATTCAGCATTCCATTCGAGAACAAAAAACAAACCAGCAACAACCGCCAAAATTGCAAGCGTCCAGATAAGAAACTGTGTTCGATTAATTCGCCCCTTGCTGCTGAAAATATTCATCTGCCGCGCTCCTTCTCTATTCGTCCCGGTGTCTTAAACCCCTATACAACTCAACACCTTTTCCAATGATTGGAAACTTTTCTTCCAATGTCTGGAACTTTCTGGCTCATTTCTTCCAATGGTTGGAAAACGAGCGGGACGCTCGTTCTACTTTCCTAATTCGTGTCGATTCGTGTGGATTAGTGGTTAAAAATGTTTATAAAACGGCCTCCAGCTTGGCGGCGAGGATATCAATTTCTTTTTTGGTGCGGCGTTCAGTGAAGGCGAAGAGCAGGACGTTTTCCATGCCTTCGTAGTAGCGGCCCGCGGGGAAGCCGGCGGCGATGCCCTCTTCAATCAGGTCGCTGACGACCTCACTGGCATCTTTGGGCAGCTTCAGGGCAAACTCGTTAAAAAACGGCTGATCGAACAGCGGCTCAACACCGGGGATGGCTTTAAGTCGCGTCCAAGCGTAGCCCGCACGGTCCATGCACTGGCGGGCGACATCGGCAAAGCCCTGTTTGCCGAGCAACGAGATGTAAACAATAGCGCGCAGCGCGCAGAGCTGCATATTGGTGCAGATATTGGATGCGGCTTTTTCGCGACGGATGTGCTGTTCGCGCGCCTGCAGGGTCAGCACATAACCACGACGTCCTTGGTTGTCGGTGGTGGCGCCGACAATACGGCCGGGCATATTGCGAACCAGTTTTTTGCGGGTGGCCATATAACCGAGGTACGGCCCGCCGAATGAAAGCGGCAGGCCGAGGCTCTGCCCTTCGCCGGTGACAATATCCGCGCCCATTTCGCCAGGTGTTTTAATGAGGCCAAGCGAAACCGGATAGGCGGAAACCACGGTAATGGCTTTTACAGCCTTCGCCTGCTCAATCAAACCGGTCAAATCGTCAATGCTTCCAAAAAAGTTCGGATTTTGCAAAAGCACTGCTCCGACCGAGTCATCCAATAGTTTTGCAAATGCATCGCGATCTGCTAGACCGATTTTAGACATTGGAACTTCCTGATACTCAATATTCAGGTTGCGAGTATAGCTGCGGAGCATGGTGCGGTAGATGGGGCTTACGCCTTCGTCAACCAACACCCGATTGCGCTTCGTAATACGCAAGGCCATCATCATCCCTTCGAAAAGTGCGGTGCCTCCGTCGTAGAGCGAGGAATTGGAAACCTCCATACCGGTCAGGCGGGCAATGGCGGTCTGATATTCATAGGCCGCCTGCAAGGTGCCCTGCGCGGCTTCCGGCTGATACGGCGTGTAGGCGGTGAAAAACTCGCCGCGCGAGGTGAGTGAATCAACCGCGGCTGGAATGAAGTGGTCATAAAACCCAGCACCGCAAAAGTTGGTGAGGTCGCTCGAATTCTTTCGCGCGATCTTGCGGATGTGCTGCATCATTTCCATTTCGGACAGGCCGTCCGGCACATCGAATGAATCGGTCTGGAAATCAGCAGGTATCTGGGCAAAAAGGTCATCAAAGCTCTCGGCATTCACAGCGTTGAGCATCTCCTTTTCGTCCGACGGACTCGTGCAGGCAAACGGGGTGTGTGACATATCAGTTCCTAAACTCTTAATCTTAATCTTTCTCTTAATCCTAATCTGAAGCCAATCCGTCCGCCGTGCTAGCGATCACGATTATGAGGTCGATTAAGATTAAGAATGGAAGCCGTTTATGATATGACCTCCCTCAAATGAAACAAGCGCAAAAGGAATCCGCATCATGATCCGAAAAGCTGTCCAAAACTTGATCGACGGGAAAGCCCTTACGAGGGAAGAGACCTATTCCGCCCTGACCGACATCATGAGCGGCAACGCCACCGATGCGCAAATCGGAGCATTTCTGACCGCCCTGCGCATTCAGGGCGAAACCCCCGATGTCATCGCTGGAGCCGCGCAAGCCATGCGCGAAAACATGGTGAAAATCCGCTGCGACGACCCGCAGGCCGTTGACATTGTCGGCACCGGAGGCGACGGCGCACACACCTTCAACATTTCCACCACGGCAGCCTTTGTCACTGCGGGCGCCGGTGTCACCGTAGCCAAACACGGATCCTATGGCGTTTCCAGCAAATGCGGCGCAGCCAATGTCCTCTCCGAACTGGGCATCAATATTCAATATACCCCGCAACGAATGGAAGCCTGTCTGTCAAAAATCGGTATCGCCTTCCTGTTTGCCCCGACGCTCCACCCAGCAATGAAATACGCCATCGGCCCGCGCAAAGAACTGGAGTTCTGGAGCCTGTTTAATATTCTCGGCCCGCTCTGTAACCCCGCAGGTGTAAAAAAAGGCATTCTTGGCGTTTTTAAACCGGAACTGGTGCCGATTGTGGCTGATGCCTGCGCCCAACTGGAAATGAACTATCAATTTATTGTGCACGGCAATGATGGTCTGGATGAACTCACCACCACCACCACCACCCTAGTTACCGAAATCCGACGCGGCAAAGTCGAATCCTACGAAGTCCAGCCGACCGGCCTCGGTTTTGCCCCCGCGACCGCCGCCGACCTGCTCGGTGGCGAACCGGCGGAAAACGCCGCCATCACCCGCGCCATTCTGTCGGGAACCGAAAAAGGCCCGAAACGCGACATCGTCCTACTCAACGCCGCCTTCGCCATTATGGCCGCCGGCAAAGCCGACTCCCCGAAGGACGGCATCACAGCCGCCGCCGAGTCCATCGACTCCGGAGCCGCGCTGAAAAAACTCGAACAACTCGCTTCACTTAGCCAACAAACAGATTAAAAATCGCCCACGAATTACACGAATTTAGATACTGTTCATTCGTGGGAAAACATGAACACCCCTGCACCTGATCCGCCATGTTAAAACAAATCACACTCATAGCCCTGCTGATTGTCCTTTGCTCAGGATGCGGAAAAAAACCATTCCTGGCGGGGAGACTCCAGCAGCCTTCGGGTAGTTTTTCCTATGTCACTCCAGACGATTGGTTCAGAACACGACTGGCAGGAATTGATTTTGTCATTGTCTCAACAAAGGATGATTACGGGATCAAACCCAACATTTTTGTTGAAGGGATTTTTCCGCAGTCTCAACTGACCAATACCATTGCCTTGGTTTTGGAAGAAAACAGCAATACGCTTCGTGCTTATGAAGTTGAAACGAAAAGTGATTTCACGACTCAATCGGGTTTGTCCGGAATCAAGATTTCCGCCTCTCATGAAACCAAACAGAATTTACCCCTTGCAACATTCCAATACCTTATTCAGGACACTGATCGTGTCATTTCAATCACCTGCACCTGTGCCAATGCTGTGAAATCAACATACGAACCAATTTTCGATTCGGCAATGAACTCGCTGCAACCCGAACACGAAAAAAAATAACCTTAAAACCCCATCTAGATTCACAATCGATATAATTGCGAAAATCCACAGAAGGAAACAAAGTTAACAAAGGGCTCCACTGGAGTAATTATTCTACTTCGTTCTCTTCGTTTCCTTCTGTAAAAACCCTGCGGAAGAAAGCAGTACAGTATGCCAAAAAACACAGACCTCATCATCATTGGCGGCGGCGCAGCGGGGCTGATGGCCGGTGTCGTAGCGGGCGAAGCCGGGCTGCGAGCGATCATTCTCGAAAGCCGGCCCAAGCCGGGACGCAAGCTACTGATGTGCGGCAACAACCGCTGCAACCTCACCTCCGCGCTGACCGCCTCCGAGATGCTCGCCGACTATGGCGACCCCGTCGCCCCGTTTCTCGAGCCGGCTCTCTCCGCCTTCCCGCCCAAAGATCTGCGCGACTGGTTCCAAAAAAACGGACTGCAAACTAAAGTGCAGCACGACGGGCGCGTCTACCCGCAGAGCGAAAAAGCGTCCGACGTTCACCATTTCTTCACCGACCACCTTGCACAATACGGTGTGAGCCTGATGCTCAACACCGTTGCTCGCGATATTGTTCAGAACAAACAAGGCGGGTTAACGGTAAAAACCGACAATCTAGATCTCACCGCGCCCTGCGTTCTGATCGCAACCGGCGGGGTGAGCTATCCCAAAACCGGCTCCGTCGGTGACGGACAGAAAATGGCTCTGGCGCTAGGGCATAAAATCACGCCCTACCGCCCCGGTCTCGCGGGCTTCGACATGCCACCCGCTTGGATCAACGCCAACCCAATGCAAAGCATTCCCGACGTCACCCTGAAAATCATCGTCAACGGAAACCCATTTGCCACCACCCACGGATTTTTGGAGATCGAACGCTATGGCATAGGAGGGCCGGCCGTCACCAATGCCAGCCGCATCATCGCACGGCACAATTTGAAGGACTACAGCTTCGAGGCGGACGTGAATGGCAAATGTTGGAAGCTCGACCCAGTGCGGGTTCGACCGCTTAAAGAAGCAATGGTTACCGTCGGCGGCATCGTGCTGGGCGATGTGAACCCATACACCCTAGAATCAAAAAAAGTTCCCGGGCTTTATTTTGCCGGCGAAGTGCTCGACGTGGACGGCCCGAGCGGCGGCTATAATCTGCAGGCCGCCTTTTCCACCGCCCGCCTTGCGGTCAAGACGATTGATAAGAAATGCCAAACCCCGCGCAAATCTATTCAAAAGAAACCGGCCCAAAAGAAACGGACGCAAAAAGGGAGACCCTTCAATGAAAAAAGACATTATAAAAACCGCAAACGCTCCTGAGCCCATCGGCCCCTACTCGCAGGCAGTTGAATCCGACGGAACCCTCTACTGTTCTGGGCAGATCCCGATCGATCCCGTCACCGGCGATATCCCCGAAACGGCGGAAGCCCAGACGCATTTGGTTCTCTCCAACTTACGGGCGGTTCTCAAAGAGGCAGGCGCAGAGCTCGAAGACGTTGTGAAAACCACCGTCTTTCTGACCGACCTAGAACTTTTTGCGAGCGTCAACGCCATCTACGGTGAATACTTTGACGAAGCCACTGCGCCCGCGCGCTCCACTGTTCAGGTTGCCGCCCTGCCCAAAGGCGTCCTCATCGAAATCGACGCCATTGCCAAATTAAACTGACTGCATTCCCGTCTTTGCCAACGGCTATGGCGGACACGGCAGGGCACAGCGCTTTCAGCGACCCTCGATCCTTCGGGGTGCGACGACCATACCAACCCGCCCCGTTCTATATTCTGATCATATGGAATGACGACTCCCTAAACCATACGTTGCAAGGTGTGGTTTCATGTGGAGCTCTGTCCATTCACCCCCCCCCCTCGACCACCCGACCAATACTTACTCCACCCACCTCGGCTTCTTCTGGATCAAAGTGCAGCTAAACCAGTCTGACCCGTTACTTTCTCTTGTTGATTAAACCACACCTTGCAAGGTATGATTTTCTACAAGGAGGGATACCTATGGGAAATTCAATATACTGGCTCTGGGTGACGTGTCGCGTGATTGCAAATGAGAACCGCCTTCATCTTCTGCAACTGATTCTGAAAGACCCCGCGCAATGCGTTAAAGATCTAGCAGCGGAGATTGGGCTTACTCCTTCGGCGACCAGCACACAACTGAAACGTTTGTGCGATGAGTATCTGATTTCCGCACACCGGACCGGCTTGACGGTTCACTATAGCTTCGGATCAGAGTATGCACCACCGCACATTCTTCCCTTGCAAGCCGCATTGAAAAAAAGCCTTTCCGTTGGAATTCCTTATCCGTCCATCATCCGGCAGGCAACGGGATGTACTCACCAGCGACGTATTGAGTTGATTCAGCGAATCGCGACTGCCCCCTCCTCAATCGAAGAATTAGTCCAAAAATCGCGAATGTCCTCTTCCGCTGTTTCTAGGCATATGCGAAAACTGGCGGCACGGGGTTATGTTGTCTTCAAGACCAGTCGATATCACAACGCAAAACCAGCCGGTCATCTGGCATCGGCGTTGTCGAAATTAATAATTCAAACATCCAAATACTAAACCATACCTTGCAATGTATGGTTTCACGTAAAGGCACAGGTATAACCAAAAACTTATAACTGCTCACTATGAACGCATTTAAGGCCTACGACATCCGCGGCGTCTACGGGCGCGACTTTGATTCTTCCAATGTTCGGAAAATTGGTTTCTTTCTTCCCAAACTGCTGAATGCGGACACCGTGCTGGTCGGGCGCGACGACCGCGCCAGCTCACCAGAGGTGTTCGAGGCGCTATGCGACGGCATCACCACCGCCGGTGCAAATGTGGTTTCCATCGGCCAGTGCACCACTCCGACCCTTTATTTTGCCACCGCCAGCCAATGCTTTGATGCCGCAGTGATGATCACGGCCTCACACAATCCGCCGGAATACAACGGACTCAAGATCTGCAAAACCGGCGCCCTGCCCGTCGATTATTCCACCGGACTGTCCGACCTCGAACAGATGATCGAGGGAGATATTGTTCCCGCCGGAAAACGCGGCACGGTCAGCGAGATCGATGTGCGCGGCGACTATCTCGATTTTCTGCGTCAGTACCTGCCCGACCTGTCCAAACTAAAAATCGGAGTCGACTGCTCCAACGGGATGGCAACCCTTCTCATCAAAGATCTGCTCGGCAACAGACCGCAGTATATCTACGACGAAATCGATGGCACCTTTCCCAACCATCCGCCCAACCCGCTCGAAGAGGAAAACTGCGCCGAAATCAAAGAGCTGGTGAAAGATAATAGCCTCGATATCGGTCTGATTTTTGACGGCGACGCGGACCGCGTGATGTTCATCGACGAACAGGGCCGCTTCGTTCAGCCCGATCTGATCACCGGCGTACTGGCCGAATACTTTCTGGCTGAAAACCCCGGCGGTCGGATCCTGCACGACGTCCGCACGTCCAAGGCTGTCATCGAGCGGATCATTGAGCTCGGCGGCGAGCCGCATATGTGGAAGGTCGGCCACTCGTTCGCCAAAATGAAGATGCGCGTGCTCGGCTGCGTAGTCGGCGGTGAACTGGCGGGCCACTACTACTTCCGCGACTTCTTCAACTGCGACTCCGGTATTCTTACCGCGCTGATCGTACTGAGCGTCGCTGCAAAACTAAAGGCAGACGGAAAACCGTTCTCGGCCTGTATCGACGGACTGATGCGCTACGCCAACTCCGGCGAAATCAATCTGCACGTTAAAAAAAAGGACGAAGCCATTGCCGCGCTGGTGAAAGCCATTGCCGTAGCGGAAAAACCGGAAGCCGTATACGACTTCGACGGCGTGCGCATGGAATTCCCCGACTGGTGGCTCAACGTCCGCCCCTCCAACACCGAGCCCTACCTGCGCTTGCTCATTGAAGCCAAAGACGAAACACTTCTTGCCGACAAACGCACCGCCATTGAAGCCATCCTCGCACCGTTTGTTGATTAAGAGCAAAGGCACAAAGGCGTTTCAAACGCCCAATACCCCCCCCATTGGACCTTTTTCCGAAGGACCTTCCAATGTTTGAAAGAAGGCTACGCCTTCACCCATCTATTTTTCCAAACATTGGAAAACCGAATTATTCGGCGCCGTTGATGCGGCGGATTTCCTGCTGACGGATGGCTTCTTCGTGGATGGACTGCATGAGCTGCAACACAAAATCTTCAGAGAGGTCGAGAGTGGTTCCCTTTTGGACGCGGTCGTTGATAATCTCCTGCCAGCGGTGCGGTTGGAAGGTGGAGACGTTCTGCTCAGCTTTGAGCGCACCCATTTTACGGACAACATCCATACGCTGACTAAGCACATCGAGCATCCGGCTGTCGAGATCGTCAACCGTTTCGCGCAGTTCGCTCATACGAGCGGCGAAAGCAGCACTGTCGCTCTGCTCGTGCGAGAGTTTCAGTCTTCCGACCAGTTCAAAAAACTGTTCGGGGGTGAGCTGCTGCGCGGCATCGCTCAGCGCATGTTCGGGATCGGGATGGACTTCGAGCATGAGGCCGTCGAAGAGCAGGTCGAGCGCCTCCTGCGCGATGGCGGGAATGAGCTCGCGCTTCCCACAGATATGGCTGGGATCGCAAATCATGGGGATGTCGGGCATGCGGCGCTTGAGTTCGATCGGCGCTTTCCAGTTGGGCGCATTGCGGTAGCGGGTTTCGAGCTCAGAACTGAAGCCGCGGTGAATGGCGCCCAGTTTGGTGATCCCGGCATTGGCGAGGCGTTCAATGGCACCCATCCAAAGACCCACATCGGCATTCATCGGATTTTTAACGAACACGGGAATATCGGTTCCGCGCAGCGCATCGGCAATCGCCTGCACGGAGAAGGGATTGGTGGAGGTACGCGCGCCGACCCAGAGAATATCCAGCCCGTATTCCAGGCAGGCTTCCACATGGGCGGGTTCGGCCACTTCGGTGCCGATTTTTAGTCCGGTTTCAGCCCGTGCATCGACCATCCACTGAAGTCCTTCCTTCCCAACGCCTTCGAAACTGCCCGGCCGGGTACGCGGCTTCCAGATGCCTGCACGCAAAAAACTGACATTTCCCTTTGCAAGCGTCTTCGCTGTATCCAGCACCTGCTCTCGGCTTTCGGCACTGCACGGCCCGGCTGCCAGAAACATCCGGTCCACAGGGAAGCCCCACTCTTTGATGTTTTTCTTCATGCGCGCAGTCTATCGTGCCGCCGCGCCGCCCGCCAGATTAAGATTAAGATTAGGATTAAGATCCGGGAAGAGAGATGGTTTACTCTGTGCCATGAGTGAATTTATATACGCCGTTGAACTGAAAAAAACCTTCCGGTGCTACGGACACTTCTACCGTCTGGACGTGGCGGGAACCGAGCCCCTACTCTGCCGCAGTGTGTTAGAGATTACCTCCCTGCCGCGCGAAGCGGTCGACGCAGGAACCGATCCCGACGATCTGTTCAGCCTCGGAGAAAAATCCCACACCTGCGCAAGTGTGGAAAAAAACAGCCTGCCGGATGCGGTAGTGATTATGATGAACCCCGGCTCATCGCGTCCGATTGAAGAAGGCGACACCGATAGCCTGCTCACCCTGCCCCTGCCCGCCGGCTTTAAAAAGCCGTTGGTGCTGACGCAGCCCGACAACACGCAGTATCAGCTAATGCGCATCGCGGTTTCCAAAGGTTGGAAACATGTCCGGATTCTGAACATCTCCGACATCCGCGACCCCAAAAGCCCTAGCTTTATCGCCCGCACCCAAGCGCTCGATGGCATTCCGGGCGGCGAAGCACACAGCCTTTTTTCCAAGGTTCGGAAAAATGAACGTGAGCAGATGCTACGCCGAAAACCCGGCGCGCCGATTATCCTCGGCTGGGGTCAGGCCACGGGGCTGATCCCGCTGGCAAAACAGTGTCTCGACTGCATTGAGGGCGAAAAAATCGTCACAGTCCCCTCGGAAACCAACCCGATCCTAACCGCCCACCCCAGCCCGATGATGCAAGTAAAAAAAGAGGAATGGCTCGACGCCATCCTCGCGGCGCTCGGCTGAATCTTTCCAAGGGTTGGAAACTACGTGATTTCAGCGCCGCGGGACATCAGCACTTTGCCGGTGCGGACAATTTCAATAATTTTGAATTTTTGCAGCATCCCCATCAACGCATCGATTTTATCCGGATCGCCAACCACCTGAAGCATGATCGACGAGTCGGTGAGGTCGACGGTTTTGCAACCAAAGTGCTCAGCAATCTGCAGCACCTCGCCCCGGCCGTCGGAACCGACCTCAATTTTAATGAGCCCCATCTCTTTGGTGACGGCGTCATCAAAGGTGTGGTCGGTGCAGTGCAGAACGTCGATCAGTTTATCAACCTGCTTGATGATCTGACCCAACCCATCTTCGGCGCCGCTAACGCCGATGGTCATACGGGAAAAATGCCCGTCGATCGCGGTGGAAACAACGAGCGATTCGATGTTGTAGCCGCGACGCGAGAAGGTCTGCGCGATGCGCGCGAGCACCCCGGGGTTATTCGAAACGTAAACACTGAGCGTATGGATAGTTTTAGTATTAATCATTTTTCATCTCCTTAAATTCAATTCCCTACAGAAGGTAACAAAGGTAAACGAAGGCTACTGATTCGCACCCGGCAAAATCAGTCTTGTTATTCCATCTTTTAAATGAGCCTCATGAAAGTTAATCAGTAATCCCACCGGAATGTCTAACAGTTTCATATAACTCAATAATTGAGCCTTGTGAACCGGCAACACATTTTCAACAGACTTCAGTTCGAGAAGCAGACAATCTTCCACAAGAATATCGAATTTTAAAAACTCCTCAAAAACGAGCCCTTTGTAATCGATATTTACCTTCTTCTGCGCGGTAGTGAAAACTTTTCTCAATTCCAGCTCACGCAGGAGACACTTTTCATAGATTGATTCAATTAATCCGGCACCCTTTTCTGAATGAACCTCCATCGCCGCCCCGATTACTTCAGAACTTAGCTTGTCTGCCTTTTCAAATAATGGGTGCATCCTTTGTTTCCCTTCGTTTCCTTCTGTAAAACTCCCGATCAAGTTGATCCAGTGGGTTTTTCCAGTTTCTTGCTACCGGCCTTGGGGGCTTCGATAATCATGTCTTCAATCGGTTTGCCCGCGGGGATCATCGGGAAAACGTTATCGGTCTTCTCGACCTCGCAGTTGATGAGGCACGGACCTTCGTTGTAGTCTAGCGCAGACTTAACGATGCGTTTGACGTCACCGGGCCGGCGCAGGTTGAAGCCTTTGATTCCGTAGGATTCCGCCAATTTAACAAAGTCGGGGTTTCCTTCGAGATCAACACCACTGGTGCGATCTTCATAAAAGAGCTCTTGCCACTGACGAACCATGCCGAGGTAGTGGTTGTTCAAGACAACGATCTTGATCGGCAGCTTATAGAGCGCGGCGGTCGCCAACTCGAACAGCGTCATCTGGAATCCGCCATCGCCAGCAAAACAGATAACGAGATCGTCGGGCCGTCCGAACTGCGCGCCGATAGCGGCCGGTAGGCCGAAGCCCATCGTGCCCGCCCCGCCGGAGCTGAGGAAGTTGTTCGGATGATCCGTCTTATAGAATTGTCCGGCCCACATCTGATGCTGGCCAACGTCGGTAACAACAATGCCTTTACCCTCGGAGAGTTTATAAAACTCATCGATGACGTGCTGCATTTTTAGACTGCCCTGCCGTTTGAACTTCAGCGGATATTTCTGTTTCCAGCCGTCGAGCTTCTTGAGCCAGTCGCCGGTATTCAACTCGCCAACGTGCGGCATCAACGCGTCGATGACCTTGAGGGCATCGCCGATGCAGTGAATATCGGGCTGAATCATTTTTCCGATTTCAGACGGATCAATATCAACGTGAATAATGGTTGCCTGTTGACAGAACTGAGCAGGATCGCCCAGAATGCGGTCGTCGAAACGCGATCCGATATTCAAAATCAGGTCGCAGTCGCAAACGGCTTTATTCGCATAGGCACTACCATGCATGCCAAGCCATCCGAGCGAGAGCTCGTGCGTTTCGGGGAATGCGCCCTTTCCAAGCAGCGTGGTCGTAACCGGAGCCTGCATTTTTTCAGCAAGCTCCCGCAACGCATCCTGCGCGCCGGAAATCATAACGCCGTGTCCGGCCAGGATCAGCGGCTTCTGCGATTTGGAAAGCGCCTCAGCAATATTCTGAATGTGCTCGGCATTGATTTCATCATTCTCATGCGTCTGATAGCCGGGAATATCCATTTCAGCATCCAGACCAACACTCATCGGGCCGGCACTCATATCCTTGGGGATATCGATCAAAACCGGGCCGGGCCGTCCGGTCGTGGCAATATGAAATGCCTCGCGGATCGTGCGCGGAATATCATCGGACGATTTGAGCAGATAGCTGTGCTTAACAACCGGCATGCTGATGTCGAAAATATCCGCCTCCTGGAAGGCGTCTTTTCCAATCATCCACGAAACCGACTGTCCGGTCAGGCAGATCATTGGAACAGAATCCATGTGGGCGGTCATAATGCCCGTAATAACATTGGTGGCACCGGGGCCGCTGGTAACGAGAACAACGGCGGGCTTGCCGGTCGCACGCGCATAGCCGTCAGCCATATGGGTCGCGCCCTGCTCGTGACGAACCAGAACAAACTTAATATTGCTCGGCGTGGTGATCATTGCATCGAAGATCGGGATGACCGACCCCCCAGAATATCCAAAAATATACTCAACTCCCTGCGCTTCCAAACATTTAATGATCGCCTGACCGCCATCCATAGTGATCTTTTCCATTGTTTTCTCCTGTTGAGATAAATCTGTTCAAAAAACATACTTAAAGTATCATTAAATTCGTCACCGTCAAGCGCGATGGCTATTTTTCTAACAAATTTTAACCCTGTTTTTATACCGAAATACAAATAGACCCAAAATATTGACGTTTTTTATCTAAAAATGGCTGTGAATATTTTGGGGGGGCATAAATTTTCCAAAATTTGAAAAAAGCCAACCCTTGCACGGGGACGCCCTGAAACCCAGCGTAGCTAGCTAGGCTTCGATGCGGAAGATATGCACCGGATTTTCGGGGCTAAGCTCGATGTAATTTTCTGAACCTGTCCAGCAATAGCGTTCATCGCTCAGTAGATCGTGAGCGATGAACCCTTTGCCCACGGTCAACCCGACCTCTTCGAGCGGAAGCTGCACCGTTCCCGCCTGCTTCTGTTCCGGATCAAGGCTCACCACCACGAGGATCGTGTTCTGTCCGTTGCAGGCCGTTTTCGTGTAGGCCATAAGCTGGTCGTTGTTGCAGTCGCAGAAGCGAAGATTGGTGTATTCCTGCAAAGCCGGGTTGGCATGGCGAACGCGATTGAGGCTTCGCACGAAATCACGGATCCCCTTCTGTTTCCAATCGCGCACCTTAAACTCGTACTTTTCAGAAAAGTTTAGCTCCTCTTTGCCGGGGAACGGCTCGTTTTCGCAGAACTCATAGCCGGAATACATGCCGTAGACCGATGACAGCGTCGTGGCCAACGCCAGACGAATCTTGAACGCAGGTGCTTCGACGTTGTGCAGATAGGTCGGATGAATATCCGGGGTGGTCGGGAAAAGATTCCCGCGCATATAGTCCGCCATCGAATGCGTCGTCAGATCGGTGAAGTATTCCGTCAGCTCCTGCTTGCCAGTGCGCCATGTGAAATAAGTGTAGGACTGCGTAAAGCCGACCTTACCCAAAATCTCCATCATCCGCGGACGGGTGAACGCCTCCGCCAGGAAAATCACATCGGGATATTTTTTCTGCACTTCACGGATGACCCACTCCCAGAAAATAACCGGTTTGGTGTGCGGATTGTCCACACGGAAAATGCGAACGCCCTTTTCGGCCCAGAAAAGGAAGTAGCGCTTCATCTCGTTCCAAAGCGCGTCGCGATCTTCGCAATCGAAGTTCAACGGATAAATATCCTCATACTTTTTCGGCGGGTTTTCGGCATATTTGATCGTTCCATCGGGTCGATGGAAAAACCAGTCGGGATGCTCCTTGAGGTAGGGATGGTCATAGGAGCAGTTGATGGCAAAGTCGATGGCGATATCGATGTTCATCTCCGCCGCCTTTTTGATCATCTGCTCAAAATCTTCCATCGGGCCGAGCAACTCGCAGACTTCAAAGTGCCCGCCGTGCTCATTGCCGACGGCGTACGGACAGCCCGGCTCGTCCTCCGTGGCCGTCAGTGAATTATTGCGGCCCTTCTTAAAGCTCTTTCCGATCGGATGGATCGGCGGGAAATAGAGCACATCGAAGCCAAGATCGGCGACGTAGGGCAAAAACGCCTCAACATCTTTCCAGGTGGCGCTCCGGTCAGGGTCGGAACCGGTCGAACGCGGAAACACCTCGTACCACGAAGCAAAACGCGCCTTCTGGCGGTCGACATACAGCGGGTACAGATCGCTCACGCCCGTCTCCACCCCTTTACGGAGCGGGTGCGCACAAACGGCCTCTACAATAGGGTCGGAAAACATCACGGCGGCCTTCTCGCGGGCGCAGGTCAGCCCCTCGATCTCCTTCACCCAGTCCGCGATCAAAGAAGCCGCCTTTTTCGGCGCGCGCTTCGCCGCGTCCTGCATCAGGTGGATTCCCTCGATCGCTTCGCTCTCCAGCTTTTCGCCCGCCTCATACTTCCGTTTCGTATCGTGCAGCCACGACGCGAAATGATCGGTATACGCCTCAATTTTAAACTCGTGCCGACCGATTTTTTCTGGCTCAAAGGAAGCGCCCCACTGATCTAACCCCGGATTCGTGTGTTCCATCGGAACGCGGTTCCAATGTTTGGAACTTTCCTTACGCCAAAGCAGTTCCGTGCGCAACACGCCGTGCCCTTCGCGGAAGGCTTCGGCGGAAACCAGCACCTGATCGCCGACTTCACGTTTCACCGCGTAGCGCCCGCAATCGATCCGCGGCTGCACATTTTGGATGATGATGTAACTGCCCTTTGGAATCATTTTTCTTCCTTGGACCGACTCGGCCCGGTTATTTGTTATTAGTTATTGGGATGGAAAAATCAACTTCTTCTGTTCACCCGCAGTCTCTCCTGATAACCGATAACTATTCACTGATAACCGCTTTGCTCAGCTTGCGATAGAGCAAAGCCGTCTGCTCGGCAATCGCTGTCCAGCTAAAGGTTTCAACCGCACGCGCACGGCTAGCGGCAGCCATGCGACCGCGCAGAGATGGATCGGCCATCAGCTGATTAATCGCCTCGGCCAAATCGCTCGAAAACTTCTCCGGATTCACCGGTTCGAAAGGCGCCACGGTCAACTGCTCGACCGGAACCAGCAGGCCGGTCTCGCCGTGGACGACCACTTCCTTGATTCCACCCACCGCTGAAGCGACCACCGGCGTTTCGCACGCCATCGCTTCGAGGTTGATGATGCCGAACGGTTCATAGATCGACGGACAGCAGAACACGGCGGCGTTAGAATAGAGCTCAATGGCCGTTTCTTTCGAAACCATCTCCTCAATCCAGAGTATGCCGTCGCGCTGCGTGAGGGCGACCTCCACCGCGTCGCTCATTTCCTTCGCGATCTCCGGCGTATCGGGTGCCCCCGCGCACAGAACCACCTGACACCCCGCATCGATATCCTTAATAGCATTCACCAGATGGACGATTCCCTTCTGGCGAGTAATTCGCCCGACAAACAACACGTAGGGCTTGTCCGGATCGATGCCGTATTTTTCGAAACAAAACTGAGTGGAAACACACTGATACTCTTCCGTATCGATTCCGTTATAGATCATCTCAATCTTGCTCTCATCCACATCGAAATTGTTCAGAATATCCGCCTTTGTCTCCTTCGACACCGCAATCACCGCATCGGCCATCTCCAGCGCCGTCTTTTCGATCCAGCTCGAAAAATCGTACCCGCCGCCGAGCTGCTCGCGCTTCCACGGACGGAGCGGTTCGAGCGAATGGGCGGTAATCACCAACGGAATGCCGTAGGCCAGCTTCGCGGCGATGCCGCCGAAATGCGAATACCACGTGTGGCAATGCACCACATCAGCGCCCGAAGGCTTAACGTTAAAATCGATATTGTGAGCCAGCGCATTGAGTACCGGCTTAATCCGAGGATCCGCATCGGCAAAACGCGAGGAGTCCACCGTCACCCCACGCACCGTCAGCGGTTTCGACTCGTCCAACTGCTCCCCGAAACAACGGACTTCGACTTCCATCAGTTTCGCCAGCTCGCGGCTGAGATATTCCACATGGACACCGGCTCCGCCATACACATTCGGAGGGTATTCATTGGTAAGCAGCAGAACTTTCATAGACGCATTCCTTTCAAACGTTAACCAATCGCCGCGCGGACGACATCGGCCAGAGTTTCGGCGAGGCGGTTGGTCATTTCAGCGGTGGGGCCTTCAACCATCACGCGGCACATGTGCTGCGTGCCGGAGTAGCGAATAAGCACGCGCCCTTTGTCGGCCAGTTCGTCTTCGGCGGCTTTGGTCGCCGCTGGAAGTCCCGAAATTTCTTCGACCGGCGGCTTTTCTTTCACGTCGATATTGATGAGCCGCTGCGGAAACATCTTCATAATCTGCGCCAATTCCGAGAGCGGTTTGTCGGTTTCGCGCATGATACTGAGCAACTGAAGCGCGGCGATTATGCCGTCGCCGGTGGAGTGGTGGTTATGGAAAATCACATGCCCAGAGGCTTCTCCACCCAGCACGGCATCGTCCTCGATCATCCGTTCGAGCACATAGCGGTCGCCAACGTTTGTGACAGCCACATCCATGCCCATTTCCTTCATGGCGGCGAAAAAGCCGAAGTTGCTCATGACCGTAGCGACAACTTTGTTGTTTTTGAGCAAGCCGCGCGCCTTGTACTGTTTTGCGCAGATGGCGATGATCTGGTCGCCAGAAAGCTCCGTGCCGGTTTCATCAATCACAATCAGGCGGTCGGCATCGCCGTCGAAGGCCAGGCCAACCTCCGCGCCGGTGCGTAGCACTTCAGCCTTCAGATCGTTGGTGTACTGCGAGCCGCAGTTGTCATTGATGTTCATGCCGTTGGGAGAAACATGAATCGCACTGACTTCGGCACCCAACTCCGAAAAGATAATCGGCGCAGCCTTGTAGGAGGCCCCGTTGGCGCAGTCGATGGCGATCTTCATGCCGTCCAGTGTCATGCCATCCGGGAAGGTGTTTTTGCAGAAAACGATGTAGCGGCCAATCGCGTCGTCGATGCGCCTGGCTTTGCCGATATCGGATTCGGTGGAACGGAACTCGCGCAATTTGTGGCTGTTGATCAACTCTTCCATCTGTTCTTCTTCGGCGTTGGGCAGCTTGTAGCCGGTACGCCCGAAGATTTTGATTCCGTTGTCGTGGTAGGGATTGTGCGAAGCGGAAATAACGATCCCAGCATCGGCGCGCATGTCCTGCGTGATGAAAGCCACGCCCGGCGTCGGCAACGGGCCGAGCAACAACACATCGACCCCGACGGATGTCACCCCGGCGGTCAGCGCGGATTCAAGCATGTAGCCACTGAGTCGAGTGTCCTTGCCGATCACAATACGCGGGCGGGTGCCCGTTTCGCGGTGATACTGCTTGCAGACATACGCCAGCGCACGACCAATCTCGAGCGCCTGCTCGGCGGTCATGTTACCCATGTTCGCCATATCGCGAACGCCGTCGGTTCCAAAAAGTTTCCCCATGTTTAGCTCCAAAGATTTTCTGTTTCATCCACAATGGACTGAAGCCAGGCGGCGGCTCCGGTGCAGGCGCCCTGCCCGAGGTTGTGAATCGCGGCGATGTAATCGGTTTTGTCGGCGGCCTCGATCTCGGTCATCAGCGATGCTGAAGCCACTGTATCCGTTTCTTTTTTCCAATCATTGGAAATTTCAGCCACTTTCTTTTCAATGTCTGGAACTTTTGATCCCAATTGTTCCAACCTTTGGAAACGTTCATTGAGGATTAGGTTGAGGCTGGCGACTGCACCATTCTGCACGGCCTCGTCGTATTCATCGCGAATGAAGAGGACGCGGACGTTTTCGTACCACGCTTTGAGGGCTTTGATGTTGCCGATGTAGATGAGGTTATTTTGTACAATCCGATCGATGTTTCCGTAGTGGCCGAGTTCAAACGGAATGGTTTTTTCGGCTGGCGCGGGCGGCACATAGAGTTGCCCTTCTTCGAGCAGGTCTTTGCGGCAGATACCCCCGGCGGCGATGACCGAGCCGTAGGCGATGCGTGCCGGGCCGACGAGTCCGCCCTGCCCGCCAAGGAAGACCGGCTTTTCGCCAAGCAACACGCCGCGCGACACGTCGCCGACGAGCGAGGCGGTGGCTTTGTCCTGATTGGGGGTGAAATTGAAGTGGATGTACGACGAGCCGACTTCGGAATGGTCTTTGCGGCTGGTGCCGCCGGCCATGAGGATGTCGCAGAAGTTGATGAGACTGCCGAGGGTAACGAACGGCAGGAGTACGGTCTGTTTAAGCCCGACGGCGTGTGCACCGCTGGCCTGCTCTTCGAGGATGGTTCCGGCGCGCACATGCGCGCCGCTGCCCATATTGGCGCCGTCGAGAAAGACCGCGCCGGTGAAGGATCCGCCCTTAAGTTTTACGTTACGTCCGAGCTGACAGTTTTCGATTGTTACCGGTCCTTCGGCTCCGATTTCGCAACCGGGACCAATGGAGGCATTCTCAATCCGGCAACCGGGATGAATGATAGCGTCCGGGGAAATACTCATTTGAGCAGCGCTCCGATGATGATGCCGATGCCGGTAAACACCAACAGGGCGATGGATGTCTGCATTTCCCAAGCATAGGAAAACAACTCGATAGTGGTTTTTCCGTCACTGAAAATAAAAAACAGCACACAAAGTGTGATCAATGACAGGGCCCAAATCAACGGTCTGCGCATAGCCGGTCTCCTCTAGTGATACATTTCATAAAGCGTACAACGATTGGAAAAGCGGGGCAATGGTTTCCGCTCAGCTTTCGGGCATCTGCACAAACGTGTTGTAGATCCACTCCAGTATGGATTCAAAACGGGGATCGCCGTGCAGCAAGGAAAGGTCGGCGTCCTTTTTCATCCATTCGTAGTCGTCGTAGCCCAGCTCCAGCGAATGTCCAAGCGCCTCGAGTGCGTCTTCGGTGCGCTTCATGAGCGCAAGACTGCAGCCGAGGTTGTACCAAACCATGGGGTCTTCGGAGCATAGATGGCTGAGGCGTTCATCAATGCGAAGTCCTTCGGCATAGTCACCGGTGCGAGTGTACAAATCGGCCAACGCCCGGAGAACCTCTGTATCCTCCGGAAGCCGCCGGGCAACGCTCTCTATAAATTCGAGCTCCTGTTCATTAGCGCGGCTTTTGTCCGCGCCCTTTTTGGGGTTTGTCATACGAAAAAATCCACTAGGTGCGTTTAGAAAGAGGAACCACTTTACGGGCGTTCGGGCCGGTATAGATCTGACGGGGCCGAGCAATGCGACCCTGCGAATCTTTTTCCATTTCCATGAACTGAGCGATCCAGCCCGGCAGACGACCAATGGCGAACATCACGGTGAACATATTGGTCGGGATGCCCATCTCGCGATAGGTGAGACCGGTGTAGAAGTCGACATTCGGATAGAGGCCGCGCTCGATGAAGTACGGATCCGCCAGCGCCTTCTCTTCGAGCTCCATAGCGATATCCAGCAACGGATCAACTTTTTCGGTCGAAGCAATCACCTTCTCGCAAAGATCTTTGGCAATTCGAGCGCGCGGATCATAGGACTTGTAAACCCGATGACCAAAGCCCATCAAACGAAACGGGCTGCGCTTATTTTTAGCTTTTTCAATGACTTTATCAACATCGCCACCATCGCGCTCAATGTCTTCCAGCATTTCGATCACCTTCTGGTTTGCGCCCCCGTGCAGCGGGCCCCACAACGCGCAAATCCCAGCTGAAATGGAGGCGTACAAGTTGGCTCCGGCGCTGCCGACGCCGCGCACAACCGAAGCGGAGCAGTTCTGTTCGTGATCGGCGTGAATGATCAGCTGCTTGTTCAAGGCTTCAACCATCACCTGGTTATACGGATTTTGGGTTACCGGCGAGCTGAACATCATGTTCAGGAAATTTTCGCAGTACGACAGATCATGCTGCGGATAGACGGTCGGCGAACCAATCGACTTCTTATACGAGAACGCGGCGATGGTACGCAGCTTAGAAAGCAGGCGCGTGACCGTCATATCCAGATCTTCCTTATGGCTTTCACCCAGCTCCGGATAAAAGGAGGAGAGCGAGACAACCATCGCCGAAAGGATCGCCATCGGATGCGAGTGTTCCGGATAGTGGCTAAAGAATTCCCGCATATCCTCATGGATCATGGAATGACTATTCAGCAGGTCGCTATAGCGCGTCTTCTGCTCGGCGGTAGGCAGGGAACCGTGGATCAGAAGGTAGGCCACCTCAATAAATTCGCAGTTGGTGGCCAGATCGTCCACATTGTAGCCACGATAGCGCAAAATACCTTTTTCACCGTCGATGAAAGTGATGTTGCTGGAGCAGCTTCCGGTATTCATAAATCCGGGGTCGTAGGTGATGATCCCAGTTTCTTTCCGCAACACACCAATATCGAGAGCTTTTTCGCCTTCGGTTCCTTCGTAGAGAGGACACGTTACGGTCTGATCACCGATCACAATATCCGCGCGTCCAATTTTTTCCATTTTTGACATAAACATCCCCTTTAAAATTGAAGCCGCGCATTTTATTGGCACGGCTGTCTCATTATCAAGAAAAAAGCCGGGCTCCCCCGATTTCCGACTCTCGTGCCCCTACTCGACTGTCACGCTTTTGGCCAAATTCCGCGGCTTGTCGATGTCGGTTCCACGGGCACGGGCGGCATAATAGGCTAAAAGCTGGAGCGCCGCCACATTAACCATGGGGGAAAATTCGTCGCGCACCTCCGGTACATAAATCACATCATCCGAAAGTTTGGACAGCTCGGTGTCGCCCTCCGTCACCACCGCGATAATGCGTCCGCTGCGCGCCTCGACCTCTTTCACATTGGAAAGCATCTTTTCGTAAACCTCATCAGCGGTTTTCGTGCAGATGCAGATCACCGGCAGCGACTCGTTAATCAGCGCGATCGGACCGTGCTTCATTTCGCCGGCGGCATAGCCCTCGGCGTGCTGATAGGAGATCTCCTTATTTTTAAGAGCTCCTTCGAGCGCGGTGGGGAAATTGAAACGGCGGCCGATATAGAGCGAGCTGGGTCCGTCGTGATGTTTTTCACCGATTTGCCGAATCAGCTCTTTCTGCTGAATCACATAATGAACCGCATCCGGAACGTCGTGCAGATCATCCAGATACTCTTTCAACTGATCCGGCGTCAGATCGCCGCGTGCGGCGGCGATGTAAAGCGCCAGCAGCGCGAACGCCATCTGTTGCGCCGTGTAAGCCTTGGTGGAGGCCACGCCGATTTCGAGGCCGCAGTCGGTAAAGAAAGTCGCATCGCTCTCACGCACCACGGAGGAGCCCTCCACGTTGCAGATGGCAAAAATTTTGCACCCCCAGTCCTTGGCCATGCGAATGGAGGCCAATGTGTCGGCGGTTTCGCCAGACTGCGACACCGCAATCACCAGTGTGCCGGGGTCGATTTTCGGATTGCGGTAGCGGAACTCACTGGCCAGGTCGGTCTCAACCGCAATGCCGGTCAGGTTTTCCAGCAGCAGCTTGCCGTACATCCCCGCATGATAGGCCGTGCCGCAGGAGACAATCATGATGCGGTTGAGCTTGCGGAAATAGTCCGCGCTCAGGCCAGCCGGCGGCTGAATGACTCCCTCAGCCGAAATATGCTTGGCAAGCAGCGCGCGCAGAATCCGCGGTTGCTCATGGATCTCTTTGAGCATAAAGGTTTCAAACCCAGCGTGCTCGGCCTCTTCAGCCTGTAAGGTAATGGCTTTCACGTCCGGGGTCACCGCCTGCCCGTCGACCGTGGACACCTCAACCCCGTCCGCCCGTAAAACGGCCATTTCGCCGTCATTGAGATAAATGACTTCAGAAATGCGGTTGATAATCGCCGGGACATCGCTGGCGATAAAATTTTCACCTTCGCCCAGCCCGATAATCAGCGGACTGCCGAGACGGGCGCAATAGATCGTTTCGGGCTCATCACGGAACAGAACGCCCAGCGCGTAGGCGCCGCGCAGCCGTTGGAGAACCCCGCGCAGAGCCTCCGCCGAAGACGCCGCACCGTCTTTGAGCACCTGCTCAATCAGATGCGGAATCACTTCGGTATCGGTTTCGGAGAGAAAGGTATGCCCTTTTGCCAGGAGCTCATCGCGCAGCTCAGCATAGTTTTCGATGATCCCGTTGTGGACCACAGAAATGGCGCCGTCGGAGCTGAAATGCGGATGCGAATTGGCCTGCGACGGCGCACCATGGGTCGCCCAGCGGGTATGACCGATGCCGCAGGTACCCCGCACAGGCTCTGTTTCGAGCATTTTTTCCAGATTAACCAGTCGGCCGACCTCCTTGCCAGAGACGATTTTCCCGCCGCTGAGCACGGCGATACCGGCTGAATCATAGCCGCGGTATTCCAACCGCTGTAGCCCATCAATCAGGATGGACGCGGCCTGTTTACTTCCAATATATCCAACCACTCCGCACATAAGATCAACTCTCCAGGAAAAGGGCCTAAAATCGCACATATTCTGCCCGTCAGCCCCCCGTTGTGCAACCCCAACTTATGCGTAGAAAATAGTTGCACGCAGGGGGCTTTTCCTGTTTTATCCCCACTTCGCAGAACAAATGAGGAAACCGATTTATGGCTAAAAAAAGCAGTGTTGCTAAAAACGAGAAACGCATAAAGCTCTCAAACAAATACTACGCCAAGCGTATGGAGCTCAAAGCGATCATTCTCAACCCGGAAACCAGCTACGAAGACCAGCAGGCGGCCTACGTCAAGCTGCGTAAACTTCCGCGCGACGCCAACCCCACACGCGTTATGAACCGCTGCCGTGTCACGGGCCGCCCGCGCGCTGTCTACCGCAAGTTCGGACTCTCACGCATCACCCTGCGTGAAATGGCATCTGAGGGACTGATCCCCGGCATGACCAAAGCCAGCTGGTAAGCTTCCGCTTCCAGAAAACAAAACGCTCTCTGGAAACAGAGGGCTTTTTTTATGCATCAAAACGTTCAGGGTTCTCAGTTCAGAGCTTTAGGTTCGCTGTTCTAAAGTCGGAGCGTGCTACCATTTACAGAATAGGGAGCTCCGAACTCTGAATTGCGCCCTTCCAGGGCGCAAAAAAACCGGCCCCTGCAAAAAGGACCGGTTATTCGAAACAGATGAGCTCTGCTTAGGCTTTTTTGACTGCACCAGAGCGAATCGCTTTAGCTGAAACCCACACACGTTTCACGGTACCGTTTTCATCACGGACGCGGATGCGCTGCAGGTTGGGCTTAAATTTACGTTTGGTGGAGCTAGTCACGTGAAGACCAATCCCGCCCTTCATTTTGGACAAACCTTTACGAACAATCCGACGACCCGCCGTTGTTCCCTTGCCTGTTACTGCACATTTAGCCATAGCTCTTACCTCACAAATTAATTCAAAAGAGGGCGTAATTTACGCACCGACCTGCCTATTGGCAAGCGCAATATCGCCTATATTTGGCATTCAGCATTTAAACTGCTAGGCATAGGGGTCAGACCAATTCCGCAAAGACCGCATCGCTGACAAACAAAGCCTCTTCCGAAAGCCGCACGTGACGGCCGTCGATTTCCAGTAAACCCTGTTTTTCCAATGTTTTAAAGCTGTCCTGCTGCTTTTCAAAAAGCCTGGGGCTCACATCAACCCCCTTAAGGAGCCGCAGGCTCATCACCAGTGTTTCGCGCTCCTTGGCGGCTGAATCGAGGGTTTCTTCAAACTCGCAACGCGGGCCATTAGCGCAATAATCATCTAAGTCGGAAACATTGGCCCAGCGGGTTCCTTGCCAGTGCGAATGGGCGGACGGGCCGCAGCCGATGTATTCGCCGCCACTCCAGTAGAGCAGATTATGCCGGCACTCGAGACCCGGCTTGGCAAAGTTGGAAATTTCGTAGTGCAAGAACCCGGCGGCCTTGAGCCGCGCACGGATGCGGTCGTACATTTCACGCTCCAGTTCCTCGTCGAGCCGCACGGGATTGCGCTCCGTCAGAGGAGTCCCCTCCTCATACATCAGGTTGTAAATCGCGACATGCTCCGGACCGAGCGCCAACGCGCGGTCGAGGTCGGCGTCGAGCCTCTCCATGGTTTGCCCCGGTGTGCCGAACATCAGGTCAAGGCTGATGTTTTCGAACCCCGCCGCGCGTGCCAGCCGGAAGGCCGACTCCGCCTCGTCTGCCGAATGAATGCGGCCGAGCGTTTCCAAACAGTGGGAATCGAACGACTGCACACCGATCGAAAGCCGGTTGACACCGCTTTTCCTTAACAAGGAAAGCTTCGCCGCATCAACGGTTCCCGGATTGACCTCCACCGAAAATTCAGACGGAGAGAATTTTCCAAACATTGGCCTGTCCGCCGTAGTCTTGGCAAGGGAGGGGAAAAAAGTTTCCAATGTTTGGAAATCAGGCGCGGTCGGCGTTCCGCCGCCGATAAATAGGGTCTCCGGGTTAAAGTCGGGATATCGACTTTTTAAATTTTTTATTTCAGTTTCCAGAGATTGGAAAAACTGCGGCATTTTTTCCCAAGGTTTACCTGTCCTGAGTTCTGCCTGCCCTGAGCTTGTCGAAGAGGTCGAAGGGGAAACGGAATAGAACGCGCAGTAGGAACACTTACGCACGCAAAACGGAATATGGATATACAAACCGGACATAAGCTCCCAACCCTAAACAACCGTGAATTACAAATTGCGAGATCTCTACGACCAAATAAAACCATGAACGTTAAATCTTAAATCAATTTAACGGATATAAAATATCCAAAATATGTCCAATCGTTCCAAGGATTCCTGTGTTGCCCTCCTCATCTCCCTCAACAGCGGAAAGGGCACCCCCCATATCTGTCTGAGGCAATGTTCTTGAAATAATTTTGTTTGTGAGAACCTTGGAATCGCGGTTCCGCTCAAACAACTCCGCGAGGCTATCCGTTTTAAATTCACTCGTGTCAAATACGGCGACCGTTCGACCGTCAGGCAACAAGTGCCCGTATACAACGGCCCAGCCTGTTATTTTGGCGTCAGGATCAAATTCCTGATCAACAAACAGATCAAGATCAGAGTCACAAGAATAATCATAGATCGGCCCGTCATATACATACTCACCGGAGAACCAATATCGCACCCCAGTCTTCTGGTTCGCGAGCTCAACGCCCACTAATACTATTCCGGAAAAGCCGGCAGCTTGAGATGCGGCAGGGAGCTCATACCTCACCAACAACCCCGGAGCGTCGTCGCCGGCAACGTTTTTGTACTCTCCAGAGCTTTTTTCAACCGAAAGAATTTTTTGACGTGCTTTGGACTTTGGATACAGCTCTTTGATCGGCCGCAGTACATACGGGAACCGCGCGAGTTCAATTTCAGCCAGGCGATTCTTTGCGTCTACATTCCCCTGATCCGCAGAGAGCTTATACAAGGATTCAGCCTGCTCGGGATCTGCATCTCCCCCCGCACCCTTCTCAACCATCACCGCCAGCTCGAACTGCGCCGTTGCGTCTCCTTTATTAGCAAGCTGCTGATAAAGGACGCGAGCCTGGACTTCATCCTTCGGAAGCCCGCCCAGTCCCTCTGCAACCATTTCAGCCAGACGCAGAGTGCTTACAGCATCTCCAATATCCGAGAGTTTTCTCAACAGAGGTAGCACTTCTTCATATTGCCCGGTCGAATACAAATCGTCAGCCACCGGAGCATATAGGGAGAGAATCGCAGGGGCATATCCGGCATCTACACATTTTTTCAAAAAGGCGTCTGCCGTCCCTCCTGCACTTTTCTGATCCTGCACCCTTTGTTCGAACCGGCCCTGGAACCGAGCATCCTTCGGATTGACCACCAACGCGGCAATAAACAACGACTCCGCCTTTTGCAAATCGACGGGCGCCCCAATCCCCTCCGCAACCATCAAGCTTAATAAATACAGAGCCTCTTGGTTTTTTTGTTCGGCCGACTGACTCATCAAGGCGAACGCCTTTTGAGCATCTGCAGCCACCTGATGTCCGGCATAATAGCGCAATGCCAGCTCAAGCTGAGCAACTGAATCTTTGTCCGCGGCAAACTGCTCGACAATATCCAGAGGCGCTGTGCGAAACCTCGTCTGAGGAATCGGCAACTTTGCAACCACTGACCCAGCCATTAGCACCAACACCCAAAAAATTATTTTCTTCATATTCGCTCCTTTTCAAACACACATAAAACACGTTCAACGTATCGACTTCTCTATCCATACACCACAAGAAAACCGGGAGATGTATTTTCAACCACTTCACTTCAATTCAGATTGGAATTCCCTCCCAAATTTAGAGTAAAGTCCGGTTGTGAAAAAAATAAGACTGGATCAATTACTCGTTGAAAAAGGACTCGCTGAAAGCCGCGAGAAGGCCAAACGCCTGATTCTGGCCGGACAGGTTATCGTGGACGGCCACGCATCGCCAAAGCCGGGGCATCCGTTGGCACCGGATCACAAGATTGTTCTCAAGGAGGTGGAGCGCTTTGTCAGCCGGGGCGGAACAAAGCTCGAGGGCGCTATGGAGGCGTTTGAGCTCAAGATGGAGGGGCGGGTCTGTCTGGATATCGGTTCATCGACCGGCGGCTTCACCGACTGCATGCTTCAGCACGGCGCGAGCAGAGTGTATGCCGTGGATGTCGGCAAAGGTCAGCTGCACTGGAAACTGCGCGAGGACGACCGAGTCGTGGTGATGGAGGGCGTCAACGCCCGTTATCTGACCGAAGGGGATATTCCGGAAACGGCTGATTTCGCGTCAATCGACACGGCGTTCATTTCGCTCACGAAGATTCTGCCGGCCGTCAAAAAGTTACTGAAGCCGGGCGGCGAGATTGTCTCGTTGATCAAACCGCAGTTTGAAGCGGGAAAAGAAGCGGTCGATAAAGGCCGCGGCGTGATCACCGATCCGGCCATTCACGAAGAGGTTATTTCCAAGATTCGGAACTTTGGCGAGCAGGAACTCGACCTCGAATGGCTGGGGCTAACCCCCTCTCCTCTGAAAGGCCCTAAAGGGAATGTCGAGTTTCTGGCGTGGTGGAAGAAACAAACACTTGCCATTTGAAGGGATCTGCTTACAATGCCGCACTTCGTCTGAAAAACGGGGTGTAGCTCAGCCTGGTAGAGCGCTACGTTCGGGACGTAGAAGTCGCATGTTCGAATCATGTCACCCCGACCATAACTGATTAAAGCGAACTCCTTCCGGATTCGCTTTTTTGTTTTTTAGTGGCCGATCCGGCTCATACAGATCGATCCGGCAACCGCCGCATTGAGCGACTCTACGTTTCCAGACATTGGAATCGACACCCTTCGGGCGGCCTTTTGAACAATCTCGTCACACACCCCGTTCGCTTCGTTGCCGACCACCAGAACCGTTTTCGGACCAAACTCCATTTCGTACAAATCCTCGCCGCCGCGCAGCACCGTCGTAATCAGCTCGTATCCCAGTTTTTCCAATGTCTGAAAAATCTCGTCGCCCATCTTACAGACATTGGAAAAAGGAAGCGCACCCATGGTGGCGCGAACGGTTTTGGGGTTGAACACGTCGACGCAGTCGCCGTGCAGTAGCACGCCGTCGAAGCCGAAGGCGACGGCGGAGCGGATCAGCGTGCCCATGTTGCCGGGATCCATCACCCGGTCGAGCAGCAGATAGCTCCCTTTGTCCGGGTTGATCTCCAGTGGTGCGGGGGTGTACTCCACCACACCGAGCACGCCCTGCGAGGTGCGGCAGTCCGAAAGCTGCTCCATAAAATCGTGCGAAATGCAGTAGTCAGCGGTAATGCCTGCCGGCGCTTTGTCCGAAACCCAGACTTCGCGCAAAGCGTATTGAGGCAAAGCCGTTCCATCGGTCAGCGCGGTCAGTGCGCGGACACCCTCTATAATGAAGCCGTTCTGCTGTTCGCGCTCCTTTTTGGAGCGCACCAACGCGCGAACGGCTTTGAGCCGAATATTATCTTTGGAGGTAATCTGCTGCATCGTGTCTCCTGCCATCTAGCCAATCAAAACCGTCCGCGTCCTGTTCAAGCCGTCGCATCGTCAAAGTCGACCGGTGCTTCATGCCGATGTTGAAAATAGTAACAATATAAAATGCATCGGCCTCGGCGCGGTGATAGGTATCGCCCGATACACCGAGATAGTTTGACAGCGGTTCCAGCGAATGACTCAGCGCGCGCGGGAACCAGTCGCGGAACAGCGGCAGCGTGTCGCCCACCGGCATCGCGGGGGCATCCACCCCTGCCCGTTTCAGCTCAGCCCGTAGAAACCCGACATCGAACGGCGCGTTATGCGCCAGCAGCAACGCATGGCCGCAGAAAGCTTCAAACTCCGGCCAAATTTCCAAAAACAACGGAGCGTCCTGCGCCATCTCGGTGGTGATCCCGTGAACCTGCGTTGCGTAATACGGGATCTCGCACTGCGGATTCACCAGCCAGTTGGTGGTGGCCAGCACTTCGCCGTCACCGCGGAACTTGACCGCGCCGATCTCCACCAGCCGGTCGTTCTTTCGACTAAAGCCCGTCGTCTCGGTATCGAAGGCCACGAACACAGCGTCTTTCACCAACGGATTGGCGGCAAACACCGACCCCGTCAGCAGACCGGCAAAGAGAAAGATGTGAATTTTTCCAAACATTGGAACTTATCGTAATAAACTTCTCGCTCCACAGAGAGAGGAAAATATGACGAACCACTAATTTTCACTAATCCTCACTAATCATTTGAATTCGTATTTGTCTCCAAATTAGTGTCCATTAGTGTGAATTAGTGGTTTAAATTTAAATGGTAAGTATGAAATTGGCAGCTGAAATCCAAACACTTTTCCCGAAACTGACCGTCCGCGAAAACCAGCCGCTGGGGGACTTCACCACCTTCCGGCTCGGCGGCCCCTGCCTGCTCTTTATCGACAACCCCTCCGCCGATCAGCTGCCTGGGCTCATCAAGGTGCTTAACGAAAAAGAGATTCCCTTCCTCGTCATCGGCCAAGGTTCCAACCTCGTGATCTCCGACGAAGGCCTCCACGGCGCCGTCATCCGCTTTTGCACTGAAACGCCGGACGTCAAAACAGACGGCAACCGCATCACCGTCTCCGGCAGCACCCTGCTCGAAGACTTCGCCCGCATAACGGTCGAAGAGAACCTTGGCGATCTGTCGTATTGCACCGGCATCCCCGGCACCGTCGGCGGCGGCATCGCCGGCAACGCCGGCGCCTTCGGCCACCAGATCGGCGACCATCTCGTCTCGGCAGAAATCATCAACCTCGACGGAAACGTGCAAACCGTCACCCGCTACAATCTCAAATTCGCCTACCGCCACTCCATCCTCAAAGAGACCGGCGAGATTGTCCTTTCCGCCACCTTCGAACTTCCGGCGGAAGATCCGGCCCTCCTGAAGGCCGAACGCGAACGGATTCTTGAATTCCGCCGGGAACATCATCCAAACTGGCACACAACCCCCTGTGCGGGGAGCGTTTTCCGCAATATCGAAGCCAGCTCGGCCGCCGAACGGCGCAAAGCGGCAGGACACTTTCTTGAAGAAGCCGGTGTATGCGACATGAAAGTCGGCGGGGCAAAGATTTTTGAAAAGCACGCCAACATCATCATCGGTGGCGATGGGTGTACGGCTCAAAATGTTTGGGAGCTCTCCGAACAGATGGTCGCCGCCGTTCAGCAAAAATTCGACTTCACCCTGACCCGCGAAGTCCGGTTTTTGGGGGAGTTTTTAACCGCGAATGAACGCTAATGGGCGCGAATTGGAGTTTGGCCACCTGAAAGCGAAGCGATAAATAATTTCCGCAGGAAATAGTGCCAAAGGCACGGTTCAAAAGCATCCGCCGCCGCCAAGGGCTATGGCGGGACAGGCAAGAAGAGAGCTTAACCACTCTCACGAGCCAGACAGCCTGCACCGTCTTCTTTAATAACGATTTCCGGCTCACTGTTATTCACCCTGTGAATCCTGTTATCCCGTCAAAAACTTATCCGAAACGTGCGATTGTTTTTTGGATGCGGGCGAGGACGTTGTCTTTACCGAGGATGGCGAGGACAGGCGCGAGGTCGGGGCCGGACTGCTGACCGGATACGGCGATGCGCATCGGCGACATAACGGCACCAAAGCCTAGTCCGCTCTCTTCAACGAAAGCGTGCAGTGCCTTGTCGATGGTGGCCTCGTCGAACGTTTCCAAACCTTGGAAAATTCCGGCGATTTTTTCCAAGGTCTGGAAAACACCCTCTTTGAGCAGTTTCTTTTTGACGGCTTTTTCGTCGTATTCGTAGTCGTCGCTGAACAGAAATCGTCCCTGCGGTACGATTTCTGATGGCAGTTTAACTCGCGGCTGCAACAAGGCATATACAACACATGCTTTCTCATTCAACGCTATGCCCTCTTTTTCGAATTCATGTGAACAGATTGCATCAAATGCCGCTTGCGGCATTTGGCGGATGTATTCACCGTTCATCCACTGCAGTTTACGCAGGTCGACCTGCGCGGGGGAAGATTTGCAGCTGGTGAGTTTAAAGGCGGCGATCATTTCGTCGCGGGTCATCACTTCGCGGTCGTCGCTAGGCGACCAGCCGAGCAATGCGAGGTAGTTGAAGAGCGTTTCGCTTAAGAAGCCTTTTTCTTTGAAGTCACCGACAAAGGCGTCGCCGTCGCGCTTGGAGTACGGTTTGCCCTGCGCGTTGATGATCATCGGCAGGTGGGCGAATTTAGGAACGGGCGCACCGAGCGCTTTATAGAGCGCAATGTGGCGGTAAGTGTTTTCGATGTGGTCATCGCCGCGGATTACGTGAGTGACGCCCTGTTCAATGTCGTCGAGCACGTTGGCAAGATGGAAGACGGGCGTGCCATTGGAGCGGACAATAACGAAGTCCTGCGTGTCGGCGGCTTTTTTGGTGAGCGTGCCTTTGATTTCGTCTTCGAAAACCATGTCCTCTTCGGGCATTTTGAAAATGACGCATTCGCCCTGCCCGAGCCCGCCTTTGTCCTCTTTGGTTGCGTGACCGGAGGCGAGCAGTTTTTCGGCCGCTTCGAGGTGGGCGTCCATGCGAGTGGACTGGTAGAGCGGTTCTTCGTCGACGTCAAGGCCAAGCCAGTCCATGGCTTGAAGCAGGGTTTCGATGGCTTCAGGGGTGGAGCGTTCGCGATCGGTGTCTTCGACACGGAGCAGGAACTGTCCGCCGGTGTGGCGGGCGTAGAGCCAGTTGAAGATAGCGGCGCGCATGTTGCCGATATGCACGTTGCCGGTGGGACTGGGGGCGAAGCGGGTACGAATGGTCATAGTTTAGTTATCGATTATGGGTTATCAGTTAAAATGGAAGAGGAAATGGTACGGCCATTCCCTCCTGATAACAAATAACTATTTAACGGATAACTACCCCGAAGGGGCTCCTTTATTTTCCGGTTTGCCGGAACACCGCTTTTCTAACGGGGCAGGTGCAGAAGAAATTGCTTCCGAAGGGAACTTTGTAAGCACACGGTTCCGCGTCCTGACAGGTAAAACGTTGCTCGCCGAAAAGAAGCGGTGCAAGTGAGGAACAGCTCCCGCCATCAACCGACAGGCAATGATAATTCTTTGTGCAACGGTCAGCCTGATCCAGAATCTCTTTAGCAATTTGGAGTTTCATGACTCGGAGTTTAGACCTATTGTGGGCGAAGTTCAATCAAGACGGAGACAATTATGCGACCCCATGCGATCGGCAAACAGCTCTTTACCCGCGAACAGATTCAAGCCCGAATCCATACACTGATCGATGAAATTGTCGCCAACAGCGACGCCAAAAACATGGTGATGCTCGGGATTCTGCGCGGAAGCTTTATCTTTTTGGCTGATCTGGTGCGTGGCTTTGAGCAGCATAAACTGCATCCGCGCATCGACTTCATCACGCTCTCGAGCTACGGCGCGGGAACCGAGTCGAGCGGTACCGTGAACATTATACACGACACGGATATCAACCTCACCGAAGCTGATGTGGTGGTGGTCGACGACATTCTCGACAGCGGCCGCACCCTCGCCTTTGCTCGGGATCTGTTTATGAAACGAGGCGCACGCTCCGTGCGCACCTGCGTCATGCTCGACAAACAGACCGAACGAACCATGGAAATGGAAGCCGACTACACGGGCTTCCCGGTTGACGACGTATTTGTGGTCGGCTACGGGCTGGATTACGACAACTACTACCGCGAACTGCCCTACATCGCTGAGGTCGTTTTTAAAGAGGAGTGATGGAATAACGAAATGTTGGAGTAATGGATTGGCAATCGGATCAAAAGCTGTTTTTCAACCCAGTATTCCCATATTCCATCACTCCATCATTCCGATCTTTAATCGACCAAATCAATCATCTGACTGATTTCATCGTCCGGTTGTTTTTTCGCCGGTTTCGGCTGGCGCTGTTGTTTGCGCTCGGGACGCGGGCCGCGATCACGGTCACGATCACGGCGGTTGTTATTGCGTCCGCCGCTGTTGCGATCCCGGTTTCCACCCGCGTTCTGTCCGCCCGCATTGTCGTTGCCGTCGTCGAGCAATTTGCGGAAGGTGAAGATGCGCAGGGTATCGGATCCGCCGCGAATTACTTTCTTTTCGAGCGCGGGATCTTCTGTGACCAACACACCGGCGGAACCGGCCTGCTTGAGGGCTTTAATCAACTGGCTGCCGATTTTGTCGTTCGTTTTCGCGTAACGCACGCGAACATGATCGAACTTTTTGTTATGCGGAGCTTTGTTGAGGGGTTTGCCCGCGATGACCGCGGTGACGTTTACTTTTTCGCGCTGCACAACGCGAGAGAGCGCGCGCAGGACCTGCAGTTGCTGGCGCGGAGCGACATTGCCGCGAACGCCTTTGCTGGCGAGGAGGGCGTCAATACTGACGACCATTGTTCGTTTACTTTTTCCGAAGAGCCCCATGGTTCTTCCTTTCTTTTCTGTTTTCAGGGTTGCTGCGGCGTCGTATCAATCAGACAACAGAATGCTTGGCGCCGCGTTTCTTGAAGCGAGGGAAGTTACCTGAGCAGTCAAAAGAGGGCAAGTTCCGATTTCCCAAAGCTTTTCCTTTCTCACAAAGCCAATCCGGTTGACTTTTTGTGGGTGCGCTTTACATTCACGCAAATGAAAGCACATCAAACGACAGATCACGCCCGTATTTCCGCCATCGAAAACCTCATCGAACAGCTCACGCTGGATGAAAAACTGTTGCTTCTGGGCGGCACGCCACACGACCTGCCGGACCGCGACGCCGATTTATTCGGCGTGGAACGCATCGGATTGCCCCGTCTGCGCTTTGCCGACGGCCCAGTCGGCGTACACTGGTGGGCCAAGGCCTCGACCTGCTATCCCGCGCTGATCTGTCTGGCCGCCTCCTTCGACGAGGCTACCGCCCTGCTCTACGGACAGGCAGTCGGCACCGACTGCCGCGCCGCCGGCGTGCACGTTCTGCTCGCCCCCGGCGTCAATTTATACCGCTCCCCGCTGTGCGGCCGCAATTTTGAATACATGGGGGAAGACCCGGAGCTGGCCGGCAAACTAAGCGCGGCCTACATCCGCGGTGTGCAGGAAAAAGGTGTTTCCGCGACCGTGAAGCATTTCGCAGCCAATAATCAGGAATACAACCGCTATCATATCGGGTCAGACGTCGATGAACGAACCCTGCGCGAGGTGTACCTGCGGCCGTTTGAATTGGCGGTCAAGGAAGGCAAAACCGGTTGTGTGATGACCTCCTATAATCCGATCAACGGGGTTCACGCCTCCGAAAACAAGGCGCTGATTACTGATATTCTGCGCGAAGACTGGAAATTTGAAGGTGTGGTGATGTCGGACTGGGTGTCGACCTATTCGACCGCCCAAACACTAAATGCCGGACTGGATCTGGAAATGCCGTGGGCGAATTGGCTGAAACCTGAAAAAATTAAACCGCTCCTTGCAAGCGGTGTGGTTTCCGAGGAGACGATCAATCAGCGTATCCGCAACCGGCTGAAGCTGATGGAGCGCTTCGGATGGCTCGATCCGGAACACAACCAGAAAGATGAAAGCCTGCCGGCCCGCAACCACGAAACAGAGGCCGCCGCGCTCGAAGTAGCCCGACGCGGCATCGTGCTGCTCAAAAACGATAAGGACTTCCTGCCGCGCAAACCGGAACAGACCAAAAAAATTGCGATACTCGGCCATCATGCGGGCGAACCGATTCTCTGCGGCGGCGGATCGGCCTATACCTCGCCCCACGAATCGATCACGCTCGTCGAGGCCATCCGTAACACGTACGGCGAACACTCCGAAATCGAGTACTACCCCTGTGTTCATTCCTGGCACGCCAACGAAACCCACACCGCTTCCGCCTTCCTGACGGAATCGGGCGAACCAGGACTTCAGGCCCGCTACTATGACAATAAGCAGTTCGCCGGCGAACCGGTTTATGAGACGGTTGATCAGCACATTAACCTGAATCCGGAAACTAGATACCTGAATCCGGCTCTGTGTACTGCGGCGTTTTCCGCGATCTGGACAGGACAGATTGAGATCACCGATGCGGCGGCATACGATTTCTATATGTATGCAGTGGACGGAAGGATGTCAGCCACTTTGAATGGTGAACCCCTGTTCGACTCCCTGCACGACACCTATCGAAAAACCCGCGAGCTTTCAGCTGGCCGCTATGAGCTGACCGTCAGCTTCCGGCAAACCCATGGCCCCTGCACTCATGCTCTTTTCGGATACGAACAAACAGCTCACGCCTTTATGGGACGCGAAGCGGCGCTGGAGGCAATCCGCGACTGCGATCTGGTCGTGATCGGAACTGGATACGTAAAAGAGGTGGAAGGCGAATCCCACGACCGGCCTTTTGAAATGGACGAGCGGCTCAATCAGCTGATTGTAGATGCGGCAAAGATCAACCCCAATATTGCCGTTGCACTTTACGCCGGTGGCGCATGCGACATCTCGCCATGGATCGACCGGGTAAAGGGCGTGCTAAATCTCTGGTATCCGGGGCAGAACGGAACCGTCGCCGCGGCCGAAATTCTGGCCGGCATCACCAATCCGTCCGGCAAACTGCCCTTTACCTGGGAAGAGCGCCCTGAAGACCGCGGCTCGTTTAACTGCTATCACGACGATGATGGCGACCAGCGGGTTGCCTACACGGACGGAGTTTTCTGTGGCTATCGCCATTTCGACCGCTGCGCAATCGCTCCGCGTTACCCGTTCGGCCACGGGTTGAGCTACACCACGTTCGTCTATGAAAACCTGCGACTGACTGCCGACACAATCGAGGCAGGCGAAGAGGCCGTTCTCAAATTTGATCTGGTTAACACCGGCAGCAACGCCGGGAGTGAAACCGCCCTTGTGTTTGTCGGCGACAAAGAAGCCTCCGTGGAAAGACCGCCCAAAGAGCTCAAGGCCATTCAACGGATCTGTCTGGAGCCGGGGGAACGAAAAACCGTTCAAACCACACTGCCTGCACGAGCCTTCGCCTTCTGGAACATCCAGCAGAAAGACTGGTGCATTGAAACGGGTGAGTTTGTTATCTCCATCGGCCCGGATGCTCAAACCCAACCGCTTCAGGCCACCCTGAACGTCCTGTAGAATCGAAACAATTTCAAGGTATCATTGAACGACAGGGTTCGTTAGGCTGTCGGTTCCAAAAAAAACGGAGCCGACCTGCTATGAAAAAACGGATTCTTTGTCTTATTCTGATCTGCGGCGCACTGAGCGCGGTGGCTATCGATTTCGCCGCAACCCCAGCGCAGGCCGCCCTGCTGCGGGCCGCCGCGCCGGCCACTGCCGAGCGCTACCCAGACGCAGATACGGTGCTGGTCGAAGACATCACGCTGGCCGAATACAAGCCGAACGGTGCCGATCAAACCATCAGCGATGTCGTTTTTAAGATTCTAACGGAGAAAGGCCGCCAGGAGCAGTCGACCGTTACGCTCGGTTACAACGCCGCCTACGGAACCACACAGTTCACGCTGGCCGAAATCATTAAGCCGGACGGACGGGTTGTCTCCATCAATCTCGAAGCCCAGAGCCGCGAAACAGTCAATTCCGGCCAGATGAATGCCAATATTTATGATCCCAACCACAAAACGATCCGCCTAAGTGTGCCAGATCTTGAAATCGGCGATCTGCTGCACTACACCGTCCGTGGCGAGCGCAGCAAAGCCGTGGTTCCGAACACGTGGAGCGATCTGTTCCTGTTTGAGGATACGGTCCCGATTCTGCACTCCGTTTATCAGATCGACGCTCCGGCCAGCCTGCCGCTGACCCGCATTGAGCTCAAAGATCCCGTCGGGGACACCGTCACCTACCGCAAAGAGAAACTGGCGAACGGCGGCACCCGCCACACCTGGGAGGGGCGCAATACGCCCCGGATGTTTGAGGAACCCAAAATGCCCTCCCGCCACACGGTCGTGCAACGCGTTCTCGTCAGCACGATTCCAGACTGGAAAGGCCTCTCAAAATGGTACTGGGAACTTTCGAAGCCGCGCCTCGATACGATCAACGACGCCATGAAAGCCAAAGTCAAACAACTGACATTCGGGCTGACCGACCCCCAGGAACAGATCGAAACCATCTTCCGCTTCGTCTCGCAGGATATCCGCTACATGGGCATCACGATTGAAAACGAAGCCCCCGGCTACGAACCGCACGACGTCTCGCTCACCTTCGATAACCGCTACGGCGTCTGCCGCGACAAAGCCGCCCTGCTGGTCTCCATGCTGCGCGTGGCCGGCTTTAAGGCCTATCCCGTTCTGATTTATGTCGGGCCCAAAAAAGACCCGGAAGTTCCGCAACCGTGGTTCAACCACGCCATCACCGCCGTGCGCAACGACGATGGAAGCTACCAGCTGATGGACTCGACCAACGAGAACACGCGCGACCTGCTTCCGGCCTACCTCTGCAACCGCAGTTATCTGGTCGCTCACCCGGCCGGCGAACCGCTGCGCACCTCCCCGGTCATCCCGCCGGAAAAAAATATGCTCACCATTCAGATCGAAGGGGCACTCGACGACAACAACCTGATCACCGCCACAGCCCTGCTCTCGTTTGAGGGCATCAACGACACCGCCTACCGCGGACGCCTCGCCCGCCTCAAGCCCGAGGAGCGCGAGCCCTATTTTGAAACCCGCCTCAAACAGGCGCTCGGCTCTGCCACCCTGACCCGTCTGGAAATTTTCCCGGCAGATGTGCGCGACACCACCGTGCCGCTCTCCGTTGCGCTCGGCTTCGAAGTCGAAAATGCCGTCGCCACCGGCGCAAACGAATCGCTTCTGCGCGCGCCGACCCTCATCAACCACTTCGGGCTCTTCGGTGCCCTGCTCGGCAACGGAACCGGACTCGATAAACGCAAATATCCCCTCCAGACCGAAATCACCTGCGGCGTCTCCGAAACCGTCCGGCTCGACCTAACCCCCGGCAGTCTGCGCCCGGCGGCCCTGCCTGCCTACGAAACCGTCGACACGCCGCAGCTTTTCATCAGCCGCTCCGTCACGGCCACCAACGGCGTACTCACCGCCACAGCCGATCTGCGGCTACGCACCGTGGAATTCAGCCCCGAAGAATACCTCCAGCTCAAGGCCGACCTCAAAACGGCTGAACGCAACTCCCGCAAACGCATGATCCTGACCCCCGCCGGGTTCCCGCGGGAGGCCGACTTCGCCACGCTCAACGACCAAGTCTACTATGCGCTCTACGACCCATCCAACTTCACCGAGGTGCACACCGTAAAACAAAAGGTGCTCACCTACGCCGGAAAACAGGCGCTCTCCGACATTAAAATCGCCTACAACTCCGGCTTTGAGCAGGTCACCTTCAAAGCCGCCCGCGTCACCGCCCCTGACGGAACCGTTCGCGAAATCGATCCGGAAAACGAGATCAACATCATGGACGCCGGATGGACCTCCGGCGCACCGCGATACCCGGCTGGGAAAATTATTGTGGCCAGCCTGCCCAGTGTCGAAATTGGCAGCATCATTGAATACCAGACTGTCCGCACATGCCGCGACCTGCCCTTCTTCTCCGTCATGGAAATATTCCAGAGCCACAACCCGATCGTCAAAAAAACGGTTCAGGTTGAAATGCCCATGGACACCCAACTCGAAATCGGCAATCTGGCGCCGGGCCTGATCCGCCGCCGCACATTCCACAACGGAGAAAACACCGTTCACGAATGGTTTGTGGAAAACAGCCCGATGATCAAAAAAGAAGACCACCTCGCTCCGGCCTGGGTCGTCGCACCGACCCTCCTGCTCTCCGCCGGGGAAATGGATGACTACGCAAAAACCATCCGCAAAAAACTGCTGGAAGCGGCGGAGCCCGGCAAAGAACTCAAAACCAAAGCCAAAGAACTCACCAAAGACATCAAAGGGGATCTGGCGAAAATGGCGGTTCTGCGCGACTTCGTCGACCGCGCCGTCCGGCGGGCCGGCCCCGGGCTCACCTCGCTACCGCTGTCCGCCATCACCCCGGCCGGCCAAACACTGGCTGAAGGCTACGGCAACAGCACCGACCGCACGGTTCTGCTCTACGCCCTGAGCGATGCCGCCAAGCTTAACCCCCGCTTTGTGCTCTCATCCGACCTGCCGCAGATTCAGAAAATGAACGCACCGCTCGAAGCCATCTTCCAGCGTGGACCGTTCAGCACCCTGCTGGTGGCCATCGAGCACGATAAAACCGACTATTACTTCGGCGACAGCGGCCAGTACGCCACCCCCGGCACACTCGCGCACGACGGACAGCCTGCAATCGACCTCAACAGCCGGGAGCTTGAAACCCCGCAGGCGCCGGTTGCCAACAAGGTGGAAGCCTCCTTTAAGCTCCAGGTGGCTGAAAACGGGGATGTCTCCCTGCTGAAAACAACCACCTTCTCCGGAACGGCCTTCGAAGCCTTCCACAAACTGTTTGCCGAATTCACCCCCGAAGAACTCCGCCGCGAACAGCAGGCACAGATTAGCCGCCTCTCGCAGTCGGCCGAAGCCGCCGGCCCGATGACCCCCTCGTTTGATAACCGCACGCTACAGCTCGCCGCCAATCTCAAAGGCTATGCGGTCCGCGACGGCGACTACCTCTACCTCACTCTACCGGGAACCCTCGACAACCTACTCGGCATTCGCGCCGACCGCCGCGACAGCGCCTTCTACATCGGAGCACCCATGCAAACCTCCATCCTGTACGAAATCGCCCTGCCCAAAGGCTGGCAACCCGTGCTGCTACCGGAAGCATTCCAGATGGAACTGCCCGCAGGCGCAGGCACCGTGGAAGTGCAAACTACCGTCGTCCGCGGCGGACTGGCCATTCTCCAACAGGCGAACATCAACCCCGCGCTGATTCCCGCCAGAGACTATGACGAGCTCATCGAACTGACCGACCGGCTCACCCGCCCCGCCGCGCACACCCTCCTGCTCAAAAAAGTGCAGTGACCTCAGAGTTTCCAAGACAGTTTTCTCACACGGAGACACAGAGCCACGAAGAACACCCACCTGTTTGGGGCAAAGCCGAAAGGGAAGACAAACACCCGCGCCCGCCGGGCGCTCAAGGACGCAAAGACCGCAAAGTCTCATTCTTAGCGACCTTCCTGTTTAAAAAGCCATAGCCTGGCGGCACATATATCTTCCAAGGGTTGGAAACAAACAAAACTCTATCTCCGACCGAACCTGATAGTGAGCCGCCATGCAATGGCTCAGTAGTCGTAGTCGCTGCCGCCGATGAATTCGCGCAGGTGGGAGGTGGACGGCACGATGGAGTCGTCTTTCCACACGTCCAACGGCTCGAGCAAATCAAACACACGCTTAGCGCGGATATAGGCGTCCTGCCGCTTGGAATGATCTTTGAACTGCTCCATGGCGGCAGGGAAGTGGTGGAAGAGTTTGTTTTTGAGAATCGGGATCTCGTAGGGCATGGCGGAGTTGACGAGGAAGTCGGCGGAGGCGTTATAGGGAATGATGTGCTGGAGTTCGCTTTTGCGGACGTAATGCCAGTGAGTGATGGTGTCCTCGGGGGTGTGGTTGCGGTGCCAGCTGTCACGGATCATGCGGCGCATGAGACGATGATCGGCCCAGCGCATCAATTCGCCGTTGTCTCCACGAAGCTGCCCGAGGGTTTCGATGTAGAGCCGGAATTTGTTTTTATCGGGCACGCTGGCGGTCATGGCGGGATAGAGCCCGTGCAGGCTGTCGATCAGCAGGATTTCATTGGGAGCCAGGCTGAACTCGTGGACGTCGAGGGTGCGCTGTCCGGTCTGGAAGTCGTAATGGGGGGTGCGGATGGTTTCGCCGGCCAATAACTGCCCGAGGTGCTGATTGATCAGGTCGAGGTCGAGCGCCTGCGGAGTTTCGTAGTCGTAGTCGCCGAATTCATCTTTGGGGTGGTCTTCGAGGTCAAAGAAGTAGTGGTCGATGTTGATGGCCTTCTGCGCATAGCCCTCCTGCTCGAGCCGTTCCATCATTTTAATGGTGGTGGTGGTTTTGCCGGACGAGGACGGACCGGCGACGATGATGACGCGAATGTCGTCAATCCGTTCGAGCACATTATGGGCGGCGGCGCGGCATTCACCCAGATAACGCTCTTCGCAGGCGGCGATCAGCTCGCCGAATCCGCCCGTGGAAATGATACGGTTGAGGGATTCAACGGATTCGCAGGAGTGGTCGAGGTTCCAGCGGAGCACATCGTAAATCTTTTTGTAGGGAATGTTGTTGAAGGTGGAGGCGGCGAGATCGGCGCGGCTTCCACGGCGTTGAGTGCGCTGGTTGCGATAGGTGATGTAAGCGCGAGAGGTGTTGACGTGGTTTTCTTCGATCAGGACGGTTTCGACAACATCCTGCACGTCCTCCACGGTCGGCGCATTGGACCCGTACATATTTTTAAGCCGGATTTCAACCCGGGCGGCCAGCCGCTCGGATTCGTTGCGATCGGTTCCGCCAATGGATGCGGCGGCTTTGAAAATGGCGGTGGTGACTCGGTCCCGGTCGTAGTCGACCGGGGTTCCGTTGCGTTTGATGATCTGTTCAATGCTCAATGTTCAACCCTCAATATTCAGGGTTCAATTTTCACCATTCAATGAACATTGCTCATTGAACATTGCTTCCCTACCGACCCTGTTCGAGGAAGCCTTCGAGCTTCCGGATACGGGTCGGATGGCGCATTTTACGCAACGCTTTGGCTTCGATCTGACGAATACGCTCACGTGTGACGTTAAACTGGCGCCCAACCTCTTCGAGGGTGCGCGGGTAGCCGTCGGCCAAACCGAAGCGCAGGGTGAGCACTTCCTGTTCACGAGCGGTGAGCGTTTCGAGCACGTCACCGATTTTCTCACGAAGCAGACTGAAGGCGGTCATTTCGGACGGGTTTTCAGCGGACTTGTCTTCGATGAAGTCCCCGAAGCTGGTGTCGTCGCTGTCGCCGATCGGCGCCTGCAGCGAAATGGGCTGCTGAGCAATCTTGAGGATGGCGCGGACGCGTTCGACAGCCAGCTCCATTTCATCAGCCAGCTCTTCGGGCGTAGCTTCGCGGCCGAATTCCTGCAAAAGCTGTTTCTGCACGCGGAGAAGCTTGTTGATGGTTTCGATCATGTGCACCGGAATACGAATGGTGCGGGCCTGATCGGCAATCGAGCGGGTGATAGCCTGACGAATCCACCATGTGGCGTAGGTACTAAATTTGTAACCGCGGCGGTATTCAAATTTTTCCACCGCTTTCATGAGGCCCATGTTCCCCTCTTGAATGAGGTCGAGGAAAGAAAGCCCGCGATTGGTGTACTTTTTGGCAATACTGATCACGAGTCGGAGGTTGGCCTCAATCATTTCGGTTTTGGCCTGAAGTCCCTTGCGAAGCCAGGTGCGAAGTTCGCGGTAGTGCTCCACAAACGGATCGATTTCCATCAGGAGAACTTTTTCTATCTCACGCATTTTTTTGCGGATCTCTTTAATGTCCTCTTTAGCGTTTTTAGCGCGGCTCTTATCGAGACGCTCCAGTTCCATCTGCATGCCGCGGATTTCTTTGTAGAAATGATCGCACTGCGGGACGATGTCCTCGATGGCTTTCTGCTTAAAGAAGAGCTGGCGAAAGTAGTCGGAAAGCCGTTCCTGAGCTTTATCGAACAGCTTCTCGCTTTTGGCGCGCGCGGCTTTGTTCTTCGCGTGAACCATTTCGAGGAAATATTTTCCTGCGAGATCCTGATTGCGGCGGATGCCCTGCAGAACCTTGGGCAGTGTATTGAAGTAGTCTTCGCGGCATTCGACATGTTTGTCGCTGATGATGCGGTCGAAGCGCTGTTTGCCGTTTTCAATCTTATCGATCACGCCAAGGTAGGCCTCAGTGGCACAACCGATCCGGTTGAACAGACGGGTGGTGTGAATTTCCGCTTCTTCAATTCGTTTGGAAATTTCGACTTCCTGTTCGCGGGTCAGCAGAGGCACCTGCCCCATCTGCTTGAGGTACATACGAACCGGGTCATCCAACACATCGCTGCGGGCGCTCTGTTTTTCGCGCTCCTCTTTTTCCATGCGGGCCTTAAAGTCCTCGACCTCGTCGGAGCGGATCACCTCGATTTCCATGCTCTTGAGCAGAGCAGTAACTTTTTCGACGTCTTCGATCACCACCAGATCTTCGGGAAGCGCCTCTTCAATATCATCGTGCGTGAGGAATCCGTGGTCGGAGGCCAGAGCGATCAGCTCCTTGATTTTCTCATTGCGCTCCTCGCGCTGCATGATGGACATCGGAGCGTCTTCTTCCGGAGCGACGACTGCTTTTCCCTCTTTCACGCCTTTTTTTGCCGAAACTTTTTTGGGCGCCTTTTTAGCGGCAGCCTTTTTAACGGCAGTCTTTTTAGCCGGGGTCTCCTTCGCGACCGCTTTTTTCTTAGCCGGAGCCGTTTTCTTTGCCGGAGCCTTCTTCTTGGCGGACGGCACTTTTTTAGCGGCCGTTTTCTTTGCCGGAGCCTTCTTCTTGGCGGACGGCACTTTTTTAGCGGTCGCTTTTTTAGCGGCCGTTTTCTTTGCCGGAGCCTTCTTCTTGGCGGCTATCGTTTTCTTCTTTGCTGTTTTCTTCTTCGCTGCTGCTTTCTTAGCGGCCATAAAATGCTCCAATTATCAAAAAGACACAAAAAATCCATTATATGCGGAAAGCACAGATTAATGAGCCAACGGCGGGGTTGCGTCAAGGCTTATTCTCGAACCTGAAAAGAAGTGCTTTTTTATACTCATGTGGAACAGCTCCTGCTACTCTAAGAATGTACCGCCGAACTAACCCGAATCAACCCGAGGAGTCCCGACGTGAAACGAATTGATAAACTGCTGGAATTTGCCGTAGTCCATTGCGCCAGTGACCTGCACATCTCCTCTGGATACTGTCCCTGCATCCGCGTGGACGGCTCCATGCGGTTTATGTCCGACCATCCGGTTCTCACTCCTGAGGAAAACGATGAGATTCTGAAAGAAATTATGCCAGAGCGCAACCAGCGCGAATTTGAACAAAGTTGGGACACCGACTTCGGATATGCGATTGAAGGCCTGGGCCGGTTCCGTGTCAACGCATTCAAAGACGCCCACGGTACCGGAGCCGTGTTCCGCACCATTCCAACCAAGGTGCCGGCGCTGGAGGATCTCGGCCTCAGTTTTTCCGGAACCCTGCGCGAGCTGTGTATGCACACCAAAGGGTTGATCATCGTCACTGGGCCGACCGGCTCCGGCAAATCCACCACTCTGGCTGCTATGATCGACCTGATCAACCGAGCCCGCACCGAGCACATCATCACCATTGAGGATCCGATTGAATTTACGCACAACTCCAAGAGCTGTCTGATGAACCAGCGCGAAGTACACCGCCACACCCGCAGTTTCTCCGGTGCGCTACGCGCCGCGCTCCGCGAAGACCCCGACATTGTTATGCTCGGTGAGATGCGCGACCTTGAAACCACCGAAATCGCCCTGGAAACGGCTGAAACCGGTCATCTGGTGCTGGCCACACTGCATACCAACACCGCGACCTCCACGATCGACCGCATCATCGACAAGTTCCCGTCCGGCCGACAGAACCAGATTCGCACCCTACTCTCCAACACCCTCACCGCGGTGATCGCCCAGACGCTCTGCAAACGGAACGACGGCGGGCGCGCCGCCGCCGTTGAAGTACTCATCGCCACCTCTGCGGTGCGCTCGATGATTCGCGACCAGAAAACCCACCAACTGCCCACCGCCATTCAAGTCGGCCTGTTTGAAACCACTCACGGGGGAACCCTGTTTTTGGATGAGATCAGCTCCATGCCCATCGAAATTCAGTCCAAACTTCTGCGGGTGTTGCAGGATAAAAAAATCCGCAAAGTTGGCGGCTCCGACCACACGGAAGTAGACGTACGCATCATCGCCGCTTCCAACGAAAAACTGGAAACCCTCATTGAACAAGGGAAATTCCGCGAAGACCTCTATTACCGTCTAAGTGTCATTAGCATCGATGTCCCGCCGCTGCGCAACCGGCCGGAGGATATTATCCCACTCATAGATCACGTGTTGCGGCGCGAACTCGGTCCAAACGCCGAACTCCCTCTACTGGATCACGAAACACAGAACATTCTCGATCATTACAGTTGGCCCGGCAATGTCCGCGAACTGGAGAACACGATTCAGCACGCACTGGCTTTCGTTCAAGACGGGGTCATCACCAAAAGCACCCTGCCTGCTAAAATCGTCGATGCCGTCGAGGAAGGAATCAAATCCGGCACCATCACCAACCGCCATGAGCAGTTTAAGGGGAAATCCCTGAAGGCCTTTCTACATGACAAAGAAAAAAAATTCCTGCAAAGCACCATCGAAAACATGCACGGCGATAAGGAAAAAGCGGCCGAAGAACTTGGAATCAGCCTAGCCACGCTCTACCGCAAACTTCCCCAAAACTCAAAAAAATGACAAGCCGCTTTCTCTTTTTTGAGAAATTTGCAAAAAAGCAAAATAAAAACGGGTTTAAGACGCGAGTTAAATGAGAAATATTTCAGGATAATTTGTTTACAAACTGCTTATA
>CAYVYL010000005.1:0-70052 GCA_964455665.1 uncultured Verrucomicrobiota bacterium
ACTGGAAACTATCGCGCACACTGGCAACCAACATGGGCATGGGCAACGCGTGGCTCGCAGAGCAAGGGTTAATCAGCCTCAAGGAACAATGGAGCAGAATACATTATCCGGCTACTTAGAGTCGGACGGTGCCTTTCGAACCGCCGGATGCGGACCCGCATGTCCGGTGGTGTGGGGAGGGGGAGCTAAACACTCCCCTTTACCCGATTTGGATTGATTTTCTGCGTACACCATTTTTGTTTTGAAAATCAGATCCGCCACGCTTCTTCTCTGCGGATGCCAAAGGATCAACAGATTGCCCAGTCCGAGTGTTAGGCCATTAAACCAGTCGCGAACCCAGACTCGGAAGAATCTCACCTTTTCATCTCCATGGGATCGCATTTGGATTTTTTTAAACTTCATACCCCAGCTTTGGGTTTTTGTTGCGATCATCCAGCAGACGAATCCCCAATAGAAAGTGTCGATGATAAACTCGATGTCGATGAATGAGATCAGCTTGGTTTCGAGAATGTTTGAACCGGTTAGCTTTTTTAAGGTGTAACCGACAATAAGAAGGGGGATTCCTAAAATTAGACCATCGTTAAACCGGGCTCCGAACCGATCCCAAAATCCAGGGAAAATGTATTTGGTTTCCGAATACTGGGTGGTTGTAGGGTCTAGTTTGCATGAAAGATGAACTTTGCCTCCATCTTCCTTCACTGTCTTTTGGCCAAACTTAAGTGGACCACCACACATTGGGCAATATTTCATATTTTTAAATCCAACAGTTAATTCTATGGAATCGTTCCGTCTAACACCTCTGCAGCTTGATGGAATCGACTCGCACATTTCATTTCTTTAAAATCTGAATGATGTTACCAGAGAAGCATGAAACCCGTCAAGCGAGCTGATGAAATGACAAAGAGCTAGATTTCCTTTTGGGAGCGCTATTGTGAGCAACTAATCGATTTGAACCACACAGGAAAGGAGGGGTCGTATCTCACTAAATGGGCGCAACGCTTTGTCTATTCATTGGAGGGAGTCCGGTTAAAGGCGGTGACGCAATCGGTGATCCGTTGCTGGGTTGAGGAGTTGGACAGAAATGGGAGTTTCGAGGGTTGGCAGCTACATCAAGCGCTGAAAGCGGTGCAGATTCTGATGGAAAAGATGGTCGATTCGGCTGATCGCCCGGCGATTAATTGGGATGAGCTGGGGAGTCTTTGCGAGGAACTGGGAGCGGAGCACGCCACGCTGGCGCGAACCCAAAGCGCGGCGGAAATAGTGGAGAAAAGCCTTTCGAAAGCGGATTGCAGGTTGGATGCGGAGGCGGCAGGACAAGCAAGGCCGGCAGCCATAGGAACTAGCCACAAAAAACACGAAGAGCCACGAAAACAGACCAGGGATTTGCTTTTGTGTTTTTTGTGGCCAACAACGCCCCCGTGTTTCCAATGTTCGGAAACGAAAAGGTGTTCTGATGCATTGGAAAAGGGCAGCTACCGTCAGTCAACCGCCATTTTTTTGACACGATTTCCGGGATGTCGAAAATGGAAGAAAAGAATCCTGTCCATCCTGTAATCTCATGGAGCCCGATTCTTCGGGCCTGTCAAAAAAACTATGCCGCCATGCTATGGCTTTCCAAGGATTGAAACAAAAAAGCCCGGCGGGAGCCGGGCTTTTGATGAGTTGGGATAGGGCTAGTCGCGTTTCCTTTATGCCTATGTGCCGGTTGCCTTTATCACTTTTCTTTTTGATTCCACGCGGCGATGCAGTCGTCGATGGAGAGCTCATAGCGCTCGTTGCAGAACTGGCACTGGATGCTGAGCGGTTTTTTGTTTTTAACAATTTCCATCCGCTCAGCAACGGGCAGGGTGCGCACCACGGAGCTCATCTTTTCTTTGCTGCACGGACACACAAAGCGGGGTGTATTGCACTCTTCCATGTGGAAGCCGTCAAAGCCGGGCTCGTCGGCCACCAGCACCGCGGCGGCTTTTTCCGGGTCGACAGACTGCGCGATCAGCTCGCGGAAGGCGGGGCCGTCCATGCGGGCGCGGACGCGCTCAAAGCGCTCCAGATCGCAGTTAGGCAGAGCTTGAATCATCCAGCCCTGAGCAATGCGGACCGGGTTTTCCGGATCGGGGTTGAAGCCGATCAGGGCGGTCATGCCGGTTTCGACCTGGTCGCTGACGCAGTGATAGAACGCGAGATCCTTAACGACATCGTGCAGGGAAACCGGCGCAGTGCCGGAGTTGGCGATGCGCCCGTTTTCCGATGTCACCACCTGCACATCGCCGATATCGCCGTAGAGCGCGGTCAGATCATCAGCATCGCCGATCTGTGCCGGCGAGATAAAGGAGCGCACGGTGCCGTCCTGTCCGGCGTCGACCACGAGGGTCCGCAGGACTCCTTTATATTTCCAGCAGACGTTCAACCGGTTTTTTTCGGGCAGAATGGCGGCACTCATCAGTGCACCGCTCAGCGCGCGCCCCAGGATATGGGCGGCCGCCGGGTCGCAGTCGTGGCGGAGCACAATCTCGTTGACCGTCTGCGTTGTCACCGCGCAACTGAAGGCGATGTCGAGTCCTTTAAAATGTCCTTTGAAAAGTTGATCACTCATAGCCGCGTATGGACTCACAAAATTGCGGTTTTCTACAAGCGAAAACTCAGGTCCATAACGCCAGTAGAGCCATCAGCACGAACCCGCCGAGGGTCAGTGAGAATTTGGCGGGGCGGTCGCCGGGTTCACCGAACACTTCATCGAGAATATCAACCACCGCGATATAAAGGAAGGTTCCGGCTGCGAGTGAGTCGAAGACGGTTTCGCCCCAGGCGGCGGCGTGGCCAGAGGCTCTGGCGGCGAAAACCGCGCCGAGCCCGATGCCGAGCGGGGTCATGGCGGAAAAGAGCGCAATGAGTCCGCAGAAACGCGGTTTGGGCATGTTGGCTTTGCGTAGGCTCACGCCCAGTGCGAAGGCCGCGGTGCTTTTGTGCGCGAGAATGGCGACCAGCAGAATCAGCGAAGCGGAAAGGGTCTGCTCGAGCCCCAGCGAAAGACCCGCAATGGTGGAGTGCAGCGAAAGAACAAACAGCAGCAGGAACGGATAGAAGGCTTTATTTGTTGAAACGACTTCTTCGGCGTGGCCATGTAGCCAGACCTTTTCGATGGCCAGCACGCTCAGGAAGGCGATCCCACACAGCAGGAGCGGAAGCGGGTAATCCATGTCCGGCGCGGCATTGCTGAAGTTTTCGAGTCCGTCGCCCAGCAGATGGATAAACCCCGCGCCGAGAAAAATGCCGCCGGCGAAGGCGTTTCCCATATCGAGAAGCCGTCGCCCGTGTGCACTCATTCGGATGCGCAGAGGGAGGGTTCCGCCGATGCAGCCACTCACAAATACCAGACAGATCGATAGAATTTTAAAACCGGTCATTGTCATATAAATCCTTCCGTGTTGCCGCGATCGTAGCGTCAACTCCCATGCTGTGCAACTTGCAACCGGCAAGGGTTGTCCGTATCGTTTGCAGTATGAATTTAGAACGCAAGAGCGGCATTCTGCTGCACATTACATCGCTGCCCGGAAAATGGGGCATGGGCGAGTTGGGTCTGGAGGCGCGGAAGTTCGGCGAATTTCTTGCCGCTTCGGGCCAAAAGCTCTGGCAGATTCTGCCGACCAATCCGATCGGCTATGGCTACTCCGCCTATTCGTCGAGCTCGGCCTTTGCTGGAAACCCGCTGCTGATCAGTTTCGACGAGCTGATCGAAGAGGGGCTCCTCACAAAGCGCCACCTCAGCCGTTTTCCGGATTTTGATCCGCACAAAATCGATTTCGCCGCCGTGATCGAAGCGCGTGTGAAAATCCTCAACGGGGTCTGCGGGCGGTTTAAGCCGAACAAGGCGTTCCGCGAGTTTTGCAAGCGCGAGGCGTACTGGCTCGAGGACTACGCGCTGTTTATTACCCTCCGCGAGGCAGAGGACGGCGCACCGTGGCTCGACTGGCCGGAAGACCTGCGCGACCGCGACCCGAAGGCCTTGAAAAAGGCGGCGAAGCTTTATGCCGCCGAAATCCGCCACCATAAAATTCTGCAGTACCTTTTTTCCAGACATTGGAAAAAAATGAAGGAATTTTTCCAAGGGTTGGAAATCGATATCATCGGCGATGTGCCGATTTTTGTGGCGGGCGATTCAGCGGATGTCTGGGCTAACCGCGAGCTGTTTCTTTTGAACGACGACGGCACCCCGTCGGTGGTAGCCGGTGTGCCGCCGGACTATTTTTCTAAAACTGGTCAGCGCTGGGGCAATCCGCTCTACGACTGGACGGCGCATAAGAAAACAAAGTATGCGTGGTGGACCGCCCGCATGCGCCGCATGTTTGAGCTTGTCGATGTGGTGCGCATGGATCACTTCCGCGGCTTCGAGGCACACTGGGAGATTCCGGCAGAGAATCCGACGGCCATCACCGGTACCTGGGTGAAGGGGCCGGCCGGCGATCTTTTCCAATGTTTGGAAAAAACACTGCGAAAACTTCCAACCCTTGGAAAAACGTTTCGCTTGAAGAACCATATCATCGCTGAAGACCTCGGGGTGATTACCAAAGAGGTGGATGCGCTGCGCGAAAAATTCGGTTTTCCCGGTATGACGGTGCTTCAGTTCCGCTTTGGCGCGGAGGATATGCGCAAAGCGGGCTACGTGCCGGAGGGCAAAGAGGACCGCGTGGTCTACACCGGAACGCATGATAACGAGACGACGAAAGCGTGGTTTAAGCATCTTGACGAGGAGTCGCGGCACCGGGTTCGCAAAACTCTGCACACGCACGGCGAGCATATTCACCACGATCTCACGGAGCTGGCGATGCGCTCGCCCGCGCGCTGGGCCATCCTGCCGCTGCAGGATGTCCTCGGCAAAGGACGGCGCATGAACAGGCCCGGCACAACAACCGGGAATTGGGATTGGCGTGTTTCGGAGGATATGCTAACCACAGGAATCAGTGGATATTTACGAGAGATGACAGAGCGCAACGCGCGATAGGGAGAAGAGTATGGCAGCAACAAATATAGTTGAGCAGGTGATTGTTAGCGCGGAAGAGGTTGTGGTCAATTCCGGCTGGGACTGGTTTTGGATGATTCTGATCATTCTCGCTGGGTTTGTGGCCGGAAAACTGCTGAAGGTGTTTGCCGAAAAAACCGCTCAAAAAGCCCAGCTTGAAGACGGCGCGTTCCACGCGACGATGCTGGCGCTGATGTCCCGCACCGTGATGTTTCCCGTTGCGACACTGGGCGTCTGTCTGTCGCTCAAACTGTGGGCTTTGTCTGCGAAGATGGCTGTGTTGCGCGACGACGTGGTCGGAGTGCTGCTGACTATTATGGTGACGTATGTGATTTATCAGCTCGTTGAACTGATGGATTACTGGATGAAGCGTCTAACGGCGAAAACCGACACCACGCTCGATGACATGCTAGTGCCGATGGTTCGAAAAACCCTGCGCACCGTGATTGTGCTGCTCGGGCTGGTTCAAATTGCCCAACAGCTGAGCGATAAACCGATTACCTCCATTCTGGCCGGTCTCGGGGTCGGGGGTTTGGCCGTCGCGCTCGCCGCGCAGGACACCATTAAAAACTTTTTTGGCTCCCTGGTTATTTTTGCGGATCATCCCTTTCAGCTGGGCGAACGGATTGTGGTAAATGGCGAAGACGGAACGGTGGAAGAGGTGGGCATGCGCTCGACGCGTATCCGCACGCTCGACGGCCATCTGGTGACCGTGCCCAACGGAGAGCTGGCTAATCAGATGATCCGCAATATCAGCAAGCGCCCTTACATCAAGCGAGTGGCCAACATCACGGTCACCTACGACACACCGCCGGAAAAAGTGGAGCGCGCGATCGCCATCATCAAAGAGATTCTCGATGCGCATAATGAAAAAATGCATCCCGATTTTCCGGCGCGCGTTTATTTCAACGATTTCAACGCGGCTTCGCTCAACATTCTGGTGATCTACTGGTTCGCACCGCCGAATTACTGGGACTTTCTTGACTTTGATCAGGTCTTTAACCTGGAGGTGCTACGGCGCTTCAACGAAGAGGGAATTGAGTTTGCCTTCCCGACCCAGACGCTTTATCTGGCGGGCGATCCGTCACGGCCGCTGAACCTCGGCGAGCGGAACTGAGGACAGCTCAATCAGATCGGATAAAACCAAGAGGGCCTCATCGAGAGTGGGGTCCTCTTTTTTCTCCTCATCCGCGACGACCTGTTCGAGAACGTTCGTTGTCGATTTGATTTCAACTTCGCCGACCTCATTCGTAAACGAGTCGAGTTGTGTGACGGGCTTATTTTTTGTCACACCCGTATTCATGGCGAATAAATCTTCCATTTCCTGTTCGGCCAGGATTTCTTTGACCCGCTCGGAGAGTTGGAGCGAAACCTGTGGATTTTCCATCCGTTCGCGGAGCCGCTCGCGACGGGCGAGGAAGCTGGTAAATGACGGGTTGTCCACCATTCGGGTTGCGGAGCGCGCATGAAGCTCCGGCAGGAAGGGTTTTACCGAATTGCGCCACTCCCGGAAGTACGCATCGTTGACCCGTGTCCACGGCAGGGCGTTAGGCAGAAACTCTTCGCCGATTTCCAATGTGTCGTACAGCGACGGCAGGATGACGTCCGGCGTTACACCGCGTAACTGGGTCGAGCCGCCTTTGATGCGATAGAAGCTGGCGGTGGTTACCTTGAGCGAGCCGAGATCATCGGTCAGCCGCGAGAGCGGCAGAACGGTCTGCACGGTTCCTTTGCCGTGTGTTTTGCTGTCGCCTACAATCACCGCGCGGCCGTAATCCTGCAGGGCGGCGGCGACAATCTCGGAGGCGGAGGCGCTGATGCGGTTGACCAACACCACCAGCGGGTCGCGGTAGACGGTGGTTGGGTCGCCGTCGGGCAGCACGGCCACGCCGCGCTGGTTGCGCACCTGCACCACCGGGCCGAAGGGAATGAACAGGCCGGTAATGTCGATGGCTTCGGGCAGTGAGCCGCCGCCGTCGTTGCGCAGATCGAGAATAAGGCCGTCCACGTTATTGGTGGAAAAACTTTTCAAAATGGTGCGTATATCTGTGGAGGCTCGGCGGGCGTCGTCGTCGCCGTTGTGGGCGGCCGTGAAGTCTGCATAGAATTCGGGCAGGGTGACCACGCCGAGGCGGTGCGGCAATGCGTTGGTGCCGATGGCGTCATAGACTTCGCCGCTGGCGGCACTTTCCTCCAGCTTCACTTTCGCGCGGACAAGATCGATCTTTTTGGTGATGGTGCCAGTTTTATCCTCGGCGGGAATAATGGTGAGCACCACTTTGGTTCCGATTTCGCCGCGGATCAGTCGGACGGCTTTGCTCAGCGGCCAGAACAATATGTTGACGGACTTTTTGTTGTCCTGCGCGACGGCGATAATTTTATCGCCCATTTTTAAGCGCCCGTCTGCTTCGGCGGGACCGCCAGGAATGATTCGGGTGATTTTCGCCGCGCCGTCCACGCTCTGAAGCATCGCGCCGATACCGACCAGCGACAGGCTCATGTGAATGTCGAAATCTTCAACACCCCGCGGGGAGAGGTAGGCGCTGTGCGGGTCGTAGCTCTGGGTGAATGCGCTTAAGTAACGTTCCAGAATGTTTTCGCGGTCAAAGTTGTTTTCGATCATCAGCTGATACTGCTTGTAGCGTTCGCGAACAAATTCCTCGGGCGAAAGGACGTCCTCCGCGTCCTCGTCCGGCTCTATGGCATCGTCGCCGTCGGGAGCAGGCACTTCGAGCATGGCAACGCGGCCGACATATTCATTTTTAATTTTTTTGCGCCACAGTTCGTCCCATTTCGCCTGTCCATCGGGCCAGGGCTCTTTCTCGCGCTTCCAGCGGTAGGTTTCATCGATCGTCAGATCAAACCCGTTGTCGAGTAGCTGGTTGGCATACGCTACGCGGTCAGTGGCGCGCTCTTTGAAGCGCTCAAACACGGTCTGCGCGAACTCGATGTCGCCTTTTTTGACCAGATCGTCGAGCTCGGTGGCCTGCAGCTGAAATTCCCGAATATCGGAGGCGAGGAAAAACGTGTGGTCGAAGTCGAGCGAGTCGATGAACAGGACCAGCGCGTTGGTGGCGATGGAGTCGTCGAACGCCGATCGGTTGAGGTGGGCGTGGGGCAGGCGGTCCGCCACCCGGGAGGCGATTCTTGCGAACGGCAACGACTTTTTTTCCACGTTCGGAGCGGCGGTCTTCGACTCGAGCTCTTTTCCGCAGGAACAGAGCAGGGCGGGAGCCAGTAAAAACAACAGAACTATTTTTTTCGCGCGCATAATAGTCGCAAATTGTAGCAGACACGCAGTTCGAAACAAGCGCTCCCTGCGGCAGTTTACCCCGTTTTTTGGTTTCAGCCGTCGCCGCTTCTGGCTAGGATGTGCCGCTCAATTTCAACCGGAGAAACTTTATGAGTGAAAAACTGAACCAGCGCCCCGAATGGACTGAACTTTCCGACCATTGGAAAAAAACCGAAGCTTTGCAGTTGCGTGATCTGTTTGCCGACGACCCGCAGCGTGCCGAAACCCTTTCGCTAACCGCCTGCGATCTCTTTTTGGACTACTCCAAAAACCGCATCACCGCCGAAACGGTTGAAAAGCTTGTCGCACTGGCTGAAGCCACCGGACTGGCCGGCAACATCGAAGCGATGTTCACCGGAGAAAAAATCAACCGCACCGAAGACCGCGCTGTGCTCCACACTGCGCTGCGTTCGCCGCGCGACGCCGACGTATTCGTTGATGGCGAGAACGCCATCCCCGCCGTGCACGATGTGCTCGACCGCATGGCCGCGTTCTGCGACTCCATCCGCTCCGGCGAGTGGAAAGGCTACACGGGCAAGCCGATCAAAAATATCGTGAACATCGGTATCGGCGGATCCGACCTCGGCCCGGTGATGGCGTATGAGGCACTCAAGCCGTACACCCAGCGCAACCTGAACATCCTGTTTGTTTCCAACGTCGACGGCACGCACATCGTCGAAGCCGTGCGCGATCTCGACCCGGAAGAAACCCTCTTTATCGTCGCGTCCAAAACCTTCACCACACAGGAAACCATGACCAACGCGCAGAGCGCGAAAGACTGGACGCTGAAAACGCTGAAGGATGAAGCCGCTGTCGCGAAACATTTCGTGGCGCTCTCTACCAATGCCGATGCTGTTTCTGAGTTTGGAATCGACACGGCCAATATGTTCGGCTTCTGGGACTGGGTTGGCGGCCGCTACTCGCTTTGCTCCGCCATCGGCCTGCCGGTGATGATCGCCATCGGCCCGGACAACTTTCGCGAAATGCTGGCTGGGTTCCACGCCATGGACAGCCACTTCCGCACAACGCCGTTTGCGGAAAATATGCCCGTCCTCCTCGCGCTGCTCGGCATCTGGTACAACAACTTCTTCGATGCCGCCACCCACGCCATTTTGCCGTACGACCAGTATCTCAGCCGGTTCGCCGCCTACTTTCAGCAGGGCGACATGGAATCCAACGGCAAGCAGATCACGCAAGACGGCGAAAAAGTCGACTGGCAGACCGGCCCGGTCATCTGGGGTGAGCCCGGAACCAACGGCCAGCACGCCTTCTATCAGCTGATCCATCAGGGCACCAAACTGATCCCATGCGACTTCATCGGTTTTGCCAAATCGCAGAATCCGCTTGGCGACCACCATGCTAAGCTCATGGCCAACTTTTTTGCGCAGACCGAGGCGCTCGCCTTCGGCAAAACCGCCGAAGAGCTGATTGCCGAAGGAACCCCGGCCGAACTCGTGCCGCACAAAACCTTCGCAGGCAATCGCCCGACCAACAGCATCATGGCCAAAAAACTTACGCCGGCGGTGCTCGGTCAGCTCATTGCCCTCTACGAACAAAAAATCTTCGTACAGGGAATGATCTGGGACATTTTCTCCTTCGATCAGTGGGGCGTGCAGCTCGGTAAAGTCCTGGCCTCCGCCATCCTGCCGGAACTGCAGAGCGACTCCGAACTCAAGCACGACAGCTCCACCAACCAGTTGATGGAATACTTCCGCACCAACCGCTAACGGGACTTACTCGATTCTCTACGTGGCGTCTGCTTGAACCCGATGGAGACTTTTGTTTTCCAATGGTTGGAACTTTTCGGTAAAAATTTTCCGAGGTTTGGAAAAAATGAAACGAAAAGTTCCAGACCTTGGAAGCTGGAGGTTTTCGTGGATCGGATTCTTGAAAAAGAGCGGCGGGAGATGGCGATCGAGTTAGGGAAGTTCGGCAATCCGGATGCGCTGCTCGAGCTGATTGAACTGACGGATGCTCAGCGGCTAGTGTCCGGCGGCTCGCCGCTTCGGCTATCGGTAAGTTGGCCGGTTTGGTAGATGCGAAGTCTGCCATTCAGGCACTTGATTTCGCAGGCATCACGTATCGCTATGATGAACGGTTTCGTATTCTCGACGGCTACGCCTCCGTCCCGACTTCTATCTGCCCGAATTCGACGTCTATATTGAATACTGGGGCATGGACACAGCCGACTATAAAATTGGCATGCTCAAAAAAAAGCTCTATCAACAGCAGGGCAAAAAACTCATCTCGCTTTATCCGGCCGACAAGCCGCGCATTAAAGAGCTGCTTTTGAAAAAGCTCGAACTGTTGAAGTAAAAACGACAACCTCGATTTTGCTTCGTTGTCTTTGAAGAAGAATTTGATGGAAAAGATATGGCCGTAAATTTAGCAGAGTTGATTTTGATCGGGTTGCTGGTCGACTGGGTGTTCCGAATGTGCCGGTTGCCGGGGCTGATCGGAATGCTTTTGCTCGGCGTGGTGGTGGGGCCGTGTGTGCTGAATGTGCTGGCACCGGACTTTCTAGCGGCGTCGGGCGATCTTCGCCTGATGGCGCTGATTGTGATTCTGCTGCGAGCCGGTTTCGAGCTGAGTCACGAGGCGCTGGCCAAAGCCGGTTGGCGCACCCTGTTGCTTTCCTTTATTCCCGGCATTTTTGAGGGAACGGCGGTGACGCTGCTGGGTCCGCGTTTTCTGCCGCTGACAACGATGGAGGCCGCGCTGCTCGGCTTTATTCTGGCCGCGGTTTCGCCAGCCGTGGTGGTGCCGCTGATGATTCATTTTATTAAGGGAAAACGCGGCGCGAAAAAGGCGATCCCAACGATGGTGCTGGCCGCCGCGTCGCTCGACGATGTGTTTGCGATTACGATTTTTTCAATTCTGCTCGGGATCTACAGCGGGCATGCGGTGAGCATCGGCGGTGCGCTGGCGGGGATTCCGATTTCAATTCTGCTCGGGATCGGTGCCGGGTTTTTATCCGGCTGGATTCTGTTGAAGCTGTTTGAGCGCTTTAATCCGCGCGCCACAAAGCGGACGCTGATTGTGCTCGGCGTTTCCATTCTGCTGGTTCGTGCTCAACAACTGCTCGGAAATCATGTGCCGTTCGCCGCGTTGCTGGCCGTGATGGCGATGGGCTTCCTGATTCTGGAAAAACGCGAGCATGTGGCGCATGAGCTTTCTTCCAAGCTTGGGAAAATCTGGGTGCTCGCCTCGATTCTGCTGTTTACGCTGGTTGGCGCACAGGTGGATGTTTCCGTCGTGCTTGATGCCGGTCTGGCCGGGTTAGGGCTGGTCGGGTGCGGGTTGGTGATCCGTAGTATCGGCGTGCTGCTTTGTCTGATCGGCAGTCCGCTCAACCGGGGTGAACGCCTGTTTACGGTTGTGGCGTACTGGCCGAAGGCGACGGTACAGGCCGCCATCGGTGCGGTTCCGCTGGGCGTGATGGTTCAAATGGGTCGCGATCCCGCGCCGGGGCACATTATTCTGGCGGTGGCGGTTTTGAGTATTTTGTTTACCGCGCCGCTTGGCGCCGCCGCCACCGCCTGGGCGGGCCGGCGCTTTCTTTCCGTTGACGAATCCGAGCACGCCGCGTTGGATGCGGCGAGGGAGAGTAACGAGTAATTTAGAGCCGGGATGCTGATGTTTTCCTATGTTACGCATTACGGAAACCGTATTCTGTGTTGTATTCAACGCCCATTCTGGAATAATCGCAGGCCAGTTTAAGAGGAGTCCTATGGAAAATTTTACACCGAGAGCACAACGTGTGCTGCACCTGGCCCGCAAAGAGGCGGAGCAGTTCAGTCATAATTATGTGGGCACCGAGCACATCCTGCTTGGACTGGTTGCGCTGGGAAGCGGCGTGGCTGTCAGTGCGTTGCAGTCGATGGGGGTCGACCTTCAGGGTCTGCGACTGGAAGTTGAAAAAGCGGTTGGTGCGGGCGGTGGTACAAAGATGAGCGGCAATATTCCGTTCACACCGCGCGCCAAGAAGGTGCTCGCGCTGGCAACTAGCGAGGCCCGCTCGCTCAGCCACAGCTATGTTGGCACCGAACACATTCTGCTCGGCCTGCTTCGCGAGGGCGAAGGAATCGCCGCGCGCGTTCTCGAAAACATGGGCGTCGACCTCGAAGAGGCGCGCGAAGAAATTATGGCGATGCTCGACCCGGATTATGACAGCTCCATGCAGGCTGAAGAAGAAGAGGCGCCTCCGTATGGTACGCAGCCGCAGCAGAGCGCTGATGGAAAGGAAGCCAAGACTCCGGCGTTGAAGGCGTTTGGCCGCGATCTGACCGAAATGGCGAGAAAAGACGAGCTCGATCCGGTGATCGGCCGCCAGGATGAGATTGAACGCGTGATCCAGATTCTCTGTCGTCGCACGAAAAACAACCCCGTTTTGCTCGGGGAGGCCGGTGTGGGTAAAACCGCGATCGCCGAAGGACTCGCTCAGGCCATTTCAGATGGCACGATTCCTCAGATTCTGGCCGGTAAAAAAGTGATTACGCTCGACCTCGCGCTGATGGTTGCCGGCACCAAATACCGCGGCCAGTTCGAAGAACGGATCAAAGCGGTGATGGATGAGATCAAGAAAACCGGCAATGTGCTGCTATTTTTGGACGAGATGCACACGATCGTTGGTGCCGGTTCGGCTGAAGGCACGATGGACGCGGCCAATATCATCAAGCCGGCGCTTTCCCGCGGCGAGCTGCAGTGCATCGGTGCCACCACACTTAATGAATACCGCAAATCGATTGAAAAAGACGCCGCACTCGAACGCCGTTTCCAGAGCGTGATCGTCAAAGAGCCGACCATTGAGGAAACCATACTGATCCTTAAGGGTCTGCGGATAAAATATGAAGAGCATCATCATGCAAAAATCACCGACGCCGCGCTTGAGGCCGCCGCCAAGCTGGCTGCGCGCTACCTGCCGGACCGTTTCCTGCCGGATAAAGCGATCGACCTGATCGACGAAGCCGGTGCGCGTGGTCATATAGCCAATATGGTGAAGCCGCCAGAATTCCAAGAAATCCGCGCCCGCCTCAAGCAGGCGCAGGATCAGAAAGATATCGCGATCCGTGAGCAGAATTTTGAGGATGCTGCGGCGCACCGCGACGCGGAGCGCAAAGCCAAAGATGAGTTCGACGCGGCCAAACAAGCCTGGGCAGCTAAGCAGGAGGAAAACATCTCGATTGTGGATGAAGAGGATATCCGCGTGGTCGTTTCCAAATGGACCGGCGTGCCGGTTGATAAAATGGGCGAGAAGGCTCTCGCCAAACTGCTGAAGATGGAAGAGCAAATCGAAAAGATCGTGATCGGTCAGAACGAGGCGGTTTCGGCAATCAGCCGCGCGCTACGTCGTTCGCGCGCCGAACTAAAAGATCCGCGCCGTCCGATCGGCTCCTTCGCCTTCCTCGGACCGACCGGTGTTGGGAAAACCATGCTCGCCAAAGAGCTGGCGCGCTTTATGTTCGACGACCCCGATGCGTTGATTCAGATCGACATGTCTGAGTACATGGAAAAATTTTCCGCGTCGCGTCTGGTTGGCTCCCCCCCCGGCTATGTCGGTCACGAAGAGGGTGGACAGCTCACGGAGCGTGTTCGCCGCCGTCCGTACTCGGTTGTGCTGTTCGATGAGATCGAAAAAGCGCATCCCGACGTGATGCATATGATGCTTCAGATTCTTGAAGAGGGCCGTCTGACTGACAGCCTCGGCCGCAGTGTCGATTTCCGCAACACCATCGTCATCATGACGTCCAATGTCGGTGCTAGCCACGTGTCCAAAGGTGGGCTTGGGTTCTCTCCCGACAGCGCCGAGGACGGTTATGACAAGCTGAAAAAAATAATGATGGACGCCTGTAAAGACACCTTTAAGCCCGAACTGGTCAACCGGCTCGATGACATCATCGTCTTCCGTCAGCTGAGTGTGAAAGACATTCGAGTTATCCTCAATCTCGAGATTAGCCGGGTGCAGGAGCGGGTTGAAGCACGCAAAATCAAACTGACGGTCGCGCCGAAAGCCAAGGAGTTCTTGATCCAGAAAGGGTTCGATAAAGCCTACGGCGCGCGCCAACTGCGCCGGGCGGTTGAGCGGCAGCTTGAGGATCCGATGGCTGAGGCAATTCTGCGCGGTGAAATAGAGCCGGGTAAGCCGGTCAGCGTTCGCGCCGGCAAAGACGGCCTGACGTTCGTGCAGTAATTCACTCAGGCTTGCGTGCGTATCGATTCAGGATGGCCAAGAGCTCTTCTTTTCGAATGGGCTTGGATAGATAGTCATCCATACCTGCCGCAATGAATGTTTCCCGATCGCCTTTCATGGCATGTGCCGTCAGTGCGATAATCGGAATGGGCAGGTTGTGTTTTCTTATGACTTCAGTTGCCTTTAGCCCGTCCATGATCGGCATTTGAATATCCATAAACACGATATCGCAGATGGGCTGTTCGCTGTGCGGGGCAGTCGGACGGAGATAGTCAACAGCTTCTTCGCCGTTTGCGACTATTTCAATATGACACCCTGCCGTTGCCAGCATTTTTGAAATAACTTTCTGATTGAGCATGTTGTCTTCCACAATCAGCACATGCGCCGGGCGATCCAGTGGCGCGCCTGTCAAGACCGGTTCGGAGGATTCTAAATCGGGTAAGTTGCCGTTTTGATCAATCGGAAGCGAAAGGGTGAAGAAGAAGGTCGCGCCCTGATCCGGCTCGCTGTCGATACGGAGTTCTCCGCCCATTTTTTCAATAATACGCCGTGAGATAGAAAGCCCCAGACCGGTTCCGCCGTATTTGCGGGTGTGCGAGCCGTCCGCTTGTGTGAATTCCTGAAAGATAATATTTTGTGCTTCTTTACTGATGCCGATTCCGGTGTCCTGAACCTGAGCCATGATTTTACAGTGTGTATCTGATTGTTCCGGACAAAGGATCGAGACGCTGACATGTCCTTTGTGGGTGAACTTGATCGCATTAGCCATCAGGTTGATCAAAACCTGTTTCAGGCATCCTTCGTCTGACCGGACGACTTGCGGCACACTGTCTGAACAGGTTGCATGAAGATCCAGCCCCTTTTTTGCAACGATTGGTTCGAAGAACTGTTGGAGTTCATCAAGCAGTTTGCGTACGCAGACCGGCTCGTTTTTTAGCTCCAGTTTGCCCATTTCAATCCGGGACAGATCCAGAATGTCATTCATGATGTCCATCAGGCTCTGTGCCGAGTTTACGATGATATCGACACAGTCGGCCTGTTCCGGCGTCAGGTCTAAATTATTCAGGATTTGAGCCATCCCGAGGACCCCGTTCATGGGGGTGCGGATTTCATGCGACATGTTGGCCAAAAATTCACTTTTACTTCGACTGGCCCGCTCGGCATCCTCTTCCGCGTCTTGTAAAGCGTCCGTCAGACGTTGGTCACGAAGTTGACGTTCTTCCAACTGCTGTACCGTGGAGTTGATGCGGGACTCCATCGTGCTCAGTTCGTCATGATCGTCTACCTGCTGGATCCGCGCACTGTACTGGCCGTCGGCCACGCTTTGCAGGCATTGGTTCGCGGCGATGATCCGGAGCACCGTGAGTCGCCGAACCAGGGATGCTCCGACCATTGTGGTGACCAGAATGCAGAGCAGACCGCCGAGAAAAAAGGTGATCACCACCTCGTGTTTTTTCTGAATCGCCCGGCTGATATCGATTTCCATGTGAAGCTGTCCAACGTAGTTCCCATCGGAATACAGCGGTGTAATGCTATGGAAGATTTTTTCTCCGTACCGGTTCGAACCGATTTTTTGTGGCGGTTTGGCCCGGTAATCAAACAGCTGTCCTTCGGCTTCGGGGGTTGCTGCATACTGTACACGCCCATCATTGCGGCTGATGGCGGCGTATTGAACCTGTTCACCGACTAGGACGGAGAGGGTTTGCAGATCGCGGGCGGTGCTGTAGGGCAGCGCCTGCCGATTCATCAACTCTCCAGGAATCGCGATCTGATTTGTGAGCCGGTCTTCAATCTGCTGCGAAAACAGGTGAGTGCAGTACGTTCCTAGTCCGCAAAAACCGATGGAGGTGGTGATAAAAATTGCCGCGCCCAATTTGAATTCTAAAGATTTAAATATACGTTTCATTATTTTTATTATTTGTCGGTAATAACGGCATTGTGCCACAGGCAACAGCAGAACCTCTTAGCATATGGCCCCGCTGAAAGGATATTGCATGCACGGAGCAGAACAATCAGCATGCAGAATATGAGTCTGTTAAACATAGCTATACATAGTATGAAATTCATTTTTTTGCGCAAGATATATTCGATCCCTCGCAGGTAAAAGGTTTCGGAAATTTAAAGGCCTTGCGCTTCCAATGATCGGAAAAAACGGGTAGAAACTTCCAATCACTGGAAAAACAAACTCGGTTCTTCCAATCATTGGAACATCTGCTGAATGAAAACAATTGCCATACTGGGAATGGGGCTGATGGGCTCCTCGCTGGGGCTCGCGCTGAAACAGCGCGGGTCTTCTGTGCGTATTCAGGCCTACGCCCGCCGCGCCGACACCTGCAACAGGGCGTTGGAACTCGGTGCAGTCGATGAGTTTTTCACAACGCCTGCGGCGGCGGTTGCGGATGCGGATATCGTAGTTCTTTGTGTGCCGATTTTGTCGATTGCCGAACTTGTCAAAGAAATGATCCAAGCGCTAAAGCCCGGCGCGGTGGTCACAGACGTCGGCAGCACAAAGGTCGAGCTGCTTGCTTTAATGAACGACCTATTCGCAGGCCGCGACGCCTGTTTTGTCGGCTCGCATCCGATTGCCGGTTCCGAAAAAACCGGTGTGGACGCCGGGAATCCCGATTTATATGAAGGCCGTCTGACTGTGGTCTGTCCCGGGGACGGCACCTCGGCCTCCGCACTGGATGAAGTTTCCAACCTTTGGAAAAGTGTGGGATCGGAGGTCGCGGAGATGTCTGCTGCTGAGCACGACGCGATGCTGACCACAACGAGCCACCTGCCGCACATGGTGGCGGCGGCGCTGGCGCATGTGGTGGGCACCGAAAAGGCAGACTTTTGCGGAACCGGATTTTTTGACACCACTCGCGTGGCCTCCGGCTCCGCCGATATGTGGGTCGACATTATCGACACCAATCGCGCGCCGCTTGAAGCGGAGCTCGATCGGTTTAACGAAGAGCTTCAGGGGCTGATCGCCATTTTGCGCAGTGGAAATCAGGTGGATATCCGCCGTTGGCTCGAAGAGGCTGCCGCCAGCCGCAATCAAGTCCTGAAACAAAACCGATTTTTAAAATGATGACTTCTAAAACTATTTTTCCTTCTGAACTCAGCGGGTCGATTTCGGTGCCCGGCGATAAAAGCATTTCGCAGCGCATCGCGATGCTCGCCGCACTGGCGAAGGGCACCACCACCGTAAACGGCTTTCTGACCGGCGCAGATGCCATGAGCACGCTACAGGCGGTTTGTGCGTTGGGCGCTTCGCATTGTTTCAAAGGGGATGTGCTTAAAATTACCGGAACCGCTGGCAAGTTAAAAGAGCCGGCCAACCCGCTCGATATGGGCAATTCCGGCACCGGAACCCGTCTGCTGGCGGGATTGCTGGCGGGACGCTCGATGACGGTGGTGATGACCGGCGATGAATCGCTTTCTCGCCGTCCGATGGGACGTATTAGCGCGCCGTTGAAGCAGATGGGCGCTCAACTGGAGCTGACGGGCGAAAAGGGCACGCTTCCCCTGACGATTCGCGGCACCCAGCTCAAAGGAATTCGTTACGAACTGCCGATGGCTTCCGCGCAGGTCAAATCTTGCATTTTGTTGGCCGGGCTGTTCGCGGAAGGCAAGACCACCGTCATCGAGCCGCGCCCGACGCGCGACCATACCGAAAAACTTTTCCAAACATTGGAAATTCCAGTTGATGTGAACGGACTGGAAATCAGCGTGCAGGGCTTTGGTTCGAACGGCCCGCAGTTTGACGCGCGCGATCTGACCGTACCGGGTGATTTTTCCTCCGCCGCGTTTTGGATCGCGGCGGCTGCCGCCCGTCCCGGCGCCGAGCTGACGGTTCGCGGTGTCGGACTCAATCCGCGGCGCACCGCGCTACTGGATGTGTTGAAACGCATGGGCGCACAAATTGAAACAGAGATTATACTGGAAGAGGGCGATCCGATCGGCAATGTGACCGTGTGCGGCGCGCAGCTGCGCGGTACGGAAATCGGCGGCGATGAAATTCCCAACCTGATTGATGAGCTGCCGATCATCAGCGTGGTTGCCGCATTGGCGGAGGGCCAAACCATTATTCGCGATGCGGCGGAACTACGTGTGAAAGAATCGGACCGGATTGCAGTAATGGCCGCTCATTTGCGCGCGTTCGGTGTGGAGGTGACCGAACAGCCCGACGGGATGAAGGTGACAGGCCCGGCGACCCTTCATTCGCCAGGAACGGCGCTGGCAAGTGATGGCGACCACCGGATCGCCATGTCCGTTGCGGTGCTGACAACCTTTTCGGATCAACCGGTATCGATTGAAAATACAGCCTGTGTGGATACATCCTATCCGGACTTTTGGAATCATTTAGAAGAATTAGGCGGAAAATACGAATGAGCAGACATCGGATTATTGCGATTGATGGCCCGGCGGCATCCGGGAAATCGACCGTGGCGCGCGCCGCGTCCAAACGGCTGAACTGTGTGGTTGTGGATTCCGGGGCGTTTTACCGCGGGGTGACTTGGAAAATGCTTCAGGAAGGGGTGAACACCAAAAACCAGCTGGCGATTCTGCCGGTCCTGTTGAAGTCGAAGTGGAAGTTTGAGGTGCGCGACCGCGCGGTTGTGTTTTCGATCGATGGAGTGGAGCCGGGCGAAGCCCTGCGCGACAAGGATGTGCGCGAAGCGGTTTCAGATGTCGCGGCGATGCCGGGCGTACGCGCCTTTGTTGTGGCCAACTTGCGTAAATTGAAAAAACTGGGATCGCTGGCCATGGAAGGGCGAGATATCGGCTCGGTGGTCTTCCCGAAAACACCGTACAAATTTTATCTGGATGCCGACCCCGAAAAACGGGCGGAGCGCCGCCACGCGGAGCTGATTGCCCGCGGTGAAACCGAGAAAGCGCAGGAGGTTCTCGAATCACTTCAGCGCCGGGACGAAAAAGATTCCGCGCGCAAAACCGCGCCGTTAAAAATCGCGGACGGGGCGTATGTGATTGATACATCGGAACATGATGTGGAAGGCGTCGCCCGGGTGCTGCTCGACCGCATTTCCGAACTGGAAAAACCTCGCTCCGATAAAATGATGAATCCGGCTTGGTATCATGTGACCTGTAAATTTTTCGGGATCTGTTTGACGGTTGTTAACCGCTATAAAATTTTCGGACTGGAGAATATTCCGGAGACTGGCGGGGTGATTATTGCCTCGAATCACGCCAGTTATATTGATCCGCCGGTGGTCGGGGCGAGCAGCCGCAAGAAGCGCATGACGCATTTCATGGCTCGCGATACTCTTTTTAGGAAAAAGCTGATGGGCGCGTTCCTGCATAAGGTTGGCGTGATTCCGCTGGATCGCGAAAAAGGGGACATCAAGGCAATGAAGACCGCGATCCAGCTTTTGAAGGATGGAGCCAGTGTCGCGTTGTTTCCTGAAGGAACCCGTTCAGAGGACGGGGAGTTTCAGCCGCCGAAACCGGGCGTCGGATTTCTGGTCGCCAAAGGCGAGGCTCCTGTGGTACCCGTTTATGTTCACGGTTCGTATGAAGCATGGTCCAAACACAGCGGCGGTTTGAAACGAAAGCCGGTCACAGTGATTTACGGGAAGTTGATTACGCAGGAGGAGATTCAGAGCCTTGGCACCGGACGGGATGCCTACGGGAAAATCGGCGAGCTCATTATGGAGCGGATTGCGAAGCTGAAAGAAAATTTTAAAAAGGGACTGATTGATGAGTAAGCAGGCAAAAACAGCAATTTCACCCACCCGGGAGGAGAATTATCCGGAGTGGTATCAGCAGGTGGTGCGCGCCGCCGAGCTGGCCGAAAACAGCGACGTGCGCGGCTGTATGGTGATTAAGCCGTGGGGGTACGCCCTGTGGGAAAACATCCGCACCGGACTGGATAAATTTTTCAAAGAGACTGGCCATTCAAACGCCTATTTTCCGCTGTTCATTCCGGTGAGCTATCTGGAAAAAGAGGCGGAGCATGTCGATGGCTTTGCCAAAGAGTGCGCTGTCGTTACGCACCATCGCTTGGAGCAGGGCCCGGACGGAAAGTTGATTCCGGCGGGCGAGCTCGAAGAGCCGCTGGTGGTGCGTCCGACCTCCGAGACGATTATTGGCGCGACCTACGCCAAGTGGGTGCAGAGCTATCGCGACCTGCCGATTCTCATTAACCAGTGGGCCAATGTGGTTCGCTGGGAAATGCGCACTCGACTGTTTTTGCGCACGACCGAGTTCCTCTGGCAGGAAGGCCACACGGTTCACGAGACCGAAGCGGAGGCGTGGGAGGAAACCCGCAAGATGCTTGAGGTCTACAAACAGTTTGCCGAGGAATATATGGCCATGCCGGTGCTGACCGGTGAGAAAACCGCCGGCGAGCGTTTCCCCGGCGCAGTGAGTACGCTTTGCATTGAGGCGATGATGCAGGACCGCAAGGCGCTGCAGGCCGGAACCAGCCATTTCCTCGGGCAGAATTTTGCCAAAGCTTCCGGGATTAAATTCCAGTCGCGCGAAGGCCGTGAAGAAATTGCGTGGACCACATCCTGGGGTGTTTCGACCCGGCTGATCGGCGGAATGATTATGACGCACGCCGATGACGACGGCATGGTGATGCCGCCGCGCCTCGCACCGAGCCATGTGGTGATTTTGCCAATCATCCGCAACGATGCCGACCGCGACGAGATTTTGAAGTACTGCAACGAAACCGCCGCGATGATCCGCGAGCAGAGCTATGCCGGTCGGCCGGTTGAGGTGGTTGTGGACGCCCGTGACATCAACGCCGGTGAAAAAGGCTGGGGTTGGGTTAAAAAAGGAATTCCGGTCCGCGTTGAAATTGGTCCGCGTGATATGGCGAGCGGTTCGGTGTTTGTCGCCCGGCGCGATAAAGGCCCGAAAGAAAAATACGGCCAGTCGCGCGAAGAGTTCGCGGCAACCATCACTTCGGTTCTGGAGGAGATGCAACAGGGGCTGTTTGATCGCGCCTGTGCGTTCCGGTCTGCGCATACTCGCGAGATCGACAACTGGGACGATTTCGTGAAGTTTTTCAAGGAAGAGGACGGCGGATTCGCCCTAGCGCACTGGGACGGCACCGAAGAAACCGAACAGAAAATAAATGATGAACTCTCGGTGACCATCCGCTGCATACCTTTCGATATTGAGGCCAGCGGTGCCGGAGAATGTATTGTCAGCGGCAAGCCGAGTAAGGGCCGTGTCGTTTTCGCAAAAAGCTATTAAAAATTACAAAGGAGCTGCCGTATGGCAAAAAAACATCGATTTAATAAGATCAAAGGAACGAAAGATTTTTTGGTTGCGGCGGTTGTCTGCGCTTTTGTATGTCTTTGGTCTATTCGGGATGCCTGGTTTCCCACAGAAAAGCTTTTGGAAAAACACCCGCAGAGCTATCCGGTCACGGTTGCTGTCTCCGGTGTGGTGCAAACCGTTCCGGTAAAAATCGGCGATGAAGTGAGCGGGGCTTCGCCGCTGCTGACTCTCAGCACACATTTGTACAAACAGGCGGTTGATGCGGCCGAGGCCGCCTACACCGAGGCGAAAGAATTGAGTTCGGATAATATGAAGGCGGTGCTCGATGCGTTGCTGAAGGCCCGGGCCGATTTGAAAGCCACCACCGTGGCCTGTACGGACTTTACGCTGGAGACTTCGCATGGCGAGGAAACCCTTCATGGCGTAGTGCTGGAAATCGTGGCGAAACCGGCCACCGGAGTGGCGGCGGGCGATGTGGTCATGCGAATTCGTCCAAATGACACCTTCTATGCGTTCAATAAAACGTTGGCGATGATAATGTGTATCGGCTTCTTTGTGTCGCTGATTTTCCACAAGATCGCCTCCTAATTAAAAAAGCATGGCGAATAGGGCTTGACCGCATCCGGTGTGTCACTAAGATAACCCCCTTGTCTAAAAGCTGTAACTCGTTACAGCCAAGACAATTCGAAATTAGGGGGATGCATGACAAAAAGAGACTTAGTGGTTCGTATTGCCGATGAAACCGGACTCATTCAGCAGGATGTGGCGGTCGTTTTGCAGAAGTCGTTGGACTACATCACGGAGGCGCTGGAAAAGGGCGAGAACGTAGAATTCCGCAACTTCGGCGTGTTTGAAATCAACGTGCGCAAAGCCCGTATCGGTCGCAACCCCAACAAGCCGGAGGATGTCGTGACCATTCCCGAGCGCAAGGTTGTCAAATTCAAACCCGGCAAAATAATGAAAAAACGCATCACCGGTATTTAACAGATTTTTACTCTCATGGCCTCATCACAATTCCAACCCATTCAGGGCATGTCCGATATTGCCCCGCCGGACGTTTACATCTGGCAGATGCTTGAAGCCCGGGCGCGCGAAGTTTTCGCGCGCTATCGTTTTGAAGAGGTGCGTACCCCCGTCCTCGAAAAAACCGCGCTTTTCACCCATTCACTCGGCGACACCACCGACGTGGTCACCAAAGAGATGTACAGCCTTGAAGACCGCGGCGGGCGCAAGCTCTCCCTGCGGCCCGAAGGAACCGCTGGTTCGGTACGCTACATCGCTTCCGGAGCCGAGGAAACCGCCAATGCCCGTATCTATTACATGGGGCCCATGTTCCGCTGCGAACGTCCACAGGCGGGCCGCAAGCGCCAGTTTCATCAGATTGGTCTGGAGGCCGTCGGCGCGCCCAATCCGCTGGCCGATGCCGAAGTAATCGCTCTGCAGATCAATCTGCTTTCCGCATGGGGCCTCGAAGGTGCGAAAATCCGTCTCAATACCATCGGCCTGCCCGAAGAGCGCGCTGCCGTTCTCGAAGGCCTGCGCGAAGCAATTCGTCCGCGCCTGTCCGAACTGCCCGAAGACGCGCAACAGCGTTTCGAAACCAATGTGCTTCGTCTGCTCGACTCCAAAGATCCGATTGTTCAGGAGATTATTGCTGATGTACCGAGCGTCACCGAACTGCTGAGCGATGAATCGCGCGCCTATCTCGATACCGTCGTGGAAACCTTGCGCGGGCTCGAAATTGACGTGGAGATCGACACCAGCCTCGTGCGCGGCCTCGACTACTATGTCCACACCGTTTGGGAAGTTGTTCACGACGGACTCGGTGCACAAAACGCGCTGTCCGGCGGCGGTCGCTACCGCATCCAGATCGACAATAAAACCATCGATGGCGTTGGCTTTGCCATGGGCGTTGAGCGCATGATCGCTGCGCTCGAAGCGACCGGTGTTACCGCAGAGCAGTTCGCGCCGGAACCGGCGGTCTTTCTCGCCTCGCTCGGCGAGACCGCACTCAAAGAAAATCTGCTTCTCATGCAGACTCTGCGTCAGCGCGGGGTCGCCTGCGAAATGGAGCTGACTGCACGCAAAATCAAAGCGCAGATGAAACGCGCCAACAAATTTGGTGCAAAAACTGTTATTATCCGTGGCGACACCGAACTCGAAAAAGGAATTTTTGTCGTCAAAAACATGGAAGAGGGCACCCAGCAGGAAGTGGAACTGCCCGAACTCATGGAGCTTTTAATTTAACACTCTGAACCGGGAACGTAAAACCATGCATCAATATAGAACACACACCTGCGGCGAGCTCCGCAAAGAAAACGTCGGACAGACCGTGCGCCTCTCCGGATGGGTCAACACCATCCGCGACCATGGGGGTGTCCTCTTCATTGACCTGCGCGACCACTACGGCATCACACAGGTGGTCATCAGCCCCGATAAAGCGTTTTACAAAGACATCGAGCAATGGCGCGTTGAAACCGTCATTTGCTTCACCGGAAACCTTGTTGCTCGCGGCGACGCGGTGATCAACCCGAAATTGGCCACGGGCGAAATCGAACTGGTGGCTGAAGAAATGGAAGTGCTTGGCGAAGCCAAAGTGATTCCGTTTCAGGTCAACAAAGAGGAAGAGTGCAACGAAGCGCTTCGCCTGAAGTACCGCTTCCTCGATTTGCGTCGCAAAAGCCTGCATAAAAACCTGATCCTGCGCTCGCAGGTGATCGCCCGCATGCGTGAGCTGATGACCGCTGAGGGATTCATGGAAATGCAGACCCCAATTCTCACCAGCTCATCGCCTGAAGGCGCGCGCGACTACCTCGTACCGAGCCGCGTGCATCCCGGTAAGTTTTACGCGCTGCCGCAGGCTCCGCAGCAGTTCAAGCAGCTGCTCATGACCTCCGGCTTCGACCGCTACTTCCAGATCGCTCCCTGCTTTCGCGATGAAGATGCCCGTGCCGACCGCTCCCCCGGCGAGTTCTACCAGCTCGATATGGAAATGGCCTTCGCTACGCAAGATGACGTCTTCGAAGTCAACGAACGCGTTCTCTCCGCTATTTTCGCTGAATTCAGCGACAAAAAAGTCGACGAAATTCCATTTGTTCGTATCCCGTTCCTTGAAGCGATGGATAAATACGGAACCGACAAACCCGACCTACGCAACCCGCTCGTCATTCAGGATGCTTCTGAAATTTTCCGCACCTGCGGCTTCAAAGCTTTCGCCGGTGTGGTCGAAAAGGGCGGGGTGGTCAAAACCATCTCCGTTCCGGGCTGCGCGGATAAATCCCGCAAATTCTTCGACGGCATGATCGAGTTTGCTCAGTCCGTTGGTGCCAAGGGCCTCGGCTACATCAGCTGGCTCAACGGCGAAGTGAAAAGTCCGATCGCCAAATTCCTCTCCGACGACGAAATCGCCGCGCTCAAAGAGCTCGGCAAGGTCGAAGACGGCGGAACCCTGTTCTTCATTGCCGATACGCTCAAAAATGCTCGGAACATCGGCGGCCCTGTTCGCGCCGAGCTCGGCCACCAGCTCGACCTGCTCGAAAAAGACGTGTTCCGCTTCTGCTGGATTGTCGACTTCCCGATGTACGAGCTCGATGACGACGGAAAAGTGGAGTTCTCCCATAACCCGTTCTCCATGCCGCAGGGCGGAATGGATGATCTGCTAAACAAAGATCCGCTGGACATTCTCGCCTATCAGTACGACATCGTCTGCAACGGTACCGAGCTCTCCTCGGGCGCGGTTCGCAACCACAGCCCCGAGCTGATGATCAAAGCCTTCGATATCGCCGGCTACGATCAGTCGGTTGTGGAAGCCAAATTCCCGGCCCTGCACCGCGCGTTCCAGTACGGTCCGCCGCCGCACGCAGGAATTGCTCCCGGTGTCGACCGCATGGTCATGCTGCTCGCCGACGAACCGAATATTCGCGAAGTGATCGCCTTCCCGATGAACCAGAAAGCCGAAGACCTCCTGATGAACGCGCCGGGCGAAGTCGAATTCAATCAGTTGCGCGATCTGCATCTCAAAATCAACCTGCCTAAAATTCATCACGCTGAAAGCGTGAAGCAGGTGGAAGAGGATCAATAAGCAATGTTCAACTCCCAATGTCTATTGCACATTGAGAATTGATTATTAAATATTGTTTTCTACGGCTTCTTGGCGCTGTCGCAGAATCGCTTTGGAGGTCGCGCAGAGAAATTCATCCCGATAGGGAATCGAACGGCGTTCATTTATTGTAGGACACGCTTCCCGTATTCGGGAGCGTGTGCCTCCTGATTCGTCTGAAGGACACAGGCTCTCTGAATACAGAGAAGCCTGTCCTACAATCGACAGAATGATTAATTCCTGTGTACTGGCAATCGTCCCATTGCCCATTTGGTGGCCGGGAACGGTTTCGGCGATAAACAATCCCGCTTCATGCATTGCTCCGCGCACGGGTTGGGATGATGAATAAGTCAACAACACGCCATCCGGCTTCATGACTCGATGGAGTTGCTCGAAAAACTCCACCGTCCACAGTTCCGGACAGTGCTGGCTCGAAAACGGATCGTGAAAGACAATGTCGAATGAATCGTCTGCCAGATTTTGAATCAGCCAACGTGCATCGCCGAATTCGAGAGAAATTGTAGAATGTGGGAAGTGGAAGGTGGAATATTGGAGGAGATCTTTTAAAACGTTCTTCCAGTCAACCGGATCGGTTTCCAATGTTTGGAAATGTTCGGAAGAGGCGCGAACGACGCGTCTGTCCATTTCAAGCGCGGTGATGTCAAGAGAATGTAGGACAGGCATCCTGCCTGTCTGCGGTTGATCGGCGGCTACACTGGTGCAGACAGGCTGGAAGCCTGTCCTACTTTGGGCGCAAAGTGCAGCCAGCGAGTTGTTGCCGAGCCCGAAACAGACGTCGAGAAGTTTGAGGTCGGAGGCTTGCAACTTGGAGGCCAGCCCGGATGGCTCGACAAACTTTTTCTCCGCCTCCAGTCGCGCGCCGCTCTTTGTGTGATAGTGCTCTTTCCAATCTTCGGAAAAAAACGTGATCGACCCGTCGTCAGTGATGACCGGTTCCATTCCAGTTTCAAATTTCAAGTTTCCAGTTTCGACCCAATCTCCTTGGGAGATCTCTCTCATCGTCATTTGTTGGATTACATAGTCGAGGAACTGGCCTTTTTCGAGGTGCCAGTGCGGGGCGATTAGCTGATCGTCCGGCGTATCAGTGGAAATTCGCATGACGGGAATGTCGGCCGGAATTCTTCTGAGGAAGTCCATCAACGCCTCGGCGTATTCCCAGTGGTTCAGCATAGGGAACGGGTTTTCAGCATACTGCGCGGCCAGATCCGTGCCTTTCATGATGTGTAGGTTGTGAATCTTGATTCCGGAGATTGGAAGTTTTGCCAACTCCTCTGCCGTTCTGTTCCAAGAATTGGAAAAATTAGAGGGTGCAGGCTCAGCCTGCTCATTTGGCAGGCCGATGATCACGTGCGGGGCAACGTGAATACCGCGCTCGGCGAGGTTGAGAATTGCTTGTTTACTACACTCCCAGTCGTGGCCGCGGTTGATGGTTTTCAGCGTTTCATCATTGGCTGTCTGCACGCCGAGTTCCACCCATACCTCGCGTGTTTGATTAGGACTAACGCTAATATTTGTAGGACACGCTTCCCGTATTAGGGAGCGTGTGTCACTTGGTTGATCTGAAGAACACAGGCTCTCTGAATACAGAGAAGCCGGTCCTACATTTTGCAGCCTTTGGAGAAAATCCAACGCCTCTTTAGGCAGGCAGTCGGGGCGGGTTCCGATGCTGATGGCTTCAAACTGATATTTTTCCAAGCATTGGGAAATCACATCCTGTTGAACAGGATTGGTCAGGTCGGCGGTAAAGGCCTGGATGTAGAGCATCAGCTTTTGCGCCTTGTAGCGGCGTTTGGAAAATTTGATCGCCTCTTCAATCTGGTCAAACGGGCTTTCCTGCTTTTGCGTCTGCTGGGCTTTTGATCCGTTTTCGGAGCAGAAGGTGCAGCGGCCGTGCGGACACGACGAAGCGAGCTGAACAGGAACGCGGAACAGCGCATCGCCGTACCGCTCAATCATCCACGGTTTGTACTGTGTAAAAGGAGTGTTCATTTTTTCTCCCACGAATCTGCACGAATGTCTGGGTTTTAATTCGTGTTGATTCGAGTGATTCGTGGGCAATTCTTATTTGATTTGGATTTGCGGGACGAGGGCTGCGATTTGTTCGGGGTCAATTACTCCGGGAAGTGCGGTCTGTGCGTTGGCGGCTCCGCAGGCGAGACCAAAGACAAAGGCTTCGGGCAGCAGACTGCCTTTTTGCAATGCAAAGGCGACGCCGGCATTGACCGAATCGCCGCAGCCCAGCGTGCTTTTAACGTCCACTTTAGGGATAGAAAAACGGATGGTTTCATCGGGTGTGACGAGCAGGGCGGCGTCCGCACCCTGAGTGATTCCGACGGCACTCGCGCCCTGAGCGATCAGCTCGCTCGCGGCTTCTTCGAGGTCGGTTTTGCTGGTGGTTTTTTTTAGTTCGGCGGCATTGATTTTTACCAGTGCGGGACGGTGTTCGAGCGCGGCGAGCAGGGGCGCACCAGACGTGTCGAGAATGACAGGGGTGTTCGTGGCCTGAATCAGCTCCGCGTAAATTTCCTGCGGCGCATGGGCGGGGAGAGTTCCGGAAAGGATGACGCTCGATTTTTCCAAGGTTTGGAAGTTTTTGACTAAATTTTTCCAATCCTTGGAAACTAACGCGGGGCCTTCTTCGACCAGCTCTGTAAAATCGTCGGCGGTGTCGGCCAACAGGGTTTGGGCGGTGCGGGTTGGAGCATTTGTTTCAACGAAAGCGTGCTCAAGGCCCTCTTCATCGAGCAGGTGTTTTATGGCGGCTCCGGTGTCGCCACCGGCAAAACCAAAAAGCAGGGGGTCGGCGCCGAGCGTTTTGAGTACGCGCGCGGCATTGGTCGCCTTGCCGCCGACCGACTGTGTTACTGATCGCACACGATTGACCGTACCGGTTTTCAGGGTTTTCAGCTCCAGCGTCCGTTGCAGCGCCGGAAAGATTCCGCAGCACAAAATTTTCATGGGAGGAGGATAGCCACAAAGGCACAAAGACACAAAGGAGAAGAGGTGGGTGATTACATTTTTCGGCTGTCGTATGCCCAATGCAGGAGGGCTTGACGCTGCTTGGGTCGGCAGGAGAGGTCGCCGGGGGTGCAGTTTTTATCGATCTGCGCGATGTGACGGCGCATCGCTTTCCAGCGGGCGATCTGCCGTGCATCATCTTCGTGGCGGCGCCCGGCATAGTAGCGGCAGTACCACTGAAACCAGCCGCGCGGGTCGTCATCATGAATCCAGTCCTTTTCTTCCCAGTACGACAGCGGTTTGGAGGCGTTGAGTCCGAAGCAGTTGAGAGATCCGTCGCGCTGATCCGGTGACAGCTTGGCCTTTGTGAACCACGACTTGGGGAATTCGTCCTGACAGTCGGTCATGTATTTTCCGCCGAAGACGCCGAGCTCCAGCATTTTCTTCGGCGTCAGCTCCGGCTCAAACTGCGGATCAAAATTCCGCCCCGCCGGTTCTGTCAAAAAATAACGGTACCCCGACTGCATCTTGTCGTTCACGATAATCTCACGCGGTTGCATAGGAGAAGTTAACCACGCGCGAGCGAAGCGACACATAATTTTTTGCAAAAAAATAGTTACGAAGGAATGGTTCATCACACGAATCAACATAAATAATTTTAACCGCTGATTACGCGGATTTATACGGATACTTCCCATCGTCTCAATTTCCATGTTTAGATCCGGTTTCATCCGCGTAATCCGCGGTTAAATCTTTCTGCAGTTGACACGCCTTCGCCAACCGCCATTTAAGTGGTTTTTAGCGGCAACCCTTGGAAATTCGATACAGGTCGGGTACGTTGTCAGCTTACTTTTTTGAAAAGAGGATTCTATGGAACAGGTGAAGTTAACTCAATATAGCCACGGTGCCGGATGCGGCTGCAAAATATCGCCGGAGTTGTTGGAATCCATTTTGGAGACATCCCGTCCGGAATTACCGCACCCGAATCTGCTGGTCGGCAACAGCAGCAAAGACGATGCCGCAGCCTATGATCTGGGCAATGGAACCTCCGTGCTGAGCACAACGGACTTTTTTATGCCGATTGTCGACGATCCCTTCACCTTCGGCCGCATCGCCGCCACCAACGCGCTTAGCGATATCTATGCGATGGGCGGCAAACCGCTGATGGCGATTTCTATTTTTGGCTGGCCGATTAATAAGCTGTCGGCTGAGGTCGGGCGGCAGGTGATCGACGGCGGGCGAGCCGCCTGCGACGAGGCCGGCATTCCGCTAGCGGGCGGGCACTCGATCGACTCGCCCGAACCAATCTTCGGGCTGGCGGTGACCGGACTTGTGGAAACCAAACATTTAAAACAGAACAATACCGCCGAGCCCGGCTGCGAAATTTTTCTGACCAAGCCGCTGGGCGTCGGCATTCTGAGCACCGCTCAGAAGATGGGCCGGATCGAGTCGGGGCATATTGATGCCTCCATTGCTTCGATGTGCACCCTGAATACAATCGGAGCGGACATCGCCCAACTCGATGGCGTTGTTGCACTCACCGATGTGACCGGCTTCGGACTGCTGGGTCACTTAGGTGAAATCTGCGCCGGAAGCGACATCTCGGCGACGCTCCAGTTTGATCGCGTGACGACACTTCCAAACATCGGAAACTATCTGGATTGTGTTCCCGGCGGATCTATAAACAACTTTAAGAGCTACGGCCATACCGTCGGAAATCTGACGGATGAACAGCGCGTGATTCTGTGCGACCCGCAGACTTCGGGCGGGCTGCTTTGTGTGGTTAAGCCGGATGGCGTGGACGCCTTCCTAGCGCTGACGGCCTCCGCCGGCTTGACCTTGGAATCGATTGGCCAGACCCGCGCTCGTGGCGACAAATTGATAGAAGTGATTTAATGGGATAAGCCAAAGAGATTTAACAAGACGATGGACAACAAGATTATTTTTTCAAATCCAATCTCATTGTCTTGTTGTCAATCATCTTGTGAAAAATGCCCCTGTGCAGTTTGATAAACATAAAATGTTGAGCAGTTTTTGAGAACGGAAATAATGGAACAGGTTACAGACAACTTTCATCGACTGGTCGTGAAAAACGTTCCGCTGATTGATGTGCGTGCACCGGTCGAGTTTGCGGCGGGCGCATTTCCCTCTGCGGTCAATCTGCCGCTGATGAGCGATGAAGAGCGGCATCAGGTTGGCATTTGTTATAAGGAACAGGGGCAGGCCGCAGCGATTGCGCTGGGGCACAAACTTGTTTGCGGCTCAGTGAAAGAAGCGCGTATTGCGGCGTGGAAGGCCTTTGTAGAACAGAATCCCGATGCACTGATTTATTGTTTCCGGGGCGGGATGCGTTCGCAGCTTTCTCAGGAGTGGGCGGAGCAAGCGATCGGTCGGGAGATTCCCCGGCTGGAAGGCGGTTACAAAGCGTTTCGGAATTATCTGATTGATCAGCTCGACCCTCAGCTCATCTCCAGCACACCAATCGTCGTCGGCGGGCGAACTGGATCGGGGAAAACCTTGTTGATTCGGGATCTAAAAAACGTGGTGGATTTGGAAGCTATCGCCAACCATCGCGGCTCATCGTTTGGCCGTCAACTTTCCGCGCAACCGACCCAGATTGATTTTGAAAACCGGCTAGCTTGGGCGCTTATTCAGCATCGGGCGGCCGGGCACCGGCACATGATTCTGGAAGACGAAGGACGGCACGTGGGTCAGTGCTATCTCCCGTTGCCCCTATCGGCGCATTTTGAACAGGCTTCGGTTGTTCACTTAGAAATCACGCTGGACGAACGGATCGATATCACCTTCGATGAATACGTGACTGCCGCGCAGGCGGCCTTCACCGAACGGTTTGGCGAAGACGGACTTTTCCAATGGTTGGAAGATTTGCGGGGTAGCTTGCAGCGGATTAAAAAACGGCTTGGCGGCGAACGCCTCAAACGGGTCAGCCAGTTGATGCAAACCGCATTTGATCACCAGCAGGCGACCGGCGATACCTCTGCCCACAAACAGTGGGTCGAGGTGTTGTTGTGTGAATACTACGATCCGATGTATGACTATCAGCTTGAACAAAAGCAGCAGAAGATCGTGTTCCAGGGCAACGCAGACGCGGTGCGTGATTATTTGACCGGCCTCGACTGATGAGAGAAAAATATTTAGCCAAAGACTGGCCCACGAATTTTCACTAATCAGGATTTTTTATTCGTGTTGATTCGAGTGATTCGTGGGTAAAAACTCTCATGGTTGGTGGTTTAAATAAGAAGGATGTTGGATATGAAAAAAACAATTTTAGTAACGAATGAATTTTTTGGGCAGGGCGATGCAGTTTTAGGCGCAGCGCTGATGGGCTCGTTTCTCCGCAAACTGTGCCTGACCGAACACCTTCCGCAGGAAATTATCTTCTACAACTCGGGTGTCAAACTGCTGGCAGAAGGATCAACCGTTTTGGATGCCATCGAAATGCTGTCAAAAAAAGGTGTCCGCCTCACCGCCTGTGGCACTTGCATCGGCCATTACGAACTCAAAAACGTGATGGATACGGTTCACACCGGCGACATGGCCGGCATCATCTCCGAGCTCATGGCCGCCAAGCACGTCATCACCGTCTGAGTGAATAGTTTTCCAACCATTGGAAGAAGGCTGAGCTTTCACCCAGTAAATATCCCAACCATTGGAAGAGTCGTCGGTAAAAGTTCCAAACATTGGAAACCATACCTTGCAAGGTATGGTTTATTCGGGGCGCAGTTTTCAAGCATTGGAATAAGAAAAAGGCGAAGCTTTTAGCTTCGCCTAATCAGATTAATTTTTGTGCTTTTCGTGGCTAACTCTCGAACTTCCGTAGCGCTTTAATTCGCTCCAGCACGGGCGGGTGGGAGTATTCTAGGAAAACCTTGAACGGGTGGGGGGTCAGATTCGAGAGGCTGTCGACGGAAAGTTTTTTCAATGCATCAATGAGGTTGGTCGGTTTGCCGGTGGTTTCAGCGGCGAAGGCGTCGGCCTCAAATTCGTGTTTGCGTGAGAGGATGTTGTTGAACAGGCCGAGGATCATGCTGATGGGCGCGTAGAGAAAGCCGAAGAAGATGAGTCCGGCGTAGAGCGGGGTGCCGTCGATTTGGAAGGCTGCATGGAGTTCCGGTTTGCTGATAAACAGCGAGAGGATGAAGAACATCAAAAGCGAGGAGGCCAGCGAAATGATGATGCTCTTTTTGATGTGTCCTTTTTTGCAGTGGCCAATTTCGTGGGCCAGCACGGCAACTAGCTCCGGGACGGACTGTTTTTCGATCAGCGTGTCGAACAGGGCAATGCGCTTGGTTTTGCCAAACCCGGTGAAGTAGGCGTTGGCTTTGGTGGAGCGTTTGGATCCATCAATTTTGAAAATGCCGCTGATGGTGTAATTCTGTGCTTTTGCAAAGTCATCGATAGAGGAGCGCAGCTCTCCGTCTTCAAGCGGGGTGAATTTGTTGAACAGCGGTAGGATCACCACCGGCGCAATGAAGAGGATGAAGAGCTGAATAACGCTGAGTGATCCCCAGGCCCAGAGCCACGCCATATTGACAGCGTCGAAGATCCAGAGGACGAGAGCGAAAATCGGTGCACCGAGCAGGATGGCGAGCATCCAGCCCTTGAGAATATCGATCACGAAGGTTTTGGCGGTGGTTTTGTTGAAGCCGTATTTTTCTTCGATGACGAAGGTGCTGTAGATGCTGAAGGGCAGGCCGACGATCTGGCTGAGCAATATGAGGACGGCGCCGAACACAAGGCCTTGCACAATCATGTGCTCCGAGGCGGACTGCGCGATGTCGTTCACCCAGCTGAAGCCGCCGAGCAAGATGAAGGCGATGGTGAGCGGCAGCATAATATTGGCCTGCAGCTCGCCGAAGCGGGTGTTGTCTTTCAAGTAGCGCTGCGATTGGGCGTATTTTTCCTCGTCGTAGACCCCGCGAAATTCTTCCGGGATGTCGGTGGAGAGATTGCTGAGGTTGAGCCGCTCGACAATCAGGGATAAAATTCGGCTGAAAACCAGCAGGGCGAGAATAAAAATCAGGTAACCATTCATGTGTTTGTTTCTCCAAAAAAATTAAGCGGCTATTTTGCGAAGATTTGAACGATTAGCGATCAAAAAACTCCCCGTATAGATCAAGATGATTGCCCACGGATGACAGAGCCGTCCCACGGATGATTAGATTGGATTGTATGAAAGCAAAAGAGCGGGTGTTGATGTTGTCTTATCTGCGGGATCGCTTTGCCATCCGTGGGTGAAATCTACGAAGTCCTTTTTGATTGAAGGGAAAGGGGCATAAACATATCCTTCGCCGCTATGAATAAAACACTGTTTGACAAGATTTGGGATGCACACGTCGTTAAGGAACTCGGTGACGGCGAAGTGCTGCTGTATATCGATCGCCATCTGGTGCACGAAGTGACCAGTCCACAGGCCTTTGAAGGTCTCCGCCTCGCGGGTCGCAACGTTCGTCGTCCGGACTGCACATTCGCCACGATGGACCATAATGTGCCGACGGACGAAAACCGGATGAACATTACCGATCCGATCGCCAAGGCGCAGGTCGACGCGCTGACCAACAACGCGGAAACGACCGGCGTAACGCTGTTCCCGCTGGGCGACGACCGTCAGGGCGTGATTCATATCATCGGGCCGGAGCAGGGCATTGTCCTGCCGGGCATGACCGTGGTTTGCGGCGACTCGCATACCGCGACGCATGGCGCGTTCGGCTCCATCGCGTTTGGCATCGGCACCTCCGAAGTGGAGCATGTGCTTGCGACGCAGACGCTGCGCCAGAAAAAGCCAAAGAACTATAAGGTCGAATTCACCGGCAAACTGCAGCCGGGTGTAACCGCCAAGGACATGGTTTTGAAACTGATCAGCATCATCGGCACCGCCGGCGGAACGGGCTGTGCGTTCGAGTTCTGCGGCGAAGCGATCGAAATGCTTTCCATGGAAGGCCGCTTGACGATCTGCAATATGGCGATTGAAGCCGGTGCACGCTCCGGACTGGTTGCGCCCGATCAGATTACGTTCGATTATGTTTCTTCCGGCAACCGTGTCTATGCCCCGAAAGGTGCTGAGCTGACCGCGGCGATCGAAAAGTGGAAAGAGTTCTACACCGATGAAGGTGCTGTGTTTGACCACGAGATCACTCTTGATGTAACGGATCTGGCGCCGCAGGTGACCTGGGGAACCAGTCCCGGCATGGGCGTGGATGTGACCGACGAAGTGCCAGCCCTTGACGCCGTTGCCGAATATTCTCCGGTCGACGTGCGCGGCGCGCTCGACTACATGGGTCTGGAGCCGGGAACGAAAATGACCGATATTCAGATCGAAACCGTATTTATAGGCAGCTGTACCAACGGCCGCCTTGAAGATCTGCGCGAAGCCGCGGAATACATTAAAGGCAAAAAGGTCGCCGAGGGCGTCCGCATGCTGGTGGTTCCGGGTTCCGAAGCCGTCCGTTATGCCGCCGAAAAAGAACGGCTCGACCGGGTGTTTGTTGACGCCGGTGCCGAGTGGCGTTTTGCGGGTTGCAGCATGTGTTTGGCGATGAATGCCGACAAGCTACGCGACAAGGAGCGCTGCGCATCGACATCCAACCGCAACTTTGAAGGCCGTCAGGGCAAGGGCGGGCGCACCCATTTGGTCAGCCCAAAAATGGCCGCCGCCGCCGCTGTGCATGGTCACTTTGTAGATATTCGGGAAGAGCTATAGGAAAAATTGCCCACGAATAACACGAATCAACACGAATCCTAATCTGTCCTATTCGTGAAAATTCGTGCAGATTCGTGGGAAAGAAAATTTGGAGAAACAGGATGGAAAAATTTGAAATATTCACAGGACTCGTGGCCGGAGTGGACCGCGCGAACATTGATACCGACGCGTTGATTCCGAAAGAACATTTGAAGTCGATCAAGCGCACCGGCTTTGGCGCGGCGCTGTTTTCCGACTGGCGTTATAACGACGACGGATCGGACAAGCCGGATTTTGTGCTCAACAAGCCGGAAACCAAAGCGGCCGAGATCCTTGTGACCCGCAGCAACTGCGGTTGTGGATCGAGCCGCGAGCACGCCGTTTGGGCGGTGGTGCAGTACGGCTTCAAAGCCGTCATTGCGCCGCGCCATAAGGACACACCGGGCTTCGCCGATATCTTCCGCAACAACTGCGGCAAAAACGGTTTGCTCACGATTGAGCTGGCTGAAGATCAGGTCGACGAGATTTTCCAAACATTGGAAAAAGAGCCGGGCGTGAAAGCAACCGTGGATCTGGCCGCGCAGAACGTGACGCTTCATGCCGCATCCGGCGATCAGGTTTATGCCTTTGAGATCGCCGCAGACCTGAAAACAAAGCTTTTGGAAGGGCTGGACGATATTGCCCTGACCCTTCAGTATGAGGCTAATATTACAGCCTATGAAGACGCCCGCTCCTAGAAAGGAGACATCATGCAGGATAATCGCTATCTGATCCCGTTCCTTGGAATTATCACTCTGGTGATGGTCGGCTTTGTTCTCAAAGCCGCTCAAGTGGTTATTCTGCCTTTGATCATCGCCTGGCTTTTGTCCTATCTGTTTGCGCCGGTGGTCAATTTTCTGGCGCGCCACAAGGTTCCGACGGGTGCGGCGGTGCTGGCGGTATTGCTAATTCTGGTCGGTTTTTTCTATCTGATTGGATTTTTTGTGCAGACCCGTGTGATGGCATTCATCGGGCAGTATGATGAATATGCGGCTAAATTGACTCAAATTGCCTCCGATTTCATGATTCGTTTCAATATTCCGGAAACCTATTGGGAGGACTTCGACTGGCCCGGACAAATTGGAACGCAGCTGAAAATCATTTCTGGTTCGTTTGTGATTCTCGTTAGCAACATGGGTATGATTCTGATTTTTCTCGTGTTTATGCTACTTGGGAAACCCTTTAGTCAGCGCAAGATCGAGCAGGCTTTTGCTGGCGACCGCGCCGCGAAGATCACGAACGTGACGGGGTCGATTGCCGGGCAGATCAGTCGCTATCTCTCGCTCAAGGTGGCCATCAGCGCCGTGACAGCCGTTTTGGTTTATCTGGTGTTGGTGATCATGAAGGTCGATTTTCCGATTACCTGGGCGGTTTTCACGTTCCTGCTCAACTTTATCCCCACCGTCGGTTCAGTGATTGCTACCGTGCCGCCGGTGCTGGTAGCTTTGGTGAAGGACTATCCCGACTTCTGGCCGGCGATCGTTGTTCTGATCCTTCTTCTTTTCATTCAGCAGACGATGGGCAGCTTTATTGAGCCGAAGCTGATGGGCAACAGCCTAAACCTCAGTCCGGTTGTGATCCTACTTTCGCTGGTCTTCTGGGGCTGGCTGTGGGGAATTGTCGGCGCGCTGTTGTCTGTGCCGATTGCTGCCGCCATTAAAATTGTCTGCGAGAATATTGAGGCCCTCAAGCCGATCAGCGTGATGATGGGCTCGGGGAAAAACATTCCGCATGCGGACTGATCCTATCGGAGATTTTGTAATGAGCCTTCCTGAACTCCTTTCCAATCCGAATGTGAAAAAACGCATTTGCGATGCGCTGGCCGAGGACTTGGGCGCTGAAACCGTCGATGTAACTTCCGATGCGCTGGTGCCGGAGAGCCGTCCGGCTATAGCTCATCTGGTTGGTCGTCAGAACGGCATACTAGCTGGAACCACCGTGGCGGCTGAAGTTTTCCGGCAGGTGGATTCGTCCCTCGAAATTGAAGAGGTGATGACGGACGGTAGCGCGATGGAGCACGGGGACATTGTGCTGATCATTTCTGGGTCGGCCCGTAGCATTCTGGTTGCGGAGCGTACCGCGCTTAATTTCATTCAACGGATGAGCGGGATCGCTACGCTGACCCGTCAGTATGTCGATACGGCTAATAATCCGGACGTTCAACTGCTCGATACCCGCAAAACCACACCGACCCTGCGTCCGTTCGAAAAATACGCCGTGCTTTGCGGCGGCGGAACCAATCACCGCATGGGCCTCTACGACATGGCCATGCTGAAAGACAATCACTTGGCGTATTGGGCTGAAAACCATGACAGCGGCATTTGCGGGGCTGTGCAGGCTGTTCGAGACCGCTTCCCGGACCGGAAGGTGGAAGTCGAAGTCGACACGATCGAACAGCTCCATGAGGTGCTGCTGGCCAAACCCGACTGGGTGCTGCTCGACAATATGCCGCCGCTCGTTCTGCGCAACTGCGTGAAACTGTGCGAAGGGGTCTCACAGACCGAAGCCTCCGGCGGCGTCACGCTCGACACCATCCGTGAAATCGCTAAAACGGGCGTCAATGCCATTTCGGTCGGTGCGCTGACCCATTCCGCACCGTCCGCCGATTTGGCATTAGATTGGGCATAATAAATATTTACAGGATGATGGACAACAAGATGATTTTTGATTCTACACGAGATTAAAGAGGCCTCATGCCGATTCTCTGCAAATTCGATGTTGTTCCGATGTCGAGATCTCAGTTTTATGAGATCGATCATCTAGTAATGAAGCATTCATTTTCCATCCAGAATGAACTGGGACGGCTTTATGACGAGCACGTGTATCAGATAGAGCTGTTGCGACGTTGTACGGATAGTGGAATAATTGTTCGTTCAGAAAGTGAAATCGTTGTTTCTTTTGAGTCATTTAAAAAATCGTACTATCTCGATGCGTTGATGAATTGCGGATCGATCTGTGAGTTGAAAGCCGTTGAAACGTTAAACGGACAGCACGAGTCGCAATTGTTAAATTACTTGCTGTTGAGCAATTTACAGTTTGGCAAACTAATAAATTTTTCTTCTCCATCCGTTCAGTACCGGTTTGTAACGACAACCTTGAATGCAATAAACCGGATGAGTTATGAAGTCGATGACGCAACGTGGTCAACAGAGATTCCCTCTGGTAAATTTATCAGGGAAATAGTTCAAAATTTGTTAGTAGATTGGGGCGTATATTTGGACGTGAACCTTTATCGGGAAGCGGTTTGTCATTTTCTTGGCGGTGATGATGTCTTGATGCAACCTGTAAATATTTTTGTTAACAACTACCTTGTCGGGCATCAGAGATTATGTTGTCTGGATGAAGAGACCTGCTTGCACATATCATCAACCATTCGACATTTTGAATCTTATAAAAAACAACTCTTGAAAATATTTGAACATACGAGTCTTAAGCAAATTCAATGGATAAATTTTAATCGGGCGACAGTTCAATTGATCACTCTAAAAAAATAATCCTGTTATCCATCATCCTGTTAAAATGAAATCTACATTGGTCATCGACATCGGCAATACCAGCACTTCTCTTGCGCTGGCGGATGAAAGCGGATTGAGTTCTGTGCAGCGCACGGAATCAGCGAATCCTTCCATGCAGTTTGATGCGGTTCCTCCGCGCGCGGTGATCGCCTCGGTGAAGCCGGCGGTTAATCCGTTGTGGGAAGCTTTTCTGACCGAACAGGGGGTTCAAGAAATTCTCTGGGTGAATCACGAAGTCAGTTTGGGAATTCCGATTACCTATCCAAATCCCGAAACAATCGGCGCGGACCGGCTGGCCAACGCCTGTGAAGCAGCGGCAGCTTACGGCACACCGGTGGTGGTCTGCGACTTTGGTACCGCGCTCACGTTCGATATTATCTCCCTCGATGAAGGCTATGTCGGCGGAATCATTTGTCCCGGCCTACCGCTGATGTTTGACTACCTGGCCGAGAAGACGGAACTGCTGCCGCATATCAAACCGGTTCAAACCACAGCGGTTGTCGGGAAAAGCACCGCGGAGGCGATGCAGATCGGTGCCCACTTCGGCTATCTGGGTATGGTGAAGGAAATGCTCGCACAGCTCGAAACTAAGCTGGGGCCGGAGATGAAGGTCTGCGCCACCGGTGGTTTCGCCGACTGGGTTCTCCATCCGCCTTCGCTTGCAAGCTCTGGCGCGACAAGAGGGTTGGAACATCCGATTCCGATTGATCCGCAGCTGACGCTCAAAGGTATCGCGCGGATTGCATCGCTCAACTGATCGTCCCTGTTTTTATGACCTGTCTTTGTCGATGGCGATGATTTGTTCATCAAGTTGATTTTCAGAATCGATATAAGGAACGGTTCTGAATGTGCTGGTTCTCTGCAATTGCTGAAGGATGTCGGTGATCCGATTTACTTCTTGCGCGCACTCTGTGATCCTCTGGATTTCTTCTTCGTCGGTCACATGTTTCAGCAATAGATCCATTTGCATTTGTAAAACAGTAGCCGGTTGGCCGATATGGTGGCAGGCCGCTCCCAGCGTCTGGATCATTACCCGGTGGCGCTCAGCCTCCATCAGAGCCTCCTGTTGCTGCTCAATGGTTTTTCGTAGCGTGTGTTCTATACGCAATTGTTCCTTTGCCGTTTCGATTCGATGCCGCATTTCTGTCAACACACAATTAAAGTTGTCTTCAATGTAGCGGATGTCATCTGAATCCTGAGTATGTGCCAGTCGAATTGTTTCCGGCAGGGTGCCCTGAGCAATTTCTGTGATGTATTGACGGAGTTTTAGGATGTTTTTTGGATACTTCTGTAGAACCAGAAAACCAAAAACAGCAATACTAAGGGTTAATATGAACGTTAGGAAGATGAGCCAGGGCGAGAAACCGCCGGGGTTTCGGACAACGGTTATGCTGATGTAAAACAACGATAAGGAGGGAATGATCGCCAGAAGAACTACTGCGATTTTCGCCTGAGTTTTTGCATCAAGCGTGACGAGAGAGGCTACCCGGGGTTTTTTCTGCATGGAGTCATCCATTCTTGTTTTTAAATTTTAAACTCTTTGATTTTGGGATTAGCCATGTTTTTGAACAAGGTTATTAATCGCATATTATATTGACGGGATTTACGTGATTATATTTTTTGCATTGATCAGTTCTTGCGCAGCAAGAGCCAGATAAAGAACGGTCCACCGAGCAGGGCGGTGATCAGGCCGGCTGGCATTTCGACTGGGGCTAACACCGTGCGGGCGACGCCGTCGCAGAAAACCAAAAATGCGCCGCCGAATAGAATCACCGCCGGCAACAGCTTTCGGTGATCCGCGCCGAAAATCTGGCGGCAGATATGCGGCACCATCAGCCCGACAAATCCGATCGGCCCGCAGAAGGCAACCGCCGCGCCGGTCATCAGTGAAGCGGAAAAGAAGAGTAGTTTGCGGGTGCGCTTCACATTCACACCGCGCGCACCGGCCAGCTCCTCGCCAGTTAGCAGCAGGTTCATTTCTCGCGTCAGGAAGGCGCAGAAGACCAGCCCGATCAAGGTGAACACACACAGATTGATTGGCGTCGTGAATCCCACCACGGAAAAGCCGCCCATTAGCCAGCGGATCATGCGAAAGGTTTCGCCGGCATCGCTGAAATACTGAATGAGCAGAATCAGGCTAGAGAAAAAGAAGTTCACCGCCACACCGGCCAGCAGTAGCGTGTCGGTGGCAAAACCGCCCTTGGCGCGTGCCAGACCATAGACTAGAAAAACGGCCGCCAATGCACCGCCGAAACCGGCCAGTGAGGTGCCGGCAATGCCTGCCAGAAAGACAGCGGGGCCGAAACGCATCCAGAGTGCCGCGCCGAGCGCTGCGCCGCCGGACACACCCAGTGTGAACGGGGTGGAGAGCGGATTGCGGAACAGTGCCTGGAAAATCATCCCGCTGGTTGCCAGTGCCACTCCGGCCAAAAATGCGGTCAGTACCCGCGGGATACGCAGTTTGAGTAGAATCTCCATTCCCGCCGGGTCATGCAGAACATCGGTACTTCCAATCATTGGAAAAACCAATAATGAACATGCTGCCAATAGAGCCAACACGATAAACTTTAATTTAAACGAACAATTTTCTCCCACGAATCCACACGAATTTTCACGAATAGAGGGATTTCTTATTTGTGCTGATTCGTGTGATTCGTGGGCGGATCTCATTATTCTGTCCTTAATTATTCTGATCAAATTCCCCGGTGGCCGGGGCGAGGGTGGTTTTTTGGACAAAGGTGGTTTCGAAAAGTTTGTTGAGCGGTTCGGGCTGGATCAGCTCATTCGGGGCGCCGTGTGCCGCGTCGCCGGACACACCCAGTGTGAACGGGGTGGAGAGCGGATTGCGGAACAGTGCCTGGAAAATCATCCCGCTGGTTGCCAGTGCCACTCCGGCCAAAAATGCGGTCAGTACCCGCGGGATACGCAGTTTGAGTAGAATCTCCATTCCCGCCGGGTCATGCAGAACATCGGTACTTCCAATCATTGGAAAAACCAATAATGAACATGCTGCCAATAGAGCCAACACGATAAACTTTAATTTAAACGAACAATTTTCTCCCACGAATCCACACGAATTTTCACGAATAGAGGGATTTCTTATTTGTGCTGATTCGTGTGATTCGTGGGCGGATCTCATTATTCTGTCCTTAATTATTCTGATCAAATTCCCCGGTGGCCGGGGCGAGGGTGGTTTTTTGGACAAAGGTGGTTTCGAAAAGTTTGTTGAGCGGTTCGGGCTGGATCAGCTCATTCGGGGCGCCGTGTGCGAAAACGGTACCGTCTTTGATGGCGATGATGCGATCGGACCAGTGGGCGGCGCTGTTGAGGTCGTGGTTAACCGCCACGATGGTGGCGCCGCGCTCCTGATTGATTTTCTTCAGCAACTGCATCACCTCCGCCTGATGCTTCCAGTCGAGGAAGGTGGCGGGTTCGTCCAGCAGCATCACCGGTGTTTCCTGGGCGAGGGCAGCGGCAATATAAACTTTCTGACGTTCGCCGCCGGAAAGGGTTCGCAACAGTCGATCGCGGAACAAGTCGGTTCCGGTGACTTCCAGCGCGTTTTCGACTGCCTGAATATCTTTTTTCTGCGCGGGCGAGAGCGGGGAAAGATAGGGGTAGCGTCCCATCATGACGAAATCGAAAACGGGCAGGGGAAATTCCATGTCGTGGGTTTGCGGAACATAACTGACCTGCCGAGCCAGTTCTTTGGCGTTGGCGGTTGAGCATTCCGTTCCGGCAACCCGAACGCTTCCCTGATAGGGATACATACCGAGCAGGCAGCGCATCAGTGTGGTTTTTCCCGCGCCGTTTGGCCCGATGATGGAAACGTATTCGCCTTGGGCAATATCCAGAGAGATATTGCTCAGAATGGAGTTCCCGCTCAACTCTACGGAAACGTCTTCAATTTGGATAATCGGGTTCATTATTTTAGGCAGAATGATTTTTAGGCAGAATGATGCAGACAGGAAAGTTCAATCTGGTTTTGGTCAAAATTAATCCAAAAAAGTTCGTTAAATTTAGATGTGTTCAGGTATTTTAGTAGGTTGTTTCCGAGACTGTTTTTCTGTGCACTTAAGCCTGATATGTGGAGAGCCGAGTTGGGCGATAGCGGAATGAATCGTTGGTGTTCATTCTCTAAGTGAATGCCCAGGAAATAACAAAGGGCTTCCTTATAAAGGCTTGTAGAGAGGTATGCGCCCCAATCATTTAATATCTCTTCTAGTAGTGATGGGATTTTTTGCGCTGATTCGTTTTGAGGATTCCATTCGCTAGTATTAATAAAAAATGCGGAACGGGTTTCATTTTTTAACGATGTCGAAATAAAGCGCCATTCTAGAGAATCGGGTCTGAAATTTATGATTTTCCCATGTTGAGTGTTCGCAAGGAAAAGATAATTCAGGATTTGCGCTTCATGCGGTTTTGCAATAGATGACACCGCTTTCAGCTCATAAATATTTCCATTGATCAGTAGATCAATGAAGTAGTTTTTGCAAAATCCATTGTGGGAAACAGAGATGCAGGCCTCTTCGACGGTCTCTAATCCGATTTTTGCACACCTTGATGCAAGATGATGGCGGTAATCGGACTCATTCCACAGGCTCCCTATTTCATTCTGTAGGGCAAATGCTTGCCCCATAACTTGATAGTCTATTTCGTTAAATTCTTCCTGTGATAGTTGAGTGGGTGTCTGTGAGTATTTTACAGGCATCATTCTGCCTCCAAATCATTCTGCCTAATTACGGTGGAAAGGTCTTCTAGGAGTTTGACAAAGCGGGGGCCGGGGATAAAGGCGTAACTGTTGGTCATCGTCACGGCACGATAGGGTTTCCAAGCTTCGGATAAATTCTTGGGGTGCAGGCTCAGCCTGCTTCCAGTGTCTGGAACGAGGTCAATCACAAGATCAGGATCGATGACGCGCAGGCCTTCGGGTGAAATTTCGGGATATTTGATGGCGGTCTGCTTGCAGGCATTGATGCCGCCGGCAAGAGCAATGAGGTCGTCATAGAAGGTGTTGCGCGCCGCGATATACATGCGGGTCAACTGTTCATCGTGACCAACGCAAACCAATACGCGGGGTTTAACGTAGGACAGGCTTCCAGCCTGTCTGCGGTTGGTCGGCTTTGCTTGGGCAGACAGGCTGGAAGCCTGTCCTACTTTGCTTTTCAAACATTGGAAAAGTTCATTTGCTTCGACTTCCGCACCGCAGGCTTCGCCGATGATGAGGATCGATTGGAGAATCTCATCAATGCGTTCATGCGGCACACCGAGAAAGTCGATGCCGAGCTGGTTGAGCTGTGCGGCGATTTCCTCCTGCGAGTCGAGGCCGATCACTAGATCGGGCTGCAGGGCAATAATCATTTCCCAGTTGGGATCGTAGGTTCCGCCGACGTGAGGCTTTTTTGCCGCTTCCGGCGGATAAGTGCTGTATTTGCTAACGCCGACAACTTCGTTGCTGAGCCCGATTGCGTAGAGAATTTCCGTTACGTTTGGCGCCAAAGAAACCACGCGCAATATTCCACACTTGCGCAAGTGTGGACTATTTTTGGGCTCGCCCCCGCACCCGGCGAGAAGCAGGGCGGCGGCGAGGAGCAGGATGGAAAAAACGTTTTTCATCAGAATTTCAATGACAGACCGCCATACACGCCGAGTCGTGCCGTGTTGTATCCGTAGTTCGTTTCGTAGTCTTCGTCGAGCAGGTTGTTGATCCGTCCGAACAGTTTGATCTGTTCTGTTAGCTGGTAGCTTGTCGCCAGATTGGCCAGTGTACAGGCATCATTTTTGACCGGTGTTGCAGGGAAGGCGCTGAAGTTCATGTCGTCGGTGCTTCCGCGATAAGTCACATTCAGATTGATATTCCATTTTGGGGTCGGCGCATAGTTCAGCACAGCCGATAACTGGTGTTCGGGACGGCGAAGTTCAAAGCTGTTGCCAGACGACTTGTCGTCGTTATCCTGATAGGTGTAGGAGCTGTAGACGTTCAGATTGCTCATGATCTGGTAGTTGAGATAGATTTCGATTCCTTCTGCGCTGGCTTCATCAATATTTTCATTGGGAAGCCCCCATCCGACATAGGTGATAAAGTTTTTATAGTCGGTGTGGAAGTAGGTGATACCGACAGCGGCATTTTTAGTGAGCGGCTGGTCTATCCCGATTTCCCAGCCCTTGCTTGTTTCCGGTTGCAGGTTGGGATTGGCGTTGCCCCATGAATTGTCATACAGCTCGGAAAGGGTGGGGCTGCGGAAGCCGGTGCCATAAGCGGCCCGCAACTTGGTTTTTATTAATGGAACGATGTAGGCTGTGTCAGCATGGTAGGTGGTTTTCCCTTTATATTCGCTGTGCTCGCTGCGGCGGACTCCAAACGTTACAAACCAATTATCGCGAAGGGTGATGCGGTCTTCAAGATATACGCCGAAGATACCCATATCTTCCTTGCTGGCTAGACCGGAGGAGTTGGCCTCGCTGTATTCGTAATCTGCTCCGAAAACGATTTCCTGCCGGTCGAACAAAAGATTGTTTTGCCAGTCAAAGCCGTAGGTTTCCAGATCATAGTAGGTGTTACCCCATCCCGGATCGGTTGTGTCGCGTGTTTGATCAAACACGCTGAGCATAAATTTCGAAACGAGCTGATCGTCCCAGAGTTTAGCGCCGAATTCTGTGCTGAGAAAGGTCTGCTCCTGTTCGGTTTTAGCACCGTTTTCAATAATAGCCCCTAGAAAGGAGCTTGTGTCGAAGTCAACCTTACCTTCCTCATGTTGCACCATCAGGTTGATAAAGGTGTTTTCGGCCGGAATGATCCCAATCTTTGTGTAAAGCGTTTCCCGATCAAAGGCGTCGTCTTCCCTTCCTCCACCCTGTTTTTCACTGTACGAGGAGAAGCCATCTGTGTGGTATTTTTCTATACAGGCATAATAATTCAGCCTATTCGTGGCACCGGAAGTGCCCAAACTTGTTTTCCATGTGTTATAGGATCCGGCTTCCGAATTTAGAAAAACGGAAGGCTTTCCTTCTCCCTTCTTCGTGATGATATTGATAACGCCCGCCATCGCGTCTGCGCCGTGCACGACGCCCTGCGGTCCACGCAGGACTTCGACTCGTTCAATCAGAAAAACCGGAAACTGTGAGAGATCGGCACCTCCGAATGCGGAGTTGTCGTTAATCGGGATACCGTCGACTAGAACTTTGGTCGCACTACCTTTTGCTCCGCGCAGAAAAATCGACGAACGCTGACCGGATCCGCCATCCTGCGTAATGGAAATTCCCGGAAGACTTTGAAGTGCCTTCAGGGTATCAGAGTAACCCGCCTGTTCGATGCGTTCTCCGGTCAGAATGCTTTGACTACTGCCTGAATAGTCAACGGGAGAGAGCATGCGGGTTGCGGTGACAACAATGCGATCGATCGTTTGAACGGTGTTGGTGGTTTCGGCGGTCGCGCCAAGGGCGGCGGCGCAACATGCTGCGGCGATGAGCTTTCTCATGCGTTCCTTTTCTATCCCTTTTACGCGGGGACGGGTTCAGGTTCATGCAGAAAGGACGGTACTCCGACTTTAACGGTTGCGCGACAGTGGCTGATTTGCACAGCACTTCCCCGGCACTTCTGCGGTAAGCAACGCAACGTAAACAAGGCGATGGAACGGGTCAAGGCAAATGAGTATGACTCCCCGTTTTTCCAATGGTTGGAAAAATCAGGGCGCACGTATCCAACCCTTGGAAAAGAATATCGGTTTTGTTCCAGACGGACGGCGCTTCGGAGAGGACGAAGTCTTGGTTGTAGAGGTAAGCAGAATACCCGGCCCAATTCTTTTTATATGTTTTCAAGCATTGGGGCCTTGAGGCCACTATAGTTGATGTTTTGAATGATTTCTCAGTATTTTTTAACGTCTGGGATCGAGTCGGAGTAAAAAAATTCCAGTCAAAAATAGGATCAGGTGCGATATTTTTTGATTGATCAAAAACCATAAATTATATTCAAAAATAAAGCTTCCATCAAGAATAATTTAACGGTAATTTCCATGAGCTTGGGGAAAACGAAGGACTATTTTCAACGGCGAAGCATTGGAACCGGAGGCATATGTAATGAAATCAATCAAAAAGAGTGGATTTACGCTCGTTGAAGTTGTGATTATTGCTACAATAATCGGTTTGCTGGCTGCGGTCTGCATTCCGTATAGCTTTAAGGCCTACTCCCTTTCATTGAACAAAATCAAACACCGGAATATTACTGAGATAGAAAAGGCAAAAGGGATTCTTACGTTGCCGGTTTCTGCGGGTATTCCCGGAGCCGCGGGTTTGTATGATCGGGAACTTCTGATTGATGAGCAGCCTGAACTTCTAGAAAAGATCTGTGCCTCATTGAGTATTAACAACTTGGACGAGCTTGAGATCGATGGAGAGAATGTCCGGATTGGTAGCCTGTCGAGTAAGGCAGTCTATTCCCGCTCCGGCGCAACCGCTGACTAAAAAACCGCGCGGTTCTCAAGATGTGCGCTTTTCCCCGGCTACTACTTTAGTCGGAAATTCTCCTGTCTTGGTTTTTGTTCCAACCGTTGATTAAAACGCTTCAAATGAGTATAAATTTTCTCCATGAAGTTATTCGACGCCCACTGCCACTTGCCCGAAGGAAGCATCGATTCGATGCTGGAGCGCGCGACCGCAGCCGGTGTCGCAGGAATGGCCGTCTGCGGCACATCGCCATCTGACTGGGCTCAGGTTTTCCAATGTTCGGAAGCCGGTAGCACCGGAGGGCTTGCTGTTTTCCAAGGGTTGGAAGTTTCCCCTCAAATTTATCTAGGCATCGGGCTCCACCCTTGGTTTGTTCCCGCCGATGGCGGGATAAATTCCAAGGAGTGGAAGGATTCTTTCCAGACATTGGAAGCCTGCTTGGCCGAAGACAAAACAGAAGCCGCCATGCTATGGCTCGGCGAAACGGGCCTAGATTTTTCTGAAAGATTCACGAACCGAATAGAGCAGGAAGAATGTTTTGCGGCGCACCTGGATCTGGCGCGGGAGCTGGATCGCACAGTCACCGTTCACTGTGTGCAAGCGTGGGGGCGGATGGTTGAGATCTTGCGCGAGCACCCCGCACCCAACGTGATGCTTCACGCCTACAGCGGTTCGGAAGAACTGATCCCAGAGCTGATCAAACTCAACGGCTGGTTTTCATTTGGCGAAGCGGTGATGAATCCGAAAGCCAAGCGGGCGAGAGCGGCGGTGATCGCGGTTCCGGCGGATCGCCTGTTGATCGAAACCGACTCGGATGGGGAGCCGGAGAAGCTGATTGATGTGGCGCGCGCTGTTGCGGAGCTACGCGGCGTGCCGGTTGAGGAGATTGCGGAACTCACCTTCAACAACGCTCAAACGCTGTTTGTTTCAGCCGTAGAGAGTTTTAACCACGGAATACACTGAACACACGGAAGAGAGTTTTACTGCCAGCGATTCATCTTTAGTCTATGTTCGTCAGTTGCCAAGTTTTCCGCAGATGTGCGGTCGAGATGTGACGGTGTAGCCACCTACTCCAAGCATCTCGAAACAAAGCAGATGTGGTAAAATCGTCAACCCGTATTCGGGTTAAAATCCTGAAAACACTCTTGTGCTGAACGGGAACAACCTCTCTGGAGTCAAACTGGCTAAACCGTTTTCAGCATTTTAACTGTCGGACATAGAGTCGAAGGTGAAGACATAAAGGTTCTCCACCTTGTCTCTGGCCCAGGGGGTTTTGCGTAAAAACTTGAGCGAGGATTTGATGGAGGGGTCGCTCTTAAAGCAATTGATATTGATGTGATAGGCCAGCTGCTGCCAGCCGTAATAATCCTCCAGCCGGATTAACGCTTTTTCTAGCGTCACCCCATGCAGTGGGTTGTTTATCTGCTCATCACTCATGACGTAGTTGTAGCACCAAATTTATGCGTTGGAAAGGTGCGCGAGGCTACGGATGGGGAAGGGGAAGTTCTAACTACTTATTGCCACTTCGTTGCTGTCGCAAGCGTCAGCCTCTTTCCGCTTTGCTACAAGTCACACTAATGATTTTTGTAGGGCGGGGAGCATGACCCCACCGTGCGGTGCAGGGTGAATTTTTACCACAAAATACACAAACTACACGAAAGCGGTGCGGGACAGGCTGCAGAGAACACAAATAATTTTGACAGGATAACAGGATTTACAGGATGGAAAAGGTAGGGATGGCTCCCCGCCTTTGGCGGGGCAAGCGCCGAGTTTATCCCGAAGAATGCGGGACCGTCCGATGCGGGTCAGGTTCCTTGTCACGCCGGAGCTTTAGCAAAGGAGGATTTGCCACAAAAAACACGAAAAATCACAAAAGGTAGGGAGGGCTCCCCGCCTTTGGCGGGGCAAGCGCCGAGTTTATTCCGAAGAATGCGGGACCGTCCGATGCGGATCAATTTTTGCAAAATGATGGACAGCAGAATGATTCCAACACCCAGAAATAGAGAGCTCAGTCAGAATAATTAGGGTCAGAATGATTTCTATTCATGCATACAGGATTCTCTTCCCATTATTTTGACCTTAATTATTCTGACTAAAACAGATCCGGCTTGGTTGGTTTGAATAAACGGATACAGGGGTTAATCTTCAACCCGGATATTTTACGTTTCTGTTTTCTTCCCTTCCTCCTCTCTTTCAAATCCCGTAAGCTGATCGGAATATTGTTCGGCCCCGAATCGGTCGGGTTGCTGTAGGCAGGTGTCAGCTGTTCGTAACAAAACGGATCAAGGGTTAAAAGATAGGATTACCCGTCCTGAGCTGCGTCGAAGGGACACCGTTGATTAGATTTATAAATTCACAGAGAGGAAAAATGATGACTAAGGTTAAATTAACATTATGTATATTTGCTATTGCCGCATCGGGGTTTTCAATGGATCTCGTGGTTTCCCCAGCAAGCATGGATTGGTTGGATCAAGGATTTGTCGAATTCTCCATTTCTAATCTAACCGTTGGCGCAGAGGTAGAACTCACCGCCTTTGTCGACCTGAACGGAAATAGCGTGGTGGATGGAAACGATCCGTTCATCGCCCAGTTTGAACTAGAGGATGGTCTGACCAATGTGTTTGGTGCAGTCACCTTGGTTGATGATAACGACGGAACAACAAACGGAATGATCAACGCAACCATTTCCTTCTATGGAAACAGCCGTTTGCACACCCTCGGCGACTATATTTGGAAAGCAACCGAACTGGATGGATCGGGTAGCCCCGTCGCAACCAATTGGGCAGGCTTTTCAGTAACCCAGCTCCCATCCGCAATCCGGGTTAACGGCGAGGTGCGCGATCATGTCACCTCCAACACGGTGGCCGGAGCTTATGTGGAACTGGAATATTTTTCCGATCTAACCGGTTTGTCCCCCAGCACATGGGCCGATGAAAATGGTGCGTTCTCCATTTGTCTCCCCAGTGGGATTTCCTCCAACGAGGTGTTGGGTGTTTACGCGGCGGCGGCAGGATATATGTCCTCCTCGGAAGATCCTGATGGAAACCTCATCTCTATAGTCGTATTCACCAACGGCCTGGCAACAGGTACAAACACTCTGGTTCGGCCTCTTCTTGTGGTTTCCTCCAGTCCTTCATACAACCTGTACGACATCACAGGAACGGTTTATTTGATTGAGCCAGCCGACGGCGGCGGAGTCGAAACCAATGCTCTTTCAGGAGCCATGGTTGAAATTGAGTACCCCTCTTTTGGGGATGAGGACGACGGTGACACCTCCTCTTTTGATGTTTCGGATACGAACGGAACTTTTTCTCTTGTTTTCTCAGCGGCTGAAGATGAGTGGGATTCCGCAACTCTTAGTTGTGACACCTCCCTTCTCAACCTGCGCGGAATCGTTTCATCTCCCGTACAGATTACCATTACAGGATCAACCAATGGCATTGCACTCTATTGCACCCCGGCAGAAGCCTTGGTCAGCGGCACCGTAACCGATCTGACGACAACCAATCCAATCAGTGGAATGGAAGTGGATTTAATCTTATGGAACGATGACGCGGGTATGGCATACACCCTCAGCAATGGAACTTATGAGGTCGGTGCATCGGCAGGAACCTACGGCATTCAATGCGATGGGGATTTGCTCGCTCTAAAACGCTATGTCTACAACAGTGACGCGGGATATCTTTATCTCGAAAACCTCTCTCAGGGAGAGGTGCGAAGCGATCAGGATCTCGCCTATGAAAAAGGAATGATCCTCTCTGGGCATGTCTACTCCGAAAGCGGCTCACCCCTCGGCGGTGGAGATGCCATTCTGGTTCAACCTAGCGAAGATGACTGGGAATACCGCATCGGGGATTCCATCGTGGCCTTTGATGGGCACTACAACCTGCTCGCTCCCGCCGGAACATGGACTGTTCGCACCGAGAATGAAGACGGAGCATGGATCGACCTCTACTATGCCAACTGTCTAATTGGAAATAGCGCGCAGGCCACTCCCATTGTCGTGAGCAATGCCCCCATTAGCGGAATCGATTTCTATCTCACCGCAGGCACACGCCTTCAGGGAAGCGTCTTGACCGCCGATGCCTTTGCCGCCAGTGATGTTCAAATGGGCGCCTTTCGATTGGACGGATCGGGGCAGCTTGATCTTGTGGGAACCGGAATAACGGATCGGGACGCCGGTGCATTTAACTTCGTGGTGCCGAGCGGAAGCAACATCTATCTCCGCGCCAATAGCGATGGGTTTCAAACTCCCGACACCTGGTACGGCGATGTGGGATCACACAATCTGGCGACCCCCATTCTTCCAATCCTTGGAACAACTCAAAGCAACCTCAACATTCAGATCCTTGCCGGATATCAGGTCGAGGTGACTGCACTGGATCAATTCGACCTGTCGTTAATTCCCGACATAACGATTGCCGCATTCGACGCGGCCTCCAACCAATATGGCTCCGCCGTCTATCAGTGGGGTGCATGGAATATTTTCGTGCCCACCAACACCCCGCTCACCTTCTTTGCCGATGCGGCAGGGTATGAAGGGGAATTCATAACCAACACCTATATCTTCGCCGATGCTGGATATATCCAGCGCGCAGCCAACAACTATGTCCATCTGGAGCTCGTGCTGCACTCCTCATCGCTCGACTCGGACAACGACGGACTTCCCGACTATCTGGAAGACTCCGTTCCCGATAACGAATTCTGGCCGGAAGATTATTCAAATCCGAAAAACCCAGATACGGATCAGGACGGAGTCGGCGACTACCAGGAATACGTCGCAGGCACCGATGCCCGGAACGGTGGCAGCATCTTCAAGATCACCGACGCCATCCCTTCGGGCACCGGCCTGACCCTGTGGTGGAGCTCCGTGCCGGGACGCGAATACACCGTGCAGCTTTGTCCCGACCTTATTGAAGGAAGTTGGAGCAACATCCATACCGTGGTCGCCTCGAGTTCCGAAACCTCCTATGCCCCTGAAGCCACCGCCTCCAACGACTACTATCGGATTCAGGTCGTCGCCCCATAGAACATCCAAACCTCAAAAACAAAAAGCCGGAGTCAATCGCTCCGGCTTTTTTCGTTCCTTTCTCCATAAATAAACGGAACACACAGAATAGAGGGTAGGGAGGGACGGTGGCCTCGCCGTCCGGTGCGGATGGAAGAGTGGGATTCCTCGCAGAGCCGCAGAGGCCGCAGAGTTTTCACCACGGAACACACTGAACACACGGAACAGGGTGGGGCAAACTCGGGACAGGCGGATGGAAGAGTGGGATTCCTCGCAGAGCCGACCGAAGGGGTCCAGCCTTCGCATAAAGCTTCCGCCTTCGAAGAACTACGGCGAGACAGGACGCGGACAGGCAATCCTATAATTTAATGTTTTCCAGGATTTGGAAACATCCGTTTCAATCCGCGTGATCCGCGGTCAAATTTTTCTTTTTGTGTTCATAAAATCATTTCTTTGGGTCTTGAACCGTGCCTTCGGCACTATTTTCTATCGAAAATTATTTGTCGCTACGCTTCAAGTTGTCATAAAAACAGGCTTTCTGAAATATATGATATCCGATATAAAAGTAGCTGAAAACAGCTGTTTTGGAGGCTAAATATATGACATATCATATAAAATAATCCGGGTTTCCGGGGTCCCGCCAACGCTAAAAGCTTCCGCCTCGGTTCTTCCTCTGCTCAGTGCGGGGCAGGTTTTGACAGAATGATGGATAACAGAATAATTTTTTGGGAATGGGGAATAGGGAATGTTTACCACCCGCTCATAAATTTGCTGGAGGAACCTCCGAGGGGCCCCGAGGCGGCGGCAATCTGCCGCACTGTTTCTCTGTATTTGTTGTGGCCATCATTCCTCCCATCCGTGTCTATCCGCGACATCTGCGGTTAAAATTCTCCCTTTTCGCGATCCTTTCGCGCTTTTCGTGGTCATCATTTTCCAATGGTTCGGCAAGCTCACCACAGGTGTCTGGAAACTACTGAACCCGATCGTAGAGCCTACGACCCTCCATTTTTTTCGCGATCCTTTTCGAAGACCCCGAGGATTCGGGGCGGTAAAAATTCTCTCTGTGTCTCCGCGGCCTCTGGGGTGACCCCTTTAAATGGGCATCCAGTTTGGATTGATTTGGATCGCCGGATTTGCGACAAGCTAACGCCTTAATCTGCTCATAAACCTATATCTGACAGTTAAAATGCTAAAAACGGTGTGAACTGTTGGAGGGTATTGTTTTATGGTTTAATTTTTATGCACCCATAGGGTGTAGAAATGTTTTCAGCATTTTAACCCCGATACGGGTTGCCGATTTTATCGCATCTGCTTTGTTTCGAGATGATTGGAGTAGGTTGCTGCGCCTGCATATCTCGACCGCGCATCTGCAGCAAACTTGGCAACTTCCGAATATAGGATAAAAGGAGCCTCTGATGTTTTTCGTCGATCAACCCTACCTCTCCGATTTTTTCAAAGAAACGCTGGTGCGCCATCAAATCCCCGTGGTCGATACGGCTTGTGCGCGTGAAATGGACCTGCTTCCAGAAACCTTGCTGATCAGCCCCGATGACGCAAAACAAGCGCTACTCACCGGAGCCGCCCGCCCGTACAGCACCTCCGAAAACTGTCTGGAATGGATCCAGAAACAGTTGCCCGATTCCCTCCTGCAACAAACGATCCGCTCCTTTAAGGATAAGGCGCAGTTCCGCCGGGAACTTGCGGAGTTCTATCCGCACTTTTTCTTTGCCGAGTTTGTGATCGATGATTTGGCGGACGTTGAGTTCACCGACTTCCCGGCGCGGATCGTACTGAAACCCACAGTCGGGTTTTTCAGTCTGGGCGTCTATGTGATTACGTCGCAGGCGGAATGGGACGCCGCTGTTCAATCGATTTTTGAAAATCGTGCGCAGCTCGAAACCCTCTATCCGGAAGAAGTGGTCGAATGGGGCCGCTTTATTGTAGAGGAATACATCGAGGGGGATGAATTTGCTCTCGACGCTTATTATGATGACGCGGGCAACGCGCATATCATGGGGATTCTGCATCACCATTTCGCCTCGGCTGATGATGTGAGTGATCGCGTCTATTGCACCTCCAAAAAAATCGTGGCTGACAATTTGGCTGATTTCCGAAAGTTGGTCCAAACCGTCGGAACACGACTGCAGATTAAAAACTTCCCGGTCCACGTCGAGTTGCGCCGCCAGGCCGACGGATTGCTTGTGCCGATCGAGTTTAATTCGATGCGATTTGGCGGGTGGTGTACGACGGCCGATTTAACGGCAAAAGCTTTCGGGTATAATCCGTACGTGTCCTATCACCTCAATCAACCACCCAATTGGGACGAGTTACTTGCTGCAAAAGGAGATGAAATCCACTCGATGGTTCTTCTGGACAACTCAACAGGCTGGGCGGCGGAAGACATTGCCTCGTTTGATTATGATGCGGTACTTGCAGCATTTGAGCAGCCGCTTGAATTACGGAAAATAGAGTACACCGAATTCCCCATATTCGGGTTCCTGTTCACCGAAACGCGCGCGGATCAGACAGCGGAACTCGACCGGATTCTGCATGACGATCTGCGGCGATTCACCCAAAAGAAAGAGGTCTAACTGCGGGCGGTGTCAAAGAGCGCCCGATCGCCTACAAACTTGGCGTCGCCTTCTGCGACCACAGAAGAAGTCGAAGAATGCCCCTGTTCTGCGGGGTTTCATTTCCATTTCCCCTTTTTCTGAATGGCCAGCGATTCGTCTGCCCACTCGACCAGTTCGACCGGGCTCTCAAAAATATCTGCCGGGACTTCATAAAATGAAAGCATCGTTTTCTGGTCATCAAAAGGCCTTAGCGGCCCCGACCCGGCGGCCTCATAATTTCCCAGATTGGTGTCATCGACTTTTAGATAGACGACATCGTCGGCAACCAGTCCAAACATCTTCCCGTCACGATAAAGTCCGGCACCGCCGAACATTTTCCGCACAGAGACTTCGCCCCACTCCCGGAGTTGATCCCGAACATATTCGAGGAAGTCATTGGATACAGCCATTTAACTACGCCTCTTTTTTTGAATAAAGTTTGGAAGCGATCATGGATGCCACCAGCGGTTCAAAAAAGGTTAGGGGCAGAATAATGAGTAATGGCTGCCAGCCGATCAGGTTCATGTTTGCGGTGCCGGTCCAGTACAGGACAAAGAAAAAGCACCACGATGCCACGCCACTGAGCAGAACAGATTTCCGGTTGTTGCCGAACACCTGGGCACACAGCCAGAACAGAAATACATATAACGCCGCCAGCAGAGTGTCCCATGCCCCCCAGATGATCAGCGTTCCCAGGTCATTCATCGGCGCGACGTCCGGAACCATCGATAGATAGTTCTGCACTTCAGCTCGCACGTACGCGAAGAACCGCACCAGCTGGTAGGCATGAACCCAGATGCTGGTAATGAGTGTGATGATGATAAAATCCTTCGCAATAAACTGTTTATTCATTTTCTTTAACTCCTTGCTCATGTGAATTCAAAAGTGGACAGGCTGGAAGCCTGTCCACTTTCATTAAGGTGAAAAAAAGGGATGCGGGCCGAACTGATTCTTTTGAATCGGCTTCCCGGTTTCCGCGTGCCAGGCGAACCCTTTCAGAATCCGCCTGAGATAGTCGCTGAAAACAGGTTTCATCTTAAATTGAAGCAACGCCCAGCGGATGGGGAAGGGCAGCTTTTTAATAAACGGTACCGCCCCCGTGATTCGCAGGATGCAGTGTGTTTCGTCGAGGGGCGTTATGCGCCAAATCGCAGTCGATTCCCTTTTTCCACCTTCGGTCACTTTCAGATCATAGCCAACGCCATCGATCCACTGGGTCACTTCTCTGTCATATTCAAACCCGCTGTAGTAGATTAGATGATCTTTGGAGCCCACGCCGTCCCAGCGCTCCGCCGTGTGTTTCTCCATGAACGGATGCCACCGAGTGAGACCGCCTGGCAAAGCAATGATCTCCCACGCCTTTTCGGCGGATACCGCAATTTCTTGTTCTTCAAAAAAGGTTTCTTCGTAGTTAAACATCATTCACCTGCCAATGCAGGACCCTGTCCGTAGGCGAATTTGCCTTTAAAATATTTCTGCTGAATCATCGGGGCTTCTTTGGCCCACGCATCCAGTCCAATCAGCCGGATGCGGCTGAGGTTGTAAATTTTGGTGTTATGCGGAGCCCTATCTGATCCATTGACAACCGGCATCAAGTTTTCGCACGGAAATTCATCGCACTCCGAACAGTTATGCAGCCCCTTCTTCTCGACACAGTTCTTTGTTTTGCAGCCTTTGCCACCAGTCAGCGGGGCCTCAAAAAAGCATCCCCCTTTACTTCTGCAACCATCGCAGGCCACATCAGAAGCATCCATCTTCAGCATTTCCGCAACTTGCTGAGCCAGTTCGTCGGAAATATTGTCTTTGTAGTAAGCGCAGGCCCAGCAAGCCAGTCCGCACGGCGCGGTCAGTTTTTTAATATTCATTCTGCATGTCCTTTTATTTCCCTTGGTATCTTTCGATGAATTTCTTGCAAGCGTGGATGACAGTCGTCGGAACAACCCAATTAGATGGTTAACAACTTGCCATCTGTTTTTAGAATTTCAGTTAACGGTTCGCCCCAATACTTGACCTCGATATCAAAGCCTTCCAGAGTTGATGTGACCCCCAGTTCATCGGCACATCCTTTACAGGCCGTTATATGAACCCCCGCATCCTGTGCTTCTTTAATAAGATTTTGAATCCTCTCATTTTCGGCCGCCAGCTCAACCGTTGCGCCCCACAGGATAATGATGACCTCATCCCACCATTTTTTCTTTTTCGCATTGATCCCATACATGAAGACCATGAGTTTAGCCGTAACCGGGTTAGCGTTGGTCCATAGAATATTCAGTTTGTTTTCGTTCATTTCATTTATCCTTTTTATTAATGGATCGATCGGTCAAAAAATGGCCAAAAAAATTAATTTTTGAGTGATTTCTTCATGATTTCAAGGGTGCCGCAGATCAGATCTTTATCTGTTCCGGATTTATGGATCAGAGCTAAACCCTGTCCGTAGGTGAGCATTGTATTCGCCAATACCCGGACATCTCTGGCTGCAGGCAGTTCTCCGCAATCAATGGCGTCCTGAAAAATATCGCTAAAAATCGCGCGAAGAGATTCCAACTTGCTGGCCATTTGTTCGGCCACTTGGTCATGCATTGTTCCGAATTCAGCTACGCAATTACCAATAAAACAGCCGTTGGTGCCGGATCCCTTCCACATCTCAAATATGCAATCGATCTTTTCGAGCGGGCTTTGGGTATTTTGGACGGCCTTTCGCAGCATTAGATGAAGGCGGATGCTGTACAAGTCGATGGCTTCAAAAAGAACTTTTTCCTTGCTGCCGAAGGTGTTGTAGAAGCTCTGGCGAGGAATGCCCATATGCTCGAGCAGGTGCGTCATGCCCGTGGCTTCATAGCCCCGGGCCCAAAAGAGCTCCATGGCCTTTTGCAACGCGTCGTCTCGGTCGAATGAACATGGTTTTCCTCGTGACATGCGGGGAATGTAACTTTATTGGACTGATCAGTCAAATAAAAAGCCCCCCACTTCGTAATACAGAAATCCTGAGAAATAAAACCGGATGCAGATTAGGAAAGGGGCAGTCTTTGATTCTTGTTGAGCCCCTTCGTTGTTTTTTCAGGAAAATGATCTATCGAACGATGAAAAACTTCCTGTCATCGTGTTTTAGTGATAGATATTCATTTTTTAATCCTGCGTTGAGTGGGTCGAATTTTAACGAATCAACCGCACCCCGGTGCCAACTTGAATGGAATCAACATTTTGAAGAAGAATTTTGGAACACACAGCGGAGCATTTCATGCCGATGATGTTTTTGCCATTGCGGCCTTATCGATGCTTCACCCGGACTATGAGATCCATCGTTCTCGTGACCCTGAAGTCTGGGCTCAGTGTGATTTTCTCGTTGATGTGGGTGGAAGTTATGATCATGCAGAGAAGAGATATGATCATCACTTCAAGGATGGCCCCACTTACGATGATGGATTGAAGATGTCATCTGTGGGGTTAATCTGGTCTCACTATGGAGCAGAGATTTGTGGTGGTCCTCTGGTTGCGGATCGGGTTTGCCGCCGTTTGATCCGACAGTTTGATGCCATCGATAACGGGGTGACGCTAACGCGGCATATTAAAGATTTTTCCAATGTGCGCGAAATATCATTATCAGGATCCATCTCCATGATGAACCCTCAGGATCACTCGAAAACCGATGAAGCATTTGCGGGCGAAGTGGTGCGGGCGCGTTTGTTGCTGCAGGCGGCCATTTCCAGCGCAACGCATTGGATTCATAGTCGCGCCGGATTGGAGACGGCCCTTCAAGAAGCATTAGCTGAAGAGCGTTCGTATATTTTCGTTCCGGAAGATTGTAAGTGGACGGAGCACCTTTTTAACAGCCAAGGAAATGAATCCATTCTTTATGCCATTTTCCGCAAGGGCGAAAAGTGGTTTGCGCAAGCCGTTCCTTCTGCCCCGGGCGAGTTTTCGAACCGCAAGGATTTCCCCAAATCGTGGGCCGGATTAGACGATGAAGCATTTTCTGAAGTAGCGCAGATCCCCGACGGGATCTTCTGTCATCAAGGGGCATTTCTCTGTGCAACGGGCTCCCGTGAGTCGACGGTCAAGCTAGTAGAAGACGCGATTAATGCCTAAACAGGCATCGTTAGGGAAAGGTTTTTTTGACCGCGGATTACGCAGATAGCGCCGATCTAGCAGGAGCGCCCATATTAAACTTATCAGCTAAAAAAGGGGTCAGGGCAGGCAGGACAGGCGATCGCGTTCCACCATTTTTGTGAGTGAACCGTTCCCAGGGGCCTCTATTGAACCACTCGTTTCTCTCGTTATTTTCCTTCGGAAAATTATCTGCGCTACGTTTCGGCCTCCGGAAATTATTTTTTCACTTCGTTCCAAAGTTTGTGTTTCTTGTGGCTAACAATCTGAGCCCGCAACGATCCGCCTGTCCTGAGCCTGCCGAAGGGCGCTCATCTGCGCAATCTGCGGTTTCCTCTCCGAATGATCGAGAGTTTTCAACCTGTGGCGGATCAGCCTGCGACTGAAAAAATGAACAACAGGGTATATATATCACTAAGTGATATATGTATTACGATCTACGGTCATTTGCGTAATCTGTCGAAGACCCCGAGGATTCGGGGCGGGTTCCTCCTGCGGTGGATCAGCCTGCGACTGAAAAAATGAACAACAGGGTATATATATCACTAAGTGATATATGTATTACGATCTGCGGTCTCTGCGGCTCCGCCGGAGGCGTCGCCCTACCTCAATACTCTGCGACCTCTGCGGGTGCGCGGCGGGCTCGGAGAGCCAGCCCTACCTTTTTGTGACTTCTTGTGTTTCTTGTGGCTAACAATCTGAGCCCGCAACGATCTGTCGGTCGTAGAGCCTACGACCCTCCATTTTTTTCGCGATCCTTTCGCGCTTTTTCGCGGTCAAAATCTCTCCGGTGGCCTCTGGGGCCTCTGTGTATTATGTGGTTTCCTCCTTCGCCAAGGCTACGGCGGACAAGCAAAACTACAGCTGAACAGGTGGAGCAGATTAGGATTAACCGGGATCAGCTATTCTATTTTACGAATCAACAACTACGGGTATATTCCTGCACGATGAAAAGCGAAATAGAATTACTAGCGCCGGGCGGCGATATCCACTCGATCAAGGCTGCACTCCTGGCCGGGGCAAATGCCATTTATTGTGGGCTGGATAAATTCAACGCCCGAAACCGAGCGGAGAACATCACCTTTGATGACTTGTCCGGGATCATCCGACTCGCGCACGAACAGGATTGCTCCATTTTCCTGACGCTCAATATCGTGATTGTCGAAAGCGAGCTGCCTGCTTTTTTTACCCTGTTAAATAAATGTGTGAATACCGATCTCGACGGAATCATCATTCAGGATTTGGGAATGCTCTACGTCATTCAAAAACAGTTCCCGAACCTGAAGGTTCACGCGTCCACACAGCTCACCACTCATAATGCAGGCCAAATAGAGTTCCTGCATCGACTCGGAGCTAAACGCGTCAATTTATGCCGAGAGCTAAACCTCGACGAGATCCGAGAGCTAACCCGCTGTGCGCATACAATGAACATGCAGACGGAAGTATTTGTTCACGGTTCAAACTGCGTGTCCTTTTCAGGCCTCTGCACTGCGAGCTCCGTTCACAATGGCAACTCGGGGAATCGCGGTCGATGCAGCCAGCCGTGTAGAGCGCCATTTGAACCCACCGCCGCCGGCAAAAACTATCCGCTTAATATGAAAGACACTGCGGTGTATGCGGACCTCGATTCCCTTTGCAACGCGGGAGTCGACTCGCTGAAGATCGAAGGGCGCATCAAAAACTTTGACTACGTCTACTCTGTAACCAACAGCTATCGTCAGAAACTAGACAATCGTTGCCAGGACGGATCCATGCTCCGCACCGTGTTCAATCGCGACCTAACAGCGGGTTACATCGAGGGTAGGGTTGGTGCAGAAATGTTCACCGACAACCCACGCGACCAAGCGGCAGCGTATTTGGCAGCTCAATCGGGTTCGACGACTCCGGAGAGCATTGATGCGGCGAGGGCGGTCATCAACAAAGAACGCAAAGCGGTTCAAGAATCCGTTCAGAGTCAGATCGACGCATTAAGAGAATCCAGCATTTCTTCTCGGACCGGAAACAGAGAAAGAATACCCCCGGTTGACATCCCCAAGCTCAAGCACAGTTCCCATTCCGGGGTCTTCCCGAAGCTTTCCGTCTTGATCAATAAACCAGAAGACCTGAAACACATCGACCCCACCACAGCGGATCTCTATTTCCAACTGCCGAGTTCATTGGGGAAAAATAAGGCAGCAATCCTGCAGTTCTTAACGGAGAATCCAACGGTTACCCCGTGGTTTCCAGCCCTATTGATTGGTGATGAGTTTTCTGATGCGATTCGATTCCTGACCGAACTAAATCCGACACAAATCGTCACCAACAATAGCGGAATGGGCCTAGAAGCAACTCGGCGCGCGATTCCATGGATTGCTGGACCTCAACTGAATTGTACCAACTCCTATAGCCTGTTGTGTTTGAAAGAAAAGTTTCATTGCGCAGGAGCCTATCTATCCAACGAACTGAACCGCTACCAAATCGGAGCCATCAAAAAACCCGATGACTTCAAACTGTTCTACAGCATCTATCATCCGCTCAATCTCATGACCAGCCGACAGTGTCTAACCCAACAGGTTGCCGGATGCGAAAAGGAAACCATCGATCCAACGTGCCAAACAGACTGCGCACGAACATCCACGTTAACCAACGATCGAACCGGCACGCTTTTTGTTGAGAAGTCGAAGGGGAACTATCACCGCGTCTATCACGGGGAGAATTTTTTAAATACAGACATCCTCTTCGATATCCCCGGTCGCTTTGACAGCTTCCTGATTGATCTGTCCGACATAAAAACCGCGACTACCACCGCGCTTAGCAAAGCAAAAATGATTGAGTACTTTAACAATCTACTGGCCGAAGAGCCGCATGCCGATGAGAAGCTAACGCAAGCTATTCTGCGGACGACCCTGTGTTCGTATGAGAAAGGGATCTAACCCGCGACCGCAAGGGCCACTTGTCGCGCCGCCGCGAAACGGTGCGGATCAAATTTTAACCGCGGATGAGCGCAGATGAAAAAAAACTGAACAGGAGAGTTTTTACCACTAATCCTGTCAAAATATTTCTCCACCTTCCGCGCCACAAAATTTTATGGTCAACCCTTTTTTAGTGGGAGGTGAGAACCTGGTTGCCGGTTTTTGTAATTAAAACCATATGCTCACAGCGAGAAGACAGTTTTCCATCACGGGTCCGAACATCCCAGCCGCGGGTCTTTACACCTCGGAGCCCTTGGTTGATCATCGGTTCGATGCAAAAAATCATCCCCGGTTTCAACTCCATTCCCTTGTGAGGGGTGCCGAAGTTTGCAACCATGGGTTCCTCGTGCATATCTAGACCGATAAAATGTCCTGCATAGTCTCTTACAACCGAGAAACGGTTACTTTCCGCATGATTCTGTATGGAAAATCCAACATCACCCAAGGTATTTCCCGGTAGGGCTGCTTGTATTCCTCGGCTCAGGCATTCCTCGGTAACGGATACCAAATGGGAGGCCTCTTTGGAGATTTTTCCTACTCCGATGGTTTTAGAACAGTCTGCAAAGTAGCCGTTTTTTTCAATAACAAGATCGATATCGATCAGATCACCTACTTTTAGAAGGGTATCGTCAGGAATCCCGTGGGTAACCTGATCATTGACAGAAAGGCAGGAGACGGCGGGGAATCCTGCATAACCCTTACAGGGACCAACAACCCCCATTCTATCTATTTCCGCTTCGATCATTGCATCAAGGGCAAAGGTTGTCATCCCAGGCCTTACCCATGAAAGGCTTTTCTGTAACAGCTGGGAGATCAATTCCGCCATTTTGGATATCGCGATAATCTCTTTTTTCGTTTTAATCATTCCCATTATATTTTCCGTTTTTCTTTTAGTTTATTCTTTTCCGAGTGCGGAGCGACCGAAAACATCAGTTGCCGTTGCACTACCTCACATTAGTGAGGTCTCTCTTCCGTTGGTCGAGTGCCAGTCTCTCTCGCCTACGGTCATAGGACTACTTATCGACGGCAACGAGCCCGCACCGATCACCGATCCTCTGCGCAATCTGCGGTTTCTTCCTCTGGCGGATCAGCCTGCGGCTGAAAACCCTGTTCCGCACCGGACGGCGAGGCCGCCGTCCCTCCATGGACTGCATCCTGTAAATCCTGTTATCCCGTCAAAATTATTTGTGTTCTCTGCAGCCTGTCCCGCACAAGACGGCTCCGCCGGAGGCGTCGCCCTACCACAATACACTGCGGCCTCTGCGACTCTGCGAGGAATCCCACGCATCCATCCGTGTCCATCTGTGGTTTCTTCCTCTGGCGGATCAGAAACCTCAATGGGTGTGAGGGGGCTCCGCTTCATTTTGGCCGAAATACAGATTTTCAAACTCGGCAATCAGGCTGCGTAGTTTTTCAACATGTCCCAGATCAACCGTCTGCTTGGCTTTCATGCACTCAATCATCATGCCGTGCAGGTTTTTTAGCTTTGCCTCATAGTTTTCAGCATCGGGTTTGATGCGTTGGGCCAAGAAGTAGTAGGTGATGATTTCGGTCAGTTTGTCGGCATGCGCCTCTTTGTTGTTCACCCAGCGAACGAGCTGGTTGTTGTTTTGCGGAGAGTCGGGCTTCAGTGACGTGATTTCCTTCATCGATTTTTCGATGGTGGTCACGTGTTCTTTCATCTCCGTGATGCGGGCGGCATCGTCATAAATTCCGCAGGGAATTTGGCAGTGGGCACCGGCAGACGCGGCGAGCAGGGTGGTCAGGGACAGGGCAATCATGATCTTTTTCATAGCTGTTTCTCCTTGCAGAAAAGTCTACGCTTCACCTGAAAAAGGATAAAGCGTGTTTTATTTTGAATAAAAACAGGTGGGTTTTTTTGTGAAATGGGTTAGTCAGAAACGGGGCCGCCTTCAAAGGAAAGAAACAACGATGAACAAACTCCAAATTCTCTATCAAGATGACGGGCTGGTTGCCGTCGATAAACCGGCCGGGATCCTTGTGCATCAAACGAGTAGCCCCGAACCGGACGATCAGATCGCGATGAAAATTCTGCGTGATCAGCTCGGACAGAAAATATTCACCATCCACCGCCTCGATCGCCCCACCTCCGGCGTACTCCTTTTTGCTCTCTCCGAAGCCAGTCTGCGTCTCGCGCACGACCTGTTTGAAAAACGCGAGGTCACCAAGAGATATCTGGCTGTGGTGCATGGCAAAACACCAACCGAGTGGCAGACCAGTGATCCGTTGCGTCGAACCGCTGACGAAGAGCCCCGCGCGGCGCTCACCCACTTTAAACAGATCGAATTCCGCCCAGCCGGCAGCTTCCTCAATGCCCCCGATCTGGAGGTTTCACTCGTCGAGGCCATCCCGCACACTGGGCGAATCCATCAGATCCGCCAGCACCTCCAGCTTTCGGGGCACCCGATTGTGGGCGATTATTTATACGGCGATATGGAGCACAACACTCGGGTCTCCGAACAAATCGGACACACCCGCATGATGCTGCGCGCCACCGAGCTTCACTTCATCCATCCCGAAACCGGCGTTCAGATCGACATCCACGCGCCGCCGTCCCCCGACTTTGAATTCTTTGCCGCTACGCGGTAGTCGAAGGTCTGAAGATCGAAAGTCATCCTTCTACGCTAAAGCTGCGGCGCGACAAGAAGGTCAGAATGCCAACACACGCTCCTCTACGAGGAAGCGCGTCCTACAATGAGATCACTAAGCTTGTAGGACAGGGTTGACGTTCCCTCTGGTCACTGCCTCGCTATAACGAGGCCTCTCTCTCGTTGGTCGAGTGACAGGATAACAGGATAAACAGGATCTGACTGATGTTGAATCAGTGTTTACAGCCCAATATGTTTACTGATTAGTTGAACCACCATTCGGAGGGCGATGATCCAGACCATCACCCCGAAGATTTTTTTCAGCCGGGTTTTGTTCATTGAAACCGAGATCCGGCTGCCAATCAGTCCGCCAATCAGAGCCGCAATCGCGAGGATCGATCCGGTGCGCCAGTCGACCTGTCCGTGAATGGCGTGACCCGCCACGCCCGACAGCGCCGTGACGGCCACCATCACCGTGGACGTGGCGACCGCGATATCCATCGGCACACCGCACAGCAGCACCAGAATCGGTAGCTTGATGATTCCGCCGGTGATGCCGAGCATCCCGGAGAGCAGGCCGATCAAGGCCGTGGCCGTTAAAACCAGTGGTAGATTGACGGTGTAGCGCTCGCCATGGAATTCCCGGTGCCACAGCCACCAGTGCTCGTTTCCAATCTTTGGCAGCGCGTTCTTCTGACGGTTTTTCAGCATTAATGTTCCAGCGGTCATCAAAACCACGACTAGAATGGTGCGTAGAACCGGCTCGGCAACCTGCGTGCTGAAATAGCCTCCGACGAAGGCCATGATGTCCGTTGGCGGGTCGATCACCAGCGCCAGTTTCCAGTCCACCTTGTTGTGTTTTGAAAAATGAGACAGAGCGGCGAGCGATGTTGCCGCAATTAGGATCAGACTGATTGAGGGGGCTGATGACATGCCGAACCCGGCAAAGAGCAGGATCGGAACATACAGAATACCGCCGCCCATCCCGAGCATCGAAAAGAGGATTGAAACGCCGAAAAAAACCAGCGCAAGGATGAGTGTTTGATCCATCACGGGTTGCCTTAAATCCCGGTTGGAATTTTGCCCGGTTTCAGCACATCGGCCATTGCCGCATAGCCGCCTTCCAGTACCCGGACCTGGTCGTATCCTTTGGAGCGGAGATATGCGTAGCACATGGAGGCGCGAATATGCTGCGGACAGAAAACGCCAATCGGAATATCGCGCGGAATTTCAGCCAGCCGATCCGGGAGTTCGCTGACCGGAATGTGAAGCGAGGTTACATCGGTGTGCATTTTCAGTGGAAACGGCATGGATGCAGCTTCTTCATTTGTCCGCACATCTAGAAAAACGGATTGTTTCATTCCCAGTAGCTGGTCCGGCGTTGTCTTGTGCAGTCCCTTCCTGAAAAAATCGAATGTCATGCTTTTAAGTACCTGTTCCATTATTTCTCCTAAATGTAAATCCAGTGTCCGAGGGTCAAATATTGAAGATCGCAACGGGGTTCCTCGTGTTTCCCAAAACGTGGACTATAAGACGTTTTGATTTTCAACCTAGATCTTTTTAAAGCAAAAAATTAAACATCCACTCGACAATCAAAATTCCGATCGAAACGGTCGCCCCGAAAACCACTGAACCCGGTCGTAGAGCCTACGACCCTCCATTTTTTCGCGATCTATGTCGAAGACCCCGAGACTGCGGGGCGACCATCAGCGGTCTCCTCCTGTGGCAGATCAGCCTGCGACTGAAAAAATGAACAACAGGGTATATATATCACTAAGTGATATATGTATTACGATCTGCGGTCTCTGCGGCTCCGCCGGAGACGTCGCCCTACCTCAATACTTCGCGATCTCTGCGGGTGCGCGGCGGGCTCGGAGAGCCAACCCTACCTTTTTGTGTCTATTCGTGTCCATTTGTGGTTAAAAACCTGCTCCGCAACGATCTGCCGGTCGTAGAGCCTACGACCCTCCATTTTTCCCGCGATCCTTTCGCACTTTTGAACCACTCCCTCCGGGCGTTATTTTCTTTCAGAAAATTATGCGTCACTCCGCTCGCGCGTGATCAAAACTCTTCGGCTTCGCCGGAGACGTTGCTCTACCTCAATACTTTGCGGGTGCGCGGCGGCCGCGGTTTGTTAAAAAGCGTCCTTTTTTCTATTTCTTTTAAGCGATACACTACTTTTCTGTAGTTGAGCCGAGAGGATGTTTGTTATGAGGTTGCGGTTGATGTTTTGTTGGGCGTTGATGCTTGTCTGTTTGTTGCATTCAACAACGATTTTTGGGCAAGGGGTAGAAGAATCTGTAGTCCGGATTGTAAACGAATACAACAAGTTTAACTGGTATTCCCCTTGGCAGTCGGGAGAAACCGGCAAAGGCTCTGGAAGCGGTTTTGTGATTTCAAAAAAGCGGATTATGACCAATGCACACGTGGTCAGCGATGCCGCGCTCCTGCTGGTTTATTTCCACAATGATCCCCAGCCTTATCCGGCACACGTGGTTGCCATTCAACACGAATGTGATCTGGCCATTCTGGAACTGGAAGATCCTTCGCGGCTGAATCAGGTTTCTGAACTGGGTTTCGCCGGACTTCCGGCTCTTCGCTCCCAAGTGGTGACGTACGGATATCCGACCGGAGGCACACTGATTTCCAGCACGGTCGGAATTGTTTCCAGAATTGAGATGCAGAACTATGTTCATACAGGAGTCTGCTCTTTTCTTGCGGGGCAGACAGATGCGGCGATCAACCCCGGGAACAGCGGTGGTCCGGTGATTCAGAACGGAAAAGTGGTCGGTGTGGCATTCCAGGGGAACGGAAATCTGGAAAATATGGGCTTTTTTATTCCGCCGCCGGTTGTGGAACATTTCCTGGAAGATCTGAGTGACGGTGAACTTTCCGGGTTTCCTCAGTTGGGATTGCTGGCCGCCAATATGGAAAACCCTGCGGCTCGTCGATATGCCGGTATGCCGGAGGGGAAAACCGGTATTCGCATTGATAATATTCATGCCGATAGCGGACTGGATGAATTCCTGAAATGCGACGATGTGATTACCGCCATCGACGGTTATGAGGTTGCCAACGACGGGACGATCAATTGGAACGGAATGCGTCTTCCCTGTTTTTCTCTGTCAGATTTCAAACAGGCCGGGGATTCTTTGATCTTTGAACTGATCCGGCAGGGAGAGCCGCTGGTTGTCGATATCCCGCTGAAGGCTTACAGTGTCGGAGCGATACGGTCACACTTATATGACCAAAAGCCGACTTATTATGTTTATGCAGGAATGGTGTTTGTACCCTTGAATCTCGAAGTGTTGATGACTTATTCGGATCAGTGGGTGCAAAAGGCTCCTCAGGAGCTAATCTATGAAATCTATTTCCGGCCGCTGATCGACCACATTGCTTTTGATTCTCCGCGAGTGGTTCAGATTCGCCGCATGGAGCACGAAGTGAATGCTGAGGAGTCTTTGTTTACCTATCGCTTGGTTGACTCGGTTAATGATTGTCCCGTGAGAACGTTGACGGATTTGGTGCAGGCTTTTGAAGGAAATCAGGACGAGTTTCATGTGATTCGGTTTGAGCAGGTAGACGGCATCACTGTGCTGGATCGCAAAAAAGCAGATGTCGCCCATGAAGACATTCTGAAACAATACGCAATTCCGAAGGATAGACGTTTATGAAACGATTGTTTGTTATTCCGCTATTGGTGCTGATCGGAATCACCTGCGCCTGGGGTGAAAATCCACTGGAACATCAGCTTGTTACGGTGCGTGTTACTTCGCAGGCATGGAATGAATACAGGCCGTGGCAGAAAGATAAGCCCAAAAGTCGTGATTTTGTCGGGATTGTGATTTCCACAAACCGGATTTTGATGTTAACGGATGACTTGGACGACCAGACATTAATTCAGGTGGAAAAGTATGACCGTCCCCCCCCGGGTTCCCGGACGGATCATTCATTGTGATTATCAGATCGGGTTTGCCGTGATCACGGTGGACGCGCCCGGTTTTTTCGATGACCTGCAGCCGGTGCAGCTGGCTGAGAGTGCGATGGGTGAAAATTATTATTCTGCATCATGGAAGTCGGGGCAGTTGATCCTTTCTTCCGTTCGCTGGTCTCAGGCGAAGGTTTACAGCTCCAGTGTGCCCTATGTGCGGTTTGCCGGAATCAGTGTGATTACAGACTTGAGTGGCGGTGGCTGGGGGGAGCCGGTTTTTTGCGGAGACAAATTGATCGGCATTGCCTACTCACAAACCAAAAATCGGGCCGTTCTCCAACCGGTGGAATTAATTCGTGCTTATTTGCATGCCTTGGAAATGCCTGAGTATCCGGGGTTTGCCGCGCTTGGGTTTTCATATCAGTATAACAAAGGCCCGGCGATGTCTGCGTATCTGGGGCAGAAAGGAAATCCGACCGGAGTGAGAATTTGCACCTGTTTTCCCGGCGGGTCTGTTGATGGCATTTTCCAGTCCGGCGATATTCTGTTGGAACTGGACGGGCATAAGATTGATGCACTGGGGGATTATGTTCATCCTCAATACGGTCCACTGGATCTAAAACTGATCGGGTCCGACGGCCATTATGCCGGAGACATCATTTCCGCCCGGATTCTTCGGGACAAACGCGAAATGACCGTGGATATTCCATTAAAACACATGCCGTCATCGATGGCCCTGATTCCGCAGGTCCGTCCCGAAGAGCCTCCGGAATATCTGGTAGCCGGCGGTTTTATTTTCCGGGAGTTCGATGAGCCTTATCTACAGGCATGGGGGAGTAACTGGGAAAAAAACATACCCTTTTACCTCAGGTGCATCTATAAGCTGAGAAAAGAAAGTCCCACTCTGGAACAGCGCAGACTGATTGTATTGGCGGATGTTTTTCCTGATGAATACAACCTCGGATATCATAATATGGCACAGAATATTGTTCGGTCTGTGAATGGATATCCGATTGCTTCGATTCAGGAAATGGAAGAAGCGTTTCAGCATCCTCAAAATGGATTCCATATCATTGAGTTTCTGCCGTCGCTCTCCATTTCCAAAGTGATTCTGGATGCTGAAAACTTTGAATCGGCAACTGCGGAGATCATGAAAAAATATGAGATCCCCGAACGGATTCGGTGCTCGCAACCCTAACTACCTGCGATTCAGATGCAGGATTAAAGCCGATGGGTAAAGAAACAGGCGCCCCGAAAACCGAAGCCGAAGTGAAGTAACCCCAGTTTGACGGACACTCAGAAAGGAACCAAAGTGTTCCGGAAGG
>CAYVYL010000006.1:0-2319 GCA_964455665.1 uncultured Verrucomicrobiota bacterium
AAAGATGGGTCTAAATTTTTTTGCCCTGTTGACAAAACTTCAGCCATATGAACGTTACGAATGAGCCGCTTGGGAATCCAACTTAGACCGAATCGACGGGCGTTGTCCAAATAGGCTTACTGGTGGTTAGGTGAATTTTTAGTCACCTTCATGCTTATACACAAATTCAGTTGGAGGCTTATTCGCTTTTTCTTTCTTTTTCAGATACGCCCCTTTTTTCAAACTTAGATATCCACGAGTAATCATCTTTGTTGCATCCTCAATAGCAGCTCGTTGCTGCCGAATAGCACAAATAAGATCATCTTTGCTAAATTGATTAGGGGGATAGTGCCCTAGACAATAAAGGATCTCTAAAAGAGTATGCCCTTCCAGTTTTAAATAACTGGGATGACGCATCTCACTTTCTCTCAGAACTCCAGTTAGGAGTAACTGCAGTCCTCCATCAAACTCACCTAAATATCTCGAATAAAGCGCTGTTCCAAGGTAGCTACTCAAAGCATTTCGAACAGAAAGATAACGCATGCGCTTCTTTTCAATGAATGAAACAATGTCTGGCAAGGATAATTTTTGGGATGATAAATTTTCGAGTTCAATCAGGATCGCAAGAAAATCATCTGTTACATTCATCGATGCCTTGTATGTTGGTTCAACCCACTTTTCAAAGTAAGTTCTGGTAGACTTATGTCTTAACTCTGCCCATTTCAAAAGTAGTTTGATTATATCCATATGAATACCTACGATTCGCGTCACTCAGAGCCAGCGATAGAGTGAACGCGCTGGTTGTGCATTATTGTTCTGGTTCTAAATCAAACTCTGTTCCTTCAGGTTTTAAAATATAATTCCCAGGGACCAAAATCATTCGTGGTATGCGAGATTTCATATATGCATCTATTTTTGTAGTTAAGTCGTTGATACACCAGTTAAGCAATTGTTGGATTTGTTCTAGTGTGTCAGTAGACGGGGTCCATGACTTATCTTCTACTTTTACAGTGTCAATATCTTTGTCAAGGTGCATGAAAATTTTATTTCGCAGTGTTTTTAGTTTTCGGTGAGTGTCTCGGTGTTCGGCTGGGATATATTTTTCTTTCAGGCACCCCAGTTTGTTCGTTCCCATGAAAGGTGCCATGTAATATCCAGTAATCCCTCCGTATATTGTCGCAAAGCGAGGCTCAAGTTCTTCCAGCTTTAGTTGGTCGACCAAGTCATGAAGGTGCTTAGCATGCATGAATGAAGATCGAGCCTTCCATGCGAGGGTGAACTGTTGGTTATTTTTTATGGTGTTCATGTTTTGTTAGCACAACGTCTCGAAGCAGCGTTTGGGAGCGGAGCGACCAATAAGCTGACTTCGCTGGTTCTGCCTATTTTTCTTTTGGATAAACTTTGGTGATGATGTCGGCATAATCACCCTCAACAAAAGTGATGGTTGGTTGTGAAGGATTTGACCAGTCCACTACTGCCTCGCCTCCAGAATCAAAACTTGAATACAAAAATGCTCTTACGCGGGTTTCTTCAACGAGTAGTCGATAAAAACCAAAGCTTTGAAATTCAGCAGGAACGCCTGCTTTGTCTGTGGGCTGCTCGCCATATTCTCCTTGTTCGATATTTTGGGAAAAAGAGATCAGTCGTTCATGCTCAGAGGTGGGAATGTTGATGAATTTTTTAACTAAGACAGCGTTCTCTCGTGAGGATTCAGCACCGGAAAAAAGGAAAGTCCCAATGTAGAAGATCGGGATGGATAATACGATGACGATGAGTATAGCGATCGAAATCAAGATTGGTTTTTTATGTTTCATATTTTATTCAGCAGAACATAGTTATTGAGTCTACTGACCCTTTTTCTCCGAACAGCTTACTATTCACCCGCTTTTTGGCAAGGAATCCTACAAACTTGTATTTATATTGGCCTCTTGAGGTCCCTTTACACCCCAAATCGGGGCGCATCAGGACAATTGCCATTCGCAATGCTCATTGCCGGCCAATGGCCAGCCTCACTTCGTGTCCGTTTAATTCGGGAAAATAATTAACTGGCCTGAATTTCGCCGGATATTGGGAAGGCTCTCCCTGTACACGGGCATCGTTCAAAACATATACACCTTTTGATTTTTTTGAAAAATCTCGGATAGACGATATATATACGTCAGCGGGCCTCGGCCCCCGCCTTCCCCTCCCTCGGCGTAGCAAGAAAGAAGACAGCGCACAGCGACCCCCGCCCGACAAACTCATTCGAGTCTGAGCCTGGTGGCTCATCCCTCAGAGTCGATGACAGGACATTCGCCGCGCCAAGCCACAACGACACTCAACGGGTAGAAGAGAATCGAA
>CAYVYL010000006.1:2419-64394 GCA_964455665.1 uncultured Verrucomicrobiota bacterium
TGGCCTGCCATGAGCAAGCGAGCGCCGTGAGCGCATCGAATGGCCTGCCATGAGCAAGCGAGCGCCGTGAGCGCATCGAATGGCCTGCCATGAGCGAGTTCACGAAGTGAACGAGTCGAATGGTGACCCCAACGGGAATCGAACCCGTGTTGCCAGGATGAAAACCTGGAGTCCTAACCGCTGAACGATGGGGCCATCGCCAAAAGCGAGCGAGCAAGATAACAAACGGAGCGAACGGCGCAATACAAAATAAGCGCTTTTTTGATCTATGCTTTTGCGCCCCGCCTTGGCATCCTCTGAAGCCTGTTCCCGGGGTGCCTCCATTTTGGAGCGCTGAGATAATACCCGTAGAACCTGATCCGGCTAGTACCGGCGAAAGGGAGTGACGTTTAAAAACTCCCGCAAGAAGAATGGATTGGTGGAATATCGGATTGATGGAGTGTTGAATGAAGATCATTGGGCATAAAAACGCGCCTCTGGATCTTCCCAATCATCCATTACTCCCGCACTCCATCACTCCGTTCATAAAGACGGAGTATTTATGAACTTATTTGTTAACGGCGAAAGCCGCGAACACACCGGCGACGGATCGGTGGCCGCCCTGCTCGCCGAGCTCGGCGCCAACCCTAAACACAGCGCCCTCACCGTCAACGGCGACCTCGTTTTTCCCAGAGATTGGAAAACGTTCAAGCTCACCGACGGCGACACCGTCGAAGTGCTCACGTTCGTAGGAGGCGGATAAAATGAGAGGTCAGAAATCAGAGGTCAGGAGTCAAGGGTTAAACCACGACTCGCAATACGCGACACCTGAAATGAGAAATTTGCCCGCCTCCGGCGGGTCCGCCGCAGGCGGAAAACTCTGTCTAGGCGGTCATGTGTTCAACTCGCGGCTGATTCTGGGAACCGGAAAGTTTTCTGATGCCGCAACCATGATCCGGGCGATTGAAGCCTCCGGCACCGAACTGGTTACCGTCGCGCTGCGCCGCTTTAACCGCGACAAGCCGGACGACGATCTATGCGCGCCGCTGGCTAAACTCAAAAACGTCAAACTGATGCCCAACACCTCCGGCGCGATGAACGCCAAAGAGGCGGTGCGCGCCGCGCAGCTTGGGCGCGAGCTGAGCGGGTCGTCTTTCGTAAAAGTGGAAATCCATCCCAACCCGCACCACCTAATGCCCGACGCGATTGAAACCTACACAGCCGCCAAAGAACTGGCCGCCGACGGCTTTATCGTTCTGCCCTACATTCCGGCCGACCCCGTCCTCGCCAAAAAGCTCGAAGATGTCGGCTGCGCGGCGGTCATGCCGCTCGGCGCGGCGATCGGCTCCGGAGGCGGGCTCTCCACTGCCGAGATGATCAAACTGATTATTCGCGACAGCACCATTCCCGTCATCGTCGACGCCGGACTGCGCGCGCCGTCCGAAGCCGCCCGCGCCATGGAAATGGGCTGCGACGCCTGCCTGGTCAACTCCGCCATTGCTGCGGCCAAAGACCCGGCCGGAATGGCCAAAGCCTTTGCGCTCGGCGTTGAAACCGGCTTCGCCGCGCGGCAAGCCGGCCTGATGTCAAAATCCGAAGTCGCCGTTGCATCGAGTCCGCTCACATCATTTCTGGCGAAATGAAGTCAAAAGTCTAAAGGTCAAAAGTCGAATGTCCGCTATCCAATCCATAATCCGCAACCAAATAGGCGCAGGTTGGCAGAATGATTTGTAGGCAGAATGATTTTTCCCTCAGCGGAGAATCCGATCATTCTGCCTACAAATCATTCTGCCAAAATTGATGTTCCATATAGAAAAACGTGCACAAAAAAAGCAGTTCAAATGAGTTCTACATCCCACATTCCACAACTTGCCGCGCCGGAGCCTTTGGCGAAGGAGGGTCCCACCTTCCACACTCTCCCCTCGTGGCTCGACCCGACGCCTTGGCTCGAAAAGAAATTTTCTGCTCGGGATGTCGAACAGGCGCTCGGCACGGAATCGCCGGACGAGGAAACGCTAGCCGCGCTGCTTTCGCCCGCGGCAACGGAATTTCTCGAGCCAATGGCCGCGCGTGCGCAGGCCATTACAACGCGATACTTTGGCCGCACAATTCAACTCTACATCCCGCTCTACTTGTCGAGCTACTGCTCGGGGGGATGCGCCTACTGCGGTTTCGCCGCCGACCGCAAAACCCAACGCCACGTACTCAGCTTCGCCGCTATTGAGAAAGAACTCACAGCGATTAAAGCCATGGGCTTCGAGGAAATTTTGTTCCTGACCGGAGAACGCTCCGAATATGCAGATCTCGACTATCTGCACAAATGTATCGAACAAGCCGCCCGCTATTTTCACAACATCACCATTGAAGTATTTCCGATGGCCGAAAATGAATATCGCTTCTTGGCGGACGCGGGGTGCACCGGCGTTACGCTGTACCAAGAAACTTACGACTCAAAAATTTACGACCAGATGCACCGCTGGGGCCCCAAAAAAGATTTTGCCGCGCGACTAGACGCTCCATCGCGTGCGCTGGCCGGCGGGCTGCGTTTCGCGGGGCTCGGGGCGCTCCTCGGTCTAGCCGACCCACGCCACGACATGCTCGCCCTCTACCGCCACGCTCGCCACCTACAAAAAACCTTCTGGAAAAGTGGACTCTCCCTTTCCTTCCCGCGAATCCGCAATGAACAAGGCGGTTTTGTTCCAACCCATCCGGTCGACGAAAAAATGTTGGCGCAGATCATCTTCGCCTTTCGCATCTGTCTGCCGGACGTCCCCCTGAACATCTCCACCCGCGAATCCGCCTCTTTCCGCGACGGCATCGCCGGATTGGGTATCAACAAAATGAGCATCGCCAGTAAAACCACCGTCGGGGGCTACGGCGATGGAGGGTCGCGGGCCTCCGCGACCACGGACGACGCCATACCTCCAGAAAAAGGGGAAAGCCAGTTCGACGTCAACGACAACCGCGATGTTGAAACCTTCTGCAAAATGCTCCGCGAACGCGAACTGGAGCCCGTCTTCAAAAACTGGGATGCCTCTTACCGATGAAACCTATTGCAGCAGGCTGAGCCTGCACCCATCTTTTTTCCAAACCCCGGAAGTCGCGAGACACACAGTTTCTCAACAGGAAAGAAAACCTCTTATGAAAAAAATTTACGGACTCTACATGGTGATGACCAACCCATTATTCTGCCCGCGAAACACGCTAAAGCTACGCGAAATAAACGCTTAACATTCTCTCCTTTCGCGAGACTTTCGCGTATTTCGCGGGCAGGCCATTTGTATATATGTTTTGCGGGCGCTATGTTTTTTGCTGTTCCCTTCTATTCCACCTTATCCTCTGTTCCCTTCTGCTAAAAAATCCGTATGCTCTCCCGCATGAAAATTTCTTACGGACTCTACATGGTGATGACCCATCCGGTGGTCGGATACGAGAAATGTGCCAAAGCTGGGGTGGCCTGCGGCGTGCCGTTCATTCAGCTGCGGATGAAAAATTTACCACGCGCCGACATTCTGGAGGCGGCGTGGCGCGTCCGCGAGGTGACGCGTGGCACCGACAGCCTGTTTATCGTCAATGACGATGTGACGATTGCGAAGGATGTGGACGCCGATGGCGTGCACCTCGGACAAAACGATATGCCACTGGCCGAAGCGCGCAAAATCTGGACCGCGCCCGGCAAAATCTTTGGGCTCTCCACGCACAGCGAAGCGCAGGCTGAAGCGGCGAGTGCGCAGAAGCCAGACTATATCGGCATTGGCCCGGTCTTCCCGACGCCGACCAAAGCCATTGCCGATCCCGCGCTCGGGATCGAACGCACCGGCGCGATCGCCCGAGCGACGCCCCTGCCCCACGTGGTGCTCGGCGGGCTCGACGAAACCAATCTGGCCGACGTACTGCGCGCGGGTGCGGTAAACTATTGCGCCGTGCGCGCCATCATGCAGAACGAAGCGCCGGAAGTCGAAATCCGCAAACTCCAGCAAATTTGGGCTGACTGCATCCAATAGTTTCCAATGTTTGGAAGAAATGTTTCCAAACATTGGAAAAATTCGGATAGGCTAACCGGGTCTTTTCTGGAGGAGCGTTATGAAATCAAAATGGATTGTCATTTTATCACTGCTGATCGCGCTGGGCGGCGGAGCACGCGCGGCCGAGCCGCTCACGAATGCGTATGAAGCGATCGCGCTGTTCACGAAGGTGCTCGAAGAGGTGCACCGCAGTTATGTCGATGTCAACGAGGCGGGCTACGACGCACTGATTCGCCATGCGCTTGCCGGTATGCTTCAGGAGCTCGATCCCTACAGCATCTTTCTCGATGGAGAAGAGTATAAGGATATGATGGACGACACGGCCGGCAGCTTCGGCGGCATCGGGATTGTGATCAGTATGAAGGCCGGCGTGCTGACAGTCGTCTCACCCATGGAGGACACCCCGGGCTTCCGCGCCGGAATTCTTTCCGGGGATATTATCGTGGAAGTGGACGGCGAAGAAACCCACGAAATGAGCCTGTCGGATGCGATGAAGCTGATGCGCGGCGAACTGGGTACCGAGGTGCAAATCAAAACGCTGCGGCCCTCTACCCATGAAATTGATGAAATCACCATTGTGCGCGAGGAGATCGATGTCGCCAGCGTGAAGGGCGCGGAAATGATTCAGGACGGCATTGGTTATATCCGCATCACCCAGTTTAATGAACCAACCGGTGACGACCTAAAGACCGAACTCGAAAAGCTTGTCGGCGAAGGGCTGGACGGGCTGGTGCTCGACCTGCGCGGAAATCCCGGCGGCCTGCTGACCTCCGCCGCAGAAGTGGCCGGGCTGTTTCTGCCGCGCGGTGAGCTGATTGTTTTCACCCGAGGCCGTGACAACGCAGAAGACCGCCGTCCGTTTAAATCCTCCGGCCTCACCCACTACACGATGGAGGATTTTCCGATGGTGATTCTGGTTAACGGCGGCAGCGCCAGCGCCTCCGAAATTGTGGCGGGCGCACTGCAGGATCATAAACGCGCCATGCTCGTCGGCGAAAAAACATTTGGTAAAGGCTCCGTACAGAGCCTTCTGCCGCTCCAGGACGGGTCCGCCGTGAAGCTGACCACCGCCAAATATTACACACCGAGTGCGCGCGTAATCCACGGCAACGGGATTGAGCCGGATCACACCGTGCCCATGCCGATCGAAGATCTGTTCCTGCTGTACATACAAAAGACACAGCCAGCCGACGAAGCAGACGAGCTGCTCGAGACCGAGCCAGAAATCCGCGATATTCAGCTCGATGCCGCCATCGGCGCGCTCAAAGGAATGATCATCTCGCAGAAATGGACGAAGTAGCCAATCAAACCACGAATGGCTTAGCGCGGCAGAGCCGCAACCAAAATTAACCTCGCTTTGGAACGAAGCGGCGCGAAGCATAATTTCCGCATGGCCGAAGCGTAGCGCAGATAATTTTCTGAAAGAAAATAACGACCGGCGGGAGTGGTTCAATAACGACCGGCGGGAGTGGTTCAATAACGAGCGGCAAGGGAGTGGTTCAAAATAATTTACGAAGTAAATAGTGAGCGCAGGGAACGGTTCAAGAACGCACGGAACAAAAAAGCAATTCAACTAAAAAGAATTGCCCACAAATGAACACGAATTTTCACAAATCAGGATTCTTTATTCGTGTAGATTCGTGGGGAACCCTGCTCCAATTTCGTTGCTGATGAATGGGAGGCTGTATGCTGGATTTGCTTACATTTGAAACCATCGGGTTTGCGGGTGGGGCTTATTATCAACGTCAAACACGCAAAGCTGGAATACGAACGTATCCTCCTTTAGAGTCTTCCTTTCGTGAAAATTCGTGTTCATTTGTGGTTAAAATATGATCCTGTTAGGAATTGAAAGCTCATGCGACGAAACCGCCGCGGCTATCGTAATCGACGGCGCGGTGAAGGCCAATGCCATCTACTCGCAGATTGCCAAGCATGCACCGTACGGCGGCGTGGTGCCAGAAATCGCCTCGCGCAACCATGTCAGAAAAATGCCGGGCATCATTGAGCAGGCGCTTTCCGAGGCGGGCTGCACCTTCAATGACCTCGACGGCATTGCCGTCACCTACGGCCCCGGGCTGGCCAGCTCGCTGCTGATCGGCTATTCCGCCGCGCGCGCGCTCAGCCAGCGACTCGGCCTGCCGCTGATGGGCATGAACCATCGCGAAGGCCATATCTACTCCGTTTTTCTCGGCGACGAGCCGCCGGTGCTCGAAGGCGCCTTCCCGATGCTCACGCTGATGGTTTCCGGCGGCGACACCCGCCTCGTTTACATGAAAAAGCCGGGGCACTACGAGGTGATCGGCCAGACCATCGATGATGCCGCCGGCGAAGCGCTCGACAAGGGCGCCACCCTGCTCGGCCTCGGCTATCCCGGCGGCCCGGTGATCCAAAAGTTCGCCGAAGGCGGCAACCCGAATGCTGTGCGCTTCCCGCGCGGACTCGACAACCCGGGCGGCGAGTGGACCTACGCCTATGACCGCAAGCTCTGCTTCAGTTTCAGCGGACTCAAAACCTCCCTGCTCTATTACCTGCAAAAGCATCCCGAAGCATTGGAAGATGAATCCATCAAACGCGATGTCACCGCCAGCTATCAGGAGGCGGTCGCCGACGCGCTAACCGTGCGGATGGAACGGGCGCTCAAAAAAGTCGACTGCGCCTCCTTCGCCTGCGCCGGCGGCGTATCGCTCAATAAACCGCTGCGCGAAAAACTCTCCGCACTCTCCGAAAAAACCGGCGTACCGCTCAAACTGTCGTCGCCACGACTGTGCACCGATAACGCCGCGATGATCGCCGGAGCCGCCGCCATCAAACTGCAGGCGGGTCTGCCCTTCAATTCGCCGGACGATGTGAACCCCAACCTCGCCCTCGAAAACTGGGCAGACTGAGGTCGATTACGTAGAGGCGCACAGTAAAACAAAACGCTATTTGAGGTTTTCCCGGCCAGAGCGATTCGTTATGGTCTGCGACTAATTATTCGGGCATGTGGTGAAATTGGTAGACACGCAAGATTTAGGATCTTGTGCTTTACGGCGTGCGGGTTCGAGTCCCGCCTTGCCCACTCGGTAAACGAACAGAAAGAACAATTATGCTGCCACAACACGGAGGCGTACCCAATTTTAGACTGCGTATTTCGGGGCCCATCATTGCGCTACTGGTTCTGACGCTGCTTTTCGGCCTGTTGATCACGCTCTCTCTTTATCTGAATGTCGAGCCCGGCGATGTCACCGCAAAATGCAACGCCACCCTCTCTCTGATTATCACCCTGCTGCTCGCCTTTTTCATTTTACTGGTTGGCACGGGCCGCTGGTGGCACCTACACCTCTGGCGGCACGGCAACAGCCAACGTCAACATCGCCACCGCACACGAGGACACAACACCCGCCACCGCCACTGATCGGCCTTTTTGGTTGCGACGCCCTGCGCCGCGCAGTAGATTTTCCGCCCTTCTTTCAAACGGACGCGTAGCTCAGTTGGTAGAGCAGCTGACTCTTAATCAGCGGGTCCAGGGTTCGAGCCCCTGCGCGTCTACCACTTCACGTTAACCCGACCCGTTCCCGAAGACGGGACGAAGAGCGCAGTTTAATTAATACGCTCCGGTCGCGGCATCCTTTGCGCCGGTGCACATGGCGACGCTGGACGACCCGTTTGCGCCGAGCCGATCGACGCCCATATCGACAAACCGTTGCGCCCGCTCCAGATCCCGAATCCCGCCGGAGGGTTTCACCTTGATGCGCCCGGCGGCGGTTTCGAGCATCCGCTTCACGTCCTGTTCCTTCGCCCCCTCGCCGTTGAATCCGGTGGAGGTTTTCACAAAATCTGCGCCGGCCTGCACGCAAACCTCGACCAGCGTTTTGATCGCGTCCGCGTCGAGCTGCGCGGTTTCGAAAATGACTTTCAGCGGAATCCCCGCCGGTTGGGTGATGGCGGTCACCGCGGCAATATCGGCCTGAACCTCATCCCACAGGCCGGATTTGGCCCAGCCATAGTTAGCAACCATATCGATTTCGTCCACACCCATGTCGACATAGCGCTTCGCCTCGTCCGCTTTGGACGCAGAGAGCTGCACCCCGTGCGGAAAGCCGAGAACAACACAAACGTGGGTGTCGGTTCCTTTGCAAAGACCCTGCGCGAGCTCGATGTCGCACGGCCGCACACACACGCTGTAGGCATTGATATCGATGCACGCTTTGATGGATGCGACCGCTTCCTCACGCGTGGTTTCCGGGGCCAGAATGGCGGCATCAAGATAACGACTGATCGGATGGCTCACGATTCACTCCTTTTGACAGACGGGCTCTGTATTTGAAAACAACGACTCATTAGACGATATAGGTGGAGGCGGCGGTGTCGCCGCCGCGGCCGGTCCAGTTGGTATGGAAGAATTCGCCGCGCGGCTTGTCGAGCCGCTCATAGGTGTGTGCGCCGAAATAGTCGCGCTGCGCCTGCAAAAGGTTGGCTGGAAGACGCGCGGCGCGGTAGCCGTCGAAATACGCCAGCGCGGCGCTGATGGCGGGCATCGGGATGCCGAGCTCAACGGATTTGCAGATGACGCGGCGCCAACCGGCCTGCGCGGTTTCGACGGCCTCTTTGAAGAACGGGTCGAGCAGTAGATTGACGAGATCGGGATGGGTGTCGAACGCCTCTTTGATCTTGCCGAGGAAGACCGAACGGATGATGCAGCCGCCGCGCCACATGAGCGCGATGCCGCCGTTGTTGAGTTTCCAATTGTACTCTTTGGCTGCTTCGCGCATCAGCTGATAGCCCTGCGCATAGGAAACAATCTTGGCGGCGTAGAGCGCCTGTTTGAGGTCGGCGATCAGCGCGGCTTTGTCGCCGTCAAATTTAACACTCGGGCCGCGGAGCACTTGGGACGCTTCAACGCGCTCCTCTTTCAGTGCGGAGAGGCAGCGAGCAAAGACGGCTTCGCCGATCAGCGTCAGCGGCTGGCCAAGGTCGAGCGCGGAAACGGCGGTCCATTTGCCGGTTCCTTTTTGTCCGGCCGTGTCGAGGATGGAGTCGATGACGGCCTCGCCCTCTTCGGTTTTGAACCCGAGAATATCGCGGGTAATTTCGATGAGATAGCTATCGAGCTCACGGGTGTTCCACTCGGTGAACACCGCGTGCATCTCCTCGTTGGAGAGACCCAAGCCTTCTTTCATCATCTGGTAGGTTTCGCAGATCATCTGCATGTCGCCGTACTCAATGCCGTTGTGGACCATTTTGACAAAGTGGCCCGCGCCGTCGGCGCCGACCCATTCGCAGCAGGGTTCGCCGGCCTCGGTCTGCGCACAGATTTTCTGGAAGATCGGTTTGACGACCGGCCAAGCCGCCGGGCTACCGCCCGGCATGATGGAGGGCCCTTTCAGGGCTCCTTCTTCGCCGCCGGAAACGCCGGCGCCGATGTAGAGCAGGCCCTTGCTTTCGGCCAACTTCACGCGGCGAATGGTATCCGGGAAATGAGTATTGCCGCCATCGATAAGGACATCGCCCTCTTCGAGGTGCGGGATCAGCTGCTCGATGAGTGCATCGACCGCCGCACCGGCTTTGACGAGCATCATGACTTTGCGCGGACGCTCGAGCAATGCGACAAATTCCTCAATGCTGTGCGCGCCGATGAAGTTTTTGCCCGCGCCGCGGCCTTCGATAAACTTATCGACCTTCTCGACCGTGCGGTTATAGACCGCCACGGTAAGCCCTTTGCTCTCCATGTTGAGGACGAGGTTTTCGCCCATCACTGCCAAGCCGATCAATCCAATATCTGCCTTCATAATCTTTCCTTTCGGGCGGACACAAGGCCCGCCAACAAATCCATCGCCGGCGATGCGGTCGAACCCGCCAATTTCGCGACCGGCCGGCTTGCGGAAACGCAACGTCTTCTTTTACCGAAGAACGGTGTCGCCCATCAAGTAAAACTCGATCGGCCGGACGGCGCGGCGGCCTTCGTAGCTGACCTAGACGACGAGCGACTGTCCGCCGTGTGGAGTCGCTGGGTACTACGGCCGCGCAAAGTGACAGCTTACCGTTTGATGAAGGGCATCGGCAATGATGCGGATGCCGCCGTTTTGGGCAACGTCGGCGGCGTCGATGACACGGACGGTGTCTTCCCATTTCCCGGCAGAGGGGACGAGCTCGAGCAGTTTATTGGGCGCTTCCTCAAAAAAGGCGGTGTTGAGGAAGTTTCCGCCTTTGTCCGGAAAAAGGGCGAGGTAGAGCATTTTCATTTCAACCAGCTCGTTTAGAAAATGAGTGCCGAGGGAAACGTCCGGTACGAGGTTGTCGTGCATGGCGACAATTTCGCAGAGAATGGAAACCTTATTGATGTCGCTAAACGAGACGGGGATGCCGAGCGAGGGGCTGCTGGTGCCCCAACGGCCGGGGCCGATGATCATGGTGTTCATGGGCACATCCTTTTTTTCAGCGCGGTTGATGTCGCCAATCAGCCGGGCGATTTCGTGCCTCGTGTTGACGGGCAGCTGGCCGTAACTGGAGGGAACCACGTAGATAAAGCGGTCGATCTGCCCGACGCGGCTTTGGCCAACAACCGCACCGTGCGCTTCGACGATGCGGTCTTCGGCGGCGACATCGACTTCGGGTAGCTCGATGGATTCGGATCCGTATACTTGGAGCGGTCGGCATTGGAGGAGGTTGATGCGGTAGTTGCCGTCTTCCATGTAGTTGGCGGTGAATTCGATATCGACGGGATAGTTGTAGGCCGCCTTGATGGTATCGAGGATTTCGCGCATGTCGGCCACGAATCTGGTTTCGTTCAACAATTTATCGAAGGTCAGGATGCGGTGGGGCGTTGCACCCCGCGGCTGGGTGGGATCGATGGAGGAAAACATTTCAATGGGCAGGTTGTCGGCATCCTTAACCAGGTCCATGAAATAGTCGGAAACTTCCTGATTGGCTTCAAGGTCGAGATAATCGACGCGGCGCTGGGCGTATTGCGCGACCTCATCGAAGTTGGCCTCGGGACGCTTGTCGGGTGCGTTGAGGGCGACGATGCGGGTGTAGTCGTCGTCGGACTGATCGACGGCGCGGGTGCCGAGGCCAAAAACCAGGCGGATAACGCCGGCGTTGGGATTGATGCTTTCGTGCCAGGCGTAGGGGTTGAAGGAAAAGCCGACACCCGCCATTTCGGGGTAGAAGTTGCGGCCGTGCATGGTGCCGGAGACGCGCATGACCAGTAGCGCCATCTGCTCGTCGTGGTCGAGCATGCTGCGGCGGGCGCGGTAGCGCAGCGCCTGTTCGCTCATCGAACTGGCATAGATGCGCTTAACGGCGGCAACGAAGTCCTGCATGCGGCGCTCGCGCGGACCCTGGTTGACGCAGAAGACGCTTTCGTATTTCCCAGCGAACGAGTTGCCAAAGTTATCTTCGAGCAGAGAGCTCGAACGCACGATGAAGGGAGACTGGCCAAAATAGTCGAGCATTTCGTCGAACTGCTTCAGGATGTGTTCAGGGAATTCGCCAGTGATGATGCGGCGGCGCGCCTGCTCAGCACCCTCCATAAATTTTTCGGGATCGCGCTGGTTCTGGCGCACCCACCAGATGCCGTTGCGCACCAGGAAGGAGAAAAATGCATCCGACCCGATGAAGAAGGAGTCCTGCGCCTCGAACAGATCGATGAAGCGAGGGCTGTTCTTCTTGACGATCGCCTGCGCGAGCAACATGCCGACCGTCTTGCCGCCAATGAGCCCGGTGCCGATCATCCGCTTCCGGATATCGAGGATATCCTGCAGGGTAAAGTAGCGGGCGATGAGCTTCTGCATACTTTTGTCCCGCGAGATGACCATGCGCACCAACCGCTCATAGACCGACTTTCCTTTTTCCGGAAGGTCGGGGCGGTATTCACCCGACTTGAGCAGTTCGCGCGCCTCCAGGAACGAGGTTTCCCAAAAGCCGAGGCTGCTGTCGGAGTGCAGGCCGGACCATTTGGCCGATGTCAGAATCTCCGAGATAACGGCGCTGGAAGTCACGGGCAGGAACTTTTCGGCGTGGCGCACATGAAGCATATTCATGGTGGGCGAATAGCGGTGCTGCGCCTTGATTGGCCGCACGTAGAGTTCGTCCTTATGACGGTAGACGTCGAGGAAAAGTTGCGTGGTCTTCTGGATCGGGACAATGGCGTGCGAGGTGTGATAGTTGCGGAAGACGGCAAAATAGGCGACCGTCTCCATATTGAACAGATAGGGGCAGGTGAGCATGAAGAAGTTGCCCAGCATTTCGTCGGAATACCAGTCAACGGCCAGCCGCGAGAGGCAGTCAAAGACGTAGAACGCACCTAGGCCGGTCTGCTTAATGACCGCGTGAATAGATGCAATGAAGTTTTCGAATCCTTCTTCGGGGTCGAATTCGTAAACCTCCGCACCCATTTCCGCTGTAACAAGTGCCTCATGGCGGGCAAAGCGGAAGTAGACCAGCTTTCGCCCGTTCTTAACTGCCGCTTCGCAATACGGTGTGACGAGCTCCTTATATTCCGCAGTTGAATCGACCTGCCAGACAATGTTGTCGCCGGTCAATATCCCCTTCAAAACCTTGTCGAGCCCCGGCAGTCCGGTGGTCAATCCCACATCGATCGTACTCATGGCCGTCCATCCTTTCGTTAGCCGCCTCTTCAGAACGCTTATTTCAGAGCGGCAAGGCGGCCTTTTAGCTCAGAATAATGAAAAAGGCTGTTGAAGTCGATTAGGCCGGAGAGAGCGCTCGACTGGATATGGCTTCCCGTTTCCTCAAAAATCGACATCGGGTTCAAGCCCCCGATGATAATCGCGCCGACTCGCTGGGGGCCAACGGGTACACCGTAAAGGCTCTGCCCGGGATTGCCAAGGCATAGCAGACTGCCCAATCCGAGGGTTTCGAGCTGCTTGGAAATCCCTCGGACGGCATCGATGCTATCGGCGGGAAATTCGCGGAAGCTGGCACCGATGCGGCCGTTTCCGGTGGTGACGGCTCCGATATAGTCGGCCATGCCGCTCCGGATGAAAACCACCAGCGGATCGATGCTGGTTCCGTCATAGTGGATGATGTCGACAAAGCGCGCCGGAACCCCGTCGCGCAACTCGATCAGCCCGCCAAACCGCGAAACGGTCGGCACGCCACGACGCAACAGCACGCCATTGAGCGTGATCGAACACACGGTGCCGATTCCAACGTGGCCTTCAGGAATTGAAATGCTCCCGAATTTTTCGCCGGGCGAAAACAGGGCGAGCAGCGTTCCCATGGAGTAGCCTTTGGTGAACACCTCTTCGATGAGCCCACATCGCTTTTCGGTGAAATCGGCAAGCGGAATAACCGAAACATTGATGACCACAGAGCCGCGGCGCAAAGCGGGATCGAAATCCATTCGATACGACATGGCATCGATCTTTCCTGAGAGCAGGCCAATGCCTTCGAGCACCCGGGAGGCATCGGCCTCGCGCTTGCCTTCTTCGGTAATGATCCGTCCGCGGCGACCCATATTGTCGGTCAGCCCCTCTTCGTCGAGCTCGCAGAGGTAGAGCCGGACGGAACGCTCACTGATATCGACATCCTGACCCGTGAGCAACTCGGTGATCCGGGTGCTGCTAAGCACCTGCCCGCTCCGGTTGAGCACATCGAGAATCGCGAGTCGTTTTTTCTGCCGTTTATCCACCGAATATCCTCCAATTAACGGCAATATTGCCGGTAAAAATATTTTACTCAAGGTTTTAAAAATAATATTTGCGCAAATACCCAGCATTGTCTATAAATTGCTCCTGTCTTTCGGCATAATGGAGTCGTTATTGTGGCAACGAATTTCAGGTAGCTTAATCAAATCAATAAGGAGATATCATGAGTTATGTAGACCGCGTATGGGAAAAAGTCTCGCAGCGCAACGCAGGAGAAGTCGAGTTTCTGCAAGCTGTTCGCGAAGTGCTCGATTCACTCGAACCCGTCCTGGAAAGAAACCCGCAATATGAAGCGGGCGGCATCCTCGAACGCATGGTAGAGCCCGAGCGCCAAATCATGTTCCGCGTGCCATGGACCGACGACAAAGGCAAGGTGCAGATCAACCGCGGATTCCGCTTCCAATTCAATAGCGCCATCGGCCCCTACAAGGGCGGTCTCCGCTTCCACCCGACCGTCAACCAGAGTATTCTGAAGTTTCTCGGTTTTGAACAGGTCTTCAAAAACTCGCTAACCACCCTGCCCATGGGCGGCGGCAAAGGCGGATCCGACTTCGACCCCAAAGGGAAATCCGACAATGAAGTCATGCGTTTCTGCCAATCGTTCATGACGGAACTCCAGCGCCACATCGGTCAGGACACCGACGTTCCGGCTGGCGACATCGGCGTAGGCGGCCGCGAACTCGGCTTCCTGTTCGGGCAATACAAGCGTATCCGCAACGAGTTCACAGGCATTCTTACTGGAAAAGGCCTCAACTGGGGCGGCTCGCTAGTTCGCCCACAAGCCACCGGCTACGGCTCCGTCTACTTCGCAGAAGAAATGCTCAAGACGCGCAACGAGACCTTCGACGGAAAAATCTGCACGGTTTCGGGCTCCGGAAACGTGGCGCAATACACCGTTGAAAAAATCACCGAGCTCGGCGGCAAAGTCGTTTCGCTCTCCGACTCGGCAGGCACCATCTATGATGCCGACGGCATCGATGCCGAAAAACTGGCTTGGGTTATGGAGCTCAAGAACGTCCGGCGCGGTCGCATTAAAGAATATGCGGACAAGTTTGGCGCTAAATATCTCGAAGGCGAACGCCCCTGGAGCATCCAGTGCGACTGCGCATTCCCAAGCGCCACGCAGAACGAGATCAACGAAGAAGACGCAAACAAGTTGCTGAACAGCGGCTGCTATCTCGTCTGCGAAGGAGCCAACATGCCCAGCACACCGGAAGCGGCCAACTTGTTCGTTCGCAACCGCATCCTCTATGGACCGGGCAAAGCCGCCAACGCCGGGGGTGTCGCCACCTCCGGTCTTGAAATGAGCCAGAACTCCATGCGGTTGAAATGGTCCAGCGAAGAGGTCAATGAAAAACTCAACACCATCATGGTCAACATCCACGAAGCCGCCCGCGCGGCCGCCGAGGAATATGGTCAGCCAGGCAATTATGTCTTGGGAGCCAACATTGCGGGCTTCATCAAGGTGGCCGACGCCATGCTCGACCAAGGCATCGTCTAACCAAAAAAAACCTGACGGGTTTCCAAGGAAACCCATTGGATAAAAGAAAACCCGGAGTTTCCAACCATTGGAAATCTCCGGGTTTTTTGTGTTTTCCAGTGCCAACGGGTCAACGAGCAAAGAACAAGACCCCCTCTTCATCTATATGTTGGAGAGACTTGCAAAACCTCTGGTTTTGCCGTCCCAAATAGAACTGACACGTTGCCATCAAATGCCCTCATGACAAGTGAGGCGGACTGCCCCTTAGCTAAACTGTTACGATATTTATGATTTACGTCCGACCGCCGTCAATTTTACCTTGAACCATGACCTCGACGCTCTTTTTTCCAAGGTCTGGAAAGATTTCAGGCCAGAGCTTCCAACTATTGGAAAAAAGAGGTAAAAATATTCCAATCTTTGGAATATTACGGAGGACGGCATGGGGTTGGTTGAATTTTCAGGAATTAGGGACAATCACAAACGGGGCAAGGTTGGTGAATTCCTGCGTGAGAAGATCCAGTCTGGGTCAAAACTCTCATTTGTATCTGCTTATTTTACGATTTATGCCCACCATGCCCTGAAAGAAGAGCTGGGATCTATCGACCATCTTCGTTTCCTGTTCGGGGAGCCGCGTTTCATTCAGTCGCTTGATCCCGAGAAGACGGATAAGAAGGCGTTCGATATCGAAGACTCCGAGTTGCAGCTGAAAAACCGTTTGGAACAAAAACGGATTGCAAGGGAGTGCGCGGAGTGGATTCAAGCGAATGTGGATATCCGTTCGGTGAAGTATCCGGGGTTTCTGCACGGCAAGATGTACCATATGGATAATGGGGGCGTGCAGGAAGCGTTGCTCGGCAGTTCTAATTTCACGGTAGGCGGTCTGGGGCTTGGAAGCGGACATCGAAACAATATCGAGCTGAATCTTGAGGTGAATGACAATCGCGACCGGAAAGACCTGCTGGCGTGGTTTGATGAGATTTGGGACGATGCTTCGGTTGTGGAGGATGTCAAAGAGGAGGTGCTTCTCTATCTCGATCAGCTCTACGCCAATCATTCACCGGAATTCATCTATTTCAAAACGCTTTACCATCTGTTTGAGGATTATCTCAAAGAAGCAGAGCAAGGCGGGTTGCTGGATGAGAAGACCGGCTTTTTTGAAACGGGTGTTTGGGAGATGCTCTATCCTTTTCAAAAAGATGGAGTCAAAGGGGCGATCAACAAAATTCTGAAACACAACGGCTGCATTATCGCCGATAGCGTTGGGCTGGGTAAAACCTTCGAGGCGTTGGCGGTGATTAAATATTTTGAGAAACTCAACCACCGTGTGCTGGTGCTGTGCCCGAAGAAGCTGGAGGATAACTGGCAGGTGTTTCGAGATAACGATGTTCGCAACCCTTTGCTTGAGGATGGGTTTGATTATGACGTTCGGGCGCATACCGATTTGGGTTTGTCTAAGTATTCAAATGTCAACTGGGGCAATTATGGGTTAATCGTGATTGATGAGTCACACAACTTTCGCAACAACGCGAAGGGGAAGAAAAAAGAGGATGGGACCCGCCGTCGCTCGCGCTATGAAATCCTGATGGAGGATGTGCTGCAAAGTGGAGTGGACACCAAGGTGCTTCTGCTTTCCGCTACGCCGGTGAACAATAACCTCAAGGATCTGCGTAATCAAATGTTGCTGATCACACAGGATGAGGATCACGCATTTCAGGAGTCATTGAATCTATTCAGTATTGCGCAGGTGATGAAGAACGCACAGACGCACTTCACCCACTGGGCCGATCCAAAAAAGAACCCAGAGCGTAAGGCGATTAGCTTGCTGGATGCGCTGGATTCAGGCTTTTTCAAGCTGCTCGATGAATTAACGATTGCCCGCTCCCGAAAACACATCGTCAGCTATTACGGAACGAAGGGGATGGGAGAGTTTCCGAAGCGATTAAAGCCGATGGCTCGTTCCACCGTGACGGATTTGAAAGGATATTTTCCAACCTACGACGACCTCAATGATGCCATTGCGGGATATAAGCTCACCATTTTTAATCCCTCGGCTTATATTGAGGACGCACATGTGAACGACTACATCCAGCAGGGGCAGCTGGCGTTGTTTAACGATCAGAAAAAACGCGAGTTCTATTTGATCGGCATGATGCGGGTCAACTATCTAAAACGTCTCGAAAGCTCTGTGCATAGTTTTGAGGTATCCATCGACCGCACCATTAAAAAAATCGACGCGCTGTTGGGGAAAATTGATCATTTTGAAGGGAGTTTTGACGAATATACTCGTCCGGATCTATTTAAAGATCAAGGGGATGAAGAGGAGGCCGAGCTACTTGAAAAGTTGCAGGTGGGTAAAAAACTTCCGATCCAGTTGAAGCATATCAAGCGAGCGGATTGGAAAAAGGATCTCAAAAAAGACCGAGCGCAGTTGGTCGCTATTCACGAGAAAGCGGCGGCGGTCACGCCGGATCGTGACGCCAAGCTACAAGAACTGAAAAAGTTGATTGCGGAAAAAGTTCGCAACCCGATCAACGATTCAAACCACAAGGTGTTGGTTTTTACCGCATTCTCGGATACAGCGGACTATTTGTATGCTCAACTGAAGGAGTGGGCGCAGTCTGAACTCGGCCTGCACATCGCGCTGGTTTCCGGCTCGGGAAACAACCACACCACATTCAATCCGGCGGGCTTTACGACGCAGACGGACTTCCTTTCGATTCTCACCAACTTTTCGCCGCGCTCCAAAACCCGCGGAAAAATGTCGAGTATGCCGCAGGACGATGAAATTGATATTCTGATTGCGACCGACTGTATTTCTGAAGGACAGAACCTTCAGGACTGCGACTATCTAATCAACTACGACATTCACTGGAATCCGGTGCGCATCATCCAGCGTTTCGGGCGAATCGACCGTCTGGGAAGCACAAACAAACAGATTCAGCTCGTCAACTTCTGGCCGACCGATGACCTGAACAAATATATCAATCTGAAAGACCGCGTGGAGTCCCGTATGGCGTTGGTCGATATCGCGGCCACGGGGGCGGACAACCTGCTCAACCCCGAACAGATTCACGACCTGATCGAAGAAGAGCTGACCTATCGTGAAAAACAGCTGATCCGGTTGAAAGACGAAATCATCGATCTCGAAGAGATGGACGACAACGTCTCACTCAACGAATTTACATTGGATGACTTCCGCATTGAATTGATGAACTTTTTGGAAAGCAATCGCGAAAAACTGCGAGATGCCCCAATGGGGCTGTATGCGCTTGCGCCGACGCTCGATCAACGAAAAGACGCAGAGTTATTTGATCAAAAACTGCACGAAATCGCAAAGCCGGGAGTCATCTTTTGCCTGCGCCACAAAAACCAGCCGCAGGAAAAAGCCTCCTCCAATGTCAACCCGCTCGGCGCGTACTATCTACTTTATATCCGAGACGATGGCACCGTGCGCTTCAACTTCACCCACGCCAAAAACACCTTGACCCTTTTTCAGAAGCTTTGTGCCGGCCAGGTTGAACCCTATAAAGAGCTATGCGATCTCTTTGATCGCGAAACCGAAAACGGAGAAAATATGGCGGTCTACAACGACCTGCTGGGAAAAGCCGTCAAAAGCATCACCGGAACCTTTAAAAAGCGCGTAGCCGCCGGACTGACTGCCGGGCGCGACTTTGTGCTTCCCGATCAAAGCGCACAGGTTAAAGATGAAAACGATTTTGAACTCATCACCTGGCTGGTAATAAAGGATTGAATGTGAGCGAACTGAAACAGAAAATCCAAGACCGGATCGCCGCCTTTCACAAAGGAAGCCTGCGTGACAACGCACGGGCTCTGTTGAAGACCCTTGGTTATGCCAGCGAAAAAACTCTCGACATCGGCGGAGCGCCGGATGCCTTCCTAGAGCAGTTTGATGCTTCCGGACAACTTGCTGCCCGCAAGAAAGCGCTTTCCGAAAATTGGAAATCCATTCATTTTTTGTTTCAGCTCACGGATGATGAACTGAAAGGTAACTCCGCTCAGGCAGAATTGGCGTTTGACTCAAACGCGGAATACAACGGCAAGAACTACAAGTCCTTTCTCTTTTTCGTATTGGAACTGAAAAAAGGAGCTTACACCCGCACGCAGCTTTCGGACATCACCCGTGAGATCAACCGGCTGTTCACCATGCCCGCGCTGATTCTTTTCAAACAGGGCGGACTTCTTACGCTGGCCGTGATTGACCGGCGGATCAACAAAAAGGATTCTGGCAAGGACGTGCTTCAAAAGGTCACGCTGATTAAGGACATCCAGATTGAAACCCCGCACCGTGCTCATATCGAAATTCTGCACGATCTTTCGCTGGGTCAGCTCACCGGGAAAGACAAAACAGCCCCGCATAATTTTGTCGAGCTGCACGAGGCATGGCAGAAGACACTGGACATCCAGACCCTGAACCGCCGTTTCTTCATTGAAATTCGTAACTGGTTCTATTGGGCGCGACTCACCTCCCGGTTTCCTGAAGGTGCGGTAAAAGATGCGGGCGGGCGCGATTCTGAAGCACTGATCCGGCTTCTCACCCGGATGATCTTCTGCTGGTTCCTGCGGGAAAAAGGACTGCTGCCTGACTCGCTCTTTTCTGCGCAGAACATCGAATCGCTTTTACGAAACTGGCGCAAAACGGATTGCGACAAAGACAAGGCCGGCCGGTACTACAAAGCCATCTTGCAGAACCTCTTTTTCGCCACGCTCTCCACTCCGGTTGAAGAGCGCAAGTTCAGGGCGGCGCGGAGTTATAAAGGGGTCAATAAGCATTACGGAGACCAGCAGGTTTTCCGGCATGTCTCGCTGTTTGTTGAAAAAGCTCCCATTGAGGAGCTTTATAAAACCATTCCATTCCTCAATGGCGGCCTGTTTGAAAACCTTGATGAAATCCCCGGACGTGATCCGGACGTTGAAAAAGAAATCCGCGTGGACGGCTTTTCTGACATAGTTTCCAAGCAACCATCTATTCCCGACTTCCTTTTCTTCGGTGCCGAGCGCCCAGTTCCGGAACTTGCAGAAGTACTGAGCGAAACCGCCGCACCGAAAGGCCGCGGACTGCTCAACATCTTTCGTGACTACAAATTCACCATCGAAGAAAACACTCCGCTCGAAGAAGATATTGCCCTCGACCCCGAGCTGCTGGGGCGCGCCTTTGAAAACCTGCTAGCCGCCGTCAATCCGGAGACCGGTACCGTCGCCCGCAAATCTACCGGCTCGTTCTACACCCCGCGTGAAATCGTCCATTACATGGCGGAGGAATCACTGGCCCGCTTCCTCATCACCGCTCTGCAAAAGGCGGGGCATTCCAAAGCCGGATTGGAAGATCGTATCCGGGAATTGGTCTCTGAGTTTTCGCCGGAACACCATCTTTCCGATGAAGAGGCGGATCGTGTGGTACAGCTTTTGGGAACCTTAAAAATTATCGACCCCGCGTGCGGTTCCGGCGCGTTTCCGATGGGACTGCTGCAACTGCTGGTGCATATCCTGCGCAAGCTCGACCCGCACAACGAACGGTGGAAAGCCGCCAAGCTGGACGCACTGCCGCCCGAAATGCGTGAAAAAGCGGAACTCGTCTTTGAAAAAGAATCGTTTGACTACACCCGCAAACTTGAACTGATCAAAGACTGCATCCATGGCGTCGATATTCAGCCATCCGCCATCCAGATCAGCAAACTGCGCTTCTTCCTCTCGCTGGTCATCGAACAGACCAACCCGAAGCACATTCGCCCGCTACCCAATTTGGAAACTAAATTTATTTGCGCCAACGCCTTGCTCGGCTTACCCCGCCCGGATGGAGCGGAACTCTTTCAGCATCAGATTGAACCCAAAGAACGCGCCCTGCTTGAAACCCGCTCCCGCTACTTCTTTGCCCAGACCAAAGAAGAAAAAGATGCGTGTAAGACCAGTGACCGCAAACTGCGCCGCGAACTCAGTGATTTTATCAAAGGTATTGGCGGCAGCGATGCCGAGCGGCTCGCCTCAGCCGTTGCTTCGTGGGATCCTTACCACAGCGACCGCCGCGCCGGATACTTCGATCCCGAATCTATGTTCGGCATCCGCGACGGATTCGACATCACCATCGGCAATCCGCCCTATGTGCGCGCCGACGAACAAAGCGACTGGAACCAGCGCCAGCGCAAGGCCATTCTCGACAGCGAGCAGTACGACACCCTGTGGGAAAAGTGGGACCTGTACGTTCCCTTCATCGAACGCGGTTTCAAACTCCTGCGCCCCAACGGTGTTTCGACCATGATCGTCTCCGACGCCTTCTGCCATTCCAAATATGCCCAGAAACCGCAGAACTGGTTTTTGAAAAATGCCCGTATCTTGCGGCTAGACTTCTGCGCCGAACTTAAAATCTTCGATGCCGCCGTTCACAACGTTATCACCTTCCTGCAAAAGGCCGACGGCACCCAATGGAAGCCCGATCGCCGCGTCCATAAAGAATCTTTTGGCGAAGTCACGTTGCTTCCCTCCGACGCGCAGCAGAATTTGACGTATCGCGCGTTCTTCCCGGAACTTAATGCGGCCATGAATTTTGAAAGAGAAACTCTTAAATTATCCACCATTTGCTACATTAGCTATGGTTTGGCGGTAACAAGTGATGACAAAGGCCACAAGGGTGAATTTGTTACGGCAGATGTTACTCAAATGCATGAAGACGACATCCACCCGAAACGTTTTGTTGAGGGAAAAGATTTAGATGTATGGCTGCCGCGTGAACACAGGTGGCTTGAATGGGGAACCGCCCGCGCACCACATCGATTTAGGCGGAAAACGTTTCCTGAGTTGCAAGAAACAGAGAAAATATTTGCACAGCGAAGTCCAGGCCCAGACCCAAAATGTTGCCTTGCTATCAAGGCGACATACTTTAATGACAGCAGTGTTGGGTTCGTTCCTTGGGTTTATTTCTCCGGCGTTCGCAATAACTCATTAAAAAAAGCCGCAAGGTATGTTGGAGAAAGACCGCCGCGTCCAGACCTACCGCGTCGCGAGGAATTGGAAAAAACCAGTCAGCGCTTTTCGGTTAAATATCTGCTGGGGGTAATGAACTCCTCAACGGCCCGCGATTTCCTGCGCGCCAACCGGCGCAGCAACATCCATCTTTATCCTGATGACTGGAAAAAACTCCCGATTCCCGACGTTTCCGCCGTACAGCAAAAACCCGTCGTGGATCTTGTTGATCAAATCCTCGTCGCCAAACGCGCCAACCCCGACGCCGACATCGCCACCCTTGAAAAGCGGGTGGATGAATTGGTCGCCACCCTCTACGGGGTCGAACAGGCTGACGAGTCCGCAGTGTCTGCTCCTATTAAACCCGCCATAAAAAAGAAACTCTCTCGGCCGGATGATCTTAAGGATTTTTTGCGCGATGTGTGCCTCCCCGATCTGAAAATAAAATATCCTTATTTCAACGTGGAGACACTCCGCGCTTATCTCGCCGGAAAAAAAGTTTCATGGAACGCCGCCACGCTGAACCGCTATATGGCCGAGTTGACTGAAGGCGGGTTCGTGTTCGATGCCGGGCGTGGCTGGTATTCCGCGCTGGCCGAACCGTTTGTCCTGAATGCCACTCCGGTACAAGAGTTGATTGTGGCGCTTGAAAAGCGTTTCCCTCTCCTCGACTTCTCCTGCTGGTCTACCCTCCAGGTCAGCAGTTACGGCCATCACCTGCTGGCTAAGTTCGTGACGTTTGTCCATACGGACCGCGATGCGATGGAAAGTGTCCACAAATTCCTGCGCGAGTCCGGGTTCGATTCCCGTCTCAATCCAAGAGGCGAGGCCGCCGGTAAGTTTTCCATCGACGATCGAACCGTGGTGGTGCGGCCTAAAGTGACAACACAGCCGGGCGATCATCACATCGTTCCCGTCGAAGGGTTGCTGGTGGAATTGTTTATCGAAAGTCGCAATCTTTCTCTGATGGATGATTCCGAATTTTTCAGCCTGTTTAATAATCTGACCCGTCAGGCAAGAATTTCCATAGCGGTGTTACTGGAGTATGCCGGGAAGCGGAAGACGGCGGCGAACGAGTTGTGTGAGTCAATTAAAAGAGAATTTTTGTAAATTTCTCCATTAATGGATCAAGGAGTTTTTAATGATTAGCGGAGAATGCTTTACAAAAGAATGGATTTCAGGAAAGGCGACTGAAATAGGAAGCCGTAATCCGGTGATGCTTGAAAAAGCGACTGCGGCGCTTCAGCTTCTTGGTCACCTTGCGGAGAGCGGGTTGCCGTTCCAGTTTAAGGGCGGAACCAGCCTGCTCCTCCGTCTGAATCCCATCCGACGACTCTCCATTGATGTGGACATTGTTACACAAGCCTCTCTGGAAGATCTGGTGGCGGTGCTGGAAGAGATCAGCGGAAAAAGCCTGTTCACCAGCTATCAGCACGATGTGGGGCGAGACAGGGATTTACCCCCGAAAAAACATTTTCGATTTTTTTATCCATCAGTCATCGAACCAAAGAACGATCACATTTTGCTCGATGTACTTTTCGAAAAGGATCCGGCCCCCGGCTGTGAGTCCGTGCTGATTCATACGCCGTTCATCCTGCTGGAACGGGAGGTCTTCGTTTCTGTTCCCACCGCGAACAGCCTGCTCGGCGACAAGCTCACCGCCTTCGCTCCGAAAACCATCGGGATCCTGTATCACCCGAATCGCAAAACGGACATTGCCAAACAGCTCTTTGATGTAGGTGCTCTTTTTGATGCCGCCACCGATCTGCAGGAAGTTGCCGAAATCTACGAGGCCATTCATGCAAAACAATTGGTGTATCGCAATGCGACCCATACCGTTGCTGACACGCTGAACGACACCATAACAGCCGGGTTTAAATACAGTCAGCTCGGCCTGCGCGGTGGAACCGTGACGGAGGAAGGGCAGTCTATTCAGGCTGGCGTGAGCAGTCTGCAAAACCATCTGATTAACCTGCCGTTCCAACGGGATGAGGCGCGAATTGCCGCGGGCAAGGCCGCCTGTCTGGCCGCGTGGATTCAACGCCGGACCGGACTTGAACCCGTTGAAAATCTGCGCTTTGCACCGGATAAAATTCAAGAGCTGAAAGACAAACGGATTCTCGCGCCTTGGGCCCCCCTGGATCGGCTCAAGGGCGGTAATCCCGAAGCCTTTCACTACTGGTATCAGGCCCAACAGATTTTAACTGGAGACGGGGTCCGATAATCTGACAACGCGGGTTCCAATCATTGGAAAATTCGGATCATATTTTTCCAACGTCTGGAACGGTTTTTTCCAAAGTCTGGAAAACTTAATCGGAAAACTTCCAATGCTTGGAAACCGCGCTCGGAGGTCGCGTTCCACCTTCGTGTATCCCGTGTTTAAGATGCACCTGAACGGGATCGCGATGCGCGAGTAGACAAGCAAGATGCCGGTTCCACTTTCAATGCCTGGAAAAAACAAAACCCGATTTTCCAAGGGTTGGAAAAACGAGTTTAACGTAGAACGAGCGTCTCGCTCGTTGAGGCAAGCGGGACGCTTGCTCTACTATGGAAGGATGGTGTTGCCCATCAGGTATTTGTCGACCTCGCGGGCTACACCGCGCCCTTCGTTGATGGCCCAAACAACAAGCGACTGCCCGCGACGGGCATCGCCGGCGGCGAAGATGCCTTCAACGTTGGTGGTGTAGACTTCGTGCTCGGCTTTGTAATTCGAACGCGCGTCGCGCTCCACGCCGAGCTGATCCGCGGCGGCACCTTCCGGCCCAAGGAAACCCATCGCCAACAGAACGAGGTCGGCTTCCGTACGCTGTTCGGTTCCGGCAACCGCTTTCGGCGCACGATCAACCCACTCGACTTCGACGGTATGCAGCGCCACCAGATTTCCATCGGCATCGCCTTCGAACTTCTGGGTCATCACAGAAAAATTGCGCGGGTCTTTGCCCTGAATTTTGATCGCTTCCTGCTGACCATAATCGGTCTTGAGGTTGGCGGGCCACTGCGGCCACGGGTTGGAAGCGCGGTTGCGATCGGAGTCCGGCTTCGGAAGAATCTCCAGCTGCATCACGTTCTCGCACCCATGACGGAGCGAGGTGCCGACGCAGTCAGTTCCAGTATCTCCACCGCCGATGACGATCACCTTTTTGTCCTTGGCGGAGATGGTTTTGCCGTCTTCAAGGTTGCTGTCGAGCAAGCTCTTGGTGTTGGCGGCGAGAAATTCCATCGCGAAGTGAACGCCCTTTAGCTCGCGTCCTTCAACCGGCAGATCGCGCGGGTTGGTGGCGCCGGTGGCGAGAACCACGGCGTCGAATTGTTTTTTGAGGGCGTTTGCGGAAATGTCTCTTCCGACTTCGACACCGGTTCGGTAGACGACGCCTTCGGCCTCAATGATATCGATGCGGCGCTGCATCACGCCTTTATCGAGTTTCATGTTTGGAATTCCATACATCATCAGGCCGCCGATGCGATCGGCACGTTCAAACACGGTAACCGTGTGACCCGCGCGGTTGAGCTGCTGGGCGCAGGCGAGACCTGCCGGACCCGAACCCACGACGGCAATGGTTTTGTCGGTACGGCTTTGCGGCGGTTCAGGCACCACCCATCCGTTTTCGAAACCTTTGTCGATGATGGTGCGTTCGTTGTCGTGAATGGTGACCGCCGGTTCATTGATGGCCAACACACAGCCCGCTTCACACGGAGCCGGACAAACGCGACCGGTGACTTCCGGAAAGTTGTTGGTATGGTGCAGGCGGTCGAGCGCTTCGCGCCAGCGGTTGCGGTAGATCAAATCGTTCCACTCGGGAATCAAATTGTTGATTGGGCAACCGCTTGCGCCGCCTTCCATCATTTCACCCCGGTGGCAAAACGGCACGCCGCAGTCCATGCAGCGGGCGCCTTGCTCGCGACAAGATTGCTTATCGCGCAAAATATAAACTTCATCCCAATCCTTAACACGCTCAAGTTCGGGGCGCATCGGATTGGTCTTCCGGTCAAACTCTAAAAATCCTGTTAGCTTTCCCATAACAAAATCTCCTTCGATTTAAGGCGGGCGATGTGCATATCAAACGCCGCATCAATAATCTGATCTTCTGTTTTATATTCACCGGTCGCGCGCGCCTGTTCGATATAGTTGAGCATGCGCTTGTAGTCAGTTGGAATGACCTTCACGAATTTTCTCAGCGTGTCGTCCCAATGGGCCAACAGCCTGGCCGCGACGACCGACCCCGTCTTCAGTTGATGCATTTCAATCTGTTTCTTCAGGTCCGCCACATCGACCGCAGAGCGAACCTTTTCGAGCTCAATCATTTCCATGTTGCACTTGTTGGCAAAATCGCCGTCGGCATCGTAGACATAGGCCGTGCCACCGGACATGCCCGCGCCAAAGTTTTTACCCGTCGCGCCGAGAATGATGACCTTGCCGCTCGTCATGTATTCACAACCGTGGTCGCCAATTCCTTCAACCACCACTTCCACGCCGGAATTTCGCACGCAGAAGCGCTCACCGGCTACGCCACGAATGTAAGCTCTGCCGGCTGTTGCGCCGTAGAAACAGACATTACCGACCAGGATATTGTCTTCAGAAACAAAGGTTGCGCCTTTATCGGGATAGATAGTCAGACTGCCACCGGAAAGTCCTTTGCCGACAAAGTCGTTGGCGTTGCCTTCGAGTTCTAGCTCGATGCCTTTGCACATAAACGCACCCATCGACTGACCGATCGAGCCCTTCAGCTTGAAGTGCACCGCCCCGTCAGGCAATCCCTTGTCCTTGTAGATTTTGGTGATCTCATGCGAAAGGATCGCACCCACGGCGCGGTCGGTATTGACCACATCGAAGCTAGCCGTAACGTTCTCGCCTTTTTCGAGCGCAGGCTTGGCGGCATCGATCAGCTTCCAGTCCAGCACCTTTTCGAGCCTATGATTCTGGTTCTTGGAGTGGAACGTGCCTTCTTCTGCGCCGATCGTTTCCTTGTAGAGAATCGGAGAGAGATCGAGATTTTTATATTTCCAATGGTCTAGGTTATCGAGAAACTTCAGACACTGCGACTGTCCGACCATTTCATCAATCGTTTTGAAGCCGAGTTCGGCCATGATTTCACGTAACCCATCAACGAGGAACTTGAAGAAATTGACCACATAATCCGGATTGCCTTTGAACTTGGCCCGAAGGTCTCCGCGTTGGGTGGCGATTCCGACCGGGCAGGTGTTGGAGTGGCACTTGCGCATCATGATGCAACCCTGCACCACGAGAGCGGCAGTAGCCACGCCCCACTCTTCCGCGCCGAGCAACGTGGCAATGGCGAGGTCGCGTGAGGTTTTCATCTGACCGTCGGCCTGAACCACGATGCGGCTGCGCAGGCGGTTACGGACGAGCGTCTGATGCGTTTCGGCCAGGCCCAACTCCCACGGGAGTCCGGCGTGCTTGATCGAGCTGAGCGGCGATGCGCCCGTTCCCCCGTCATACCCAGCAATCAGGACCGCGTCGGCCTTGGCTTTGCACACCCCGGCGGCAATCGTACCGACGCCGGTTTCCGAAACCAGCTTTACATTGATGCGGGCATCGCGATTGGCATTCTTCAGGTCGAAGATCAGTTGGGCAAGGTCTTCGATCGAATAGATGTCGTGGTGAGGCGGCGGGGAAATGAGTCCCACGCCCGGCGTGGAACCACGCACGCGTCCAATCCAGCCGTTCACTTTATGCCCTGGCAGGTGTCCGCCTTCGCCCGGCTTGGCCCCCTGCGCCATTTTGATCTGCAATTCACTGGCGTTCGCTAGATAATAGCTGTTCACCCCGAAGCGGCCCGATGCAATCTGCTTTGTGGCGGAGCACATGTCGTCGCCGTTGGGCAACTTTTTGTAACGCACCGAATCTTCGCCGCCTTCGCCGGAATTGGAGCGCGAACCGATGCGGTTCATCGCGATCGCCAGCGTGGTGTGCGCTTCCCACGAGATGGAACCAAACGACATCGCGCCGGTTGCAAAACGCTTCAGAATGTTTGCAGCCGGCTCGACTTCTTCGAGCGGAATCGATGCGCGATCAGAACAAAATTCCATCAGGCCGCGCAGGGTATAGGCGGCCTTGCTTTGCTCATTGACGGTCTTACAATATTGCTTGTACTTCGCATAGTCGTTTCCGCGGGTGCATTCCTGCAGCAGATTAATGACCGTCGGATTGAACAGGTGGCGCTCCCCGTTTTTACGCCAAGAATAATCGCCGCCCGAATCGAGCACTTTCTGGCCGCCGCTGCGGATCGGGAAGCCTTGGCGGTGCTTGAGCAGGGTTTCCTTGGCGATATCGTCAAGGCTTAGGCCCTCGATACGGCTGACCGTGCCGGTGAAATATTTGTCCACCACGGCTGAGTTCAACCCGACAATCTCAAAAATCTGCGCGCCCTGATAAGAGGCGAGCGTCGAGATGCCCATCTTGGAGAAAATCTTCAGCAGTCCGCTGTCGATGGCCTTGATGTAGTTCTGGATCGCTTTTTCGCAAGAAAGGCCGTCGAGCAGCTCGTCTTTTTCCATGCTACAAATGGTATCGAGCGCCATGTAGGGGTTGATGGCGGAAGCGCCGTATCCGAGAATGGCGGCAAAGTGGTGCACTTCGCGCACGTCGCCGACTTCCATCACGATGTCGGCCTTGCCGCGCTTTCCGACGCGAATGAGATGGTGGTGCACCGCCGCCGCGGCCAGCACGGAGGGAATCGCGGCATGGCCGGGATTCGAGTTGAGATCGGACAGGATGATGATCGAATAGCCTTCATCGATGGCGTCTTCTGAATAGCGACAGATCCGGTCGAGGGTTTTTCCCAGCACGCCGGGCGCACCGGTGGCGGGAAAGAGGATTTCCAGCCGCTTGGCCTGAAAGTTGTGGTGGTTGAGACCGACGAGCTTAGAGAGGTCTTCGTTGGTTAGCACGGGCTGGTCGATGGCCACCCGGCGACAGTGTTCCTCCGATTCAGTCAAAATATTTTTGAATCCACCAACGTAGGTGCGCAGATCCATGACGATGCGCTCGCGAATCGGGTCGATCGGCGGGTTGGTCACCTGTGCGAAGAGTTGCTTGAAATAGTGCGACAGCTGTGCCGGACGGTCCGACAGCACAGCCAGCGGATTATCCGCCCCCATGGAGCCGAGCGGTTCTTTACCGCCGGTGGCCATCGGCTGCAGGATTTCGTTGATGTCTTCATAGGTATAGCCAAACATTTTTTGGCGGCTAAACAGAATTCGATCCGCGGCAGGCTTCGCATCGTAGTCGGGCGACGTTGGCAGGTCTTTGAGATGAACCATGGTCTGATCAATCCACTTCTGATACGGCTGACGCGAGCAGAGATCGGCTTTGAGCTCTTCGTCGGAAATGATCCGTCCCTGTTCGAGGTCGGCAACGAACATTTTCCCCGGTTGCAGACGGCCGCGAATTTTTACCTTAGAATGGTCCACCTTAATCACGCCGGTTTCGGACGCCATGATCAAGGTGTCGTCTTCGGTGACGCAGTAGCGCGACGGACGCAGGCCGTTGCGGTCGAGGGTGGCCCCCACGAGCACGCCGTCGGTGAAGCAGACGGATGCCGGGCCGTCCCACGGCTCCATCATCGCGGAATAAAATTCGTAGAACGCGCGCTGGTTCGGATCCATGTCCGAATCGTTCTGCCACGCTGCCGGAATCAGCATCATCAGCACGTGCGGAAGCGAGCGACCGCTGAGCACGAGCATTTCAATGGCCATATCGAGGTTGGCAGAGTCGGATGCAGCGAGGTCGCAGATCGGGAAGATCATTTCCAGCTCTTCCCTAGAGAAGGCGGTGCACTCGAGCAGCACTTCCCGGGCGCGCATCCAGTTGATGTTTCCTTTGTTCGTGTTGATCTCGCCGTTGTGCGCGATGTAGCGGAACGGTTGCGCCAGCTTCCACGACGGGAACGTATTGGTCGAGAAACGGGAGTGAACCAGCGCGATGGCCGAAACAGCGGATTCGTTCTGCAGGTCGAGGAAATAGTGCGGCACCTGCTCGGTAACGAGCTGACCTTTATAGTTAATGGTCTTGTAGGAGCAGGAAATGATGTTCAACCCAGCCGGACCGATCCCGGCAACCGTTTCATTCGCAACGCGCTCAGTATATTTACGGAAAACAAACAGTTTGCGGTCAAACTCTTCGGCCGTCATGCCTTCCGGCCTGCCGATAAAAATCTGCTGAACACTCGGCTCGGTTTCAGCGGAATCGCGACCTAGATCGGAATTGTCAACCGGCACCACTCGATAGCCGAGAAACGGCAGTTTGAACTTGCCGAGGTTGCGCTCGACGATTTCTTTGCACTCAGCCTGTTTGACTTCATCGCGCGGAAAAAAGGTCATCCCGACGCCGTATTCACCAAATTTCGGGAGCTTGATGCCGTCTTTCGGGCACTCTTCCATAAAGAGTTCATGCGGAATCTGGAACAGAATTCCGGCGCCGTCACCGGACTTCACATCAAAGCCTGTGCCGCCGCGATGCTCCATGCAGGACAGCATGCCGAGCGCATCCGTGATCACCGAATGTTTCTTGCGACCCTTCAGGTTTGCAACGAATCCAATTCCACAGCTGCTGCGCTCGAAATCGGAACGATACATCCCTTTTCCTTCGAGCTGCCCGAAGGCATTCCGTTTCTCTTCTCTTAAAGTCGTCATATTTTTGGGCATGATAAACCTCGCATTGGTCTAAATAAAATAGCGGGTTAATTTGGACACTGGCCCCCACCAAGTCAATCTTTTGAGAGCAAAAATGGGGCCAAAACCCCTACAAATTTGTCGTTTTTGCACAGAAAGGCCACGCATTTGCCTGCTCCCGTCCGAAGGCCGTCCCGATCTTTACCGGAACGGAAAACGGCACAAACGCTGACCACCTAGGACAAATAAATTTAGTCAGAATAATTACGGTCAGAATGATTTTATTCATGCATACAGAACTCTCTTCCCATTATTTTGACCTTAATTATTGCCGCTCCGCTGCCGTCTCTTCGAGCCAGCCTCACTTCGTGTCTGATTAAAACATTTCCATGTTGGTGTGCGGTCAATTTGTGTTTTGCAAAATCATGGATGGCAAAATCATTTTTCAAATGCGGATCAGTGGAAAAGCTCAAATGCGCCTCCTCTTCGTGAACTTCGCGACCTTCTGTTAAAAATATTATTCAGGTTGATTCCATGTTTTTGCAAAATCATGGACAGCCCCGAACGATAGCGACGGATAATTTTCGGAGCCGAAAGCGTAGCGATAGATAATTTTACGAAGAAAAATAACGAGGTCACGAGTGGTTCAAATAACGTAATGGTTCAAATCATTTTTCAAATGCGGATCTGCGAGACAAACTCTTCCAACCCGCCTGTTTTTGACCGCTAATTACGCAAATGGGCGCGAATGGGTAAAAGGAAATAAAAAGGGGAGTTTTTTGACCGGATAACAGGATGAACAGGATCAAAGGCATAAACCCGTTCATGAAGATATCCTGTAAATCCTGTTATCCGGTCAAAAATTCTTCATGGTCGCACCGTCTCTCCCAGCCAGGCCTCAGAGGAAGTTTGGGGCAGTTAACGTTCGGCTCTTGGGGCGTATCCTGCTATACACGGCGCTCATTTTTTAGATTCAACTCAGGGCGCCACCTATGATCACGACATCCCAAATCACCATGCGCTTCAGCAAAACCGCTCTTTTCGAAGATGTTTCGGTGAAGTTTATCCCCGGCAACCGCTACGGACTGATCGGAGCCAATGGCTGCGGAAAATCCACCTTCATGAAAATTCTGACCGGGCAGCTCGAGCCGAGCGAGGGCGAGGTTGGTATCGGCGAAGGCTGTACGCTTGGATATCTACGTCAGGATCATTCCGCGTTTGATGAATACACCATTCTCGACACAGTCTGCATGGGCAATCCCGAGCTTTGGAAGCTGCATTGCGAACGCGAAGATCTCTATTCGAAAGAAGATCTGACCGACGAAGAACATGAGCGCTGCGGTCATATTGAGGATGAGTTCGGTGAAGCCGGAGGCTACACCATGGAATCGGAGGCGGCCGCGCTACTGGTCGGACTGGGCTTTACGGAAAATCTGTTTGAACAAAACATGACCGTTCTTCAAGGGGGCTTTAAATTGCGGGTCCTGCTGGCGCAGGTTTTGTTCGGGAAACCGGATCTGCTGCTGCTCGATGAGCCGACCAACCATCTGGACATGGAATCGATTGAGTGGCTGGTCGACCTGCTCAAGCGCTACAGCGGAATGATCATCACCATTTCGCATGACCGCTTTTTCCTCAATCAGATCTGCACGCACATTGCCGACCTCGACTTCCATGAAATCCGACTGTTCCCGGGCAACTATGACGACTTCACCATCGCCAGTCTTGAAGCGCGCGAGCTGCAGGAAAAAGCCAACAAAAAGGTCGAAAAGCAGGCGGACGACCTGAAAGCATTTATTTCGCGATTCAGCTCCAATGCCTCTAAAGCCAAGCAGGCCACCTCGCGCAAAAAGACGCTCGATAAACTGGAGATCAAAAAATTCAAGGCCAGTAGCCGGGTCTCTCCCTTCATTCGCTTTAAGCCGAAAAAACGCCTAGGCGACAAAGTGATCGAGGTCACATCGATCTCCAAGTCGTATGACGAAGAGATTTTTAAAAACTTTTCCATCACCATCGGGCCCGAAGAACGCATCGCCATTATTGGCAAAAACGGCATTGGTAAAACCACGCTGCTGAACACCCTTTGTGATCAGTTGAAAAGCGATACCGGACAAATTGTGTTTGGCGAAACCGTCCAGTTCAGCTTCTTCCCGCAAGATGCCTCCGCCCTGCTGGAGGCCGACAAACCGGCGCTCGACTGGCTCAGCCGTTATTCCGACGCCGATACCCCCGAAGTCGACCTGCGCTCCTTCATGGGGAAAATGCTCTTCAAGGGTCAGGACGTCCTGAAAAAAGTCGGGGTTCTCAGTGGCGGCGAACGGGCCCGGCTGATCCTTTCCAAAATGATGATGGAAGGCGGCAATGTGCTGGCACTCGACGAGCCCACCAACCATCTGGACCTCGAATCCATCGAAGCGTTGAACTACGGCCTGTCGCTCTTCCCCAACACCCTGCTCTTCGTATCGCACGACCATCGCTTTATCGCGACGCTCGCCACGCGCATCCTCGAAATCACCGACGATGGTGTCGTCGACTACCCCGGCACCCTCGACGACTACGAAGCTGAAAAGCAAAAGCAGAAGCGGCTGGGATCATAACCACGGAACACACGGAAGTTCTGTAGGGCGGGGTCCACGACCCCGCCTTTTGCTTTTCCACTGATTGCCTGTCCTGAACAGGATCGAAGGAGAATATTTAACCGCGGATGAACGCGGATCTTTCCACCCGAGACGTAGTCGAGAGAGGCTCCCCAAAGCAGTCGGGATCCATGAGGCGCTATTGCCAGTCACTTCGTTCCTTGCCGCACATTCGTGCGGCCTCTCTCCCGGTGGTAAATCAATCGTCCATTCACGCTCACGGCCGCCAAGGCAAAAGGGGGGTTCTTTGGGAAAGGCGCCATTGATGATTTCTACGATAATGGTTGCATGGGTATTCCGCTTCCCTTCTTCGTAGTCTCCGCTGATGGGTGTCGGAATCCTGCGGATCCAGCGGGAAGGCATCATCTCCGTCCTGAATGGTGTCATTATCGGTGTCGGGATTCTGCGGATCGGTCCCTGCGTTATATTCTTCGAGGTTGGTCAATCCATCCGCATCCGCATCGTCTCCGGCGTCATTCGTTTGCGGATCGACTCCATAAAGCGTGTATGGAGACACCACTTCTAGGGTCAAATTACTTTGTCCAATTACTCTGCTATAGAAGAATCCATCCAGAACTCCTGCGGTCAGATTGGAAGCGATCAACCCAGTACTAGAGTCAACCCATTTCCCTTTTTTCTCGGGTACTAAAAGTTTTCCGGCGGTCCCGTCATGAACGAAGTATCTATCGTATTTCGACCCAATAGGATCCCAGAATCGAAGACTATCAGCGATTCCCGCGAATGCGCCCGCTTTTACTCCTAGATTGGTCCAATTAACGCCGCCTTCATTCGGTTTGAATTCGCTAGAGAAAGGATAAGCAACCATATTGAAGCCTTCCAACAACTCTAGCATACCGGTGGCGGGATCTACGATGGTTCCGCTAACTAGTACTTCAACGTCATTTGTACCTGCTCGGACAAAGAAAAAGGCCCTGCCCGGTGCAACCGCGTTGGAGGCGATCAAACCGGTACTAGAGTCAACCCATTTCCCTTTTTTCTCGGGTACTAAAAGTTTTCCGGCGGTCCCGTCATGAAGGAAGTATGCATCATATTTCGACTCAATAGGATCCCAGAATTGAATGCTGTCAGCAAGTCCTGCGTTGCTTCCTTGATTCAGAGCAGATGGATCAAAGATATCCTGAATATTAACCGCACTGAGATCTTCCTGAACGAAGGGCATTCGCACCAGCGAGAAACCCGGCAGAAGCCGCTGCCGAGCGTATCCGACATGACTCCTCGAATAGACCTCTTGGTCATTTACTTTGATGCGATAGCCACAGAACTTGTTGGTCGCAGGAGCCGTGATGGTAACTTCTTCGTTTGTTGTTGCCAGATTTGTAGCCCCGGCTAATTCACTCCATGAACCTGAAACCAAATTTGTTGTGGTTTCCACGTCATAACTTTGCCCCGGCTTGGCCGTCCATGTAACATTGACTCCAGAATTGGTTCCATTTCTGGAAATGTCCACCATTTTCAGAACATCCTCAGGATTGGTTGGATCTGTTCCCGCAACAAGCTCCTTATAATTAGAGTGGCGGTCATTGTCTGCGTCCGCATCATTAGGCAATGGGTTCAACCCGTTGTCGACCTCCCATCCATCCGGCATTCCGTCATCATCGCTATCGGAATCTTGCGGGTCTGTGCCGGTTTCGTATTCCTGCAGGTTGGTCAGCGAATCACCATCCGGATCAAGCGCGGCGTCATTCGTTTGCGGATCGAGCCCATTATCGACCTCCCATCCATCCGGCATTCCGTCAGTATCTGTATCGATCGCCAGCGCTACAGCCGCCAACAACCCAAAAACGACAAGCCCGACTCTAAATATGCTCGTTGATTTCTTCATTTTTATGGCCTTTTTTTTGTTTCTTACTTCTGTTTTCCAAAATAAATTCGAGGTAAAAATAAATGACAAGAAAACGCGGACTTTAGCGGGGCGCTTTATCCACCGCAAGAGAAACTTTGTAAAATATTTCGACCTAAGATTCCTGATTTGAGTTAAGAAATTTATTTCAAAAACAGTTGTTCTGACCTTGGGGAAATAGTGCGGAAAACTATGACGAAGGGAATGACGTGCCAACCGAAGCTTTTCTGTGCCCGCCGTAGCTTTAGCAAAGGCGGGGCGAAGGGAATGGCGTACCAGCCGAAGCCTTGGCGAAGGTTGGAGCGGGTGAAGGGGATCGAACCCTCACAACCAGCTTGGAAGGCTGGGGCTCTACCATTGAGCTACACCCGCGCTGTGGTTGTGAAACACAACCAGTCCCGCTTTCAGCGGGATAAACTTGGAAGCCTGCCACGCCATTGGCGTGGGCTGGGACTAACCCATTGAGCTACACCCGCGTGAAGAGTCGGGAAAACTACTAAACCCCCGCTAATAATCAAGCCCTTATGCGCCAATATCGGTTAAAAATCGCGCCGCCGTGCGGTCAACGCCCACACCTACAGTTTTTGTAGCCGCGTCCGGCGGGCGCGAATGATCCTGAGCAGGCTAGAGAATCGTAATGACGACGTCATCGTCAAAGGTGACTTTGGGAGCTTTCTGTTCGATCTGCTGGAAGGTGGGCAGGATGCGGTAGTAGACTTGCAGGGCAAGCGTGCACAGGCTGGTGGAATAGAGCGTCTCTTCGCCCTCGGCCTGTCCCGGCCCGCGCCACCAGCCTTCCGGATTCTGCCGGCCGATCAACATCGGCGCGAAATCGGCGTTCCAGGTTTTCCAGCGCGAGCCGCCGCGCTGAAAAACCGCCTGCGTGTTGTAGTACCACTCGTAGGTGGCGGGCAGGCTCTTATTGATCGGGTTGGCCCAGGCGTTGTCCCATTCGGTGACGCCAAAATCGTTCATATAGCGCAGGCCGGCCAGCACCATGGGATCGTTCTGCAGGCCGAGCAGCTGGAGGCTGAGCACCATCGCGCCGCTCATGATCGGCCCGCCGCCGCTCCAGGTTTTGATCGGCGGTCCTTTGCGGTAGTACCAGACGCCCTCCCCTTTATAGAGGTAGGCGACTCCGTCCACCGCCTTCTTCATGGCCACGTCTAGGCCATCCATGCGGATGCCCGCAGCAGCGGCCGCTTTAAAAGCCTGGATCTGCCAGCTGGTGGCGGACGAGTCGGAAATGTTCTGCACGTACCAGTTGCCCCACGCGCCGCTTTCAAGCTGGCCGTCGATGATCACCTGCAGTCCGCGCTCCACCGGTTTTTTCAGCGCGGGCGCGCGGGTCAACGCGTAGGCCTCCGCCAACGCGTAGGTGGCCTGTGCGTGGGCGTAGACGCCGAGATCCTCGCCGCCCTTCTCCGGCTGTTTTTCTGCCATCGGAACGAACAGACCAGTTTCAGGGTCCTGCTGAGAGCGCAGATATTCAATCGCCCGCTGAACGGTTGCGCCGAACTCAACCGACTGCGGGGTTTCGCCGTGCGCTAGGAACGCCAGCAGACAGAGCGATGTCAGGCGAGTCGCGCGCTGTTCGTTTTTGAGTGAGGCAGTCCATTTGCGGTCGTGCCACGTTTTGTTGTAGCGCGAAACCGTGCCCCAATATCCCACCTCGTTCTGCTGCGCGGCAATCCATTTCAGTCCGCGGACGACGGCGGCCTCGACCTGTTCGCCGTAGCCGCCGGCAAAGCGGTTCAGTCGGTCGGAACGCGCGGCATCCGTACGGCCTGCAAACAGCCCTTTCATCACCAGCGGCGAGTCGGCTGTGCTGACAGCCAGCCCGGCCAGATCGATTGAATCGGTTGAAAAATCATCCGGCGGCGCATCGGGCAGCGCCTCCGGCTCATCCGTAACTAAAAGATTTTCATCCGGCGGCAGCTCGTCGAGCTTCTGAAGCTCCTGTTCGAGCTCTGGACTCTCCTCCGCCTCGACCACCTGCACTTCCACCTCGCGCCCAGTTTCCAAGGTTTGGAAAACCACCACGTTCACCAACACCACAATGATGATTGCGTGAATCGCAATCGATACCGCCGGGCCGCCAAAGTGGTCTATAATTTTTCTGATAGGTTTCATCTTAAAGTAGGACCGGCTTCCAGCCTGTCTATCTTCGCAAAGCTCTTTCCCTGCAGACAGGCTGGAAGCCTGTCCCACTTTCCATATACTCCAAAAATCCAATCCTCCATCATTCCAATCTTCCTCATTCGGCACTAACGACTGAAAGCTTGTTCAGGCCAGCACCGGCACAAATATCGAGCACATCAATCAGACGGGCGTGTTCGGATCTACCCGCACAGGTGATCAGCACGGTTTGCGAAGTGCTGAAACTGGCCAGCCGATTCAAAATACGAGTCAGCTCCTCTTCGGAAACGGCCCGGCCGTTCAAACTGTAGCCATCGACGTAGATGCTCACCCGGATCATCTTCGGCGGTGTGCGCTGTTCGGTCTGCGACGCATCCGGTGCGGGCCGCGAAATATCGAGATGCGCCAGCACATCCGGCGTCGTAAACGTCACCAGAAAATAGATCAACAGCTGGAAAACGACGTCGATCATCGGCGTCATCGAAACTTCGCTGTCGGGCTCCGCCCGAAATTTATTTCGTCTTCGTCTCATAAATTAGTCCAAGGTTTAAAAGTCAGATATCGAAGGTCATTTTCGGAGATATCCTTCTAGTGCGCTGTTTACGTTTTCTTCTCATTGGATTATTTTTTGACAGGATTACAGGATCGACAGGATTTTTAGTTTAATTAAATCAGCGTTCTCACTTTTCGTTTCACTTCCACTTTCTCCGGTCCGAAGTTTAAAATCAGGCCCACTTCTTTGCGGGTAGCTGTTAAATAGTTCACGAGTTGAACTTCGTGAGCTTGGACAACACGGCGAACAGATTTCAGTTCCAGAATAATGGTGTCTTCAACAATCACGTCGGCAAAAAACTCTCCAACCAGTTCATCATCATAAAACACACTGATCGGGCTTTGAGCTTCCACCTTCAGTCCGGTTTTCTTCAACTCAATCAGTAGGCACTTTTCATACACGGATTCCAGAAACCCAAACCCCATTTGGTTGTACACAGCATAAGCGCATCCAATAATTTTCTCTGGTAGGGCCTCGTGTTTCATGCCGTTCACCTTCCTTAGGTTATGATGTCTTTTTGATGTGCCGAATATTCATCCTGTCGATCCTGTCTAAAAAAACCTTCCAATTTGCGTTTTCTTTTCATGGATATTTTTCCCGCGAATGAACACGAATCCGAAAAGGATCCATTCGTGAATATTCGTGTGATTCGTGGGCAGTTCTTCATGTTTCATGTTTTTTTGATGTCTTGGATATTCATCCTGTCGATCCTGTAATCCTGTCTAAACCCCTCTTCCCATTTGCGTTTTCTTCTCACGCTTTATCCTTCGTCGCTACAAAACTGATTTTATGGAGGCCGGCGGAGGTACAGGCATCGAGCACGCGTTTAACATATGCGTGTTCCGCGCCGCCATCGGCGCGGATACGGATTGGAATAGAGGGGCCGAACCTGCCGTAATCGGCCACCGTTTTGGTGAGCACCTTGCGCAACTTGGCTTCGGAAAGCGGTGTGCGAGCAATAAAGATGTGACCTCGGTCATCGACTTCAATTGTGATCGTGCGCGGGTCTTTCGCCTCGGTCACCATCGGCCCATGCGGCGAATCGGGCAGCAGAATAAACTCGCTGATCGCCTCTTGTTCGAGCTGAACGGTGCAGACGAAAAAGATGATCATTTGGAACACAACGTCGATCATCGGCGTCATGTTCACGTGATCAGATGGTTGTTTAAAACGCGCCACGATTTATCTCCTCGCCTTTTTCATGAGCTCCATGGTGAGCGCCTCCATGTTGAGAATGATTTTCGCGGCGCGGTTGCGGAAGAAGGAGTAGAACCCGAGCGCGGGCACCGCGATAACCAGTCCGGCAGCCGTTGTGTAGAGCGCCTGCGAGATATTGGTGGCGAGCATCGCGTTTTTGGCCGCACCCGCCTCGGTGCCGAGCGTGGCAAAGGCCATAATCATCCCCTGCACGGTTCCGAGCAGACCGAGCATCGGCGACAGATTACCGACCACGTTCAGATAGTTAACCCGCTGCATCAGCTTTTCACTCTCGAGCTCGGCGGCAATGGCAACTGCATCCTCCGCCCCGTCGTCCTTGTTGCTGAACCCTGCCGAAAGAATGTTCGACAACGCTCCCGGCTCGTCCTCGCACAACTGTTTGGCTTTTTCAAAATCACCGGCATCGAGCGCGTCGCGAACTCCGTCGGTGAGCCCTTCTGGAATAATGCGGCTCTCTTTGATTTTTAAAAAGGAGTCGACGATGAGATGCGTGCCCGCGACGGAGAGTGCCGCCAACGCCAGCCAGAGGACAATTCCAAGGAATCCCCCTTTGGCGACCACGTTGAAAAATCCGTCGCCGCTACCGAGCGCTTCGGCCTGCGCCGCCGCCTCATTCATCACCACGTCCTGGGCCTGCGCGGCGAAGGCCGCGAGGGTCAAAAGTCCCAAGGTCAAAAGTCTAACGTCCAAAATCCATTTCATTTTCATTTCATCATTCCTTTCCTTGCCAGATATAAAGCTAGGTCATATTTGCCCACGAATCACACGAATATACACGAATGGGAAAGTTCTTTATTCGTGCTAATTCGTGTGATTCGTGGGCCATTCATATTGTTTTGTTCTTCGTGGTTAATTTTCTTTCGCTAGTTCCGCATATTCTGAATCGGGGAACTCATCAATCACTTTTTGAAAATACTGCGCTGCGCGCGGGTCGTTCAGGTTTTTGAGCGCAATCGCCGTTTTATAGGTCGCCTCTGGCAGCACGGCCGTCTGCGCCTTAAACAGAATGGCGGTGCGCAGATAATCGAGTAGCGCTTCTTCAACCTGCCCACTCTTCAGCTTCATGTCGCCGCGCACCACCTGCGCGCGGGCGGCGGCTTCGCGCGAACCGGAGGCGATATCCTCATCAATCATTTTTGCGACTTCCGCAATACGGCCAGAACCAAGCAGCGCCTGCATATAGTTGGCGCGTTCCTTCGGAACCGTTTTAAACTTCGACTGCGCCGCGAACAACTCCTCGTATTCGCGCGCAGCATCTTCAAATTGTTTAAGCGGTAGATAGACGCGCGCAAGCATCAAGCTAGCGCGCTGATCCCAGCCAAGAAACTGATATTCCTCTTTCACACGCCGCAGAATCTCAACCACCGCAATCAGATTTTTTTGTTTCACCAGCGCTTCAACCTGAAACATTTCTTTCGGCTTATCTGCAAAGGCCTGACGGTACGTTCCCTTGCGAAATGTCAGCGTCTGGCCATTGAGCGTGGTCAGCAGAATCGTTCCGTCCGGTGCCGACTGAATCGCCGATCCGTTCACCTGGTTGCCCGCCGAATTGATCACAAACGGCGCCGCCTGCACAAACCCCGCAAAAATCAAAACCACGAATGAACACGAATGGACACAAATCATTCGAGATAAAAATCGGCATTGGTGTTTATTCGTGTTCATTCGTGGTTCCTTCCTTCTGCATTTTTAACCGCGGATAACGCGGATTTATACGGATACTTTTCATCCAATTATTTTCCATGTTTAGATCCGTTTTTATCCGCATAATCTGCGGTCAATTCTTCTGCATTTTTAACCGCGGATAACGCGGATGTGCGCGGATTATTCATGTTCTCTCACCACCCTTTTCCATTGAAGCTTGGCATATTTGAAGTTGAGCAAAATCGCGAGTTTTAACTCAGGTTTGGCTAAATAACCGACCATTTGAGCCATGTGATTTTCATTAAAAGCGGTTACAACTTTGGGATCGACCACGACCAAGTCATCGACGATCAGATCCAGAACCAGCCGCCCAATGAAATGACCTTTATAGTGAACAGAAAAGTTTTCCTGCTGGCTCACTTTATGGCCTCGTTTTCCCAGTTCGATAACCAGCGCATTTTCATAAAGCTTTTCATCCAATCCGGACTTCAGTTCGTTCAGAACCTCCATCGCTGAGCCGATGATGTCCTTACTCAATCCCTCATATATCAGCGTTTTACCCATTTTAATTTCCATCAATATTTTGACCGCGGATTGCGCGGATTTAGACAAATGCTTTTCATCCAGTTATTTCCCATGTTTAGATCCGTTTTCATTCGCGCTATCCGCGGTTAACTCTTCCTGCCGTTGTTTCGCCTGCTGTTTAAACTGTTCGATCTCCTCTGTTTTTCCCCTTCGAGTTCCCTCCCTTCGGCTTTGCTCAGGACAGGCAGGGCAGGCAAACATTGGAAACTCGGCGGTTAAGCGGTCGGCGTCGGCGAGCAGATCGTCGGGACGATTGAGTTCGAGGTAGAGCGGCAGGCTTTCGAACAGTGCCGCGGCGATCAGATCGGCGTGTTGTTCGGGGTCGGCCAGCAGGGCGACGCGTTGGAAAGAGGCGAGCTTTTCCGCCGGCTCGGTCTGCGCGCGGCCGAGCTCAAGGCTGGCGCGGTGCAACAGTTCGTCGTCGGAAGCGAAATTGAGAATGTCGCCGAAGACGCGAAGCGCATCGTCTGTTCTGCCGGCGGCGTTATAGGCGCGGCCCTGCACAAATAGGACCTCGTAGGTAAACGCGGAGGCCGGCCACTCGGTCAGCAGTTTTTCCAAGGTTTGGAAACTTTCCTTATACGCACCGGTTTCATACTGCGCGAGGCCGCGGTAATAGCAGACCGGCTCAGCATATTTTCCGCCTAGGGATCCAAGCGCGGCCAGCGCTTCGGAAAAGCGTTCGCTTTCGATAAGCGTTTGGGCTTTGGTGAACTGCACCTGTTCTGAAATTTCAGACCTTGGAAACTGTTCGAAAAACCGGTCGCAGGTCAAAACAGCATCATCCATTTGTCCGAGTTCTTTCTGACAGACGGCCTGATAGTAGATGCTCTTTCCCCAATAGGGCTGATTGAACTCTAGGGTGTCAGAGGAAACGCCAAATCCGGTAGCTGCCTTCTCCATCGATTTTTCCAAAGCTTGGAAGCAGGCTAAGCCTACATCCCACGATTCCAAGTTCCGATAGCACTCAGCGAAGGCGAAGCGGGCTTTGACTTGTTTTTGCGGATCGGTTTCGGTGTCGACGTAAGGGGCGAAGCGTTCGGCGGCCATTTCGTAGTCTTGGGCTTCATAGGCATTCCAAGCGAGGCGGCCGAGGGCGCGGGCGTGAGTTGTGCTGTTGGGATATTTTTCCACTATTTGGAAAAGGTAGCTTTCGTCGTTGCGGAGCCCGGCCAGCGAATAGAGAACCGCGGGCATTTTCGGGTGCGCGGGGAAGGCGTCGATGGCGCGGTCATAAATCCACCACGCCAGCGGCTCCTGCTTTTTATCAAGCGCGGCTTTGCCGGCGGCGAGCAGCGCGTCGCCCGCTTTGGGTTCGGCGGTGAATCGTTCGGCGAGGTAGGCGGCGAGCGTTTTGGCGCCGAGTTCATCGTCCAACAGAATGGAGCTGACGCAAAGCTCCCGCAGGGCGATGATGGATTCGGAGCCCTCAGGATATTCATTGAGCGCGGCGAGGTAGGCGGGAACCGCATCGGCGTACTGCCGGTCGAAGAAAAGGCGACGGGCGACGCGAAAGGTGCTCTCTTCCATTTTGGCGAGGTTGGCGCCGAGATCGATTTTGACGGTTTTCCCCTGCGCCTCAAACTGGTCGATCAGCGCCTGCGCTTTTTCCTGCGCGTTGGGGCCCCACTCGCTGTCGCCGTTCTTTGCGTAGACATTATAGAACTGCGTAAGCGCGGCGGCGTTGTCGCCGGCGTGCTCGTAGCAGGCTCCCAGAAGATAGCGCGCACCGGCCAGCGGCGAGGCGGACGGCGCAACCGCTTCGCTAATGGGCCGGAGAAGTTCGAGTTGCGTTTCGAGAATAGACTGCGCTTCGTCCCATTCCCCTTTGCCAATCATCACCTGCGCCCAGGTGACGACGGCATTGCCGAACCAGAGGTCGAGCCCGCCAAGCTGCACCTCTTCGGCAAGCTTGAGCGCCCGGTCGGGATCCTCTTCGACCAGTAGCGCGGCCAGCTTTGCTTTGACTGGGCGGGAATCCACTTTTTCATAGATCTTAATGGCCGCGGCATCGTCGCCGCGCTCTTCGAGTAGTTCGCCATAGTTAAATGCGGCTTGGCCTGTTGCGTCGTCCGCCGTGGTGAGCTGTTTGAAATAGTTTTCGTACGCAGCCTCGGCGGCGGACAGACTGCGCACCTTATAAGCGCTTTCTGCGAGAAATAGCCAGAGCGATTCGGCATTTTTCACCTCCGTGATCTGTGCGGACGCTTCGTCGAATTTTTTCCCGGCAATCAGAATTCGGATGCGCAATTCGGGCGCGGCGCTGGCGGCGGCGGGGAATTGCTGCAGAGTGCGGTTGAGTACTTTTTCAGCCAGTTTGGGAAAGCCTTCAACCGTCAGCCCCCGAACCAATTCCAATTCTTCTTCAAAGGCAAATGAGCTCTGCCAGAAAAATAAAATCAGAATTAAAAAAATCGCGCGGCAGCTCATGCGCGTATCCTAACGAGGCAGAGCGATGGGAGAAAGAATTTTTAGACGGGATTACAGGATGAACAGGATTATTTAAACTTGAACCGTGACCTCCCGGCACACCTTGTCCCCTCCCTCACATCCCCGCCAAGTAAGAGCAGCAGGGCGCGGTGCAAGAATCAGGAAGGTTAAAATAATATTCAGAAGTCAACCGGTGAACTGAAAAGTTCACTCATCACAGCGAGCTGATACCAGCCGTCTTCGGGCAACTCAAAATTTCGATTTAGGATCCGGTTCATGGCGTATCCAGTTCTCAGTTAGCAGTTATCCGTTCAGAGTTGAGAGAACGGGCCTCCATACTAAGAGGCTTAATCAACCGGAGCCGGGAATTATGAGGACTGAGGCCAGAAGTCGGATTGGCCACGAAAAACACGAAAACTCACATGAAGGGCAACCACGGAATACACTGAAAACACGGAATAGGATTTTTACCACCCGCTTCGCTAGAGGGACGGCCGAGGGGTACCGAGGGGAATTCAGGCAAAATGATTGAGGGCAAAATCATGGGAGAGAAGGAATTTCCAATGGTTGGAAGATTTTTACAACCGCTACGCTGGAGGAAGGCAGAGGGAGTCAGAGGGGAATTATGGCAGAATGATTGAGGGCAAAAATAATGAGAGGAGACATATGAAGACAGTCGATGCAGGAAATGTGTTGGTGTTTCTGGATGTGACCAAAACGGAACGGAAGCAGTTGCTGGCCGCCGCAGAAAATGAACCGATTAAAAAGAAGCAGAAGTTGCTGACTAGAAAGGAGGTCGCAATGATTCTGGGGATTCATCCTGGGAGCGTGAAGCGGTATGATAAGAACGGGTTGTTGCATCCGATCCGGATTACGAACCGGCTTGTTCGGTATGATGAAAATGAGGTGCTGGAGCTACTGAGGACTGGTTAATTGTCGAATTATCGGCATCTGTTCAGCTACAAAACAATCCGACAAGTATTGGATATTTTATATGAGGTCTTCCCCGTCCACTTTGACCCGCTGTCATTCCAGTCCGTACAGATGACATCGCCCTTTGAAACATTCAAATACTCAGAACTTGGACCTCTGTAATTATTATTTGCAGGGCCACAGCAATTCACTACCACACCAGCTGTCACGTTGTGTTTTTGCAGTCTCTTCGCACCCCTATTCCCGTGATGCCCCGCCTTAATCGTTCGATAATGCTGATTCCTGATGTCGTTTGCTTTGAGCATACGTTCAACGGTGGCATCATTTGCATCGCTTAAAAACAATGCTTTTTCTTCTCCGTCACCGATTTCAAAAACCAACCCGTGATCATCTAATGTCGATTTATATGCCCTACGAAGGACTTCAGGTGAAGATAGCTGTCTGTCCCGTCGCAACAGCACTTCGGAAATGGTTTCAATGGCTTTTGTTGCATCTTCCGATGAAATTTCTGATCCCGTCTGGTCTACCGAAGAGGTCGGGTAGAACTTCCTTAGCACATCTAGAATCTCTTCCGTATCATTATTCAGTAATTCTAAAAAAAGAGAGCCGGGATCATTCTGAGAGAGGTAGGCAACCAATTTCACCCGCAACTTTTCCTGATAACTCTGGGACGGCTCCGGCGGCCACAGGATCTTACTCACACCCCACTCCGACACATTATGTCCCGCACTAACACACCACAACTTCCGGCTGATATACGCCATTACGGGTGCAGCCAACAACCAGTTTTTGGCATTAAGCGCAGTCCGTGTATTAGGGTCATAATAACGATACAACAGCAGGGAATATTTGATGAGCAAACCACCGAGCGAATCCAAATTCTCCATACTCAGCCACGGAATATAAGCATTTTCGAATACGCCTTCCCGATCCAGGTCGCACATTGTTTTAAAGCCGCTAAAGTGATCTTCGTGAGCGTGCGACAGTACGGCATCCAACGTCCGTTTCCGGATCATTGGGATGCATTGTTTTCTCGTGTGGCGACAGGAGCGAAGAAGATCAATAGGAAAGCAACAAGTGCTCGTGTACTTAGCTTGCTTGGCTCTGCCGAAGTCCCGGACAATGCCTCTGCCATTATCCAGCTGAATAAAAATGGCCTCGCCATGCCCAACGTTGTTGAAAGTTGTTTTCACCAGTCGGCTCTATTTAATCTTTTTTTTGGCTGGCCGATTCTTTCCCAGACATAGCCGCCAAGTTTTTTTCAGCAGTTTCATTCCCTTGCTCTGCCGCTTTCTGGAACCATCTTCGTGCGTCAGAACGATCACCTTGTTTCAGATACAATTCACCCAATGAATTTTGTGCATCATCATGTCCTCGGAGTGCGGCCTTCCGATACCAGAACTTGGATTTATCAACATCGGCAGCCACTTCTTTTTGGCCAGTATACAGGTATCCAAGCTCCCATTGTGCCTCGGCATGCCCCTGTTCCGCCGCCTTCCGATACCATTTCAACATTTCTGAGGAATCGGAGGTCACTCCTTTTCCAATAAAATAACAGCATGCAAGTGAATATTGCGCATCGGCATATCCCTGATGGGCGGCTTTGCGATACCACTTCGAGGCTTCTTTATAATCGCTCACTAATCCCTCATCACCCCTTGCGAACATGCTTCCGATATAATATTGCGCATCGGCACGCCCTTGTTCTGCCGCTTCCCACCACCTCTTTGCTTTTCCAGTCAAGTTCCAAAAGACCTTTTCGTTTTTTATGCTATTTAACCTCCTGCATTCATCGAATATTGCGGCCATTGCCTTTGGATCGTTTGATTTCATAGCAGCTTCGGCTCTTTCACGATTCGTGAGTCCAGTTTGCTTGTCGACCGCATCGATATAATCTACCCATGCCGGATCGGAATTTCTATTCATCTCGCGGGAGCCTGGCGAATATTGATCAACAAGAGGCCAGAAGTCGTCAGCAGGGCCACTAAAGGAATCTGCGGATTCTTGAGCCACCGTGGCTTCATCAGCGGAGGATTCACTGCCAAGTATGGCCTCCAGTTCTTTCTGCGCGGCGCCATTTCCCTGTTCAGCCGCCTTGCTAAACCATTTTGTCGCCTCCTTTTTAGCCCATAAATGATTAGGAACAGCGACCGTTTCTTCTTTGTATATTAACCCAAGCTGATATTGCGCTTCGGCATGTCCGTACTCTGCGGCTTTTCGAAATAATACTTCCGCCCCCAAATGATCATTCGCCAGCACTAATTTTCCCATAGCTGATTTGTAATTATCCTCTGCCATCTCTGACAAACAAACATCATAGACAGCAGGAATCGCAAAAAAACAAACAACAAGGATCACTGCGCTAATAGCAATCTTACATCTTACTTTAAGTTTTCTAAGAGGCCCATCTTCGATCAATTTGGGAATAATATCCTCAATCATATCCCGTGCTTCATCCGCGCACTCGCTATATTCGCCTAGGTACCCTTGATCTAGGGCCGAAGCCTCTTGATATTTATGCCTGTCAACTAGCTTCTGCGCAGTCCAGTGGATGTCACGAAAAGCATTTTGATCACGGATTTTATCCAGAGCTTCCTCACATCTTGATCGACGTTCTTCAATTTTATTGCGCTTAAAATGCTCTGGGTTCTCTGCGAGAAAAGAGTCATATATTTGAATATTTCTTTTATGACGATCACTCGCATAATCAACATGAACATCATTAATACATTCTTCCAATTGCTGATACTCGAATTCTGCCCGCAACTCGTCGATTTCCGCATTTTCAGGATAATCCGTCTTAAAGTCTTCCATCCGCATCAGGAGCTTATCTGCTGATTTTGAATCCTTAACTGCATCCGTGTAAGCCTCTTTTATTCTACCCAAGGCCCCCGCCTCTTGCGCCATTTCCTGCGCACGAGTGCGGATACAGAACAGCCGAGCCTTCCCTTGGTCTCCACCAGCCGCCACTTCAGCCTTAAGCATCAACCCTTTTGAGATTTCACCAGAATCAAATTCCTTCGCGGCGATCTCATAAAACTCCTCATCAGATCTGTCAGATAGATTCATCATAGGTATTTCCTCATTATCGTTATTTTCATCCACAATAAGATCAGCAGACTCTACTGGAGTGTCCGTAGCCGGAGACGCGCGCTTTGTAGAGGCCGGAACATCAATGACCTGACGCTTATTCTCTTCTGTTCGATTTTGATGAGACAAACACTCGTTTTTTCTAAACGCCGTCATCTGCCGAAACCAAGCTGACGATTGCTTTTGGAAGAGCATTATCACCGCCGAGAGGCGTGCCATAACTCCTGCAACATGCAGAGAACTCACATGGCCCTGCCAACTCACGCTAAACATGCCAACAAGAGCCAGCACCGAAAGAGCGATCCGAGCCCCATTACGCCCTTGGCTGGCAGCATAAGTGAATCCACCCAGTAAAATGGCTCCAATGAAGGTGCCCAACACTGCGGGCGACGATGTCTCGCCTGTACCACCTAGAACTGCAATCCCGCTGAGCACCAAACTTCCATAGAGGAAATAGGTTGCAACTTGGACACTACCAGGCCGACTAATAGGACGTTTCTCCATAACTACTTCCCTTTTAATTAATGTACGTCGTTCGCAGTTGGTGCTGTAAGTCTAGTTTCCAATTAATCCCTTAAAGCCCATTTTTTCTGGTTGGACATTACAAAGCCTTCAAGGGGCTGGCAAGGAGGCGCGATGAAAATCGGTTCACCCCTCCGAGAGGGTGTAGCCAGTTTTTTCAGAGAGTTCGGCGGGGTCGATGGCGAGGCCTGCGGTTTTGAGGTCGATGGCGTCTTGCACCACCTGGCTGGTGGCGTTGGTGAGGCCGGGTGAAAATTCAAAGTAAGCCATCGGCGGTTGGCCGGGGAAGAATTTATTCAGCAGCGGCACATCAATGGCGTTTTGTAAAATCCCGGCCAGAGTGACGGCATCGGCTTTTTGTCGGTGATCAGAATATGTATGCGCAACTCCGGCGCGAACGGCTTCGCTTTGGTAAATTTTTCCAAGGTTCGGAACAATCTTATAGATTCACTACGTTCTGCGGAGCGCCGGCCATAAAGGCCTCCACATTGGCTGCGATGACATCCCAGAGACGCTGACGGGCTTCGCGAGTCGCCCAAGCCAGATGCGGCGTAATGATGCATCGGGGAGCGCCGAGCAATGGGTTGTCGGCGGGCGGCGGTTCTGCGGACAAAACGTCAGCGGCGAAGCCGGCCAGTATTCCGCAGTGCAGAGCATCGGCCACATCCTGTTCGACCACAACCGGCCCGCGCGCCGCATTGACGATCAGAGCGGAGGGTTTCATGCGGCTGAGCAGGTCGGCATTGACCAGCCCGCGGGTCAGATCGGTCAGCGGGCAGTGTAGTGAGAACACGTCCGTATCGGGCAATGCATCGTCGAGCGCGACACGCGGGAACGGGCCGCCGGATGCCCCCGGCCGACCGGGCAGAACGGCGGAGCGGACGTTCATACCAAACGCGACGGCAATCTGACCGACCGCAGTGCCGATATTCCCGGAGCCGATGAGAAGCATGTTTTTCCCAGCTAGTTCAACCAACGGTGTTTTCCAAAAACAGAATGCGGAGGCCGTTGTCCACTCTCCGGCATGGACGGCATCGCTATGCAGTCCGCAGTGCTGCGTGAGCTCCAACAGAAGCGCAATGCTGGTTTGCGCGGTGGAGGCGATGCTATAGGCGGGAACGTTACAAACAGCGATTCCCTGCTCGCGGGCGGCGGCGCTATCGATATTGTCGTGCCCCGTGGCCGTGGCACAAATGAGTTTGAGATTCGGCAGCGCACGGATGACCTCTGCGGTCAGCTTACACTTGTTGGTGATGAGGACCTCCGCCTCCATGGCGCGATCCATGATGGTTTCGGGCGGACTCAACTCGTAGGTCGTCAGCGACCCCAGCGCTTCCAGAGACTTCCACGAAATATCGCCGGGGTTGCTCGGCTGTGTATCGAGAATGACGATCTTCATGATGCGGCCTGCCCATACCAGTTATAGAAGAAGGTAATGAGGCCGTCGTCGTTCCATTTAATCTGCAGTGCATTTTCCATGGCAACGTTGTCGCCGATTACGCGAACCACCATGGCGGCGGCGTTGTTTTCTATATCAAGAACCCGGTCCGTGTATTCGACGGCAAAATCGGGCGCGCTGGCGAAGAAGGCCTTGTAAATTTCACGAATTCCCCCGCGGTCCGTTTCGCGCTTGGTATTCCACGGGTTGTCAGGATCGGTTCCCGCGCCGTGGACGATGTGATCGATCTGTTCAGCAAACAGTGCGGCAACGGCATCCGCATTTTTCTCGCGAACAGCTTGTGCGTAGGCGTCGATCCGGGTGTTGATGTCCTGTCGTGTTGTCATATCCCGCTCTTTTAAAAAAGGCCGAGCTGTTGCGCCTGGTTGGCGTACTGCGGAAATTTCATGAGAGTCTGTTTGGTGAGGTCGAGCAGTGCGGGAACGGTGGCGGACTGTCCTCCCTTTTCGAGCGACTCCACAATGTGGGCAAACAAACGTCCGCAGTAGACGCTGTCGACCTCGGCACGGTGAAAGTCGCCGGTCGGAAAACCAAAGTGCTGGACGAGGGTACCGAGCTTATAGTTGATCATGCCGGGAAAGACGACGCGCGATAGAGCACAGGTATCGAGCACAACCCCTGACGGGGCTTTGGCTTTGTGAGGTTCGATCGCCTTGAGCAGAAATTTGAAATCGAACGGCGCGTTGTGGGCAACCAGCGGCAGGTCGCCGCAGAAGTCGGCGAGGTCGGCCAAAACACTTTCGACGGCAGGGCTGCTCGCGACCATTTCGTCGGTAATGCCGTTCACCGCAGAAGCTCCCGGCGGAATCGGGCGGCCGGGGTTGATGAGCGTAGAGAATGTTTCGACCGGCTCCGCGCCGTCGAAGCGCACAGCGCCAATTTCAACAATGGCGTCTGTTTTGGGCTGAATGCCGGTGGTTTCGAGATCAAAGGCTATAAATTCCATGCGGTCTCTTATACTGAAAGCTTCCGTGCTTGGCACGGCTTTATTGAGTCGATATGGTCAGGAAACGAAAAGGAGGCATTCATGAAGGGTTTTGGTTTTTACATTTCTGTGCTGACGATTGCTTTGCTGACAGGCGGATGCTTCGAACAAATTCCGGAGCCTCAGACAGTCGCAATAGAACACGGCGAAGCGATCTGGCAAACCGACTTCAACGCCGCGCAAAAACAGGCGGCGGCGGAAAATAAACACGTTCTTGTGGATTTCAGCGGTTCGGACTGGTGCGGGTGGTGCATCAAACTGCATAAAGAAGTGTTTTCCAAAGAGGACTTCATTTCCTACGCAGATGAAAATCTGGTTTTGGTTTCGGTGGATTTTCCGAACTCAACACCGCAGTCGGCGGAACAAAAAGCCGCCAACAAGGCTCTGGCCGAGCGGTACGGAATTCGGGGCTTCCCGACCGTTCTCATTCTGAACCCGCCGGGCGAAGTCGTTAAGCGCACCGGCTACCAGCAGGGCGGCCCGGGCCCTTATGTGGAAATGATTAAAAACGCAATCGCCAACTAGCAGGCTGAACCCGCACCCACCTTTTTTTCAAGCATTGGAACCTGCCTTCGCGGGAAGCTACGGCGGTCAAGAACCAAAAAGCCGCCCCGGATTCCGGAGCGGCTTGTCCTGAGCCCTGTCGAAGGGCTTTTCTCAATCAAGGGGCTGGGACTTAATCGTCGCCACCTTTGACCTTGCCTTCTTCACGACGGCGCTTGACCACTTCTTCAGCGATCGAGAACGGCACGGCTTCGTAGTGCTCGAAGGTCATGCTGAAGGAAGCGCGACCCTGTGTCAGGGAGCGGATCGTATTGGAGTACCCGAACATTTCGCTCAATGGCACATAGCCCTTCACAATCTTCATTCCACCGCGTTCATCCATGGATTCAATACGTCCACGACGCTGACAAATCGTACCGTTGACCGGCCCCATGTATTCTTCGGGCGTAGTGATTTCAATCGACATGACGGGCTCCAGCAATTCGGGCTGGCCCTGCATCATCAACGCCTTGAAGCCCTGACGACCCGCAATCTGGAAGGCGAAGTCGGAGGAGTCGACATCGTGGTACGATCCATCGATCAGGCGCACCTTCGTGTCGACCACGGGATAGCCCGCGAATGGACCGGCCGCGAGTGCCTGGATAACCCCTTTTTCAACCGACGGGATGTATTCCGCCGGAATGCGTCCACCGGAGATTTCGTTGATGAATTCGAATCCTTCGCCGGGTTTGCCGGGCTCGAGGATCATTTTAACATGAGCGAACTGACCGCGTCCACCCGACTGTTTGGCATGTTTATAGGCGCCCTGGGCTCCGACCGTTGCTCGTTCGCGATACGCCACTTCCGGACGACCGACTTCAGCCACTACACCGAATTCGCGTTTGATGCGGTCGACGATGATCTCGAGGTGAAGTTCCCCCATACCCGCAATAATCGTTTCAGAGGTTTCCTGATCGAATGCAACCGTAAAGGTCGGATCCTCATCCGCCAAACGATGCAGAGCTTCGCCAAGCTTTTCATTGTCAGCGTTGGACTCTGGCTTAATGGAAATACTAATCACGGGTGCCGGGAAGTCCATGGACTCGAGGAAAATTTCATTATCTTTCTCGCAGAGGGTATCGCCGGTTTTCGTGTCGGTCAGACCGGCGACGGCAACAATGTCACCAGCAACAGCCATATCGATCGCTTCCTGGCGGTTGGCGTGCATCCGGAGGAGGCGACCAATCCGCTGCTTTTTCTGCTGCGAAGAATTCCAGATCGCAGTGCCGGCGGTCATGGTGCCGGAGTACAAACGCAGGTACGTCAACTTACCCATATGTTTGTCGGTCATGATTTTGAACGCAAGGGCGCAAAACACTTCGTTGTCGTCCACTTTGCGCTGATTATCCGGATCTTTGGTGCAAATGATCGGCGGAATTTCGTTCGGCGCAGGAAGAATTTCGATGACGCCATCAAGAACCTGCTGAACCCCTTTGTTTTTGAAAGCAGATCCGCAGAAAACCGGAACGACATCCCGGGAGCAGGTGGATTTACGTAGGATGGCCCAGATTTCTTTTTCGGAGAGATCGCCCTCTTCGAAGTATTTTTCCATCATGGCTTCGTCCTGCTCGGCACATTTTTCAACGAGATTTGCGCGCCACTCTTTAGCGGAGTCGAGCAGGTCGGCGGGAATTTCTTTTTCATCCCACTCCGCGCCCTTCGAGTCCTCGATGAAGTAAAGAGCTTTCATGGTGATCAGGTGAATCACGCCAACAAACTCGTCGGACGCGCCGATCGGAATAACCACCGGAACAGCGTTCGCACCGAGCATTTTCTGGATGCCTTCGACCACGCCGAAGTAATCCGCGCCGATGCGGTCCATTTTGTTAACAAAAGCAATCTTCGGAACTTCGTAACGCTCGGACTGATGCCAAACGGTTTCGGACTGCGGCTGAACGCCACCAACCGCACAGTACAGAGCAATCGCTCCGTCGAGCACACGAAGGGCGCGCTCCACTTCCATCGTAAAGTCCACATGGCCGGGGGTGTCGATGATGGAAATCATGTGATCTTTCCACATACAGGTGGTCGCGGCGGAGGTAATCGTAATTCCACGCTCCTGCTCCTGTTCCATCCAATCCATGGTTGCGGCGCCGTCATGCACTTCACCGAGTTTGTGGGAACGACCTGTGTAATAAAGAATACGCTCAGACACGGTGGTTTTCCCCGCGTCGATGTGCGCCATAATTCCGATGTTACGAACGTTTGATAAAGCAACTTCTCTGGCCATGATTTTGCCCTCTATTAAATTTCTGGTTTCTGTCCTTAATTTAGAAGCGGCGCAATATGGCGTTTCAACCCCGCCCCTTCAAGTGCAAATGCGTTAAAAATATGTTGGAATTATTGCGTACTGCGTATTGCGGTTTGCGATTCAAGAACCGAGACCGCACATGTGGAGGCAGTACATAATACGTAATGCGAACTACTTCGCTGCTTTTTTGAGCTGCTTGACGGTGACGGTCTCTTCGTAGAGCGCCTTGCCGACAATCGCGCCGGTCAGGTTGGCGCAATTGAGGGCGGCAAGCCGCTTAATGTCCTCAAGGCTTGAAACCCCGCCCGAAGCGACCACTTCGCACTTCACCGCCGAACAGATTTTGCCCATTTCAAAGGCATTTACGCCATCCATCATGCCGTCGCGGTTGGTATCGGTATAAATAATAGTGCCAACGCCGGCCACATCCACCTGCTTCGCTAGGTCCACCGCATTCACATCGGTTGTTTCAACCCACCCCTTGGTCTGCACCTTGCCATCGCGCGCATCGATACCAACCGCAATGCGTTCGCCGCCAAATTTTTCGACCAGTCGCGCCAGCTCTTCTGGGTGTTCGCAGGCGCGAGTGCCGAGAATGACGCGGGTCACACCGGTTGCCAACAGGTTTTCGATATCCTCGTCGGTGCGGATGCCGCCACCGATCTCCACCGGCATTTCAACCGCTGCACAAATGGCGGTCAACTCTTCAACATGAATCGGCTTGCCTTCAAACGCGCCGTCGAGATCGACCACATGCAGAAATTCGCCGCCCTCTTTTTCCCAGTGCGTTGCCATCTCGGCCGGAGAATCCGAATACTCGGTTACCTCGCTGGCAAGCCCCTGCTTCAAGCGCACGCACTTGCCCTCTTTCAAATCAATTGCCGGAATAATTGTGATCATAAAATATCCTTTGCCACGAAGGCTCTAAAACTCCAATGAGCCACTGAACAACAAACCGCTTTATACCATCTTTTATCAGCGGCACATTAAAATTGATCAAAAAGCCCAAACGCTTTCCCGTCAAAGTTAAATGACTCAGAAGTTGAGCATTCCAAACTGGGTTCATCCATTCAACCGCCTTCAGCTCACAAATTGCAAGGTCTTCAACCAGCACATCTGGTCGAAGGCCTTCATTAAACGTCATTTCATCATATTGAATGGGCACGTCTATTTGTCTTTTTGCCGAAGTTTTTGAGCATCTGCAGGCCAACGGCCTGGCTTTTTTCAGGGTGGAACTGTGCGGCGAAGATGTTGTCCTTCCAGACCGCAGAGCAGTAGTCGATTCCGTAACTAGTTTGCCCTGCAATAATCGACTCATCCGCCGGCGCCACATAAAACGAGTGCACAAAATAAAAGTAGGCGTTGTCGTCGATGCCGTTGAACATCGGGCAGTCTGGTCGAGCCTGCTTCACTGCGTTCCAGCCGATCTGCGGGACCTTGAGTTCTCGCGCGATATCAAATCGCTTCACCGATCCTTCAAAAAGTCCGAGCCCCTCGACACCGGGCGATTCTTCCGAACCTTGAAAAAGCGCTTGCAGGCCGAGGCAAATTCCCAGGAACGGCTTGCCGGAGGCGATCCAGTCGCGAATGGTATCCACGAAGTTGTGCTCGACGAGGTGCGCCATGCAATCGCCGAACGCCCCGACCCCTGGCAAAATCATCGCGTGGCACGAGTCCAGCTGACTGGGCGTAGAGATAATCTCCGCGTCCAGCTCCAGAAACTTGCAGGCGTTGGAAACGCTGCCGAGGTTTCCCATGCCGTAATCAATAATTCCAATCTTGCTCATAGGGAGGACGTTGTAACCACGAAATACACGAAACACACGAAAAATTAGATTCAAATTTTCCAAAGTTTGGAAAAATGACATGTGCCACCATGCGATAGCTTCCCAGGTTTGTAAAAAGGGTCTATAATTTTTCCGATGGTTGGAAAAAGATCTGTGCCGCCATGCAATGGCTTCCAAGGGTTGGAAACGATATGAGCAAAAAATATAAATATCTGTTCGGGCCAGTGCCGTCGCGGCGACTGGGGCGATCGCTCGGAATCGATGTGACACCGTTTAAGACCTGTTCGTTCGACTGCATTTTTTGTCAGTGCGGCTGCACAACACTGCACATTACGGAGCGCGCTGAGTTTGTTCCTTTTGAGGCGGTCTGCGCCGAGTTGGAGCGGTGGCTGGCAGAAGACGGCGCGGCCGACTGCATCACCTTTGCCGGCTCAGGCGAGCCGACGCTCTATAGCCGGCTCGGCGAGCTGATTGCTTTTATTAAGGAGAAGACAGAGATCCCGGTAATCGTGCTGTCTAACGGAACGCTGTTCCATCGGCTAGATGTCTGCGAGGAGGCGGCGAAGGCCGATATTGTGAAGATGAGCCTGAGCGTATGGGACGACGAATCGTTCCAGCGAGTGAACCGCCCTGCCCCCGGTCTGTCGTTTGAAACCGTTCTGGCCGGCGAGCGGAATTTTCGTAAGCGCTTCAGCGGTCAGCTCTGGCTGGAAGTTTTTCTGATGGAGGGCATCAATACCGAGCGCGAGCAGGTCGAGCAGATCGCGGCGGTTGCAACGGCGATCGCACCAGATAAAATCCATCTTAATACGGCGGTGCGCCCGCCGGCCGAAACGGAGGTGAAACCGGTCGCCGAGGAGAAGCTGCGCTCGCTGTGCAGCCTGTTTACCCCGCACGCAGAAGTCATCGCCTCGTTTGAGGCGACCCCGGCGACCCCGGACGGCGATGTGAACGCGGATAGTCTGGTTTGTCTCATTCACCGGCACCCGGCCACGGCGGAGCAGCTGGCCGCAATTTCAGGGGCCGCTGTATCGACGATCCGGGCCGCGCTGGCCCCGCTAATTGAGGAGGGCCGACTGCAAATGAAAGCGCGTGACGGAGATGTATATTACAAGTAATACGTAATGCGTAATGCGTAATCAAAACAGCCCGTTCTTTTACGATTTACTCATGACTCGTTGTTTTTTTACACCCCGCCAGTTCCAGTTTGGGACAAAGAACCTCAAAAAAAACTTGCCGTGGTGTTCCCTATATGATTAAAAAGCCCGCTCTTTTAAGCAAGGACTGTAGAAACATGAAAAAAGACATTCATCCAGAATATAAAGATGCTGAGATCTCGTGCGCCTGCGGCAACGTGGTGAAAACCCGTTCGACCGTTGAAAAAATGCACGTTAACCTCTGCTCCGCATGCCACCCGTTCTTCACCGGACAGGCCAAGTTTGTTGATACTGAAGGTCGCGTTGACCGCTTCAACAAACGCTACAAGAAGTAACACCGTTTTACTCAGGGCCGGACTTCGACTGAAGCCCGGCCTTTTTGTGTCCCGCCATGATTAACCACACCTATCTAGAAAGCCTTCGGGCCCGCATCTCCGAACTCGAAACGGAAATGTCGCAACCGGGCGTGGCGGCAGATCAAAATAAGATGCAGGCGCTGGTGCGCGACTACACGCACCAGAAAAGCATCGCCGCCGTCGCCGAAGTATTTATGAGCCTGCAGGACACCATCGCCGAAAGCCGCGAATTGCTGGCCGAGGCCGATACGGACGCCGAGCTGAAAGAACTGGCGGAAGCGGAGCTGGCCGAGGCAGAAGAAAAGCTTCCCACCGCCGAAAAGGCCGTGATGGTCGCCCTGCTCCCGCCCGAGCCGTCGGACTCGAAGAACGTGATTATCGAAATCCGCGCCGGCACCGGCGGCGACGAGGCCGCCCTTTTTGCGGGCGATCTGTTCCGCATGTACAGCCGCTATGCTGAAACGAACGGCCTAAAAATCTCCGTTATGGATGTCAACCCCTCCGAGGCCGGCGGCTATAAAGAGGTTGTTTTCTCAGTTGAAGGTGAAGAGGTTTATAAACGCCTGAAGTATGAAAGCGGCACCCACCGCGTTCAGCGCGTGCCGGAGACGGAAACGCAGGGCCGCATTCACACCTCAGCCGCCACCGTCGCTGTGCTAGCCGAGGCCGAAGAGGTCGACGTGGAAATCAAAACCGCAGACCTAAAAATCGACACCTACCGCGCGCAAGGCGCAGGCGGACAGCACGTCAACACCACCGACTCCGCCATCCGCATCACCCACATTCCCACCGGAACCGTGGTGCAGTGTCAGGACGAACGCTCCCAGCACAAAAACAAAGCGGCCGCCATGCGCGTGCTCCGCGCTAGAATTTATGAGCAGCAGCAGGCCGCCATCGACGCTGAACAGGCGGAGGCCCGCCGATCGCAGGTCGGCTCCGGTGACCGCTCCGAAAAAATCCGCACCTACAACTATCCCCAAAACCGCTTGACCGATCACCGTATTGGTCTGACGCTCTACAAGCTCGACCGCGTGATGGAAGGCGACCTCAATGAAATCTTCACCGCGCTCCGCGAGCACGACGTTGAACTGAAGATTAAGGCACAAACAGGCGCCTCTTAATAGATCCGGTGTTTTCCTTTTATAAGCATCTCATATAAAGCTGTTTATAACATTTCTTCTCTCATACCTTTAAAGGTATCTTTTTTGCTGACCTCTATTTTGATTTTTATAGCGGTTTTGGATTAAAAAATGCGTTTTGTGCATGAAATCGGCTGAAATCAGCTCAAATTGCCACAAAAAACAGAATTCCAAAAAAATGGCAGCTGCTGCCAGCCAGCACAAACAAATGCCAAACAGCGTGAGCAAACTTAAGCTGCTTCCAGACATAAAACACCACGCCCAGCGTGTAGCACAGCCCGCCGATCGCCATCCAGACGACCGCCATCACCGGCAAAACCCGCAAAAGCGGAACGAGGGTCGCCACCACCATCCAGCCCATCCCCAGATAAGTCAGTATCGAAAAAATCTTAAACCGGTTAAAAAATACCGCTTGAAAGATGATCCCCAGCGCGGCCAGGCCCCAAATAACCCCAAACAGCGACCAACCGAGCGCTCCGCGCAGCGGAACCAGCAGATACGGCGTGTACGTTCCGGCGATCAGCAGATAAATCGCCGCGCGGTCTATAATATGTAGAACATGGCGCGCGCCCGGCTTGTGAATGCTGTGATAAAGCGTCGAGGCCAAATAAAGAATCACCAGTGTAGATCCGTAAACAGAGCAACTGACAATTTCCCAGGCGCCATGGCGCAAGCTCGCAAAAACCACCAACAAAACCAGACAGGCCACACTCAGCCCGAAACCCACCCCGTGTGTAATTGCATTGGCAATATGCTCCGCAATGGATTCTGCCCTTTTTTCATACTTGGCTGTTTTTTGCTCTTTTTTCATCAAAATCGAGCCGTTTTTGGCCAAAAAGAACAGTTTTGGTTCGTTTTTGGTCGTTTTTGCCTGTTACGCCGAAGGCTTCGATGGAGGCGGATAAAAAACCGTCAGCCAAACCGTTCGTCCATTCGGGTCGGTTTTCTCGACCCGGTGGCGCCGTCCGGCCGGAATATTCAAAAAATCGCCGGACTTCAGATCGACTGGGTCCCCCTCCTCAAAAACCAGCGTGGCGGAACCCTCCAGCAGTAGCACCCACTCGTTTTCCTGCTGATCGCACCAAAACCCATCCGGCGAGCTCTGGCCGAATGAAACGATCCGCTCAATCCGCACGCGGTCCGCTTTCAGCAGCTCTGTAAAAAGCTCTTCCGGCGCATGTTCAGGGATATTATCCAATATATTCATCTGCCCACGAATCTACACGAATAAGCACGAATGAACACCCTTCCGCTATTAGAATATATCTCTTTGGTGAATGCGTCCGCTTTGCAATATCGATTTTTCCAGACATTGGAAGTTTCTAACGCTACAGTTTCCGAGCGTTGGAAACCTTAAACACTGTTTTTCCAACCATTTGAAAATCAATTCGTAAAATTCGTGTAGATTCGTGGGAAAAGAAAAACAACTATTTGATGTGATTGTGGTAGGTGGAGGCCACGCCGGATGCGAGGCCGCGCTAGCCGCCGCGCGACTCGGAACCAAGACCTGTCTGCTAAATATAGATAAGTCTTACATTGCCAGAATGAGCTGCAATCCATCAATCGGTGGAATTGCTAAATCACACATTACCTGTGAGTTAGACGCATTAGGCGGCGAACAGGCCCGCAACACGGACTTCACCGCAATTCAGCTGCGCACCATCAATACCCGCAAAGGACCGGCCGTTCAGGCACACCGGGCGCAATGCGACAAGGCCCTCTACCCTGCTCGCATGCAAGCCGTTTTGGCGGGTCAGCCAAATCTCGAAATCATCGAAACGGAAGCAACTGGAATCTGGACTGAAAACGGACAGCTTCGCGGTGTCATTCTGAATGACAATGAGAAACTGGCTGGCAAAACCGTCGTGCTGACCGCCGGAACCTTCATGCGCGGACGGGTTATGATCGGACAGGACGTGATCTGCGAAGGCCGTTGGGGCGAAAAAGCCGCCAACGACATTTCGGCCTCACTCGAATCGCTCGGATTTGAACTGGGGCGCATGAAAACCGGCACGCCGCCGCGAATTCACAGAGATTCCATCGATCTGTCCAAAATGCAGCTTCAGCCCGGTGACGAGCCGCCGCCATTCTTTTCGCGGGCTGCCAAACAAATGTTCCACGTGGAACAAAACCCGGAAATCAGAAGTCAGAGGTCAGAGGTCAGAGGTCCGGGGTCAGAAATCGGAGAACTGAAAACCAAGCCGTCTGATGACCTTAGTTCAACATGCGACACCTCCAATGTTCCGCGTGGAACACACCAGCGCTCCGCTGAGCAGGAAATCCTTGAAAAAACACCGATATCATCTTCATCTGACATGATGGGAGAGAATTTGCAAGATGCGGCGCGCTGTTCCACGTGGAACAACTGGACCTCTGAGCTGTTTTCCGGCGGTGTTGCCGCCTTTGACCGCAATTTTCTGATTTCGGCCCGTTTACCGCAGATTCCGTGCTATTTAACCCATACCAACGAGCAAACGCACCAGATTGTCGCCGATAATCTACAAAAAAGCTCATTATACGGCGGTTTAGTGGAAGGAGCTGGCGTTCGCTACTGTCCCTCCCTTGAGGATAAAATCGTCAAATTCCCACAGCGAACGGCTCATCACGTCTTTGTTGAGCCGGAAGGACGCAACAATGTTCGAATTTACCCCAACGGCACCTCCAACAGTCTGCCGGAGGATATTCAGGTGAAGATGATCCGCTCCATCTCTGGGCTAGAAAAAGCAAAGTTTATCCGGCCCGGCTACGCGATTGAGTATGATTATGCGCCGCCGACCCAGCTTTTCCATACATTGGAAACCAAGCAGGTAGAAAATCTCTTCTTTGCCGGCCAAATCAACGGAACGACCGGCTATGAGGAGGCCGCCGGACAGGGATTTATTGCCGGAATCAACGCCGCGCGTAAGATTTTGGGCCAAAATTCCTTTGTTTTGGACAGAACGGAGGCCTACATCGGCGTTTTGATCGACGATCTGGTCACCAAAGGAACCGATGAACCGTACCGCATGTTTACCTCGCGCGCCGAGCATCGGCTCACATTGCGGCAGGATAATGTAAACTTCCGGCTGTTTGAGCGCGCTCGGGAGCTGGGAATTGTCTCCAAAGACGATCTGGCTGAAACAACCGCTCTAAAGAAGCAGATCGATACGGAAATCACGCGTCTGGAAAAAACCTTCCACGACGGCGCCTCGCTGGCGCAGACGCTGCGCCGGCCGGGCAACGATTATGCCGGGCTGCCAGGCGACAAGCCGAATCTGCCATCCGACGTGAACGAACAGGTGGAAATCGCGGTGAAGTACGAGGGCTACATTAAGCGGGAGCAGGGGCGCATACAAAGTTTCCAAACCTTGGAAAAAACAGGCATCCCGAAAGATTTCGATTATGATGCCATCACCGCGCTGCGGTTTGAGTCCTGCGAAAAGCTCAAAAAGATCCAGCCCGAAACCCTTGGCCAGGCCTCGCGCATCTCCGGCGTCAATCCGGCCGACATCTCCATCCTTTCGGTATGGCTGAAAGCAAAGCGGTAATATAATAATTATCAGTTAATCGTTATTGGTTAAAAGTTTATAATTTTAGAATTGGTGTTCTGTCCCCTGAATAATCGCTAATTTAAGACTTTCCCAATCATTGGAAGTTTTGGCGCAGAAAGCTCCAAGGGTTGGAACGTTTAGGGCTGATTTTTCCAAGCACTGGAACCGGGAAATTCCTCGCCCGCTCGTTCCTCGCTCAAGGCGCAGAGAACGCAGAGGGCTTCTGGATGAGAATGGGATTCGGCGGCCCTCGCGCTTCTGCAAGGGAGCGTTCCATCCGCATATGTCGGCTTTTTAGCCGCTGTGGAGAGGAGGTATCCTATTGCCATCTCAGTTCGATAAACGCAGGGACGCTATTTGGCTTTGCGCCGCTTCTCCTCGAGATCGGGGCGGGGGCGGGGGACGAGCTTGAGTTCG
>CAYVYL010000006.1:64494-68425 GCA_964455665.1 uncultured Verrucomicrobiota bacterium
TTTGCGCCGCTTCTCCTCGAGATCGGGGCGGGGGCGGGGGACGAGCTTGAGTTCGACCGGCGCGCCCTCGAGGCCGAAGGCTTTGCGGAGCTGGTTGATGAGGTAGCGCTTGTAGGTTTCGGTTGCCCGTAACGTGTTGTTTACAAACAGTTTAATATAAATCGGTTTGGAACCGGACTGCGTGGCGTAGTAGACCTTGAGTGGCCGGCCCTTGACGATCGGCGGTGGGGTTCTGGCGATGGCGTCGTGAAGGACGCGGTTGAGCACGCCGGTCGTCAGCTTTGTTTCAACGGAGGCGGCGACGTAGTCGATGATATCGATGCTGCGCTTAACGTTATAGCCTGACTCGGCGGAGGTAAAAATGAGCGGAGCAAAATTCAGGAAGGGCATCTCTTTGCGAAGTGCCGGCTCATATTTGGTTTGAGTCACATCGGTTTCCTCGGTGAGGTCCCACTTGTTCACCATCAGGATACAGCCTTTTTTGGCGTCCATTATTTTTGCGGCCAGTTTTTTGTCCTGCAGTTTCGGACCTTCGGAGGCATCCATGAGCAGGACAACGATATCGGCATTGTCGATGCTCTCCTCGGCGCGCATGTTGCTGTAATGCTCGATGGCGCCCGACTTGCGATTGCGGCGGTTAACGCCAGCGGTATCGATCAGCTGATAGTGGCGGGCTTGCGGGCCGCTGCCGATGGTGAAAGGAATTTCAATGCTGTCACGCGTAGTACCGGGAATCGCGGAAACGATCACGCGATCGCCCCTGAGCAGGCGGTTAATGTAGGAAGACTTGCCGGAGTTGGGGCGGCCGACCACGGCAACGCGTAGTGGATTGCGCTCCGTACGGTTTTCTCCCGGCGGCAGCTCGGGCAGGACGGCCTCCATCAGCGATTCAACACCGCGGTTATGCAGCGCGGATACCGGAAAAACAGGGAAGCCCAGGGTCTCAAACTCGACAGAATCTTCATCGCGAGCGGCGCTATCGGCTTTGTTAGCGGCAATAAAAACGGGTCGGTCGGCGCGGTGGAGCAGGCGGGCCACCTCTTCATCCATCGGCAGCGTTCCAGCGGTAATATCGGTCACAAAAATGATGGCCGCGGCGTCTTCGATTGCCACTTCAACCTGCTCGTTGGTGCGGTTAACCAAAACATCGCCGGTCGCGCGGGAGTCGATTGAGCCCAGCCCGCCGGTATCAATCAGCTCAAACTGCTCATCGTTCCACTCGGTTTCGCAGACAACGCGGTCGCGTGTAACGCCTTCCTGCTCGTGCACAATGGAGATGCGGCGGCCGACAATCCGGTTGAAAAGGGCGGATTTTCCGACATTCGGACGTCCTACAATCGCAATGGTTCTATTTTTTTCTAAAGCGCTCATGTTGTTTTCCTTATAAGGGCGGCACATTGAAGGGGAAGTTGCTTGCAAAAGCAACCCTCTTTATATAGATCCGTATTTGAACCCAGTCTAAACAAGGAGATCGTTATGGCTCAAGTCACATTTAAAGGCTCACCCGTTCAAACCGTTGGAGAACTTCCAGGAATTGGAAGCGCCACGCCGGACTTTGCCCTGGTGAAACAGGATCTATCCGAAACCTCGCTGTCCGACTATGCGGGTAAAAAATTGGTTTTGAATATTTTCCCGAGCATCGACACCGACGTCTGCGCACTTTCTGTGAAGGCATTTAATGCAAAAGCCGCCGGCCTCGAAAACACAGCTGTGCTTTGCGTATCGGTCGACCTGCCGTTTGCTCACGCTCGCTTCTGCGGCGCCGAAGGCATCGAAAATGTTGAGACCGCCTCGGCGTTCCGCTCCCCTTTCGGCGACCACTATGGCGTGACGCTCGCTGACGGCCCGCTGGCCGGATTGCTTGCCCGTGCCGTGCTCATCATTGACGAAACCGGGCAGGTCATCTACACCGAGCTGGTTCCTGAAATTGCGCAGGAGCCGGATTATGATGCGGCGCTCGACGCCATAAAATAGGGGAGGAATTCTCGTGAAAAAGTTTTTTCTAGGCCTGTTGGGAATCGCCGCCGCGGGAGTGGCGGCCGGTGGATCGGTTTATGATTTTTCCGCAGCAACCATCACTGGCGAACCACAAAGCCTGTCCGAATACAAAGGACAGGTGCTGCTGATCGTCAACACGGCTAGCCAGTGCGGGTTCACCGGGCAGTACGCCGGCCTGCAGGAGCTGTACGAAAAATACAAAGACCGCGGGCTGGTTGTGCTCGGCTTCCCCGCCAACAACTTCCTGGGACAGGAGCCTGGCAGTAACGAGGAGATTGCTCAGTTCTGCTCAATGAAATTCAGCGTGACGTTTCCAATGTTTGGAAAAATCAACGTGAAGGGAAAAGAGATCCACCCGCTTTACGCCTGGCTGACGGGCCACCCGAACGGGGACAAGGTGTCGTGGAATTTTAATAAATTCCTGATCGGGCGCAACGGCGACCTCATCACGCATTTCGGTAGCCGCACCGCGCCCGATGCCGCGGAATTAACAACCGCCATTGAAAACGAACTGAACTCTTCGGCGGAATAAGGGTCTAAGAGTGGCATGAAAACCGGATTGTTCATTCTATTTGCCGTGATCGTTGCCGGCCTTGCGCCGGCGGAGGAGGGTGCCATGGAAAAAGCCACATTTGCAGCCGGATGCTTCTGGGGCGTGGAATCCGCGTTCCGGACGGTCGACGGCGTGGTTGACGCGCAGGTCGGCTATGTCGGTGGAGAAGCGGAAAACCCCGCCTACCGTGAGGTCTGCTCCGGTCGCACAGGCCATGCCGAAGCGCTGGAAATCACGTTTGATCCTGAAGTGATTTCCTATAAGCAGCTCGTTGAGCTTTTCTGGCGGGTGCACAACCCGACGCAGGTCAATCGTCAGGGGCCGGATGTCGGCACGCAATACCGCTCAGCGATTTTCTACCACTCGCCGGAGCAAAAAGTGATCGCAGAGAAATCCAAAGACGCGCTGGCGGCTTCCGGCAAATGGCGCAAGTCGATCACCACCGAAATCGTGCCCGCCGCGACCTTCTGGCGCGCGGAGGAATACCATCAGCGCTATTTCGAAAAAAACGGCGGCCCCGTCTGCCACTTTTTCGAATAACGGGGTACGAGATTCGAGCCGCGTGGCAAAAGGTTTCCAGCCCTTGGAACGAAACGACCCGAAATTTCCAATGGTTGGAGCTTTTAATCGGTGTTTTTCCCTCGGTCTGGAAAACTCAACAGCCCATGAACCCACAGGTTTATCATTCCATTCTTCTTAGGTTGCTTTTCCGGCAGGTTAGCGTACATTCGCGCGGCTTTTTGAACCTGCAGGTGAAGTTCCGCCGGCAAATACAGCTTTGGAGAAATTGATGAGAAACGAAAAAATCCGCAACGTGGCGATTATCGCGCACGTCGACCACGGGAAAACCACACTGGTCGATCAGATCATTAAAAAATCGCACCTACTCCGCGACAACGAAGAATTTCAGGACTGCATGCTCGACAGCAACGACCTCGAGCGCGAGCGCGGCATCACCATTCTTTCCAAAAACATCAGCGTGGAATACAAGGGCGTGAAAATCAACGTCATCGACACCCCCGGCCATAGTGATTTCGGCGGACAGGTGGAACGCGTGCTGAACTTGGCCGACGGCGTACTACTGCTCGTCGACGCCGCCGAGGGCCCGATGCCGCAAACCCGCTTTGTGCTCGATAAAGCGCTGGAGCTGAATCTCAAGGCGGTCGTGGTGGTGAACAAGGCGGACAAACCCGATGCCCGCTGCGATGCAGTGCACGATATGGTCTTCGACCTCTTTGCGGAGCTAGAAGCCAACGACGATCAGCTCGACTTCCCCATGCTCTACGCCAGCGGCCGCGACGGCTGGGCCGATAAAGAAATCGACGGCCCGCGCAACTCCATTCTGCCGCTGATGGATGCCATCATTGAACACATTCCCGG
>CAYVYL010000007.1:0-40702 GCA_964455665.1 uncultured Verrucomicrobiota bacterium
CAACCACGCCTGAAGCAGAGCAAACACCCCAATCAGGCCATAAGCCTCCATGCCCAGATATTTGATGTACAGCGGAACAAAGGCCAAGCCCATGAGAGCCGTCCACCCCTGCCCTACATAATTCGCAATAATGTTTTTTTTGAGCGACATGTAAGCGTCCCGGACCTGTGGTTTAACGTGTCCGCTTTAGATATCCATCCGGAGCGACGGTGATCAAAAGTTTATTCTGGATGGTCTCATCGATCTCAAACTCTGGATGCGTCTTGAGATATTCCCATACAGCTGTTTTGGGATTATTGCCGGGACCCCACGGGCGATCTCCAGCCAATTCTGCAGGCATATCTTCAACAACCGTATCGAATGCCACGCAGTAACTATCGACGCTGGTGAGCGGGGCATAGGCTTCGAGTTCAGCCAACACATGGTCGTGAGTGTGGTTGCTGTCCAGAAAGATCAGCACGCGTGAATAGTTAGCGGCGATAGCATAAACCTGTTCGATGATTTCCGGCGCAACACTAGAACCTTCAATCATCTGAATGCGGGATGCCATCGGATGGGCCTCAATCGCCTCACGGTTGTGGGTGCGGATGTCGATATCAAGACCTAACACCTTGCGATGTGAAACGTTAGGATCAATCATTCCGCCCGCTTCAATCGCCTCCGCCATGTCAAGCAAGGCCAGCATGGATGCGCTTAAAATCAGAGAGCCTCCGTGCGCAATGCCGGCTTCGATAATTAAATCCGGCTTGATCTGCCAGATTAATTCCTGCATAGCCACCATATCCTGTGGATACTGGATAACCGGGCGGCCAAGCCATGAGAAATTATAGGAGTATTGCGGCAGCAGAGATTCCTCCATAAAATTTTTGGCTGCTGATTGCAGTTTGTCGTTCTTTGCAATCGCATCAATGCGTTGCGCTGTTTCCTGCTCAAATTTATTCATAGTCCACCGTCCAATAGTTGAATTTATTATTTGTCGCCTGTTTGATTTCTGAAAGGTAATTTTGATTCGTTACAATTATGTCTGCACCCGAGGTCAATTGTCTCATTGCCGCGGATGGGGACAGAACCTCAAGTCCACTAGCCGGCAGATACTTCCCCTGTTTTGCGGGATTGATATCAACAACAAAATCGATCATGCCGCCGGCCTGCTGCATGAGCAGAGAAAAGATGACCCCCTTAGATGACCCGCCCCACACGACCGTTGGGAGGGCTTTGTTTTTATCTTTGAGCCTATCAACCCACCCCGAAAGACTCTCTCCAAAATCAGCGGGGAGGTGAAACATATCAAGTGGATCGCGAACCGGGGTGCGAAGGGTTGACAGGTCGGCAATTATATACAGGTACTGCCCGCCAAAAAGATGCCCCGAGGCATACACCGTGCCGAATAGCTGATGGAGGTCCTTTAGTCGGAAATAATTCACATGTTCATAGAATAAATCGAACCATGCGTGATGATCCCGTATCCACTCAAGACAAGGCACTTCAATATACACCTTACCCTCCCCGCCATTCGCTTCGCGAATCTGCACGAGGAATTCCTCAGGATTGGAAATGTGCTCCAGTACATGGCGCAAAATAACCCCGTCCGCTTTTAACCCTTGCTCTCGTGTGAAATATTCCTTGCGAATCAAGGGGTTGCACCCCTCATAGGCTGGATCCAATCCGCATATATCAAATCCGGCCTTCTGAAGCTGTTCAAGGAACCTTCCTTTGCCGCAACCGACCTCAACGAGAGAGTTTCCCCTAAAGTGCTCGTTGAGGACCCCCTCAACATCCAGCAAGTGCTCCTGAAAAAATGTGCTTAAAGCCTGTTCATTCTGATAATCTGGGGTGTATTCCACAAGGGTTGGATCAAAGGCTCTATTAAAAATCAGGCCGGTCTGCATGTCCTGAGCAAGAACCAGATCCCCCTTGGCACAATTCCGAGCAAGCGTTTGATCAGAAAAAACGCAGTTCTGAAAAACCGGAAGGCCTTCTGCCCGATAAATTTCTGTTTGGTTCATCATGCTCTTTCCAACAAACGGTTTGATTTATCAGCGCATCCCCAAAACTCCATCGGCTCATATTCCGGATATGGATAAACCCCTAGATTTAAATCAATCTGCCACTCGTTTTCCGTCAACCATTTCTCCACAAGATTCTTAACAGAGACAGGGCTCCCTGAACAAAGATTCACAACGCCGACATTTTTCTGCTGCAGAGCCAGTGACACAAAATCCGAAACGGCCTGTTCAACCGGAAGAAAGTCCCGCACCTGTTCTCCTCCGGACATATCAAACGTTGCATCGCCCCGCTCAACCGCCGTCTTCAGCAAAGAAAACAGTGATCGACTGGACTGCCCTTCCCCATACAAATAAAAGAAACGGGCCCACATTAATGAAAACGAAAGAGACGTTTGAAGCTCCTCCAAATAACTGCGCAATTCATTTTTAGCGGTGCCATACGGATTATCCGGTTTGGGCTCCATTGTTTCCGACAACTCACCCGACTGCATGCCATACTCAAAACAGGTTCCTGACACAGCAACTGATGATACGCCGGACTGAATCATTTCTCTCAGGAACCGCTTCTGCGACGGCAGTTCCTGCTCAATATGGTGAGAGGATTTGTAATTCGGCAACCCTCCCCACGCGAGATGGATTAACACATCCGGACAACCCATTTGTGTGTAGAGCTGACCCGCATCCCCGAAGTTACATAAATCTACCGTTACTTTGTCTAAATCCCGGACTGCGGGCGATCCGGGATCATCCGGATGCATCACGATAACCGGCCGAATATTCCGTCGACTCAGTTCAGCTACTACATGACGGCCAACGAACCCCGTGGCCCCAGTAACGGCCACATGCACTAGCTGACCTCCATCTGAGGAACGGCAACTACAAACTGACCTCCCCACTCCCGGATATATTCCAGCTGAGTGGTCACTTCATCCTTTAAATTCCAAGGGAGAATGATGACATAATCCGGCTTTGTTTCTTTTAAAACAGACTCTTCCACAATCGGGATCCGGCTACCGGGCATGCATTTATTCTGCTTCGCCGGATTCCGGTCGACAACAAACGAAATCAAATCCGGCCGAACGCCAGCGAAATTCAAAAGCGTATTCCCTTTTGCGGCCGCGCCATAAGCCGCCACCGTTTTTCCCTGCTTTTTTGCATCCAGCAAAAACGTCAGCAAATCATCTTTCACCTGATTGGCCTTCGTCTGGAAGCCAACATAACCCGACGTATTCGTTAGTCCAGCATCCGCCTCTCGATTCAGCATGTCCTGAACACGATCTGTAACAAGACGTTTTCCGGCATCACTCCGCTGGGCAAAAACACGCAAACTACCCCCATGCGTCGGGAGGTCTTCCACGTCAAAAACGCTCAAACCATTCTCCGAAAAGATACGGCTTACTGACGTCAGCGACAAATAAGAGAAGTGCTCATGATAAATGGTGTCGAACTGGTTTTGCCTAATTAAATTCAACAAATGGGGGAACTCGAACGTTGCCACACCGTCCGCTTTAAGCAGGATCGAGAATCCCTTGGAAAAATCATTAATGTCAGGGACATGGGCAAGGACATTGTTTGCCGCAGTTAAATCAGCTTGAGCATCCTGTTCTACCAGTTTTTTTGCCAATTCAGTGCCAAAAAACTTTTGGACTATCACAAGCCCCTTGTCTCTTGCCACTGCCGCAGTGCTGGCCGTCGGCTCGATACCGGTACACGGTATTCCCCGAGCCTGGACATATTGAAGCAGGTAGCCGTCGTTCGCAGCCACCTCTACCACATGACTGGATTCGCTCAGCGAAAACCGCTCCACCATGTCGTTCACATACCGCTCTGAATGGGCCAGCCAACTCGTCGAAAACCCGCTGAAATAAGCATAATCGGCATCAAACAGTTCATTCGCCTGTGTGAAATCTTCAGTTTGCACCAGCCAGCATTGTTCACAAACCAACACCCGCAGCGGAAACCATTTCTCTGGAGCATGCAAAGTTGCGTCGGTTAAATAAGCATTCGAAGGAGGAGCACTTCCTAAATCAACAAACGGCAAATTTAACTCAGATTGACAATGCCTGCACTTCATATACAAATTCCCTCAAATGCCGCATCCAGCAAAGGATACGCTTGATCTTTCTCTGAAATTTCAACCACAGGAATCGGCCACTTGATTCCAATGACTGGATCGTCATAACGAATCCCTGAGTCATGTTCCTTTGAGTAAAATTCTGTATGAAGATAAAGCATTTCTGATTGCTCTTCCAATGTTTGGAACCCGTGCGCCACTCCTTCGGGAATAACCACCATCTTCATGTTTTCCGGTGTCAAAATCTCTCCGTACCACTGTAAAAAAGTCGGTGAATCCTTGCGCAAATCAACCATCACATCAAACACTTTCCCGTTGAGACACCGGATCAGCTTCATTTCTGCCTTAGGCGGATACTGAAAATGCATTCCTCTGATCGCACCCTCCTTTTCAGTTCTCGAAAAATTCACATTCACGATTTGGCGCGACCCAAGCAGCGATTCGAGTTCTTTTTCACAGAACCAACGGGAAAAAATCCCCCGAGAATCGATAAAAGGCTCGGCGTCCACAACTGCAGCACCCGAGATTGTCAGTAAACTTGTCTTCATGCCGCACCTAAATCTATTTGAAACTGTGCCGCATACGCATCCAGATCAGCTTCTGTCGCCAGCGCTCCGTCTTCGTAAAACTTCCGATACCAACCAACCGTTTGTTCAAATGTTTTCGCGCTGTTCCACGCCGGGCGCCAACCAAGCTCTTTGCGCGCTTTAGTGCAGTCAAGTTTCAGGAGATGCGCTTCGTGCGGAGCATCGACGGCTTGCGCGAGACGAGTTTCGATCCGATCCCAGTGTAGCTTAATGTTTTCGACCACTTCGCGGACGGAAAGATCAGAAGCGTCATCCGGCCCGAAATTCCAGCCGCTTGCAAATTCAGGCTTTCCCTCAAGAAGGCGCTGTCCAACGAGCAGATAGCCACCCAGCGGTTCCAACACATGCTGCCACGGACGGGTGGCATGCGGATTGCGGATTTCCACCGGCTTCCCTGCTGCAACGGCACGCATGATGTCCGGCACCAGCCGGTCTTCCGCCCAGTCGCCGCCGCCAATCACATTGCCTGCCCGGCAGCTCGCCAACAGGGTCTGATGCTTGGCGCCAAAAGCGGCGTTATTGAAATACGAGTTGCGATAGGATGCGGTCAGCAGTTCGGAGCAGCCTTTGGATGCGCTATAGGGATCGTAACCGCCCATGGCGTCATTTTCGCGATAACCTCGATCCCACTCCCGGTTTTCGTAGCATTTGTCGCTAGTGACATTGACAACCGCTCGCACCGATTCCGTTTTGCGACAGGCTTCAAAAACATTCAGCGTTCCCATGACGTTCGTTGACCAGGTTTCGACCGGATCGCGATAAGAGGCCCTCACCAGCGGTTGCGCCGCCAGATGAAAAACAATCTCCGGCTGAAATTCGTGGAATGTTTTTTCCAATGTTTGGAAATCACGGATATCCGCGAGCTCTGAACGCAGATCCAGTTTCAGCAGATTCCAGTGCGCCGGGTCGGTTGGAGCTGGCAAGGAATAGCCGCACACCTCCGCGCCGAGCTGCTGAAGCCAACAAACCAGCCAACTTCCTTTAAATCCAGTGTGCCCGGTCAGCAGAACCTTTTTACCCTGATAAATCCCGCCGAACATTATTTCCAGCCTCTCGCCCACGGCGCTTTGCCAGCATCCCATAACTCATTCAACCATTGGTGTTCTCGTATATTATCCATGCACTGCCAAAAGCCTTGATGCTGATAAGCCGCCATCTCTCCCGCCTTCTGCATCTTTCGCATCGGTTCCTGCTCGAAAATCAGTGATCCGTCGGGGCTTAAGTAACGTTCCGGCAACGAACGATCCGCGACCATAAATCCGCCGTTGATGAAACCTTGCTCTGTCTGGGGTTTTTCATGGAATCCAGTCACCTTTCCTTTCGCATCAATTCCAAGTTCCCCAAAGCGACCGGCTGGATGTACTGCGCTAACAGTCAGGGTTTTCCCGGATTGCCGGTGGGAGCCCAACAGAGCCGAAAAATCAATATCCGATACAGCATCGCCGTAGGTCAGAAAAAACTCACGATCTTCAGGTTTTAGGTATTTAGCGGCGCGCGCGATTCGTCCGCCAGTCATGGTTCGGTCGCCGGTATCCACCAGAGTGACCTCCCAGTCTTCTTCACCGTGCCCGTCATGATAGGTGAGGTCATTGTGTTTTCCCAAGCGCACCGTCACATCAGTCGCATGGGCGTGATAATTGAGAAAATAATCGATAAACGCTTCGCGCTTATAACCTAAACAGAGGATGAAGCGCTTCACGCCGAAGGCGGCGTAGCCTTTCATAATGTGCCAAATAATCGGATGCGGACCAACCGGAACCATCGGTTTCGGCAAGAGTTCCGTTACATCCCGCAAACGTGTTCCCTGTCCCCCGCACAGAATCATCGCGGGCGGCATATTTTTCTGTAGATCAGCGGCTGTCATATTTTCTCCTCAAAAACTTCGCTAACTCTACTTTGTTGGCATGGAAAAGCAAGGCGTGAACCCGCGCGAAGCGCGGGTTGTGGGGTAAAACTTAAACCGGATAGATCCCTCCCCGCATGAGCGGGGCGATAACGTTGAAGGCGGCCGCACTCAACGCGCGCGGCTACAGAACGACCGATGCAATGTGAGCTTCACCTTTCAAGATTTGTCCGAGAGATAGAAGGTGCTTAAAACCGGAAGTAGATAAACGGGTTGTATGTTCCGGAAGCGAGCGACATGGAGCAGAGCAGGAAGATCAGCGTCAGCGCAACTCCTTTCAAAAGCTCGTACCCACCGGCGCAGACCGGGCGATGCGCCGCAATGCGGCGCACCCATGCCCGCACCTGCACAAGGACGGGGGCAGAGAAGATCGCACCGTACAGGATCGCAGTAATCACATCGCGGGACAGCCAATCCTGCAGCATCAGGGAGCTAGCTGTCGCCGGAGCAAATCCCGCCATGGATTTTAAAATTATAATGGATTGCGAAAACGATTCGGTTGCAAAGAGTACCCATCCGACCATAACAATCAGCAGAGTATAAACATGTTGCAGAACTCGAGGCAGACGCTCAACCAGACGGCGTAGTCCCATCCGCTCGAGCACAAGAAACAGCCCGTGGTAGAGGCCCCACGTCACATAGGCCCAGTTGGCGCCGTGCCACAGTCCACACAGGAAAAAAACTGTTATCAGGTTGAAATAGGTCCGGCCCTCACCCTTTTTATTCCCACCCAAAGGAATATAGAGATAATCTCGGAACCAAGTGGAAAGAGATATATGCCAGCGCCGCCAGAATTCCTGAATAGAACGTGAAATGTAGGGGTAGTTGAAATTTTCAAGAAACTCAAAACCGAACATGCGCCCCAGCCCGATTGCCATGTCGCTATATCCGGAAAAGTCATAATAGATCTGAATTGTGTAGCAGATCGTTGCAACCCACGCTTGCGGGCTCGTTAGCTGATCAGGGGAAAGCGCAAAAATGTTGTCAGCGGCCCGTGCAACCGTATTGGCAATCAACACCTTTTTTCCCAGTCCCAGTACAAACCGGGTGACTCCAGAGGCAAAAAGCTGACTGGTCATCTTTCGGTGCACCAGTTGGTAGGCAATGTCGCAATAGCGGACGATCGGTCCAGCCACCAACTGAGGGAACAAGGTGACAAAGCAGGCGAAATCAATCAGATTGCGTGTGGCCTTCACATGCCCCCGATAGACATCAATTGTGTAGCTCATCGACTGGAAGGTGTAGAAACTGATCCCGAGCGGCAGTGTGATTCTCATCATATCGGTCAATCGCAATGCCTCCGGCACCAATGCGTTAAAGCTATCGACTCCGAAGTTGAAATATTTAAAGAACCCGAGAAACAACAAGTTCGAGGTCACTGAAATAATCAATCCGACACGTTGAACCCTCGTGCGCGGCGCACTCTCTTCCAGCATCTCAATGCGGCCTTTATGAAGTGCGCCGGAAATGAGCAGCCCACAGAAAAAGTCGACGAAAGTTGAGGCGATCACGATCCATACCAACCATGCCTCACCCCAAAAATAAAAGATCAGGCTAACACACAGAAGAAATAGATTAGCCAGATGCCGAAACACGGCTGATTGCTTGTGTTTAAGAGACACCGGGAGGAACAGTAAGTGGTAAATCACTAACACAACCGGCAAGAACAAAAACAAAAATGTTATCGAACTGAAAACCATTACTCGGCCCTATCCAACGCTTCCCGCCATTCGTCAAAAACCGGTTGCCGTTTATACAGGACATTCCGGTGAATCTGTTCATTAATGATCACATCCGGCTTAAACACATCAATCACATAACGCAACTGATCCGCTGTTAGTCGCCACACCGGAATAAAAACAGTCTCTTCGAAATGGATCGGGAAAAAACGATACCACCCCTGTCCTCCAAACGAATCGTGGAAAATCACCACCCGCCCTGTCCCCGCAGGATTCCTCACCACACAAGCCTCACTGATTTCATCCGGCAAGCTAAGTGAATCTACCTCCTGACGCGAAACAACCTGACATTGATTCGTATACGCATCATCAGGAAAAATCTCAACACAAGGGATCTCAGACTCACGACATCCTCCGATCATCGCAACCAGATCCCCGGTCCATTTAGACTCGATCTGACTACAGTATTCAAGCGGCAGAGGTTCCAAGCCTTGGAAAACTTCCGCCAACCGGCGAATCACCCCGCAGTAGCCAAAATAACTTCCAAGGTATGACCAGTGCGTATCATTGGAAAAATAGAGCACACCATCTGCCTTGTTGGCAGACAACGTATCTCGCAAATCCAAAATATTCAGCACAGAAGACTGCTCTGCAAGGTAGGCTTCCCACTGCACGATACCGTCCATGCCACGATCCGACTGGATATTTTCCGGCAAAAATTCAGGATAAACTACCGGCTTGTTCGGCGAAATGACGAACAGATACTGAACTCCCTGCTGTTCAAGCCACCGTTGCCGTCCCTCAAAACTGATGCGAAGCTCCTCCATCTTCTCGGTAGAAAGTTTTCGGAGACCACGAAAGTCAGAAATATTTCCGTTATCCTTCAGGAACAACCACCCATTGAGCCCCTCCAGTGCGCGATCCGACTGTCGGTCAAATACATCATCCATCAGCGTGCGATGCCGGCGAATTAAGGTGTTTCTGAAGCCAAAATGATCCTTATAGTACGCTTCGGTTTTCTCCGGCCAGGCCGCCAGCGGCAGCGACTGAAAATTCGGACGCTCCGCCATGCGACGGTTTTCATCCTCCGGCGGATAAAAGTCCCACCCGAAAAAAGTCCCGAGAAAGGGTGCCCCGATCAATAGAGCAAACAGAATCGTAATCCTGCCTCCCTGCCCGAAAAATCTTTGCGTTTTCCTGTCCATGCCTACCTATATTTATCCGAGGTCCTATAAAGAAAGGTTTTTTGCCATAAGAAGGCACAAAAACCCACAAAATTGAGAGAGAATGATGGGCCCCGTGGAATACGCTATGCTGATTCTACAGGCTAGGGAGAACGGAAAACAGGAGTCGGAGGTTCGTATCCAATTTCCAAAACTTGAAAACCTGTGGGGCGGACATTCCTGTCTGCCCATCTCTTCCGCAGCGACTAATCGGCTCCGACCTACCCATTTTTATGCTCATTTAAAACAAGATAGTTGTAAAAAATACAACTATCTTGCTAAAAAACGCTTAAAAAATCTACAAACGCCCGTCGATCTCGGAGACCGGAAGAACACTCTTGATGTCGTACACGACACTGTTTTCGGCTCGCAGGGCGCGGAGCTCCTCGATGGTCATTTGTTTGAATTCATTATGGGCGACAGCCAACACGACGGCATCATAGATGCCGGAGGTCAGAGATCCGAGATCGGAGATCAGCTCAATATCGTATTTCCGCTGCACTTCAGCCGGATCGGCCCAGGAGTCACAAACGACAACGTTCGCACCATAACCCTTCAGTCCTTTTACAATATCGGTTACACGGGTATTACGAACATCCGGACAGTTTTCTTTAAAGGTAATTCCCAACACCAAAATGTTTGAATCCACAACATGAATTCTCTTTTTGAGCATCAGCTTGACGACCTGATCGACAATAAACCCGCCCATGCTGTCGTTGACCCGTCGCTCGGCAAGAATCATTTCCGGGTGATAGCCAACCGCCTCGGCCTTAAAGGTTAAGTAATAGGGGTCCACACCGATGCAATGCCCGCCGACCAAGCCGGGACGGAACGGTAAAAAGTTCCACTTGGTTCCTGCGGCTTCCAACACCTCTAACGTATCAATGCCCATATGACTAAAAATCTTGGCTAGCTCATTGACCATCGCAATGTTGACATCGCGTTGCGTGTTTTCGATCACTTTGGCGGCTTCAGCCACCTTGATGGAAGAGGCTTTATGCGTTTCAACCTCGAGAATGCTGCGATAGAGACTATCGACAAAATCGGCGGTCTCTGGGGTTGATCCAGAGGTAATTTTGACAATATTGGTTAAGCGCCGCTGCTTGTCGCCGGGATTGATCCGTTCGGGGCTGTAGCCTGCAAAAAAATCCTCGTTAAATTTCAGCCCACTCACTCGCTCGATGACTGGAATGCAATCCTCTTCTGTCGCCCCCGGGTACACGGTGGACTCATAAATGACCACATCGCCTTTAGAGATCACCTTACCAATGGTTTCGCTAGCCTTTATGAGTGGGCTCAGATCGGGACGCTTAGAATGATCGACCGGGGTAGGTACGGTTACGATGTAGACATTGCAACCGTTCAAATCGGTAAAATTCGTTGAAACCGTTAAAGCCGAAGCGGATGCAATTTCTTCGGGGGATGATTCAAAAGTCGCGTCATGACCGGATTTCAGTTCATCAACACGACTCTGATTCACATCGAATCCGACGGTCGGATATTGCTTTCCAAACTCAACCGCCAGCGGCAAACCGACGTATCCCAAGCCAATAATCCCAATTCTAACATCCGAAAAACTCATGGCGTCCTCTCCTAAACAGAAATTAAAACAGAAGTGTACTCTTACTCACCAACTCGAAAAATTGCACGACAAAAGAGATGTCCGTTATCCACACACTCAGCGTGCGGGTCACCTTCTCAGACTCCGGCTCTTTTTCTTGCAACGCAGGTATCTTTTGCCAACGGAACGTTTGTCGTCGGCAGTCAAGGTCACCCAGCCATCCCCTTTATTATGCGGACGGGTACGTCACGTTGCCAACAGCTTCGCAACTGCACCGTACGCCATATCCGTCGTAACCGCTGTCAGCGTGCGGGTCACCTCTTCAAACTCCGGCTCGTTGGCCGGGGCCTTTTTCTCATCAAAGCGTGTGTATTTCCCCAACGGGGCGTGCTTTTTCGGATTGTTCAGCCCGTAAACCGGCAGCACCGGCCTACCTGCCGCAGCAACCAGCTGCATACCGTCGCCGGCATTGCAGACTGCGCAGTCACTCACCGTCAGGAGTGCCGCCCACTCGGGTAGCGTAATCTGCCCCGCCAGATTGATTGCATCCGGTCCGGCCGCCTGTGCGACCTCTGTGCAGAGCTCCATATCGTCACAATCGCCAGCCAGCAGCACCACCGCCTTCAACGAGGAAATCAGATTTTTGGCCAGCAACCCGAAATGCGCCGCCGGCCAGCGCTCTGCCGGACCACCCGGCATCAGCGTAATCACAGGGCGCGCGTCCAGCGGACGCTCCTCTTCCAATGCCTGGAAAATTACAGCCCGGTTTTTCCCAATGTTTGGAAAATGGATGAGTTTTCTTTCCAATGTCTGGAAGCTTTTGTGCGGCACCGCGATCTGCGGAGCGGGCGGCTCGCCCTGCACGCCAAGAATATTCATAAACTCGAACTGCCGGTGCCCTTCGGGACGGTGAACGATCTCGGTGAGCAACAGGCGGCGCCAGTGGCCGCGGAAGCCGGTCCGGCGTGCAATGCCGGCGCGCCACGCAATCAGCGCGGCGCGAAAATCGTCGCGCAGAATATAGACCCGGTCGTAGTGCTCCCGCTTGAGCTTTCGAAGCATTGGACGGTTTTTCTCCAAAAGTTGGAAAAAATGAATCGCCGGACACATCCGCCAGAAGGGTTCAAGCGCCGCTTCGGCCAACACAGTGATTTCCACATCCGGATGCTCCTGCCGGAAAATCTGCAGACCGGGTAGACTCAGCACCGCGTCCCCAAGCCCCTCGGGGGCGATCACTAGCACTTTTTCTGGCAGCTCAGATTTCATCGGAAGCAGATTCGGTCGATCCAGTCATTGAACGCCTCAGAGCCGGAAAGCATTTCGATCTCCACCCGCAGATAAATGATCGGCAGGTCGTACCGTTCGATAAGCGGAAAGCGCACGGCGTCTTTTTCGGTGGTCAGAATCATCTCAGCACCGGCTTCGACCGCCTGATTGATGGTTTCAATGATTTCCTGCTGGGTATAGCGGTGATGGTCAGCGTACTGCGCGCTGTGGACAATCTCTGCGCCCAGTTTGCGCAGACCGCTTTCGAAACTCTCCGGCACGGCGATGCCGGAAATGGCAGAGACTTTTTTGCCGCGAAGCGCGTCGAGGTCCATTCGTTCCCGAGTATAAACGTTCTGCAGATATTTGGAGGTGTGGCGACATTCGGAAATTTCGGCGTGCGGGTTGAACTCGCGCAGTTTGGCTTTGAGTTCCGGCGCGCCCTCCGGCGGGCATTTGGTGATAAAGATAAAGCCCGCCCGCTTGATGTTGCGCGCCGGCTCGCGCAGCAGTCCGCGCGGCAACACATTGCCGTAGCCGAAGGGGTTGGTGTAGTCGACCAGCACGATATCGAGCCGGTTTTCCAACTTAAGGTATTGGAACCCGTCGTCGAGCACCAGCGTGTCGCAACCTAGTTTGCGAATGGCGTATTTGCCGGCTTTAACGCGGTCTTTATCCACCAGCACAGAGACGTCGGACAGGTTGGACGCCAGCATATAGGGCTCGTCGCCGGCCAAATCGGAATTAAGCAGCAGGCGGTTGCCGTCCGAAACCACACGCGGAAGCCGCTCCTCCTTTTTCAAAATCTTTTCCCACAGCGGAGTCTTGCGACTCTTATACCCGCGGCTCAAAATGGCGACCTTGCGGCCTTTTTCCGTCAGCGAGCGGGCGAAGGTTTCCACAATCGGGGTCTTGCCAGTTCCGCCGACAGTGACGTTGCCGACGCTGATCACCTGACAGCCCAGTGTGCGGGCCCGGAGAATGCGGTGTTTGTGCAGCCAAAGACGCAGCTGCACCAGAATATAGAAAATGACAGACAAACTACGCAGCACTCCGCGCAGACAGGAGGCGCGTTTACCCCGGGTCTCCTTCGAGATCACTTTCAGCAGCCGCTGCTCCAGCCGTTCGTTTGATTTACCGTCCATTAATCCAGTTCCAGAATTTCACTCACCTGATCTGCACCGGTCAGACGCACCGTGATGTGGTGATGCCCTGCCTTAACGAGAACCGTCTCAAATGCGCGGCGCGCGTGGGTCGGACTGTTGCAGTCTCCGCTCAGGTGCGCAAGAAAAAGATGTTTCAACCCTTCTCCGGCAATGTCTGCAATCAGTCCAGCTGACGCGCTGTTGGATAAATGCCCCTGATTGCTCAGAATCCGCTGCTTGAGGCTCCACGGGCGCGGTGCGGCGTGCACCATCGATTCTTCGTGATTCGCCTCGATCACCACCACATCGCAGGATCGAAGTTTTTCCCGCAGCAAATGGGTCACAATGCCAACATCCGTCGCCAGTCCGATTGAACAGCCGCCGACCCGCATCACAAAGCCGACCGGTTCATACGCATCGTGCGATACCGAAAACGGTTCTAGGCGGACGTCGCCGATCTCAAAGAGCGAACCGGTAGTGAATTGGCGACACGTCACCTCCACACCTTTAAGCGCCGCGCGAATCCCGTCGAGCGTTCCCGCATTGGCATACACCGGAATGTCATACTTTTTTTGAAGCACACGGATTCCAGAAATGTGGTCACTGTGCTCATGGGTCACGCAGATAGCGTCAAGAGCTTCCGGGGTTTCGCCGATTTCCGCCAGCCGTTCCACCGTTTTTTTGGCCGAAATACCCGCATCAATCAGAATGCGGGTCGTTTCCGTTCCGATAAACGTGCAGTTCCCGGAACTCCCGCTGGCTAATACACAAAGTTTAATGCTCATGAGTGTTCAATTGAATGTTTGAATGATTCCTGCTATGCATGAATTCGCAATTGTCGAATAGTCACCCGAATTTGTAAATCGAATATGGCCGAACAATCCCTAGGTTTAGTCCAGCACCAGCGAATGGAGCAGTCTCTCACCCCGCAGATGCTTCAGTCTCTCAAAATTCTCCAGGTCCCTATTCTCGACCTTCAATTGATGGTTCGCACCGAAATGGATCAAAATCCCACGCTGGAGCGAGACGCTCCGGAGGTGGAGGAGGTAACCGACTTCGAGGAGGCCGCCCGCGAGGAACTGCGCGAGGAGCGCGAAATCGGCGAGTTGACGGAGCTGGCCGAATGGGATCGGGATTTCCGCAGCAACCGCGAAGTCCGCTCCCGCAACGACGATGAACGCCATCAATTCATGATGGATTCCATCTCGAGCGCCGAATCGCTGCAGGAACACCTGCTCGACCAGCTGACGATGGCGGGACTCGACGTCCGCGAGCGCGGTATTGCCGAGGTGCTCATCGGCTCCATTGATGACGACGGCTACATCCGACTTGATCTCGACGGGATCATCGGTGTGACCCCGGAGTTTCCGGAAGAACTTTTTGAGCGCATCATTACCGTCATTCAGGGGTTCGACCCCGTGGGTGTCTGCTCGCGATCCCTAAAAGAGTGTCTGCTGATTCAGCTCCGCCATCAGGGCCGGGGCGACTCGCTGGAGGCCGCGCTGGTTGAAAAGCATCTCGACAAGCTCGGCGCCCATCAGTACGAGCAAATCGCCGCAGCCATGCACCTGCCGATCGAAAAAATAAAAGAGCTTTCCGAATCAATCGCCAAACTCGACCCCAAACCTGGGCGGAACTTCACCGCCGAGCAAACCGAATATGTCATCCCCGAAATCGCAGTCGAAAAACGTGACGGGGTCTGGACGATCACGCAGAACAAAAGCCCTTACCCGCGCCTGTTCATCAGCCAGCGCTACCTACAGCTCCTGAAGGACAAAACCACCGTGGCCGAAACCCGCAAATACATCCGCGAAAAAATCGCCAAAAGCAAATTTTTCATCCGCAGCATCGACCAGCGGCAAGACACCATTCTGCGCATTGCCACGGAAATTGTTAACGTGCAGGAGGGATTCCTCGAAAACGGAATCAGCGGCCTTAAGCCGCTCACCATGAAGCAGGTGGCCGATGTCCTCAAAGTTCACGAAACCACCATCAGCCGCGCCTGCAACGGAAAATATATGTCCACCCCGCGCGGCGTGTTGGGATTTAAATATTTCTTCACCACCGGGGTTGCGCAAGCGGACGGAAGCATCATTTCCAACGCCGCCATTAAGAACACGCTGGCAGAAATCGTCCGTGCGGAAGATAAAAAAAAACCGCTCTCCGACCAGAAAATTGGTGATGAACTCTCTGCGCAGGGAATCGATATTGCCCGCCGCACCGTCGCCAAATACCGCGAACAGCTCAAAATTCTTCCCGCGCGCCTCCGCCGCGAAACCTAATCCCAATGACAGCACCTCTGGAAAAAATTTACATTACCAAAGCGGAAATCAATGAGTTGCCGATGGGGCGCTATGAAGGGCCCATTCACCTCATCCACACGCCGGACGAAGCGGACCGAGTCGCGAAAAAACTCAAAAAAGAAAAACTGCTCGGTTTCGATACCGAAACCCGCCCCGCCTTCCGGCGCGGCGAAAGCTACCTGCCTTCCCTGCTTCAGCTGGCGACCGAAAACGAAGTCTACCTCTTTCAGCTCAAACAAACCGGGTTCACTAAAAAACTCCAAAAAATTCTGGCCAATAAAAAAATCATTAAATCCGGCGTTTCCATCCGCGATGATTTAAAGGAGCTGCGGCAACTGGCCAACTTTGAACCCGCCGGATTTGTCGAGCTAGCCGACTGTGCAAAAAAGGCGGGGATCAAAAATCTCGGTCTGCGCAGCATGGGCGCCCTGCTGCTGGGATTCCGCATTTCCAAAAAGGAGCAAGTTTCAAACTGGGCGAAAAACGAACTGACCTCGTCCCAACAAACCTACGCCGCCACCGACGCCTGGGTGGGCCGCAAACTCTACCTGCACCTCGACTGCCTCGGCCTGATCTTCGCGCAAACAGCAGATTGTTAACAGGATAACAGCGGTTAATGGGTGAATCGAAATTAGACCGCGGGAATCAGGTCGCCTTGTGAATTTGATTTGGAATGTTGGAAAAATGGAATAAGGCTTCATCCTTCCAAAACTCCATTACTCCCCTACTCCAATATTCCCCTACAACAAAGACATCGCATCTACGTCGATGGTGCATTTAACCCCTTTGGGCCATTTCTTGATGGCGGCAACCGAACGGCGGATGGCGCGGGTCATTGCGCCGGTTTTCTCCGCACGCATTAGAATCTGATAGCGATACTCTCCGCGCGCGCGACTGATCGGGGCGGGCACCAGGGGCGACAGCATCACCGCATCCGGCACACATTGTTCTAAACAGTGGAAAAGCGTCTCTCCGGTTTTCTCCACCAGCGATTCCTGTTTACCGCGCAGGGTAATGCAGGTCAAATGAGCAAACGGGGGATAATGCAACTCTTTGCGAAAGGCCAGTTCTTGATCGCAGAAACCCTCAAAATCCATGCGACGGGCAAACTGAATAGCGGGATGGTGCGGCGTATAGGTTTGCACCAGCACCTCGCCCTCCACCTGCCCGCGGCCCGCGCGGCCCGATACCTGCGTCAGCAGTTGAAACACCCGCTCGCCCGCGCGGAAATCCGCCATATGCAGCGCGTGATCGGGGTTGACCACCCCCACCAACGTCACATTCGGAAAATCCAGTCCCTTGGCAATCATCTGTGTCCCAATCAAAATATCGATTTTTCCGAGCCGGAATTTGGCCAGCAGTTCGCGGTGCGCGTTTTTCTTGCGCATGGTGTCCGAATCCATACGGGCGATGTTCGCTTTCGGGAACAGCTTCGCCATCACCTCTTCGATCTTTTCGGTGCCGGCCCCGGAATATTTAAATTCCTTCGACCCGCATTCCGGACAGCGATCTGGCGCGACGCGTTCATCACCGCACGTATGACAAATCAGTCGATTGCGCGCTTTGTGATAGGTCAACTTCACGCTGCAATGCTCACACTCGCTCACATAGCCGCAATCCGGACAGACCAGCGACGCGGAAAAGCCGCGGCGGTTCAAGAAAATCATCGTCTGCTCGGCGCGGTCAAGCCGGGCATGGATTTCATACACCAGTTCTTTGGAAAACAGCCCGTGTTTACCGTCGCGCTGGCCTTCCAAACGCATGTCGACCACTCGGATCTCCGGCATTTTGCGATCGTCCACACGCGACGGCATATCCACATAGGTGTATTTGCCGCTCTTCGCATTGCAGTAGCTCTCCAGCGCGGGCGTCGCCGAACCGAGCACCACGGCGCAGTTTTCGCGGTGACCGCGCATTACCGCCGCGTCGCGCGCGCTGTAGCGCGGTGTTTCGTCCTGCTTGTAGGTCGGTTCATGTTCCTCATCCACCACGATCAGGCCGAGATTCGCCACCGGCGCGAACAGTGCCGAGCGCGCGCCGATCACAATCACCGCCTCGCCCGAGCGGATGCGATGCCACTCGTCATAACGCTCACCGTCGGACAGCGAGCTGTGCAGAACAGCCACCCGCTCCGGTTGATCGGCAAAGCGCGCGCGAAAACGGTCAACCGTCTGTGGCGTCAGCGCGATTTCAGGAACCAGCACAATGGCTCCCTTGCCCTGCTCCAGCGCATGGGCGATCGCCTGCAGATAGACCTCTGTCTTGCCCGATCCGGTCACCCCGTGCAGCAAAACCGTCTCCGATTTTTCAGCATCCATCGCCGCAATCACCTTTTCGAGAGCCACCGCCTGCTGCGACATCAGCGTCAGTGGCGCGGTTTTCAGAATTTCGACACCCTCGTGCGGATCGCGATAAATCGACTCCTTCGAAATGGTTACGAGACCCTTTTTTTCGAGAGTTTTAACGGTTGCGGCGGACACGTCCGCCAAAACCGTCAGCTCCGAAAGGAGCACGGGAGATGATTTTTTCAAGGCATCAATAACGGCCTGCTGTTTGGGAGTTAATGGTTGCGCGACGTCCCCGTTGTTTTCATCGTAGACGCGACGCCCTCGTCGCGTTAGCACCAGATCAAAGGCTTTTGAATCTAACGACTTCGGGTTGTCCTCTAGGTATTGCTGAAACTTAGATAAACTCTCTGCACTTCGGACAATATGATCAAACGATTCCTTCTGCCAAACAGAACCCTTGCTGCCTCGTAGCTCGTTGATTTTACGAGCAGATATCGATTTCCAACTTTGCACAATTGCAGAAAGATCAGCATCCCCAAGTGGAGTTACGAGAACATGAACGTGGTTCGGCATGATGACATAGCCTTCCAACCAGTACTGCTTCCCGTTCTTTTTATGAAGTGTATTAGCCAACGGCTGACGATGTTCAGGATTATCCAGCAGGCAACTACCACTTCCTGCATCTAGCCACTCCTCAAACTTTTTTGTAAAACGGGAGCGATACTCCCGCTGCCACTCACTCAAACGCGACGAGGGCGTCGCGTCTACACTGCCATCGTCTTCTCTATTCGTAGACGCGACGCCCTCGTCGCGTTCCACAGGCTTCGGATTTTCCTCCAACCAAAAATCCCGATCTTGCTGCCATTGCTTCAGCTTTGCCTTCGGCAGGGAGTCCGCGAGCCGGAACGTTACAAAATAAGTGGTGCCATCCTGACGCCAGTGCGGAAGGTTTCCACCCGGCAACTGAGAAACTGACTGAGCTGAATCAAAGTCATTCAAACGCGGCAAGGATGCCGCTGCCACCTTATTCAACGAAACCATCAACTGCTTCTTTTCGCCGCTCGCCTTCCGGCGCACAACCGCAGGCAGCACAGAGCGCACGCAGTTCTCGAACGGGGCGAGATAATAGGAAGACATCCAGCGCGCCAGTTCCATCACCGGCTCGGTAATCAGTGACGTTTCGCCCAACACGTTGCTGATCGGCTTAAGTTTTTCGAAATCAGATTCCTCTGCCAACCCAACCACAAAGCCATTGACCTGACGCTTTCCAAACGGAACCTCTACACGCGAGCCGATTTCAACCTTCGAAATCAGCTCGTCCGGAATCAGATAGTCAAACTCCCGGTCCAACGAGAGGTCGACGGCGACTTTGGCGATGCGGTTCATAGGGAGAAGAGTTTAACCACTAATTCACACGAATGAACACTAATTTAGAAACTCCGGATTAGTGACCGATTCGTGAAGATTAGTGAACACTAGTCACCGATAATCTTCACGAGCACGCGTTTGTCGCGCATGCCATCGAGCTCATAGTAGAAGATCGCCTCCCACGGTCCGAAATCGAGCTTGCCCTCCGTAATGGCACAGACGACCTCGCGCCCCATGATCTGCCGCTTCATGTGGGCATCGGCATTATCTTCAAATCCGTTGTGGGCGTACTGACTGTGCGGTTTTTCCGGAGCCAGCTTCTCGAGCCAGCGCTCATAGTCGCTGTGCAATCCGCTCTCATTATCATTGATAAAAACGGAGGCGGTGATATGCATCGCATTCACCAGACACAGCCCCTCTTGAATGCCCGACTCGCGTAGACATTCTTCGATTTCGGGGGTGATGTGGATGATCTGACGGCGTTTCGGCGCCTTAAACCACAGCTCTTTGCGATAGGATTTCACAGCTGAATCCGCGTGGCGTCTTTCCACAATTTTTCGAGGTCATACAGGTTGCGCATCTCAAAACTGAACGCATGGATCATCACGCCGTCGTAATCGGCAATCACCCACCCGCTGTTGCCGTCGCCAGCGTGGCGCGACTCGCGGTAGTGGTTGTCTTTGCAAAGCCGCTGCATGCCGTCGGCCAACGCCTTCAGGTGCGGAGCGTTGGCGGCGGTGGCGACCACAAAATAATCAGCGATATTCGCCACTTCGCGCAGATCGAGAACCGTAATGTTCTCCGCCTTGCGGGCATCTAAAAACTCAACGGCTTTCGTCAAAAATTCGGGAAGTTGTTCATTCATTGTCATAATCCTAATCTTTCTCTTACTCCTAATCGTTCCTCGACCCAAATCTGATTACGATTATGAGCACGAGCAAGATTAAGAATGCTTACGCATATAAATTGTATTCTGCAATATACATTTCGACCTCGGGCGGCACAAGGGTTTGAATGCTCAGCCCCTCCGCAATCCTCATTCGAATCTCGGAGGCCGACACCTCAATCTCATGAATCTGGATCAAACGGTCGAGCAGTTTGGTTTTCCAAACATTGGAAAGTCCACTCTTTGCCGCGACCTCCTCGGGGTCTTCACCGCCCCGCCCGAACGGTACCACCGTGCAGCATTCGAGCAATTCATCAGCATTCCGCCACAAATGCAGGTCGGCGAGCGAATCGAGCCCCACAATAAAGAAAAGCTTCGCGCTGGGGTGATCGGCCTGCACATGCTGAATGGTGTCGGACGTGTACGAAACCCCTCCGCGCGCTAGCTCCAGATCGGACACCTCAAAGCGCACACAACTCTCCGTCGCCAGCTCAAGCATCTTGAGGCGATGCCGTCCTTCCACCGGCTGGCAGTACTGCTTATGTGGCGAAACCGCCGCTGGTACAAAAATCAGCCGGTCGAGCTCCAGCTGCTCCACCGCATCCTGCGCGATAATCAGATGCCCAATATGCACCGGATCAAACGACCCGCCGAACACCCCGATCCGCTCTGTGCCTTCTCCGTTAAACATGTGCCCTCATGCCATGAGTTCCAAACATTGTAAAAACTCTACCCCATTTTTTCCGAACATTGGAACTTTTGATCTCAATTTTTCCAGTGGTTGGGAAAATAATTGAGTGAAGGCTCAGCCCTCTTCCACTGTTTGTAAAAATAGCGAACAAACACGCCCTGTCCCTTTAAAACAAAGCCTGACACATCAGCGACTGTTTAATAAGAAGCTTTGTCGCTCAGAGAGCCAATAGAAATCGCGCGGCCAGCAATGCTCAGTCTATCCGGGCTGTCAATGCGCAACGCCTCACACAAATTGCTCAGCGCCTCGGGATTTTCATGGATAACCATCGACACGTTCTCAAGCCCCATTGCGCCGGGAATCTTCACTGCCGCTGGCAGAGTCAAAACCCCTTTTGCCTTTTCCACCTCAGCAACATTTCTTGACTGGGCCTGTTTCCGAGAATGATTGAATGCATTGAGTATCAATGGAATCCCGAACGCAGTTAACAATCCAATAATAGCCACAACGATCATAATCTCGACTAACGTGAACCCTTGACGTTCAAAGCTTTTCATAAAATAAATGTACCAAAATAATTCAACACATCAAACCAATATGGGCCGTTCCTGCTGGCGGATTTGTGCCTTAGTGCCCTCTTATCCCAGCTTCTGTTTGAGCATGGCGATGACGGCGGGGGGATTGGCTTTCCCGCGACTGGCTTTCATAACCGAACCCATCAGCGCATTAATGGAGGCGCCGTTGCCGGCTTTGTAGTCGGCGACGGCTTTGTCGTTGCCAGCGATGGCTTCGTCGGCCCACTGCTCGAGAGCAGAGTCGTCAGACACCTGCGCCATGCCCTTTTCCTCAACAAGGACCTTGGGATCGCCGCCTTCATTGAAGAGGATTTCGATCAAATCGTTGGCCGCACTGGAACTGATGGTTTTCCCCGCCACCAAACCGGCTACCTGTGCCAGCTTTTCCGCAGTAAGTTTACTCTCAACAACACAGATGCCTTTTTCTGAGGACAGGCTCGCAATTTTTCCCATTAGATAGTTGGCCACCAACTTAAACTGGTCAGTATTCTGACAAGTTTGATCAAAATAATCGGAGATTATTTTGTCGGCCGTGAGCACCTTGGTGTCGTATTCGGGCAGGCCAAGTTCGCTGACGTATCGCTCGCGGCGCTGGGCCGGCAGTTCGGGCAGTTCGGACTTCCACCGCGCAACCTGCTCGGCGGAAATTTCGACGGGCATGAGGTCGGGCTCAGGAAAATAGCGGTAGTCGTGCGCGTTTTCTTTGGTGCGCTGGGTGAAGGTTTCGCCGCGGTCGGGATCGTAGCCACGCGTCTCCTGCACCACTTCGCCGCCGCTTTCGATCAGTTCGATCTGGCGGTCGATTTCATAGTGGATGGCTTCGACGATGAAACTGGGCGAGTTCATGTTTTTGATCTCAACCTTTTCGCCGAGTGTTGATTGCCCAACAGGACGGACGCTAATGTTGACGTCGGAGCGCATCTGACCTTTTTCCATATCGCAATTGGAAATGCCGCCGTACTCCATGATCAGCTTGATGGTGTGAATGTAGGCAAACGCGTCGTCGGCCGAGTGCATGCAGGGATTGGAAACAATTTCCATCAGCGCGGTGCCGGCGCGATTGTAGTCGATCAGACTGGCGCCGGACACATGGGTGTTTTTGGCGGCATTTTCTTCCTGATGAATCCGTTCGAGGGTGAAGATTTTCAGTTCACCGTTCACTTCAACCGGAACCTGCCCGCCGATACAGATCGGCTCGTCGGCCTGGGTGATCTGATAGTTTTTGGACATGTCGGGGTAAAAATAGTTTTTGCGGTCCCATTTGGCGTGCGGATTAATTTCGCAACCCAACAGAAGCCCGGCTTTACAGATCAGCTCAATGGCGTGTTCATTCATCACCGGCATGGCACCGGGATAGCCGAGGCAAACAGGGCAGACATTGGTGTTCGGCGGCGCACCGTATTCGTGTTTGCAGCCGCAGAACATCTTCGTCCGCGTCTTCTGCATCACATGCGTCTCAAGTCCGATACAAGCTTCGTATTTCATAACTACTTCCATTTACCACGGAGAATCTTAACCATGGATTCACACCGATCTACACGGATTAGAAACATCATTTAGCAACTAAACACCGGCTATTTTCACAAGATAATTGACAACAAGACGATGAGAATTAGGCTATTGAAAATAATCTTGTTGTCCATCATCTTGTAAAACCTCTTTGCCTGCCCCGTAGCGAGCTTCGCTCTGCTAGGGTGCGGCTATGTCGCGCCAGGTTTCTCTGTGGTTAAAACTCTCCGTTCCTTTTGTTTCCTTCTGTAAAAAATCTAAAAAGATGGCTTCTGTTTATGCCAATCAGTGGTCTGTTCGTAGGCGTGACCGACTTTTAGAATGTTTTCCTCTTTGAAGGAGTCGCCGATAATCTGAAGTCCGATCGGCAGGCCGGAGGAGGAAAATCCGCACGGGATGCTCATGCCACAGATGCCCGCTAGATTGACCGGAGTTGTCAGAATATCGTCGAGGTACATCTTGAGCGGGTCGTCGCTCTTCTCGCCGATTTTGTAGGCCGGTGTCGGTGTGACCGGCGCGAGGATGGCGTCGCACTGTTTGAAGGCATCGATAAAATCGTTGCGGATGAGCGTGCGAACCTTCTGGGCGCGCAAGTAGTAGGCGTCGTAGTAGCCGCTGGAAAGCACATAAGTGCCGAGAATGATGCGACGCTTCACTTCGGAGCCGAATCCGGCGGCGCGGGTTTTTCCGTAGAGCTCAATCGGATTCTTTCCGTCGAGCCGCATGCCGTAGCGGATGCCGTCGAAACGCGCCAGATTGGCGGAAGCTTCGGCGGTGGCGATGATGTAATAAACCGCAATCGCGTATTTCGCATTCGGCAGGCTGACATCAACCACTTCCGCGCCGAGGCTTTTGCAGTGCTCAACCGCGTCGCGCACCGCTTTTTCCACCTCGGGGTCCATGCCGTCGACAAAGTATTCTTTCGGCAAACCGATCTTCATGCCTTCTAAGCGATGCGTATCATTGAGCATCCCCGAGAAAGCCGGCACCGGCCGGTCGATGGATGTCGAATCCTTGGCATCGTGCCCGGCAATCGTTTCGAGCAGGATGGCAGAATCCTTGACCGTTTTGGTCAGCGGGCCGATCTGGTCGAGTGATGAGGCGAAAGCGGTCAGGCCGTAGCGCGAAACCATGCCGTAGGTGGGTTTGAGGCCGACACATCCGCAGAAGGCAGCGGGCTGACGGATCGATCCGCCGGTATCGGAGCCGAGCGACGCAATCGCTTCGTCGGCGGCGACGCAGGCGGCCGAGCCGCCCGAGGAGCCGCCGGGCACATGGTCGGAGTTCCACGGATTGGACGTTTTGCCGAGCGCGGAATTTTCGGTACTCGACCCCATGGCAAATTCATCCATGTTGACGCGACCGAGCAGAATGGCCCCTGCTTCGCGCAACTTGGTGATGACAGTGGCGTCGTAGGGCGCGGCGTAGCCTTCGAGGATTTTGGAGGCGCAGGTGCAGGGCTGGCCCTTTACATTGAGCAGATCCTTGATCGCAATCGGAACCCCTAGTAGGGATCCGTTTTTACCGGCGGCGCGCGCTTCATCAGCGGCTTTGGCCTGCTCGAGCGCTTCTTCGCGGTTGAGCGTCAGGTAGGCGCCAACTTGCCCGTCGCGCTCATCAATGGCAGTCAACACGTCGTTGACAATGTCGACCGAGGTGCATTCCCCCTGCTCCAGCATCGCAGAGAGTTCAGAAATCGTTTTTGTATTTAAACTTCCCATGGTCTTTCTTCCCACGAATCACACGAATCTTCTCGAATTATTTCAATTACTATTCTTCATTCGTGACTATTCGTGTGATTCGTGGGCCTTTCTTCTTCCATTCATAATGTAGCGGTGAAGATTAGTGGTTCCTCTAAAACTGCTCGTTGATTTTGGGGGCTAAAATCTGTCCGTCGCGAGCATCAATCGCGGCCAGCACATCGTTTACAATATCAACCGAGGTACATTCCCCTGCGGTCAGCATGTCGCTTAGTTCAGAAATCGTTTTTGTATTTAAACTTCCCATGGTCTTTCTTCCCACGAATCACACGAATCTTCTCGAATTATTTCAATTACTATTCTTCATTCGTGACTATTCGTGTGATTCGTGGGCCTTTCTTCTTCCATTCATAATGTAGCGGTGAAGATTAGTGGTTCGTCAAAACTGTTCATTTATTTTGGGGACAAGAATCTGCCCGTTGCGGCTGGCGGGAGCGTTGGCGGTGACGGTGTCGTTATCGAGCGAAACGCCCGGTTCGTCGGCACGCAACACGTTGACCAGCGGCACAGCGTGCGCGGTCGGCTCCACATTCGATACATCGAGCTCGCCGAGCTGTTCGACATAGTCGAGCACCTGATCGAGTTGCCCCTGAAAAAGCGTTGTTTCCTCATCCGTCAGCTCAATCCGCGCGAGATTGGCAACGTACGAAACATCCATATGATTTGCGTCTGACATCATTTCCTCCAAAACCGCGCAGAACCATTCGGTTCGCGCGACGTTATCCGTTACAAGTTATCGGTTATCAGTGGCCCAAAATACTTCCAGATCAGTTTCCTGATAACAAATAACCCATAACCGTTAACTGAACCATCCAAAGAGCCGAAACTATAATCAGGCCGCCCAAGCTGAGCAAGCGGCAACTGCATTGCGGCCTGCTCGTTTCCAAACATTAGAGAAATACGTGGCTCTGGCATCGCGAAGCGCTGTGCCGCAACGCAGTTGCTGTCGGGGCTTGCTTGTTGTTCCAATGCTTGAAAAACTCTGCGTTTTCAACTGAAGGAACCCTTATGAACAAGACATCAAAGACATTTCTCAAGGATATGATCAATGCGATCAGTCCGTCCGGCTACGAAAACTGCGCGGCGGCGGTCTGGAAAGCCTATGCCGAAAAACAGGCCGACACCGTCGAAACCGACGTGCACGGCAACTCACACGCGGTCTTCAACAAAGGCGGCAAAGTAAAGGTGATGCTGGCCGGCCACTACGACGAGATCGGCTTCCTGATTTCCCACATTGATGACAAGGGCTTCCTGTGGATCGCGCCGATCGGCGGCTGGGACCCACAGATCGCACAGGGCCAGCGCGTGCATATCATTGGCAACGGCGGCAAAATAATCAGCGGTGTGATCGGCAAAATCGCCATCCACTTGCAGGAGCCCGAACAGCGCAAAAAGGTTTCCGAGATCAAAGACCTCTGGGTCGATATCGGTGCGAAGGATAAAAAAGAAACCGAGAAGTGGGTCAGCATCGGCGATCCGCTGGTGATTCAATACGGCTTCGAAGAACTGCTCAACGACCGCGCCGTCGGACGCGCCTTCGATGACCGCGCCGGGGCGTTTTCCATTCTCGAAGCAGGCCGTCTGCTCGCCAAAGAGAAAACACAGTGCGAAGTGCACATCGTTGCCACCGTGCAGGAGGAAATCGGCCTGCGCGGCGCACGGACCGCCGCCTTCGGCATCGAGCCGGATGTCGGTATCGCGGTGGACGTCACCTTCGCCACCGACCATCCGAACATTGGAAGTGTCGTTCAGCAGGAGGGCCTGGTAAAAATTGACGGCGGGCCGGTCGTCACCCGCGGACCGAACATCAATCCGAAACTATTCGACCTGATTATTAAAACGGCGAAAACCGAAAAGATTCCGGTTCAGATTGTAGCGGAAGCACGCGGCACCGGAACGGATGCCAACGCGATTCAGCTCAACCGGGCTGGATGCGCAACTGCACTGATCAGCATCCCGCTGCGCCACATGCACAGCCCGTGCGAACTGATCAGCCTGAAAGATGTCGAAGCAGTTTCTAAACTGCTGGCGGCGGTCATCCGCAAGATCACCCCGCGCACCAATTTCATTCCGTTTTGATGCAGAAAGATGAAATGTGAAATATGAAAGATGAAAAAGGTATTGGCCTTAAGCGATGATAGATTTACCTGAAAACACGCTGCGGGTTCACCCGGAAGAATTTCTGGAGCCGACCGATTTCCGGACCTATTTTGACCATCCGGAACGCCCCTTTGAAATTGATCTCGGCTGCGGCAAGGGGCGCTTTCTGCTGGCGCGTTCCGGCAAGTATCCCGAGACCAACTTTCTGGGGATCGACCGGCTGCTGGCTCGGATCCGAAAGATGGATAAAAAGGCACAGCGGCTCAAGCGCGAAAACATTCGGCTGTTCCGGGTCGACGGCTACTACGCCACCACGTTCCTGCTGTCGCCGCAAAGCGTCGACACCTACTATATTTTCTATCCCGACCCGTGGCCGAAAGAAAAACATCATCACAACCGGCTCTTCAACGAACCGTTTATGGATGCCATCGCCCGCACACTGAAACCCGGCGGCATTATTCATACGTCCAGCGACCACCTGCCCTACTTCGAAGAGATTTTCGCGCTGCTCAAAGCGGACGTTCGCTTTGAGGAAACCGACACGTTTTACCCCCCCGAGGAGGAGGTAACCGACTTTGAACTGATCTTCGCCCACAAAGTCCCCGGCCGCGCCTCCTTTATTAGAAAATAACCATAAAAATAAGAACCGCCCACGAATTACACGAATGGTCTCGAATTAAAAAAACTGAAGTTCAATTCCCATTCGTGTTTATTCGTGTGATTCGTGGGCAACCCGCTCCTGCAACCATGCCTAAGCAAAAACCAGAGATTAAGATTGAGAGCTGCGGGCTCTACACCCCGCTAGAGAGAGAAGGAAAAGAGTTGCCGAAGCTGGTGCGTTCCGGCAAGTATCCCGAGACCAACTTTCTGGGGATCGACCGGCTGCTGGCTCGGATCCGAAAGATGGATAAAAAGGCACAGCGGCTCAAGCGCGAAAACATTCGGCTGTTCCGGGTCGACGGCTACTACGCCACCACGTTCCTGCTGTCGCCGCAAAGCGTCGACACCTACTATATTTTCTATCCCGACCCGTGGCCGAAAGAAAAACATCATCACAACCGGCTCTTCAACGAACCGTTTATGGATGCCATCGCCCGCACACTGAAACCCGGCGGCATTATTCATACGTCCAGCGACCACCTGCCCTACTTCGAAGAGATTTTCGCGCTGCTCAAAGCGGACGTTCGCTTTGAGGAAACCGACACGTTTTACCCCCCCGAGGAGGAGGTAACCGACTTTGAACTGATCTTCGCCCACAAAGTCCCCGGCCGCGCCTCCTTTATTAGAAAATAACCATAAAAATAAGAACCGCCCACGAATTACACGAATGGTCTCGAATTAAAAAAACTGAAGTTCAATTCCCATTCGTGTTTATTCGTGTGATTCGTGGGCAACCCGCTCCTGCAACCATGCCTAAGCAAAAACCAGAGATTAAGATTGAGAGCTGCGGGCTCTACACCCCGCTAGAGAGAGAAGGAAAAGAGTTGCCAAAGCTGGTGCGCTTTACCGACGAGATCCCCTGCGAGCTCGGCATCGAATTCGGCTATATCCTGCACATTCGCAAAGGGCGCGGCATGAAGCTCACCTTCCAGATTGATCATCCGCCTTTCTTCCGCAACGACGAAATCGACCCACCCTTCACCGGCGAAGAATACGTGCGTTCCAATGATTGGAAATTTTTTCTGGGCGACACCACTTGGGAGCCGGTCGAAGATAAAGTGGGCGAGTGGCGCATCCGCAGCTGGCTCGACGGCGAGCTCATCGCCGATCGCACATTGACTCTCAGCCTGTAAACCTCCACGATTTACCCCTTTAAAACCTAAGGGACCTTTAACAAGAAGGAATAAGCTATGACCTACATGAAGCAGATCATCGGAATCGCCATAGCGCTCGCCTGTTCCGTTCAATCTCATGCGCAAGTTACAAATACCAGCGACCAAAACATCAGGAATAAAGTCGAAAAAAACCTGTCTCGTCTGACCCTGGAAGAAAAAGTTCTGCTGTGCCACGGCAGCGGAACGATGACGCTTAGTGCGCTCCCCAAAGCAGGAATTGATCGCGAGTTCCAGATGTCAGACAACTCCAGTAGCATCCGCCCGGATCTGGAGCGTCTTGGCTGGGGATCCGATTTATCAAAGACAGCAACGGCTTTCCCGTCGTTGTCCGCTCTGGCAGCGACATGGGATCGCGAACTCGCCTTCCGCATGGGCGATGCCATGGGCAAAGAAGCGCGCGCACGGGGCAAGGATATGCTGCTCGGCCCGGGCATTAACATCCATCGCACGCCGCTGTGCGGCCGCAACTGGGAGTATTTTGGCGAAGATCCGACCCTGACGTCCAAACTGGTTGTCCCCTATATCCACGGCGTTCAGACAAACGATGTCGCGGCAACGGCAAAACACTTTGCGCTCAACAATCAGGAGCTGGCTCGTTTCTCCTATAATGCGGAACCCGATGAGCGCACCCTGCGGGAAATCTATCTACCTGCGTGGGAGGCGGCAGTGAAAGAAGGTTACGTATTGGCCGTCATGAACGCCTACAACCTATTCCGCGGAAGCTACTGCAGCCACAATGACTATTTGAACAACCAGATTCTCAAAGGAGAATGGGGCTTCCAGGGGCTGGTCGTGACGGACTGGGGCGGCATGCACGACACCGTGAAAGCCGCACTCGGCGGAACCGACATCGAGATGAACAATGGCCAGAAGATCCAGTTTTTCAAGCAACCGTTGATTGATGCGGTTCGCAATGGAGACGTTCCGGAATCAGTCGTTGACGACAAGGCCCGACGCATCCTCTATGTCATGGAAAAGATTAAACTCATCGACGAGCCAAGCACCCGTGAGAAGGGCGAGTTTGAAACGCCAGAACATACCGAACTGGCGCGAATCATTGCTGAACAGTCGATCACCCTGCTCAAAAATGAGGGGGCCATCTTACCACTTAATCCCAAAAAAATTCGGAAACTGCTAGTTGTCGGAGACAATGCGACTGCACTTCAATGCCGCGGAGGCGGCAGTGCACAAAGTAATCCAAAACATGAAGTCAGCCCGCTCGAAGGCATTAAAGAACTGCTCGGGAATGATGTCGATGTTCGCTTCCATCAGATCAGCTCCGATGAAATCCCAATCCGGTTGCTCCCATCCACCTGGGTCAAAACCTACGACCCTGATTCCACCCGGATCGGCCTGGGTCAGCCCGCATTCAAGGCCGAGTATTTCGCAAACACCGACTTAAGCGGCGAGCCAACCGTCTCGCGCTATGATATCGACATCGACTTTGACTGGAGCAAACAACCGCTGCCTGAAGGTCTTTCTAATAAAAACTTTTCGGTGCGCTGGACCGCGACGATCAGCCCGGAAGAGGACGGCGAATACACTCTGGCCGCGCTTATGGATGACGGCGCGCGGGTTTATGTCGACGATCAACTCCTTTTAGACAGCTGGCAGCCCGGTGCCCAGAGAATGATCACCGGATCCATCGAGCTGAAAAAAGGAACCGAATACAGCCTCCGTATAGACTATTTTCAATTGGCCGGTGAGGCCCAGTGCCAGTTTGGCCTGACAGACGGTGAACAATCCAAGAACCGCGCCCTAGCTGAAGAGGCTGCGGCGGCTGATGCAGTTGTGTTTTTTACCGGAAACAACCACCAGGGTCCTGATAATATTGAAACAGAAAACGAGGATCGGAAGGATATTACCCTTCCGGAAAAGGATAATCGGGCCATTGCAACCGTACTGGACGCGAACCCGAACACCGTGATCGTCAACCTCAGCGGATCCGGTGTGGCCATGCCATGGATTAATCAGGCGCCAGCCGTGGTGCAGTACTATTTCAGCGGACAGGAAGGTGGTCACGCCATCGCCAACGTGCTGTTCGGCAAAGTCAACCCCAGCGGCAAGCTGCCCTTCACCATGCCGGTGGCACTCAGCGACAGTCCGGCACATGCCCTGAACGACTATAACGAAAAAGAGATTCGCTACGCTGAAGGGGTTTTTGTCGGCTACCGCTGGTTTGATGAAAAACAGATTGAGCCGCTCTTCCCGTTCGGCCACGGCCTGAGCTATACCACCTTCCGCATTGACGAACCGATCTGCTCCGCAGAGCAGATACAGCGGAATCAACCCATCGAGGTGCGCGTCCCTGTGACCAACACCGGCAAAATGGCCGGAGCAGAAACCGTACAGCTTTACATCGCCCCGCCGCCGGGCCCCGCTGCCCGCCCGCCGCGCGAGCTCAAAGACTTTGGGAAGGTCTTCCTGCAACCCGGCGAAACCCAAGAGGTGATCCTACAATTAACCTGGCGCGACCTCGCCTACTGGGATATGGATTCACACGGATGGAATGCCGAGCCCGGCACCTATCAGATTGAAATTGGAACCTCTTCGCGGAATATCCACTCCAGTACTCCACTGCTCTACAAGCCTATAAAAACTCAATAGGCAGAAAACTTTTCTATGCCTAATCAAACGTTCTGTGTGGATAAAGCCGATTGAAGATAAAATGGGCGAGTGGCGCATCCATAGCTGGCTCGACGGCGAACTCATCGCCGACCGTACGCTAACGCTAATAAGTCCGAATCCCTAATCACCCAAAGAAATCCCAATTCCCGAAACACCTAATTTGGAATTCGGTTATTTGAGCTTCTTTCGGATTTGGGTATTTCGAGGTTAGAGCTTCCCGCATGCAATGCGGGCTAATAATGCGGCGGGCGCTCGTTTCCGCCGATTTCGCCGCCGGAAGAGTCAAGCCGCTCTCTGAGTTCTTCGATCTGCCGCTTCAGCTGGGTAATTTCCTTTTGCTGCTGAAACATCTCAGCGCTCATATGCTCGATCGCATGGGTTTGGATCGAATAGAGCTCTTCGAGTTTGGTCAGTCGGCTTTCCATGAAAATTACTCGCCGTAGGTTTCGTCGTAATCGGCAGAGGCAGCCCGGATCACTTCTTTGGCCCGCTCCGGCCCGTAGATCTCGAGCACTTGCACATCGGCTTCGCCGCCAGCGGGCCGTTTGTAGGTCTCGAAATAGTGACGAAGGCGGTCGAGCAGAACCTGCCGAACCTGATCCACACTGGTCACGTGCGACCAAAACTGGTCTTCGTGCAGCACGGCGATAATTTTATCGTCCGCCTCGCCGTGATCGACCATCTGAACGCCGCCGATCACGCGGGCGTGCAGAATCACTTCGCCGCGGTTAATCGGACGCTCGGTAATCACGCAGATATCAAGCGGGTCACCGTCTCCTTGATTGGATGTAGGAGAAAGCGCATGAACCCTTTCGCCGCAATACGTTTTTGGGACAAACCCGTACAGGGTAGGCGGCATGGAGGAAGTGAGCTGTGGACGATCCACCAGCAGATAACCGGTCGTTTTATCCACCTCATACTTCACGGCATCAAAGGGGGTCATTTCAATGTAGGCATTAACAACGTCCGGAGCGTCTTCACCGAGTTCAAGTCCATGCCACGGGTGCGGGCGCCAACGATAGAATGTTTTTGGAAAGCTCATGGCTAGACCCTCTTAAATCCCCCTGCTTTTGGCGAGTACTTTGTGCTCCCGTTTCCAATGATTGGAAACTGACTGCGTCAGAGCATATGATTTTCCCCAGACATTGGGAAACAGGCTTCCAACCATTGGAAATCTAAATTATTTATCTTATGCGCATATGTGCATAAGATGATCTATTCACCAACTCCGTGTTGCATTCGTGTGCATTGCCATTCCCGTTGGTCATTGCTCCGCATACGCGAAGCCTAGCTCGACTTCGTCTCGGTTCACGGTTAAATTGCCCCCATGAAAATTTTATTTACAGGCGATATGGTGGGAAGTCCCGGGCGGCAGGTGTTTCAGCGGGTAACGGAGCGACTGCGCGAAAAGGGGCGGGTTGACCTGATCATTGCCAACGCCGAAAACGGTGCGGGCGGGCGCGGGCCGTCGCCAGAGATCGCCGAAGCCCTGTTCGCCGCCGGAGCGGATGCATTGACCCTTGGCGACCACACCTTCGACGACAAAACGCTCATTCCTTTCCTCGACACCGAGCCGCGCATCGTGCGTCCGGCCAATCTGCCGCCGAGGGCCGCCGGGCGCGGCATGACCGTCATTGAAACCGCCGAAGGCCCAGTCTGCATCATTTCGCTGATTGGTCGTGTCTTCATGGATCCGGCGGACTGCCCGTTCCGCACTGCGGACAAGCTGCTCAACCTATGCAATACCAAAACCGTTTTGGTCGACTTCCACGCCGAAGCGACCTCCGAAAAAATTGCGCTGGGCCGCTACCTCGACGGGCGCGTCACTGGACTGTTCGGAACGCACACCCACGTCCAAACCTCGGACGAGGCGATTTTGCCGAACGGCACAGCCTACATCACCGACCTCGGCATGACCGGCCCCAAAGATTCCGTCATCGGCCGCGAGGTGGAACCGGTGGTTCAGCGATTCATCACCGGCATGCCGCAGAAATTCGATGTCTCCAAAAAAGACCCCGCGCTTGAAGGGGTGATTGTTGATGTCGACATCGCCACCGGCAAAGCGTGCAGCATCGAGCGCATCCGCGAACGGGCATAAACACCCAGATTAAGATTAGGATTAAGAGTTCCTTGGAAGAAAAGCGAACCATACTGAGTGTTACCGAGCTCAACCGCAAAGCGCGGCTGACGCTGGAAAACGGAATCGGTGAGGTGTGGGTCGAAGGCGAAATCTCGCGGCTAACCCGCCACGCCAGCGGCCACTGGTATTTCACACTCAAAGACGAAACGGCGGCGGTTTCGTGCGCCATGTTCAAGCAGAACAACAGCTTGGTACTGTTTGATCCGAAAGACGGAGTGAAGGTGCGCGTACTGGGTCAGACCAGCCTCTACGAAGCGCGCGGAAACTATCAGCTGATCGTTCGCTCGATGGAAGAAGCGGGCAAAGGCAACCTGCAGGAGCAGTTTGAAAAACTGAAGGCCAAACTGGCCGCCGAAGGGCTGTTCGACGCCGACCGCAAAAAGCCGCTGCCGATGCTTCCAAAAAAAATCGGGGTGGTCACCTCCCCCACCGGCGCGGCGGTGCGCGACATCATCAACGTACTGACGAGGCGTTTCCCAAACATTGGAATTCTGCTCGCCCCCGTCACCGTGCAGGGACCGACCGCTGCGGCCAGCATCGCGAAAGCTATTCGGTATTTAAATAAAGTAGGACAGGCTTCCAGCCTGTCTGCGGAGAATCTGAGCTGTTTTCACCCACTACTCCCTCTCGAAATTGAACAACGCCACCTGCCCCATTGGACGCAACGCGATGCAACCTATTTTGTTACCTTCCGCCTCGCAGACTCCCTTCCACAAGAAAAGCTCGCCACATGGCACAAAGAACGGGATGGATGGCTAAAAAACCACATAGAGCCATATTCTGAAGAAGAAATGTCCGAATACTCTAAATTATTTAGCGAGCGAATCAATGAATGGTTGGACGCCGGGGCTGGCTCCTGCATTCTGGCGGAAGCAAAAAATTCAAACGTCGTCGAACAGGCGCTGAAACATTTTGACGGAGAACGCTATCAACTCGACTCATACGTCATTATGGCAAATCATGTTCATGTGCTGGTCACACCCAAACCGGGATTTGAACTTTCCGACCTTCTTCATTCATGGAAATCCTTCAGTGCAAATGAGCTGAACAAACTGACCGGCAACAGTAGCACCGTTTGGCAGGACGAATCGTACAATCACATTGTTCGGAGTCCTGAGCAGTTGGAGTTCTACACCCATTACATTCAGAAAAACCTGGATCACTCAAAAGGAACAGCCGTTGCGCGAATAGACAGGCTGGAAGCCTGTCCTACTTTAGAAATCGACCTCATCATCGCCGGGCGCGGCGGCGGAAGTATTGAGGATTTGTGGGCGTTCAACGAGGAAATGGTCGCACGGGCGATTGCGGACTCAACGATTCCGGTTATTTCCGCAGTCGGACACGAAATCGATTTTACGATTGCCGACTTTGTGGCCGACCTGCGCGCGCCGACGCCGTCGGCGGCGGCCGAGCTGGCCGTACCGGTTCAAAGCGAACTGGAAACAACGATCGCAAGACTCGCCGTTCGGCTGAGCGGGTCGCTACAGAACCGCGCGATGGTGCTGCGGCAAAAAATCCCCGGCTTCCGCAAAACCATGGCGCAGGCTTTGCGCGGCGGCGTACAGCAACGGCAGCAACGGGTCGATCAATCCGCCCTCACCCTTTCGCATCAACTGCAAAGCGCGGTCGCAGAGCGGAAGCAGGATCTGAAACGGCTAAAAGCGCAATTGCGTGCATTGAGCCCGCTCGGCGTGCTCGACCGCGGCTACAGCCTGACTGAAAAGGCGGATGGCACCGTCGTGCGCGATGCGGCCGCCGTCAAAAAAGGCGACCTACTCAAAACCCGCTTTGCAAAAGGAACAATACGTTCAGAAGTAAAGGAGAACGATCATGGCTGAAAAAACTGTCGATTTTGAAAAATCACTCGAACGACTCGAAACCATCGTGGACGAGATGGAGAGCGGCGAGCTGGCGCTCGAAAAAATGATCAAACATTTCGAGGAAGGTTCCAAGCTGGTGGCGCTGTGCTCCAAAAAGCTGACCGAAGTGGAACAGAAGATCGAAAAGCTGGTCAAAAAAGATGGCGGCCTGGCCGAAGAGCCCTTCGAACCCGCCAACTAGAAAATTGTAGGACACGCTTCCTGTATCCAGGAGCGTGTGTGCCCCCGAAAGTTGCCGCAAATCACAGGCTCGCTTCGCGAAGCCTGTCCTACAAGGTTCGATCTACACAAGTTTTACCGCAATGGACTCAAGCTTCCGCGTTACCTCGTCACTGAGGGACGGGAGTTGGGCGGCGGCACCGTCGTGCGCGATGCGGCCGCCGTCAAAAAAGGCGACCTACTCAAAACCCGCTTTGCAAAAGGAACAATACGTTCAGAAGTAAAGGAGAACGATCATGGCTGAAAAAACTGTCGATTTTGAAAAATCACTCGAACGACTCGAAACCATCGTGGACGAGATGGAGAGCGGCGAGCTGGCGCTCGAAAAAATGATCAAACATTTCGAGGAAGGTTCCAAGCTGGTGGCGCTGTGCTCCAAAAAGCTGACCGAAGTGGAACAGAAGATCGAAAAGCTGGTCAAAAAAGATGGCGGCCTGGCCGAAGAGCCCTTCGAACCCGCCAACTAGAAAATTGTAGGACACGCTTCCTGTATCCAGGAGCGTGTGTGCCCCCGAAAGTTGCCGCAAATCACAGGCTCGCTTCGCGAAGCCTGTCCTACAAGGTTCGATCTACACAAGTTTTACCGCAATGGACTCAAGCTTCCACGTTACCTCGTCACTGAGGGACGGGAGTTGGGCGGCGGCGATGGCGGCGCGGTAGTCGTCGATGTTCTTCGCTCCCATGCAGATGGTGTGGCATCCAACATGATCGAGAATCCAACGGATGGCGGTCTGCGCCATGGTGTACCCTTCCGGCACACACTCCGCCAGTGATGCGTAGCGTGTGTAATCCTCGTCTTTGCACCAGTCAGAGCGGTTGTCGTCGGAGCGAAATTCCGGCTTCTTTTCAAAATACTTTCCACTGAGGCGTCCCATCGCCATCACCCCGCGCACCTGCGTGCCAAGATCGTTGTCCTGTGCCAGTTTCCAAGCATTGGAGCTTTCGCTGAGCAGGCTGGAAGAAAACTGAAGCACCTCGATCGCATCATGCTTTACCATTTCAGCAAGCAGCTCCACGTTGTTGGTGGAAATGCCGTAGGAGCGGATTTTTCCCTGCGCTTTGGCGGCTTCTAACACGGCGCGGCCCTCGATAATATTTTCGATTTCAGGGGCGCAGTGATAGAGGTAGATATCGATATAATCGGTGTCGAGCCGTTTGAGCGAGCCTTCCAAACTCGGCATAATGGTGTACGGCTCAGAGCCGTCGTCGCGCGTGTTATCCGGGGCGATGCGGGAGCCAAATTTGGTGGAAACGACCCACTGGTCGCGGCGGTCTTTGAGCGCCTCGCCAACGCGGCACTCGGATTCGCCTGCGCTGTACTGCTCGGCACTGTCGATCGCATTGACACCGAGGTCGCCCAGCTCGTGGATCATGCGGATGACGTTTTCTTTGCCGGGATCGGGATGGCCATCGGGCTTGCCGTCAAAAAAGAGTGGGCCGCCGAGCTGCCACGTGCCGATGGTGATCGGCGACACTGCAATTCCTGTTTTGCCGAGTTCATTCAATTCCATTTTTATTCCTTCGCTTAGAGCACTCCATCCTCAGGGAATGGTGGTGCACAGAACCGTGCAGGCGGCACCTTCCGGTATAATTTCGTAGTCGCCGAGTCCGGCCGGAATCAGCCAGGACTGCCCGGCGGACAGAACATCCTCACCGTTTGCCCAGCGAATAACCCCCGCCCCTTCCGCAACGAAAAGCGCCTGAAAGGATTTTCCAATGTTTGGAAAAGCGGTTTCTTCAGTCAGTTCATGGCGGTCGAGCTGGAAGTATTCGCAGCTTTCGATGGTGGTGCCGCGCACGTCGCAGTGCGGGTCGCCGTTGTTTTTCCAGTCGATCACCTGCAGGGCTTTATCGATATGCAGCTCGCGAGCATTGCCGGCGGCATCGGTGCGGTCCCAGTCGTAAATGCGGTAGGTGGTGTTGGAGTTCTGCTGAATTTCGAGAATGAGACAGCCCTCGCCGATAGCGTGAACGCGCCCGCCGGGCACAAAAACGGCTTCGCCGGGCTGGGCCGGAATGGCCTGCAAAATGTCAGCGAAGGTTTTATCCTCCATCGCCTGCAGGAACTCTTCTTTGCCGATACCGGGCTTAAGACCGCAATAGATCTGCGCGCCGGCAGCGCCTTCGAGGAAGTACCACATTTCGGTTTTGGGTTCGCCTTCGACCGCGGCGGCGTTGTCGTCGTTGGGATGCACCTGCACACTGAGCTTGTCACGCGCATCGATCAGCTTGATGAGCAGTGGAAAATCGTCGCCCTTTACATGGGTTCCAAGCAGTTCGGTTTTGTATTCCGGCAGAAGATCACTGAGGGTTTTGCCGGCCAGCGGGCCGTTGGCGATGGAGGTCGCCCCGTCCGGATGGGTGGAAATTTCCCACGACTCGGCATACACGCCGTCGGGCAGTTCGCGGTTAAACGCTTTGGGAATGCGGCTTCCACCCCACAAATAGTCCTTGTAGACGGGGTTGAAGCGCAAGGGATAAAGCGGATTCATGGGTTTCTCTCTGTTTTGATTAAATTAAACTGGTTTCAGTTCAGCGGATGATTAGAGTTAGGCTAAGCATGAACGAGATCACCGTCCAGACAAATTCCCGCACCGATTTTATCGACATCACCGATGCCGTTCAGACGTTCGTTCAGGAGAAAAACCTGCACGACGGAATCGTTACGGTTTTTGTGCCCCACACCACCGCGGGGGTGACGATTAATGAGAACGCCGACCCCGACGTAACCGCCGATCTCGAGACCGTTCTTGAGGATGTGGTCCCATGGACCAACGGCTACCGGCACGCGGAGGGCAACACCGCCGCGCATGTGAAAGCCAGCATGATGGGCTCCTCCGCGCAGGTGATTGTGGAAACCGGGCGCCTCTGCCTCGGCACCTGGCAGAGTATCTACTTTTGTGAATTCGACGGCCCGCGCGACCGGCGGGTCTGGCTAAAGGAGTCGGCATGAAAAGAAACTGGTTTCATCTGCTGCTCCCCGCGATGCTAATCACCGTTCTGTTTTTCGGCTGCGGCCGTCGACCGGGTGAAAAGCTTTATTATGAGGCCCTGAGCCAATGGAAGGCGGGCAACCATGTCCGCGCGCGCTCCCTGCTCGAAAAATCAATCCGCCGCCGCACCGGCAGCAGTGCAAACGCCGACGCCTACAACCGCCTCGGCCTGCTCCTATGGGAAATGGGAGAAACGGAAAGTGCCGCAACCGCCTTTAACGAAAGCCTGCGAATCGACGGCGGGCAATTTGCGGTTCTCTGCAATCTCGGCGTGGCGTTGAGCGCAGAAAAGGATTTCGGCGGCGCCGAACGCGCCTTCCGCGAAGCCGCTGTGCTTCAGCCCGACGATCCGCGACCGCTGGCCTATACCGGCATTGTCTATGTGCAGAACCAGAAATGGGAGGATGCCGACCGCAATCTGCGGCGCGCCCTCTCCCGCACCCCGAACGATCCCCAGCTGCAGACCGCACTGGCACTGACCGAACTGCATACGCAGGGCGCGCAAGCTGCATTGAAACGACTGCTGAACGTGGTGAAGTCCAATCCCAACTATGAACCGGCCCTGTTTAATCTGGCGGCAATCTACAACTATTGGCTCCAGAACCCGGCCCAGGCCGGACTCTGGTTCGAGCGCTATCTCGACCAATCCAACGGCGTCGACGCATTCTCCGCTTTCGCCCGCGCCCGTCTTCAGGCCCTGAAAGAACCGGCTGAACAACCCGGCATCTCCTTCGCCCCACAAGCTCAACGGGACCGCAAAAAAGCGGAGCAGCTGTTCCAGAAGGCCCTGACCGATCACCGCGCCGGAAAAACAACAGTGGCCATCGACGAATACATTCTGGCCATCGAAGCAGACGACAGCTACGACCGTGCCTTTTACAATCTCGGACTCGCCTACTACGCCTCCGGACAAATGGTGCTAGCGGGAGAGGCCTTTACACGGGCCGTCAAACTCAATCCCGCTTTTGTGGACGCGCGCTACAACGCCGCGCTGGTCGACCACTACCACCTTGGCAAAACCCCGCAGGCGCTGCGCGAGCTGGACATTGTGCTCACGCAGCAGCCCGACTACCAGCCCGCCAAAGACCTGATTGCCCGCATCAGAAAGTAGGTTGGAATAATGGAATAGCGGAATACTGGAATATTGTTGTCTCAGAAACAGGCCTTCCCCAACGATCCATTATTCCCATATTCCAACATTCCCATGTTTTTAGGTTTGGAAATTTACACTGCGACCGCGATTCCTTATGGTCACCGGCAGTACTCGAGAGGAAATTATGAAATACAAACGCATTTTGCTCAAACTCAGCGGTGAAGCCCTTCAGAACAAAGAAAAGGGCCTCAACATCGACCCCGACATTCTCGCGTCAATCTGCCGGCAGTTTAAAGCTCTGATTTCAGAAGGCGCCGAAATCGCCGTGGTCATCGGCGGCGGAAACATCTTCCGCGGTCTGGCCGGTGAAAAAGGCGGAACGGACCGCACCACCGGCGACTCCATGGGCATGCTCGCCACCGTCATCAACGCCCTCGCCCTGCAATCGGCGCTGGAAAATTACGGCATCCAAACCCGCGTACAGACCGCCATCAGCATGCCCGCCGTCGCCGAACCCTTTATCCGCCGCAAAGCCATGCGCCACCTCGAAAAAGGACGCGTGGTAATTTTCGGTGCCGGAACCGGCAACCCCTACTTCACCACCGACAGCGCCGCCGCGCTGCGCGCCTCGGAAATCAACGCCGACGTGCTGATGAAAGCCACCAAAGTGGACGGCATCTACACCGCCGACCCGGTCAAAGATCCAACCGCCACCCTCTTCGATAAAGTCACCTACTCCGACGCCCTCAGCAAGCAGCTGAAAATCATGGACGCCGCGGCGTTTTCACTCTGTATGGAAAACGACATCCCGATCGTCGTATTCAACTTTTTTAAAGAAGGTGAAATCCTGCGGGTCTTCCGCGGTGAAAACGCCGGAACACAGGTCAGTCATTAATTTCAGCGAAGGAGAAAACCGATGGAATCAAGTACCGAAATCTTATTGGCCGCCGAAGAAAAAATGGACAAATGTGTGGAATTCCTGCAGCAGGA